>JAKOMP010000223.1 GCA_022241785.1 Cyanocohniella sp. LLY | reverse complement strand
ACCCGAAACTCTCTTTCATACTGCCTTTGAGCCTGTTTTTTAGAAGCAATAGCAGGTTCTGGATCAGGAGTACCAAAAAGCTGCAAAGAATGGAATGATTCCCATCCCTGATGCAAGCAACCCTTAACCCACTGCCAACCAATCCTCAAATAGCTATTGCCACGCTGCCAATGGCAATCCACTCGGCGGCGAAGACCGGAAGCAACTACTTGTTGTCCCTGTGCAGTTAAGTAAAGCGTTGCCAGAGATAAAACTAGACACAAGCGAGATAACGCAATCGAGGAGCGGATTTGAGAACGCTCCAGTTCAAAGCCGTTAGATTTATCATCTTGAAAGTTTTCTTCAATATCAAATCGTTGGCTGTATTCCCGAAACGTTTGGAGGGTAGGAGTTTCATCGCTGATGATGTACCAAAGTTCTCCACTAATTGGATCGCGAGCTAATGCAACAGACACAAACCCATAGGGATCAACTTTGGTGATTTTTACTCCAAGGAGTAATATAGCTTCACCCAAGCCCAAGTGAAATTGCTTAAGTTGACGTGGTGGCTTACCTCCGCACCAAACCCACAAGTCATTTTTGCCCCGAATCCGGTAATGCCACCCTAATTGTTCTTTGAGATAGCGCAAGAGGTGAGTATCAACAAAAGCTCTATCAGCAAGAAACCTGACTTCTACCCCAGTCGGTACAAGGCGTGATACTCGACGTAATAATGGCTGGTACACTTCAAACGACACACTACTACTTTTGTGATGCAGTACTCGCCATCCCATAGGTACTGCGCGTCCACGATATTCTACACATACTCGTACTATACAATACTCATTCCACAGCATTGTGGTATCTAAAATCAGTACCATCACTTCCTGTTTCCAGTCTTTCACCGCAGAGCGGATGATGGTTCCATAAACTGAATGTACATTGATACGACTATTGTATTGCACTCAGACTTTTGTCAGTCAATCAGGGAGAAAGTGTTGAGTTTGTTGGAAGCTGAAATAAAAAACTAATGTAACAATGCTTTGGGTAATTGATTATGGCAGGAGTGTATTTTGATACTAATTATCAAACAAAGAGC
>JAKOMP010000059.1 GCA_022241785.1 Cyanocohniella sp. LLY | reverse complement strand
GGATGTTTGAAAAGTTTTGGGCAAATATAATTCGCTACTACACAAACAAAGTCCGCCTGCGCGGACTAACACAAAATCAAGATTTTTTAACCCACGTAGGTGGGTTTTGTCTGTGTAGCTGCGATTTCTAATCGCCTGGACTGATATTAAATTTTAGTTGTATTATCTGCATTGACGTATTCTCTAATAGCTATCAGTAAATCATGGACTTTGAAAGTTCGAGAAACGTCTAAATTATAAAAAGTATTT
Organism: Cyanocohniella sp. LLY; assembly: GCA_022241785.1. Taxonomy (GTDB): domain Bacteria; phylum Cyanobacteriota; class Cyanobacteriia; order Cyanobacteriales; family Nostocaceae; genus Cyanocohniella. Next base: position 41,353 of record JAKOMP010000059.1, on the reverse strand, counting down.
GCTTCTACAGACACAACTTCATCAGCATTTAGATGTTCAAATGTATTTCCCATACATATCTCCTGTAACTAAACTTATAATTCCCAGGAGATAGTAGTGAATTTCCATCGCTTGTTTTCCCCTCCTCACAAGCAACAGGAGGGGTTAGAGGGCAATTAAAAAAACCAACCGTAAGAATGCAAGCCCTTACCTAAAAGATTCACACCAAGATAGCAAATCCAGACAACCACAAAGCCACTAGCAGCTAAAATTGCTGGGCGACGACCTTGCCAACCGCGAGTAATGCGGGCGTGGAGGTAAGCAGCAAAAACTAACCAGGTTATTAACGCCCAGGTTTCTTTAGGGTCCCAACTCCAGTAGGAACCCCAAGCTTCGTTAGCCCAAACTGCACCAGCGATAATGCCAATAGTTAGTAGGGGAAATCCCAGCCCAATGACGCGATAGCTGATATTATCTAGAGTTTCAGCCAGGCTAAGGCGCTGTGGTGAAAGGGGTTCATTGGCAGTGGCTACGCTAGAAGATTCAGCAGCTACTAAATTCATCACAGCAGTATTACCGTTGCCATTGTTATTACTTTCAAAACGAGCAAAGCCATTATTGTCCCCTACAGGTGTTGCTGGTTCAGTAATTAGCTCACCCGCTTTGTGCAAGCGGTAGCCGTTGCTGCGGTAGCCACCAGTACCGACAGAACTGCCTTGAAGTTGAATGTTTTGACCACGAGTGACAATGAGAAATGCGATCGCTAGTAGTGCGCCTACCATCAAAGCGGCATAACTCAACATCATCACACTGACGTGCATCATCAGCCAATTGGACTTCAGCGCTGGGACTAAGGGTTCTGATGCTTGCATTTCTGATGGTAAGGTGAGGGCAGCAAAAGCAGTAATCCCCATGGCTACAGGGGCAGTGACAACTCCCACTAGGCGGCTGCGACTGGTGTTTTCGGCAAAAAGATGAACTGCGGTAATTCCCCAAACTAAGAAAAATAAGGACTCATACAGATTACTCAGGGGAAAATAACCAGCTTCTATCCATCTCGCTCCTAATAAGGTAGCTATGCACAAATTAGCTATAGCCATCCCAGCCGTTCCCACAGCCGCAATTGCTGGCAGATTAGGAAAAGCTGCTCCTCCCCAGTACACCAGCATGGTGAGGAATAATACGGCAAAAGAGGCATTGTCCAGCCAGTTCTGGAGTTCAACCAGATTCATAAAGTGTTCTCCCCAGTGGATTCGTTAAAATATTGATTCCGACTGTTATGATCCTATCTGCTTAGAGACTCATCAGACAGGGTTTTTAGTCTCGCTTAAGCATTACTAAAAACTATGTACCAGCTTTCGGGAATTAGGGGACTGTAACTGCTGGTGTAGTAAGAGGCGGGATTACAGCAGTACTAGAACTAGGTGAGACGGCTGAGGTGTCATCTTTTTTCAGGGCGATAAAAATATCGTAACGGGTACTGCGATTATCACTGACAGCGGCTGTTACTCCAATGGAACGGGTTGCGTCTAGCAAAATTTGTTGGTTAGGAAACAACGTAGTTAAAGTAAAGTTTTTGACAGTCCTTTCCATATCTAGAAAAAATTGCCCATTTGTGGGATTGGGTTCTGTAGGAACCGTTTGCTGAAATGGCAGGGTACTAGCTAGTGTGTAGTTGGGCTTAGGAACGATTTTATCTGTGATCGGAGCGCCCAAGGCTAAGAAAGCGATATCGCCATCTAACCAGCCACGGGTAGCAGTTAAAGTATTAAAAGGTGTAATCCAGTTAACAACAGGATTACTGGCGACTGTCCCCTGTTGAATGCGGAACTGGTATTGGCTTTTCATCACCTCATCCAGCTTTTTCAAGGATGCTTCAGCTGATGAGTGATCGCTTGCCTGTACCATAAAAAGAAAACCTGCTCGGAAATCTTTGGCAGAATCATCTGTTGAGGTATTGGGAATCACGGAGACAGAAAACTCTCCTTGCATCCAACTGAGAAAATCCTGGTCTAAATCCAGGTTGGTTAGTGACTTGACACCACTCCGCAACTGTTCTGGTGATATGGGCGAGAGGGGATTTTTTTGCGATGTTAAAACGTAATCTCCCCACAACCGCTGTAAGTTCCCTCCAGAAAGCATCATTAAGGTTTCCGCAGGTACACGGTTTTGCATAGTTCCGGCTTGATTTTCCACTGCTAAAACCCGCTGACTATTAGGATTTAGCCAGGAAATACCTTTTAAGCGTACTCCTTCTGGTTCCAAGGTCATAGATCCTGCTAAACCTTGGTTATTTTGCAGTTGAGCTAAAACTTGAGCTGGTAACGGGCGTTTGGGAGAAGCAGCAGCTATTCTGGCAGCTATGGGGACGTTCACATAAAACTGAGCAAAGGGGCGATTCTTGGCAATTTTGGGGAAATTATCAGCAAAGCCGCCCACTGTTGCCAGTGATGTTTTACTTTGATAGGCATCTATTGCTCGTTCTGTAGCGTGAGGATGGTCAGTAATGACGAGAAACCTACCATCTAACAATGCGGCTGAAAGCTTTGCTCCTGCTTGACCCTGACTTTGTTTAATAGTGATTCCCTGATAAGTGCGCTCAACCCATGTCCCTTGTTTAGGTGTTTTAGGTTCAGCCAAAATGTTTTTGGCAGCTTCTGGATTGTTCACAGGTAATACCATGACCATCGACTGCTGAGTACTGACCGCATCTCCATCGGTAGCCACGGGTTTAAGTGCTGGTTGCATTGGTGGCGACAATATTCCCAGGGTGACTTCATTGCCTACCCAGGGCTGAATATCTTTTTCAAAGTCATAACCATTATTAGTCAGGAAGCGATCGCGTAACTGGACTAAATTTTTATTTATTTCTGCTTGGGTTTCTTTTGTACCCAACTCTTGCAATTTCTGCCACTGTTGGGGATCTGTCGTTAAAGAAACTGTAAACAAGGCATCTTGAGGAATAATATTGGCACCTACTGGCAAGTTTCGGGAAGTTTGTCTCTGAGATAAAAACCAGTACGTTACTGCGCCACCACCAATCAATAATCCAGCAGCAGAAAGCGTCAGCATCAGAGACGGTTTCTTTTTTTTACTTTTTAGAACAGACACAATAGGCAGTGCCATTGAAACCTACACCTCATACTTGCAAATTCATTGCTTGATTGATCAAGCAAGTAAACTAAAATTTTCTTTCTCTAGGGCAGCTTATAAGATTAATTTTTCTACCCTGGATTTGATGGATACTGCGTTTATCACAGTTTTTACACTTTCAATAGTAGTTTTTTCTTGTTAGTTAACTTTTTTAACATGCTTTGTTAAATTTAGCAGGTCAATTTTCTGGGATGCTTCCCTCGACAGACCAATCCCTGAAAGATAAATCTGTCATTATCAGCACTTTGAGAATATAACTAACCTGAAAAAGCTGCAAGTCATCGTCAGCTGCTCTATATCGTCACGAAATACCATCACTTTGATGAATTTTGATTTTGTCAAATTCAAAACCATTAGCTTATCAGACTTAGCTCATTCAAGGCTAGTACCGCAAAACGAAAATAGAGATACCTCAATCACCGTGAATTCCCTAGAAAAAAGAATCCATCCCCTAGCTCACTGCTGACTTGTGACTTCTCGTTTCCTCCTAAAAGTTCCTACAGGATAGAGTCTATACTTTGCCATTAGAAGAAACCATCTGTGTAGATCCCAAATATTTGGTCAAATAAGGCGAAAAAACTTCATAAATCAAAGTCAGGGGCTGTCCATGATGCCAAAATAAATAATGCCGACCCCAAAAAGGGCCAGCCACTTCAAACCCTGATTCTAGTGCAGCCGAGTCGCCGTAGTAAATTCCTTGAATATCTCGATATAACTCTGTGCGGATACGAGCTAAACTCGCCCAAATCGGTAATGAACGATTTTGTAAAAACTCATCAATATGACTAGCTTCCCACCATGAAGTTGCATAACCTAATCGCTGACCAGAGGCGGTACGTAACCACACCTGTCGCCGCAATCGTGGCCCTGGTACAGCTTTAATTAAATCTGGGGCATCATCTAAATTCATGCCAATCAAAGACATGTCGATGACATCTACTTCTGTTCGTTCACCAGTGAGCAACTGTAAATGCCTGGTGGGCGAGCCGTCACCTAACAGTAATAACTGCCAAGCCGGTGCCAGCTGAGTATGGGGCAAACTTGTTTGTATAACTTCCTCGCCACCTTGCCAAATCGGAGTGAGGCGATGCCATGCAGTCGGCAGTGTTGAGTTGTTGGTAGCTGTAAAAATTGCAGTCAATGTTCTTTACAAAAGTTCACCTATCTCTATCAAAGCACAAAAAACAAGGTGTTCCAATAGGAATCCAGTAGATAGTAGAACATGGGGTATTTTAAAAATCTTTATAGGTGCTAAGTACAGCTGACGCTCCACTACGTTAACAGTACTCAACACCGAAAAAATGCGGATGGCGAGACTCGAACTCGCAAGGCAAAGCCACACGCACCTCAAGCGTGCGCGTATACCAATTCCGCCACATCCGCGTTAGTTGTCCAAGAGTAAATAGTAGCACAAAAAAATTAATTCAGTTAGGAAATATTTAAATTTACCAAAATTCACCAAAAATTTAAGTTGAATTGTACCCAAATTTCCTGAAGGTGGATATATGACGGACAGAAATAAAGTAACTCCACAAGTGATATTAAAAAGGGTATGGCTACTGTAAGATGCAAAATTTGCTCACAACAGTCTAGTTCGGGAAACTGGCAGAGACTAGCAAATGCAATATTGTTAGTTTAGTTAAGTCCCGTAGAAGCAGGAAGCCAAATCCTATTTAAAATTTGCTGAGGATGAAGCTAAAAAACTCCTGTCATAATTTGAGAGCAAGCGCCAGCATTGTGGCAAATGGGATAGGAGACAATGTTTATCTACTGGTACTAGTATCAAAGCTAAAAATGAAGTTTGACAAAATATTAATTGCCAATCGGGGAGAAATCGCCCTTCGCATTCTCCGAGCCTGTGAAGAAATGGGGATAGCGACTGTTGCGGTTCACTCCACCGTTGACCGAAATGCTCTGCACGTACAACTTGCCGACGAAGCAGTGTGCATTGGCGAACCTGCTAGCAGTAAAAGTTATTTGAATATTCCTAATATTATTGCTGCTGCCCTGACGCGCAATGCCAGTGCCATTCATCCTGGTTATGGTTTCCTAGCAGAAAATGCTCGCTTTGCCGAAATTTGTGCCGACCATCATATTGCCTTTATCGGCCCAACCCCCGAAGCTATTAGGCTGATGGGAGATAAATCAACTGCCAAAGACACCATGCAAAAAGCTATGGTACCAACTGTACCGGGTAGTGATGGGTTGGTAGAATCCGAGGAAGAAGGACTGGTCATTGCCAAGGAGATGGATTATCCCGTAATGATTAAAGCTACTGCGGGTGGCGGTGGACGGGGTATGCGTCTGGTACGTTCTGAAAGTGAATTTGTCAAACTTTTCTTGGCCGCCCAAGGAGAAGCGGGAGCTGCCTTTGGTAATTCTGGCGTTTATATAGAAAAATTTATTGAACGTCCCCGCCATATTGAGTTCCAAATCCTAGCAGATAATTATGGCAACGTTATCCATTTAGGTGAAAGAGATTGCTCAATTCAGCGCCGCAATCAAAAACTGTTAGAAGAAGCACCCAGTCCGGCACTTGACCCAGAACTACGAGAAAAGATGGGACAAGCCGCGGTCAGAGCTGCTCAGTTTATCAACTTTACTGGGGCTGGCACAGTGGAGTTTCTGCTGGATAGATCTGGTAAATTCTACTTTATGGAGATGAACACCCGGATTCAAGTTGAGCATCCAGTCACAGAGATGATTACTGGAATAGACTTAGTTGCGGAACAAATCCGCATTGCCCAAGGGGAGAGACTAAAGCTTACCCAAAACCAAGTAGTCTTGCGGGGTCATTCAATAGAATGCCGCATCAACGCTGAAGACCCCGACCATGACTTTCGCCCAGCTCCGGGACGTATTAGTGGTTATCTTCCCCCTGGTGGGCCCGGTGTTCGCATTGATTCTCATGTTTACACCGACTACCAAATTCCTCCCTATTATGATTCCCTAATTGGTAAGTTAATTGTTTGGGGGCCAGACCGGGCTACTGCCATTAACCGCATGAAACGCGCACTGCGAGAGTGTGCCATTACCGGATTACCAACCACTATTGGGTTTCATCAAAAGATTATGGAAAACCCACAATTTTTACAAGGTAATGTTTATACCAATTTTGTGCAGGAGATGAATATCTAGGAACTGGGGGCTAGAGGCTAGAGGCTAGAGGCTAGAGTTAGCTACTCCCTACTCCCTACTCCCTACTCCCTACTCCCTACTCCCTAATTCAATTCACCCGAGTCATCATAGTGAGTAATCCTTGCTGACCTAAAAGAATTTCCCTGACCAGGCTGAAAATGCCTACCCAAAGAATAGGAGTGATATCTACCCCACCAATAGGTGGTACTAGCTTTCGCAACGGCACTAAAAATGGTTCGGTCGGCCAAGCTATGAGATTAAAGGGCAAACGATTTAGGTCTACTTGGGGATACCAAGTGAGAATTATGCGGAAAATAAACAAGAACGTCATCAGTCCCAGTACAGGGCCGAGAATCCAAACGGTCAAGTTAACACCAGTCATTGGTTTGAACTACTATCTATGAACCAAGAAAAACTTAGGCGAAAGCCAGAAAATTTTAAGCTTTGTAAAGCATTCTCTCTCTCATTCTAACCAAATACTGTCACTCACTCTTGCTGATTCCAGGGCAAATACACCCAAGTTTTTCACTCCATAACTTGTGATGATGCTAATCAAGTTTGGCAACCTATGTTCAAAGGATTCTCAAGGAAGTGATCCACCATATTAGAATTGTGATGAAGTGTGTAAAAAAAGGTTGAGAACTATGACGCCTTCTTTAGCAAATTTTCTTTGGAGTTTGTTTTGGGGTTTTGTAATTGTAGTTATTCCAGTTACAGTTGGTTTGATTTTCATTAGCCAGAAAGATAAAATCCAGCGTTCATAATGCTTGGGAGAGTCTGTTTGACTCTCATATCACTACCGATTGTCTGTTAGCTATCTATCTAAATTGCTTTGAAGGCATCAAATCCGCCTACTGAGAACAAGGTATACTTAGCTGACAGACATAGGTTTTTTTAGCTTTCGGTAAACAGCCTCAGAAGCTTTCTTTGCCAGATGCTTGGAAGCTTAAATATATTGTGTTTGATTAGAGTAGTGCTTTTAATTGTGACTCGCTAACATAGATTTGATATTGGGAAAAGAACAATGATAAATTTTGGGCTGAACTCAGCCAGCGTTCTGGCTCAGGTCAATTTTGGGGCGAACTCAGCCAGTATTCTAGGAATTTTCCTGGCTGTGTCTGGGGCAGCACTGTATTTTCTCCGCACTGTGCGTCCAGAATTGTCACGAGATCAAGATATATTTTTTGCAGCGGTGGGCTTGCTCTGTGGCTTCATTCTCATTTTCCAAGGATGGCGTTTAGACCCAATTTTGCAATTTAATCAGCTGCTTTTAGTTGGCTCAACTGTCTTTTTTGCAGTTGAAAGTATTCGCCTGCGAGGTATTGCTACTCAACAAGCTAAACGTAACACTCCTATTGTGGATGACGAGCGAGAAGTCAGCCGGAACTATTCGTACAATCGCAGGGGATATGAGGCTGAAGTGGACACTGATTTAGAACCACTGCCTTATGAAGAAGAAGAACCACCTGTCCGTCCTCGGATTCGGGGCAGCAGGGATACTCGTTCCTCTCGTGATGATTACTACGAAGATCAACCACCTCGTCGTCCAGAAACCCGCAGCAGCAGGGAAAGACCAGAAATAGCAGAAAGAAAGCGCCGTCCTAGTTCTAATCGTCCTGTAAGTCGCAGCCCTGAGAATTATGAAAAAGAAGATTGGAGTTCTTCTGGTGGGGAAGTTGATGATTGGGAAAGTTCCAGCACAGAAGTAAGAAAATCCTCTCGTCGTACTAGTGGTAGCTCACCGCGTCCGGAAATTCGTGACCAGGATATCCCTCCCAGACCCAGAAAGCGTCGTCCGCCTGCTGACTCAGTTTCACGGAGACCACGTGAGGATGATGATGCTATACCAACTGACTACGTACCATATAACCCCATTGAAAAGCCCAATGAGGAGCCTGATAATTCGACCGATTTTGATGACGATTTGATTTAAAACAGTCAGGTGAGAGTTAACCTGAGAGGCGATGGAAAACAGTTGAGGTGAAAAAACTTACGCCTAAATTTCGGCTCCAAAGACCAATTCATTGGAGCCTAGTGGTTAGTTTTGCTAGTTTACTGGCATCTTGTAGTTCCAATGAAATACCCATAGGGCCGACCTCTCTCAATAGTCGCTACACAGAAGAGCAACCAGCATTGAGTGGAAATGGACGCTTTTTGGCGTTTATTTCTAATCGTAATGGTAGTCATCAACTACTAGTATACGATTTATCACAGCAACAATTTGTGCGTACCCCAGGCTTAAATCGACCTCAGACAATTACCGAAAGTCCTAGCCTGAGCTATACGGGGCGTTACATTGCTTATTTGACTAGTGACCAGGGTAGACCCGTAGTGGCGCTTTACGATCGCGCTACCCAAAAGTCACAAATTCTCACTCCAACTTATCGTGGCTGGGTCAGAAATCCTGGGATTAGTCCAGATGGCCGTTATATTGTTTTTGAAACCGCTGGTCGTGGTCAGTGGGATATTGAAGTTTTAGATAGAGGTCCGAATATTGAGTTAGATATTCCCAATGGGGCGACGGTGAGTGTCTCTCCGGGATTGCCTTAGTTAGGGGTTGATTGGTGTAAGTTTTTACGTTGTCAAAGCTACTGAACCTGGGCAGAGAAAACTGCCTACTCCCTATATGGCAATGGATCTTTTAATCCCAACTCGGCAAACGCTGCTAGTCTGAGGCGACAAGAATCACAGACACCACAGGCAACATCGTCACCTGCATAGCAAGACCAAGTTAAGTCCCAAGGAACTCCCAATTGGTTACCAAGTTGGATGATTTCGGCTTTTTTCAAATCAATTAGGGGGGCGACAATGGTGATGGGTTGCCCTTCTCGTCCTTGTTTGGTTCCTAGCCGGAAAACTTCTTGCATTGCCTGGATATAGTCAGGACGACAATCAGGATATCCTGAATAATCTAAGGCGTTAACACCAATGTAAACACGTTCAGCTGCGATCGCTTCGGCGTAGCCCAGGGCAAAACTTAAAAAGATGGTATTCCGTGCAGGTACGTAAGTGGTTGGAATATTTTGCGACATTTCATCAAGCGATCGCTCCTGGGGTAAATCAATTTTGTCGTCTGTTAATGCTGAACCACCCCATTGTCGTAAGTCAAAATTGATAATTTGATGTTCTGCAACTCCAGCTTTGCTCGCCATAAGTAGGGCTGAACGCAATTCTCGCCGATGTCGTTGCTGGTAATCAAAGGAAATAGGATGACATTCATAACCATCCGCTTTGGCTTGATACAAAACTGTGGAAGAGTCCAATCCTCCAGACAATAAAATTACAGCTTTCATTTTTCCATCGCCAAATCACTAAAAACGTGCTGAGTTGAATGTACTGTTACCTTAGTCAGACTTAGTCCATACTGAGGGGGGAAGCAGTAAGTGCTTTTAAATCGGTACACAGATATAAAGTTCAGCACTATTTTTTCTATCTTCTAACCTTAACTAGGGTTGTCTGTATAAATAAGTACTTAATACTTATGAATGTTTACCTCGTAGCTAAGGCAAACTCTTTATACCAGTAACTGAAAAAAGACAAACGGCTCAACAATATGTAAAATTTACCGCTAATTATGCAAAAATTGTTTAAGTATTTCAGCGGTAGCAATTCCCAATATATTTTTTTTCATACAAGTATCTCAGTATAAATTTTAGGTTTTCTGTATTGTCCATCACAAAATTATCTTATTAGCAAATGATACCCCGTTAAAGACTAATCACAGTAATTAATTGTCTAACTGTTTTCTGTGGAATTTCACGTACGTCTTACTTGATTTGTAAAGTTAATAAAAAGACACCTCATATTTTTTATGAAGAGCCAAAGATTGATCAATTTAGCACCGAAGATTCAAAAGAAAACTAAATTTCGGGAACTGATTACAAACTTTGAAATTCTTCATAAACGTAGCCTCTATGTTACCATCTGGATGGTTTTCGACGGAGCATAACTGGCTGTCAAGTATAAACGCCAACGGCCGTAGCGTCTCTAAATTTGGTGGTTGAGGAGATAACAATAGTGCAAAATAGCATGTCAGTGGCAGAACCAAATTCATTTACACAGCGCAATCAACCAAAACCGATTCGCATAGGCGTAATCGGGGTGGGTAACATGGGACAACATCACACTCGCATACTGAGTTCAATGAAAGATGTTGAACTAGTCGGGGTATCAGATATTAATGTTGACCGAGGCTTGGAGACAGCCAGTAAATACAAAGTTCGTTTTTTTGAAGATTACTGTGACTTGCTACCCCATGTGGAAGCAGTTTGTGTCGCTGTGCCTACCCGCTTGCATTATGCAGTCGGCATTAACTGTTTGTTGGCAGGGATTCATGTTTTGATTGAAAAGCCCATTGCTGCCAGCATTTCTGAAGCCGAATCACTAGTAAATGCTGCGGCCGAATCTCAGTGTATTCTGCAAGTAGGTCATATTGAGCGCTTCAATCCAGCCTTTAGGGAACTCAGCAAAGTCCTCAAAACAGAGGAAGTTCTAGCTTTAGAAGCCCATCGAATGAGTCCTTACTCAAATCGAGCTAATGATGTTTCGGTTGTGCTGGATTTAATGATCCATGACATTGACCTGTTATTGGAATTAGCAGCTTCCCCTGTGGTGAAATTGACAGCTAGTGGCACTCGCTCTTTGGACTCTGGTTACTTGGATTACGTGACCGCTACCTTAGGTTTTGCTAATGGCATTGTTGCTACTCTAACTGCCAGTAAAGTCACGCATCGCAAAATCCGCCGTATTGTCGCTCATTGCAAAAACTCATTTACAGAAGCCGATTTTCTTAAGAACGAAATTTTAATTCACCGCCAAACAAATAACAACTCTCTGACTGAACCTCGGCAAGTGCTTTACAGACAAGATGGTGTGATTGAAAAAGTTTACACCACTAACATTCAGCCTTTAAGTGCAGAGTTAGAACACTTTGTTAACTGTGTACACGGTGGAAATCAACCTTCCGTTGGCGGCGAGCAAGCCCTCAAAGCTTTAAGATTGGCAAGTTTAATTGAGCAAATGGCCTTGGAAGATCGGGTTTGGAATCCATTAGAGTGGGAGTCTGAACCACAAGTACAATCATTAACTCCAACAGTTTAAAAGATGTACTGGGGATGAGGGAGATCAGGAAAAAAGATGTTATTACAAACCCAATTGGGTTTCTCCTGCATTCTGCCCCCTTGCTTCTTCTCTACTCCCCACTCTCTACTTCAACGAGTGGGGATCATTAATTTTTACCAATACTAAGCTAAATTTATAACGAGACGGGAGATGTAGCTCCGGTACTCAAATAATTTCATGCTCGAATGGATTATTAATACTATTAACTCTTTGGGCTATTGGGGAATTGCTCTGTTAATGTTCTTGGAAAATCTCTTTCCACCCATTCCTTCAGAATTAATCATGCCCCTGGCGGGATTCACAGCCAGAACGACACCAGACACACTCAATATATTTGGCGTATTTTTTGCCGGACTTTTCGGTTCAATAATGGGGGCGGTTGTCTGGTACTATCCAGGTAAATTGTTGAGTGAACAGCGCTTGAGAACTTTAGCTAATAAGTACGGCAAGTGGCTGACAATATCTTATGAAGATATCACTAAGGCCAAAAATTGGTTCAACTCTCAAGGTAGTAAAGCAGTATTTATTGGGCGTCTGGTGCCGGGAGTGCGAACTTTAATTTCCGTTCCTGCGGGGATCAGCAATATGCATTTGCTACCATTTTTATTTTATACATCTCTGGGTAGCACTGTTTGGGTAGGTTTGCTAACATACTCTGGATACCTATTGGGTAGTCAGTATGAACTTGTGGCAAAGTACCTTGCTCCTGTATCTAAAATCGTGCTGGCAATTCTACTTCTGGCACTTGTTGGCTGGTTACTCAAGCGTCAGCGAAAACGTACCAGAAGCTAAAATACAGCCGCTTTTAGTTTGAGGGTGGGGGTTACATCTGGTTAAAATTCGCCTACACTATGCCAAATAATGCTGAATTAGCAATCGCCTAATCTAAACATTTGGCGTATTTCTAGCTACACTTGACGGAACCTAGAATTTCTGGTATCTCCCTTGTTTGTAAGATAAGCATGATAAATTTTTACAGTTAAGTAAGGACTAGGAGCTTTCATGACAGACCAACCTTCCGCCGCTACTCCAATGAATGCCGCTGCCATACCTCTCAATAGGGTGTCAGCATCTACACCGATTAATACTCCTACCAATAAGCCCAGTATCGTTTCTAGCAAAACGATTCTCAGCGTTGATTTAGGTAGAACTTCCACTAAAACTTGTGTGAGCCGCGAACCAAACAATGTGGTGTTCGTACCTGCCAACGTCAAGAAAATGTCCATAGAACAAGTTCGGGGTGGAGTTTTTGAAGCTCGTGCTACTGACCCTCTCATGGATTTGTGGCTGGAATATCAAGGCAATGGGTTTGCTGTTGGTCAACTAGCAGCAGACTTTGGGGCCAATTTAGGAGTTGGCCAATCTAAAGTAGAAGATGCACTGATCAAAGTTTTGGCAAGTGCTGGCTACTTCAAACTCAAAGACGATATCTCGGTGGTACTAGGTCTTCCTTTCCTTTCTTTAGAGCAATTTGAAAAAGAAAAGGCGCAGTTGACTAGCCAAGTCAGTGGCCCTCACATGTTGAACTTCCGGGGCGAATCTGTATCCCTGAACATTAATAAAGTTTGGGTGATGCCAGAAGGCTATGGCAGCTTGCTATGGTCGGAAGCTCAACCGAAGACAGGCGCTAGAGTTCCCGATTTTACTAAAATATCTGTGGCAATTGTAGATATCGGACATCAAACCATTGATCTGTTGATGGTAGATAACTTCCGCTTTGCCCGAGGTGCTTCTAAAAGTGAAGACTTCGGCATGAACAAGTTCTATGAAATGGTGTCCGCCGAGATCGAGGGAGCTGATAGTCAATCTTTAGCGCTGATTTCTGCTGTCAACAAACCCAAAGGTGAACGCTTCTATCGTCCTAAAGGTGCTAGCAAGCCTGCTAACCTAGATGATTGCCTCCCCAACCTCATAGAGATGTTTTCTCGTGATATTTGTGGTCGCGTGCTAGCCTGGTTGCCAGAGCGCGTGACAGATGTGATTATTACTGGTGGTGGTGGTGAATTTTTCTGGGAAGACGTTCAACGTTTACTCAAAGAAGCACAAATCAATGCCCATTTATCCGCACCTTCCCGTCAGGCTAACGCCTTGGGGCAGTATATTTATGGAGAGGCGCAATTATCCGCCGTTCGAGCTGCTAGGGCTTAAAACTGATGTTCCAATGGTCAAAAAAGGTAGTTAAATCGGTCACGTTCAACCCAGAGGTTGCTGATGAAAGTTTGTTAGCAGTTGTAGAAAACCATTTAGAACAACTACCTGACAAAACTTTTAGCGACCTCTGTAAAGAAGCCCTATGGCAATCTTTATGTGTACCGGAAGCTGCAAAACCTAGTCCAAAAACAGCAGTAACAGATTCGGTTGAACAAAAAATCGATGAACTGCGACGTCAAGTGGCTGACCTAGAGGAACGTTTTTTTGCTAAGGAATCACATCGTTTGGAGGCGATGGAACGCCATATTTTGCAACTGACGCAACAAATGGCGCATCTGGCAATTATGGTCACCGAGCGACCAGTTATTCAGCCTCCAACTCCATCGACACCAACACCAGAAGTAGCCAATCCTACTTATGATGTTCACCCTCCTGAAGAAGTTGATCCCGTCATTAGCCGCCTAAGCCAGTTTCTTGATGATTTCTAAGAAACGATTGGGTTTGTGAGCATTTATTGGCTTCTATTAGCGATCCTTAATAGTTCATACTATTAAGGATTATTAATATTTTAGAAAAAATTAATTAAGTGAATATGCTGTACTGACAGTATAGCAAAGTTACAAATTTTGGCAACTATTTACAGAATTAGCCCATTGCAACTATGCAGCAATATAGTGTGGGGAAATGGGAACAATAAGGGTAATGAGGAAAAAGATTGTGGTAAAAGATCAACTTCTGCACCCTGATCCCCGGACTCTTTTTCCATGCCCCATTGGATGAATGTCAGGAAATGTGAATATTTCTCCTCAAGTATTAAAAAAAACTTATTCACAAAAAAAAAATTTATATATATACTGTACGTTAAGAAGTATTAAGAAATACTTCTTAAAGAATATTGCAATCACTTGATTTAATTGTTAACGTGTGTATTGGCAGCGGTGTTGGTGAACGCTCTGAGATTTAGGAGAAAAAAACCTATGAGCTATATCCATTCAGCCAATTGTATGAAGTGTTGATTGTCAATCTGGGAACCAAGGCCCAAATCAATTAAATGCCTTGAAGAGAGAATGCAGATTAGTCCAGAAATATTTCGTTGCCACAGGCTTATTTCTCTTGTGATTTCAATAACGATTGATTATTTGTCTTACCTTGTGCAGACAAGCAAGTAGCTTTGATTGTGTCTGTCGACAATGACTAAGAGTATGGTAAGGCTCAAATTTTGGAGGTGAAAACCGATGAATATTCAAGGAAAAGTTGCTCTAATTACCGGGGCTTCCCGTGGTATTGGTAAAGCGATCGCACTGGCGCTAGCGCAGCAAGGGATCAAGCGGTTGATCTTAGTAGCACGCGATCGCCAAAAGTTAACTGAGGTAGCTAACCAAATCGAGGCAATGGGTGTGGAAACTACTATCTTGCCCATAGATTTAACGCAAACAGTCGAGGTCAATATCGCCGTTGCCCAATTATGGCGGACTTCTGGGCCAATTCATCTGCTGGTTAATTGTGCAGGTGTGGCATACCAAAACTCATTCTTGCAAACCAAACTGCCGAAAGTTCAAGAAGAACTCTCGGTAAATTTATTTGGCATGTATAACCTCACAAGTCTCATAGCTCGACGGATGGTGAGCCAAAGGCAAGGGACTATCGTTAATGTGTCCAGTTTAATGGGGAAAGTCGCTGCACCCACAATGGCGACTTACTCAGCTACCAAGTTTGCCATCATCGGGTTTACCCAAGCCTTACGACGCGAACTCGCTGAACACAACATCCGGGTGATTGCATTATTGCCTACCCTGACAGATACAGACATGGCGCGGGACTTACAATTATTTCGCTGGGTGATCCCCATGACACCAGAAACAGTCGCCCAAGTACTGGTGGCTGGATTGCAAAAAGATGCACCAGAAATTTTAGTTGGCTGGCAAAGTCATTTAGCCGTGTGGTGTCAACGTTTAGCCCCTTGGTTACTAGAGATGATTTTGCACATCGCCACTCCGCCCAAGGTAAAACCAGCACAGCTTGAAGAAAAACCCAGTTTATGGACGAGAATTTATCGTAACGATTTTTTCTGGTCAAGAAATAGGCTTACTTTTGTTTCAGCCCGTAAATCCTGATTAATTTTTGCTGCGGTCAATCACTTTTACTTTTCAGATAAAAACGGCAATAGCCGATAAAATACAACAGATTGACCGCAATTAGCAGTCCTTGACCCCAGTTACTTTCCGTAATAGTAGGCAACAGATAAATTGTTGCCCCAACCACCAGTAAAATTTCTCCTAAAGTGGACTGGGAAATCTAACACAGAATGTAGCACCATACTGATTAACCCAACTGCTATCAGATGCCAATTCCAGAAATGGGCAATCAACACCCCCAACAACGCTAACGGTAAACAAACTTTATCAGCAAGTAGAACACAAAGATGGGAATATCAAGTAATACTGCACCAAGAATAATTGCCGGACTTGCCTGATCTCGCAGTTGTTGATGAAAAATTACTAAATTAAGAATTGCATAATTTGGGGTATTCAGGGGATCAGTGCAAGATTGATAAAAAACTTATTTCGGAGCAAACAGAAATGTCTTCATTGCCTACCACGCTTCCTTCTTTGCCCGAAATCATAGACGACTTACCGAATATATCTGGTTGGGAAACAGAGGTTCTCTCTGTAGTTAACCACAATGCACCAGTATTTTTACCCTCAACGAATATCCGGTTAGAAGATGTAAAAGCAGTATTTGCGATCGCCTTACACATGCACCAGCCCACTATACCTGCTGGACATGAAGGTAAATTAATCAATAATCTGCAATATATGTTTGAACATCCCCACGAAGGGGATAATCACAACGCCTCGCCTTTTGCCTATTGTTACAGCCGCATGGGAGACTTTATCCCCGAACTCGTCAATCAAGGCTGTAATCCTCGGATTATGCTGGATTACTCAGGTAATCTGTTGTGGGGACTTAGACAAATGGGACGGGATGATGTTTTAGATAATCTCAAACGCATCACCTGTGATTCCACCTATCACCCTTATGTAGAGTGGCTAGGAACAATGTGGGGTCATGCAGTGATTCCTTCTACTCCCATATCAGATATCAAATTGCATATTTTGGCATGGCAACATCACTTTGCCGCGATTTTTGGTTGGGAAGCATTGGCAAGAGTCAAGGGATTTTCACCCCCAGAAATGCACCTGCCAAATCACCCTGATACTTTATTTGAATTTGTCAAAGCGCTGAAGGAATGTGGCTATCGTTGGTTACTTGTACAAGAACATTCCGTAGAAACAATTAACGGTCAATCTCTTACTCATCAACATTTACCACACCGTCTCGTTGCTCGTAATTCTCAAGGCGAAACAATTAGTATTACCGCTTTAATTAAAACCCAAGGTTCAGATACTAAATTAGTTGCTCAAATGCAACCTTACTATGAAGCGAAAACATTAGATAAACAACAAGTAGGTAATGTTTTAATTCCACCCATAGTTAGCCAAATTGGTGATGGCGAAAATGGTGGTGTGATGATGAATGAATTTCCCAGTGCCTTCAAACAAGCTTGGGGCGAAATGGTCAACCAAGGTGGAGGTAAATCTGGTGTTGTTGGGGTGTGTGGTACAGAATATTTAGAATTAATAGCAGATGCTGGTTGTGATCCCGCAGACTATCCCACATGTCAGCCAGTAGGACAACATAAAATTTGGCAGCGGGTTTCACCAGAAAATTGCCAACCTGAGGCTGTAGAAACCGCTATTCAAGAATTAAAGCAAATAAACCCTAATTTCCATATGGATGGAGCCTCATGGACGAATCATATTAGTTGGGTGAAAGGATATGAAAATGTGTTATCTCCAATGTATGAGTTAAGCAGTTTGTTTCATCAAAAAATTGATACATTATTGCCAACTAATTCATCTGAGTACCGCAATATTCTTTTACATAACTTCTTGTTGCAAACTAGCTGTTTTCGTTACTGGGGACAAGGGGCTTGGACTGATTATGCGCGTAAAATTCATCAAACAGGCGAAAACTTGCTGTCAACAAGATCGAAATGCTAATAAAAACATAAATTAGCGGATTTATAGCTATTTCCATTAAGTGAAATTGTGTTGTATTTAGCAATACAATAAAAACTTACAACTAACTCAACTACAGACAGACTGTATAGTCTAATATGTCTTCCTTCAGAACGGTTAAGCCTGAATCTGGAATCGTTAAAGTGGCGTTATACGACAACACATAACAGATTGAAGTAAATCGTAATTTAACCAAGGAGACTATTAATATGGTTGAGAGCCAACGGACTCTGAATAATCAGGGTGAAAATATTAATCGCACAATTACAGATGAATCTTGTGTTGGCCCAGGAAAAACGAACATGGGGACTGGAATATCTAGCCCTGAAAATGTTAACCGTACAACTACAGAACAACCTCGTACTGGTACAGAAAAACGTCAATATTCCACCGAAACTCGTACAGAAAACGGTAGAGTCAATCCAGCTTTAAGTAGGGCGTTGATAGGTGGACTCATTGGTGCAACATTGGGGTCATTAGCTGGCGCTTTAGCTGGTAGAAGGATGGGTGAAGGATTTAACCGCACTATGAAAGGTGTTGGCGATGCATCCAAGACTATTGGTGAAGGTCTGGGCTATACAGCAAAAGGTTTAGCAGATGTGGCCAAGAGTGTAGCTGAAGGTGCTAGCTATGCTGTGGTTGGTGACACTTTTGAAACAGCCCAAGGTGTAACCGAGGGAATTAGGCAAACCGCAGTCGGGACAATGAACGCCTTACAGAAGACAGCACAGGATGTTAATCAAGCTGTACAAGATAGCGCCGAGAGAACCAAGAATGCAGCAGAAAATACCAGACCATCTGAACAGGGGGATCATCAATATCACAACCAAACAGTTACAGAAAACCAGCAGACTAGAAATCAACAAATGAACATGGGCCAGCCAGATAGTAGTGACCAATCAATTTACATTTCCAGCCCCGAACTAACAGAAGGATATTTAAGTGGATCTACCACTTTTGTTGGAGAGAGAATGTCAGAGGAGTCTTTTGAAGATAACTCGCTGGAAGAAGAAATTAATCGAATTGATGGTTAAAACCAACAAGATTGGGTAATTCCAGATAATTCGTAATTGTTAATATAAATTTATCTGCAATTACGAATTATTTAGTTTTTGTAGACAAAAACTGATGATTTTTTCTAATTAATCAGTAGTGAAATCAAGTATATGAAGAGGTAATAATCATGAATGGTAGCCAGCAGTTTTCAGATCAAGTTGAAGACAATCAAGATGTGCAGGCAAATAACGCTGGTAGTGATCGAGTAAATCAAGACTCCAATAATGAATTTAGTAAAGTGGTATGGGGAACATTCATTGGTGCAACTTTAGGCGCAGTGGCTGGGGCTTTAGCCATGAAAGATACAGCCCAAAGAGTTAACCAGAGTGTCAAAGCTGTGGGAAATGTAATTAAAAGTACGACGAATAATTTTAATCAAACTGTTAAAGGTGTAGGAGATGCAATCAAGACAGTAGCAGAAGGTGTTAATGATACCGTTAAAGATGTTAGTGGTGCGGTTAAGGGTACAGCTGTAGATGTTAACGATAGCGTTAAAGATACTGTGGTTAGTGTGAAGAAGACAGCCGTAGATGTTAACGATACTGTTCAAAATACAATGGAAATTGTCAAGGGTGCAGACCAAGGTATTGCCGATACTATTACGGGTACAATTAATATAGCTAAAAGTGCAATGCCGGATGTCCAATCATCTACTAGTACTAGTCAGACAGTTAGACAACCTGATAAACAAACTGCTTATATTTTAGTTCCTGTGGATCAGCAAGATTGACTCAATAAATATCCCTAACTTTTACCTAGGACTTACGCACTCGCTACGAAAATCAAGGCTTTGAGATTGCTTCCCTACGGTCGCAATGACGAAAATGCATTAGAGTTACGTAAGTCCTGTTACCATAAGTTGGGGATCTGAATAATTATTAAACTAAAGGTAGTAATATTTCAAATTCAGTACCTACACCAAGCTGTGAACGGAAATTTAATTTACCACCATGTCTGGCTGTAATAATGCGGTAACTCATGGCTAAACTGGTTTCCTTCTCAGTCAATTTTTCTACAGAAAAGGAATTTATAATTTGTTGTTGAAATTCTGGGGAAATCCCCGGCCCATTATCAGCAATACATACGGAAATCCAACGAGAATCTGGCGCATTTGGTGTAATTGCGGCGAGGGAAATTACCGCTGTATTAATTTTAATTTGGGGTTTATGAATAATTTTATGAGTATATTCTTGATTAAACTGTTGCCGCACAGCTTCATTCAGCAAAGCATCTACAGATTGGCTTAAAATATTCATCAATACTTGGTTTAATTGTCCCATAAAACAAGAGACTGGGGGCAATTTACCATAATTTTTAATTATAGCAATTTCTCCTTTTAATCGGCTTTGAATTAGTAAAACAATACTATCTATACAGGCGTGTAAATCGACTGATTTGGGATGAACTTCATCAATGTGGCAAAAATTTTGTAGCCCAGTAACAAGTTTTTTTAATCTTTCTGCACCGGTGCGAATGCTAGTAAGTGCTTTAGATAAATCTGGTTCTAGAAAATCAAATTCTATTTCTTCTTTAATATTTTCAATTTCCTCCAGAGGGTGAAGTAAATTTTGCTGGTAAGCAGCTATTAGTTTGAGTAAATCTTGACTGTATTGAGAAATGTAAGTTAAATTACCCCAAATAAAACCCACTGGGTCTAAAATTTCGTGTGCTACTCCATCTACCAAACGCCCTAAACGTGCCATTTTATCATTTTGAATCATTTGGGCTTGGCTGCGTTCATAGCGCACTTGAGTTGCTATTCCTTGAATTTGCCAAGCAGCAATATTTAAGTCATGTACATCTAATAATTTATAGGTATTAGCTGCTGTTTGCACTACGATTGGTTCTGCCAAAAGTTCAGGCGATCGCCTCAAGGTATGTTGCATAGCTGCTAAAATCGGTGTGGTTTCGGGTAGCACCAAAATAGCTGCCCTAGCATAGCTATACAGTACACCTAAAGATTCTTGAGCAAATAACTCTTTTCCATAAGGACGAATCAACAATTCCAGCAGTCGTCGCCGCGAAATCATGCCAGTAAACTGTTCCTGTTCTAGCAAGATTGCGCCTGGTAGGAGTGGATATTTGTCCAAATAATGAGCAACGTCTGGAGCAGTACAACTAATTTCTACATGAAAGTTGTACATTGGTAATTCTTGGATTGTTGACTCTAATCCTAGATCGCGATCGCTACCAGCAGAAAACACTGGTGGTAATATGAGGGAACTAAACTCTTGTGGCACTGGATACCCTGATATTTATAAATACTGGCAAGGAATAAGCTCATATTTTATCTCCTGCTAGTTTCGGCTGAATTGAAAACAAGAGGGACAAACAAAATAAATAGCTTAATGTTTAATGACAATTAACTAACGGTAGCAGCAGTTACTCTGGAGATAACTGTGGCAAATATGCAATTTTGCGGTATTTTTAAATCATTTGCCAAATTTATGTAAAATATTTATTTTTATTTACTGAATTTTTACCCCCTTGGACTTGCAGTTTGGAAATTTTTATAGTAGAAAATCAACACAAAGGTCATATACTATTTTGCCAGAGACCACCAAAGTCACAGTTGTTAGCAACTAATAGCGATCCCCAAATGTTTAAAGACTGTGAACCTTGTATGAAAATCTCTAGAAGATAACATCCTCAAGAGCTCGTTAACAGCAAGTATAAACATTCAGTAATCAAACGTCATGCAGCTAGATACTTAATTCCCGAAACTAGGAACAATTTCGGAAATATTACAATCTTAGGGATAGTTATCGTCAGTAAATGTACATAATTAACAACAACAATCGACAACTTGCTTACGCCGATAAGGGTTACAGCATAACTAGAAACAAAAGACAGACTTGTGGTTTCCATCAGATTAAGTTACCCTTAGGTGCTTTTGATCCCCATTCCGATAGAATGACTAGGCATAACCTAAAAACTTCAAACCGCTTTTGACTGCGACACCCATGAATCAACTGAACAATGGTTTCACTATTTTTCTGAGTTTGCTAGTCGAGGCGATGCCGTTTTTGCTGTTTGGGGTCTTATTCTCCAGTGTGCTGCTGATTTTTATAGATGAGCGCCAATTAGTAGCAAAAATGCCCACAAACCCACTACTGGGTGCTTTAGCAGGCAGTATGATTGGCTTTCTATTTCCGGTGTGTGAGTGCGGTAATGTCCCGGTAGCGAGAAGGTTGCTGATGCAGGGAGTACCCACACCCGTGGCTATCGGTTTTTTGCTAGCAGCACCCACCATTAACCCTATTGTGATTTGGGCAACGTGGATAGCCTTTAGAGACCAGCCAGAAATAGTAGTTTTACGCGTCGTATTTTCCCTAGTAATTGCCGTAATTATCGGTGTTGTTTTCAGTTTTCAAAAAGACGTAAATCCGATTGTGCAGCCAGCGATCGCCCGTTATCTCAAATTCAACCCACCAGCCAAGCCGGAAACTAAACGCCGTGGCCGACGATACGCAGCCCAACCAGAAGCAGCAGTCTCCAACGGGTTAAAATCGGGAACTTATATCTTAGGAGGAAAGCCAGGTTTACCCCTACGCCTAGATCCTAGTTCATTACAGGCAGATACCTTGACTGCCGCCCCCGGTAAATCTGTTGTCGATAAACTACGCCTGGTACTGGATAACGTTGTTCAGGAATTGCGCGAATTAGGCGGAGTCATGATTTTAGGAAGTGCGATCGCCGCTGCTGTACAGGTATTTGCTCCCCGTGATTTAATCCTGAGTTTAGGTGCAGGTCATGTAAGTTCAATTGTGGTCATGCTGATATTAGCCGCAGTTGTATCCGTCTGTTCCACCGTTGATTCGTTCTTTGCCCTATCTTTTGCCTCGGCTTTTAGTAGTGGTTCTTTGTTGGCCTTTCTCGTATTTGGCCCAATGGTTGACATCAAAAGCGTGGGATTGATGTTATCCGTTTTTAATCCCAAGACAATATTTTACTTATTTGCTTTAGCAGCGCAATTAACCTTTTTGTTTTCCCTGTTAATGAACTTGTATGTGCTTTGATTTTGGGAAGAGTGACGGCTTAATGGGGACTGGGGACAAATTTACTCCCACCCCAATAGCCAATGACCAATGACTAAATAACCAATGACTTCAATTCCAAATCCCAAACCTAAAATTTTAAATTTATTATTTCCCTGGCTGGATGCGTTAGCAATTACAACTTGGGGCATTTTGATGCTGCAATACTGGCTAACTGGCAAGTTGTACTTGTTGATTCACCCCAATTTCTTTGGCTTGGTGATTTTCTGTGGTATTGCCTTGCTAATGATTGGCTTGTTGAAGATGCGAGAAGTGTGGCGACAACGCCGCCGTACGATTACAGCGAATGTTCAGCATCTCAATTTATTTCCTCCAGGCTGGGGTAGTGCCTTATTATTAGCGGTGGCAATTTTAGGTTTAATGGTTACACCCAGAGTTTTCGCTAGCGATACTGCCCTCCAACTAGGTGTGACCGATTTACTATCAAGTGGACGGGTTCAACCCCAATCCTTTCGGCCTTCCGTTCGTCCAGAAGAGCGATCGCTTGTAGATTGGGCCCGCACACTCAACGTTTATCCAGAACCAGATTCATATACAGGTCAAAAAGCAAAAGTTCAGGGATTTGTCATTCACCCGCCAGACATAGGAGAAGAATATATATTCCTAGCGCGATTTGTGATTACTTGTTGTGCAGCAGATGCTTATCCTGTAGGATTGCCCGTTAAACTACCAGAAAATCAAAAACGTTATCCTCCTGATACTTGGCTAGAAATAGAAGGGGAAATGATCACAGAAACTTTAGCAGGAAAACGCAACCTGACCATTGCGGCTAATTCGATTAAAGAAATTCCTCAACCCCGGAATCCTTATAGTTATTAGTTAACAAGTAACTATTAACTAACAACAAATAACAGATACCTGATAACTGAAAAATGACTACATCCAAAGCATTTATCCAACCACTAGATCGCGTGGCGATCGCACTGATGCTGCTACTGAGTCTGCTGATTGGATTCATCATATTGCAAGGTGATGTAGTGGCAGCTCGTGTCCGAGACTTTAGCTGGCAAAATCAACAAATTGGCGCCGAAGATGTTTCCTTCACCCTCAACTTTAGTCGCCCAATGGATGTCAAAAGCGTTGAGGAGAACTTGAAAATTGAGCCACCCCTAGCAGGTAAAATTAGTTGGGCAGGACGGCGGATGGTTTATACACTGCTCACACCAGCACCCTATGGCACGAATTACGAAGTCCAATTGCAAAACGCCAGAGATAGGTTTGCCGAAAAAGAAGGTAAAAATCAGATAATACAGCCGTTTACAGGTAACTTTCACACCCGCGATCGCGTCATTATGTACGTAGGTGCCGATGCAGAAAACCGTGGACAGTTAGTTCTCTACAACCTCACCGAAGAAAACAAAAAGGTCATCACCCCCAAAGACCTAATTGTCATGGACTTTAAACCATTTCCCAATGGGGAAAAAATTTTATTTTCGGCTCGTACTTCTAATAATCAAGATTTACTTTCGGCTCAGTTATATACAGTGACAACAGGTATTGCCGCCCAACCCGAAGCACCAGCCGAACCAGCAGGTAAAATTGACTTAGTTTTAGATAACAAAAACTATCAAAACCTCAAATTTGATTTATCGCCAGATGGGGAAACAATTGTAGTTCAGCGAGGGAACAGAAAAAATCCCGGCGATTTTGGCTTATGGTTTATGTCCACGACTAGCAACAATTCCCGAGAAAGACCCACCCCGCAACAGCTAAAAAGCCAACCAGGGGGGGACTTCATGATTACCCCTGATAGTAAAGCCGTAGCCGTAGCCCAAGGTCAAGGAGCTGCCATCCTCCCACTACAAAAGGATGCTGACGAACCTTTAGATTTTCTGCCGCAATTTGGACTAGTGCAGGCTTTCTCTAAAGATGGCTCCCAAGCCGCAATGGTGAAATTTAATACAGATTACACCAGAGATTTATTTTTGGTGACCAACCAAGGCGTTCAGAAACCCCTATTAAAAACCACAGGCTCAATTGTCAACTGTCAATTTGATCCCGCCTCACCAACACTGTATTGCTTACTGACACAGCTCATCCCCACAGAAGAATATGTAGAACAGCCTTATTTAGTAGCAATAGATGTCAATACTGGAGAACAAAAACCACTGCTGTTACTACCTATTGACCAGCGAAATGTGCAAATGAGTTTAGCACCAGATGGTTTGGGCTTGTTATTTGACCAAGTGGTACCACAAACAAATCCCGATATACCCTTAACTACAGACCAATTAAAGACCGAAGATGGGGAGGCGATCGCCACTAGTAGCTTATGGTTAATGCCTTTATTACCCATCACCGATGACACCTCCAGCGCCATCAAACCAGAAAAACTGCCGTTAGTTGGTTTTCATCCCCGTTGGTTACCTTGACAACAGGAAGTGGAGAAAATGCATTTTCCTGATTAACTGAATTAAATATTAACTATCTTTGAAAGCCTAGTATTTGCTAAATTAGATACATCGCTATTCTAGCTTTAGCATGTGAATTTATCTCAGGAAGCAACTACCAAATAACTGTTTAACAAAGCCGAGCCAGATAAAAAACTTTCTCGGCATCTGTAGAAAAATCCGTACATTGGTAGCATTTGAACTACAACTCCCCCTCATTCCTCAGGTTGACGGCGTATAAGCTCATAATGTTATAACGGCATCAGGCCTCAATCAAAAAAGAGGAAAATTAAGCTGATGATTGACTACCTCATGCTGGGAGAGAGTTTAACTTGGCTTATAGAATAAACCCTGATCTGACGCAATTGATAAGTATTACTAAACCTAGCACTGCTGAACATTCTAAGTGGGTGGGTCAAGAGTGATGAACGAATCTGACACCTCAAACAACCGGGCTGTAATGGAATCCTTAAATTCTGATAATTCGCTACAACCGGAGCAGCCTAGCTGTCCCTTTTACTCAGTTGTGCCTCCTGACAACATGGGAAATAAGCAATTGCCACTCCTCCAGCCAGCAGCAGAGCAATTACCAGATAGACAAAATTCTCATTCACCACAAGATACAACTCAGCAGGATTGGGTTGTGGAACCTAATAAAGAACAACAAATACTTATTGATACTGAATTTCAGAAATTACTGACATTAAACGAAGAATTACGTGCTGCGAACAATGAGTTGTATGAGCAGGTAGAACATCTCAAAGACAACCTAGCCGAATCGGAAAAAACCTTGCAGTGGCAGAAACGGCGCTCTAGTGTTGCTGAGTCGATGCTGAACCAACAAACCCAAGAACTGGCCGCAGCTCAAGCCCAAATTAAGTCCCTCTTTCAAGAATTAGAAACGGCTGTACAAACCGTTCAACGCCAAGAAAACTTTATTGAAACTTATAAAGCACAACTCCAAATTAGTCAACAGCGTCTTGCCCAATTAGAGCGAGAATGTGCGCTACTGCAAACTAACTATAACGAACAGTCTCAGCAGGCATTGCAATCAGAAAATACTTGTCGCGAACTCCGTAGTAGGTTAATGCGACAACAACGCCAGACCTTACAATTCAAAGCGGCTCTGGAAAAATGCCTAGAAACTCCCGCTCCCGATGACTCTTCAGACGAAACAGCATCTAATTCTCAGGGAACAACCAACCACCAAACAAGATTTTCCAGAAAAGCACGGTCTTTGTTTCCTAACGTGCAGCCCATTAGACCTTGGTCAGCAGAACCAGAATCCTTCATTGATAAAATTGATTATCCTGGGAGTCAATCTGCAAAACCACCTGCATATACCAGTCATAATCCTCCTTCTGCTAATCCATCATCACCGTGGAACTGGCCAGTTAAGGAAGATACACCCCAGCCCCCACAATCGGCGACTGCTTCCGAAATTGATGATTTTTTCACAAAACCAGAAATTCCTTCATCTGCTGGTTCACCAAATCTAGATCAGCAAATTGATAGTCTCATTCAAATGTTTTTCACTCCCCCATCTGTACCTGCATCGCCACCAGCAACTCCCGAAAATGCAGACAGCAATCAAACTGACGAGCCTGTATGGGAGACTTGGGCGACAACCCTAGAAGATGATGAGCCATCTCAAACATTAGCTCAAGAAATGAATTTTGCTGCCGAAGAAGAAGATGAAGAAGAAACACCTTTAGAAGAAAGTAATTCACAAGCTTCCTTACATTCAGCGGTGAACGAGTCAAATTCTCATATCTGGGATGACGACAGCTTATGTAGTGACGCCATAGAAATCACCCCAGAGAACTATTTGTCAGAAATTTCACAATTGTCTGAGGTCGAATTATCGTCTACTGATTTGTCCCAACAATTAGCTAACGATTACGCCAACGATAATCAATCACCCTCACCCGTAGTTTATCCTCAGCGTCCACCCAAGGGGCGTAAGTCATTGTCTTCAGTGGAACTGCCGAATTTTCGACCTAATAATCAGTAGAGGCTAGGTGCTAGAGGCTAGATAAAAATTTACCTAGTCCCTAATCCCTAATTAATTAAGAATTCTCGCCTCAGATTTTTGCATAATGGTGTCTGAGTTAATTTGTGCTAAGGGATTTTGCGATCGCGGCTTACCTGTGGTGATAGCGTAGCTAATAACTAATAATCTTAACCACAATGCTGGATAGCGGTTTTCTAACCAAGGTTGGCTCCGCAGCAGGAAGCGGGGAAACCATCTACTCAGTAAAGTGCTGACTAAGGAGTGAAAACCAAAATTGAAATAATTACCTAGCCATCTGACTAGATCCTTAAACCCAGCTAGTTCCCAAATCCATAACAGTAAAGCCGGGTTTTTCCGCGCTGCTTTAAGGGCGAGGCGGTTAAAGGTAAACCAATCACATCTATCTTTAATAAAGTTATCTGCTACCTGTGGGGGTTCGTCTGCTAATAGCCCAAAGAAGGTATTGAGCATGGAATTAATCCTTTGGGGGGGTAAAAACTTCCCGGTGGGTACCATCATTCCTTTGGAAAATAGCCATGTCACAGAGACGTTGCTTTGGTAGGCGCGAATGCGATTTAAATTGCGGAAACTCAGTAAATCATGTTTGAGAGCAGTATCTAATAGTATTGTCAACCGTTCTAAGTTACGCACCAGGGAACCAAAACCAGTGAAAACCAGGGGCGACTGAAGAGATGCAGCATCACCGATGGCAATTAATCTATCAAAGGCCACCGTGCGATCGCTACTTCCCACACTAAAATGGCCCGGAATATAACCAAATGTCGGTTTTTTCCAAATTAATTTATCTAAATCACAGCGGCGATACTCTGGCAAAATCGTGAAGAAATCTTCGTACATTTCCAGTAAGGAACCGGGATTTTTGGCATTGACTTCGTGGTAATGAAATAAATAAATTGTCAGTTCTTCACCTGCGGCGGGGAACAATTCCCAAATCAATTGTCGGCCCCGGGAAATATCGCCATGACTATAGAGAACGTCTCCATATTGGGAATCCCAAACTCCTGGGTCAAATCCCCCCTCAACCACTGCTCCCACTGTGGGACACACACTGTCAAAGGCTCGGCCACCATTTAATTGCCAAGCTATGGGGGAAGCTGTTCCCATTGCATCTACCAATAGTCGCCCACTAACTTGCTGCTCATTTTGACTAGGCAAATGCTTGACTTTAATCGCAACTTGTGATTTATCTATATCAGCACGGATAAATTCTGTTTCATCCCAAATTTCACCACCAGCATCTCGGAGCTTTTGCCCACACATTTGCAGCCATTTATCAGAGTCTAAAGCTATATTCAACACCGTGGGTGTGTGTAGAATAGGCGATCGCAGTTTAGGGGGATTATTGCCATCGAAAAATTTGTTGAATCCATCTTTGTACTCTCGGACAATTACAGTTTCCAACTCGGCGGATGTCACCAAACCCAGATTAACTAAGCTCTGTAGTTCATCGCGAGAAATATTCCATTCTCTATTCATCCGTCCAAAGGGCAGACGTTCAATCAGCAGTACTTTATAGCCTATTTGAGCCATGACTGCTGCATGAATTACCCCTAATGCACCGCCGATATAAATCAGGTCGTAGGTGGGAGATGTGGGAGATGCTTGGCTGTGTGAGAAAACTACCTGCCGGGGTTGCTGAGGATGACGCACACCTTCGCGCCATCTTTGTTCCCACCAGTAAGCACGCTGGAGGTCATATTCCCCCTTGGGCATTTTTTGGAAGTATTTGACAGTGAGGGGGTAATAAGGCGCTAGTGCCTCAAAAATAGACTGCTGAGAATCAATAGCTGGAGGTTCAGGGTAGTTATGGGGAAACTGCTTCCTGATTTCAGTTCTCAGGCGTTGGAGGATTTGCCCTTCCGAGGGAAAAGGTTTTTCTGACCAGCGAAACACTTTTACATAGGTTGTTCGCTGCACTGACCAGACAAATACAGAAAGTTCACCGGGTAATTTTTCGGAAATTGCTGCGTCGGCATTTGTAGTTTCATCGGGTATTTTCAGACGAAAGCCATCTGATGTCAGTAATCTTTCCCCGATTCCTGGTTCAAAATCTGTTTGTAACCAACTTAGTACAGCCGCCGTATCTGGAGTTGGAACTTCTAAATAAAGTATTTCTTTCATCATGTTTTGCTGACAAATCCGATAAATTTATTCACTAAGACAGATTTTAGAAAGTCATAAAGTACGCTAAACTCCGCCCTAATTGGTTCAATAAAGATTGAGTAAAGAATTTTTAATAGTTTGTCAAAGTTTATTGTTCATTTTGAATTTTTTTAACACCACGACATGAATTATCCCATCCCAGACAGTCCCCAAGAAATTTTTGCCCTACAACAAAAGCCAGTTGATGAAGAAATAGTAGCCGCGGCGATCGCCGGAGTGATAAAACTAGTACGTTCACAGGGACAATCTTTAGAAGAATTAACTGCTCAAGTGCTAGCTGATGACCCTGTGTTAGACCAGCAACAACGGCGTTGGCTGAGTCAGTTGTTAACTCAATCTTGGGAACAGTTTTCTTAGGGGACTGGGAAGAAGAAGCAGGGGAGCAGGGAGCAGGGAGCAGGGAGCAGGGAGCAGGGAGCAGGGGGGAAAGACTTTCGGTGGTTACCAACATCTTTGTTTTTCATCTTCCTCATCTTCCTCATACCCCTCATCTTCCCTATCTCCCCTATCTCCCCCATTCCCCAGATCCCCCTCATCTATCTCGAACTCTCTACGGCTACTTCCGCTTGAGCATGTAATAACAACCCATATTCCAAGCCTTCTACCACTGCTTGATAAGAAGCTGCCAAGATGTTGGGGGAAACTCCCACAGTTGTCCAACGTTGAGAACCATTTCCTGATTCCACTAGTACACGGGTTTTGGCTGCTGTACCTGCATGTCCGTCGAGAATCCGCACTTTGTAATCTGTTAACTCAAATGTGGCAATTTGCGGGTAAAAGTTGACTAAGGCTTTGCGTAAAGCTGCATCTAAAGCGGCGACTGGGCCGTTTCCTTCTGCTGCTTCTAAGATATTTTTGCCACTCACCCCTACTTTCACTGTGGCTAAAGCATTATTTGTTTCTTTGCCTTCCACTAAATCGCAATGTACTTGGAAGCCTTTAACTTCAAAAAATTGCTGACGACCACCTAAAGCCTCGTACATTAATAAAGCAAAACTGGCCTCTGCTGCCTCAAATTGATATCCTTCACTTTCTAATTCTTTGAGGCGGTGTAAAATCTGTCTGGCGGCTGGTGTCTGTTTATCTAGTTCTATACCGAAAGTACGAGCTTTAGCTAACACATTACTTAGTCCAGATTGTTCGGAAATGACGATGCGGCGACGGTTACCGACTTGTTCTGGTTGAATGTGTTCGTATGTCAGGGGATTCCGTTCTACGGCTGAGACGTGGATACCACCTTTATGAGCAAAAGCCGAACGTCCTACAAAGGGTGCATGTTCATCAGGGGCAAGATTTACCACCTCACTCACGAAGCGACTAGCTTCTGTAAGTTGATTTAGCTGGTGTTCTGTGATACAACTGTAACCAAGTTTAAGTTGTAAATTGGGAACTAATGAACAAAGGTTAGCATTACCACAACGTTCACCATAGCCATTAATTGTCCCTTGTACCATTTTTGCCCCTGCCATTACCGCAGCTAAAGCATTAGCCACAGCGGTATCAGAATCATTATGAGTGTGAATACCAATTTGAGGCATTTGTTGTGGGCCATTGACCAATGACACATGACTAATGACCGATTCCACTACTTGACCAACTTCATGGGGTAAAGTACCACCATTTGTATCACAGAGGACTAGCCATTCAGCACCAGATGCCATCGCCGCGGCTAATGTCTGTAAAGCATAATCCGGATTGTGCTTGTAGCCATCAAACCAGTGTTCAGCATCGTAAATTACCTGCCGTCCTTGAGAACGCAAATACTCAACAGTATCACGGATCATTGCCAGATTTTCTGCTAGAGTCGTCTTCAGACCTTCTGTAACATGTAAATCCCAAGATTTGCCAAAAACTGTCACCCAACGAGTACCCGCAGTCAAAATAGCCTGTAGCATCGGCTCATCTGCGGCATTAGTGTTAGGGCGACGAGTTGAACAAAATGTCACAATTTCTGCTTGTTTGAGCGGATCTTCTTGCAGTTGCCAGAAGAACTGAACATCCTTAGGATTGGCACCAGGCCAACCGCCTTCGATGAAGGGAATCCCTAGTTGGTCGAGTCTACGGGCAATGCGTAACTTATCTTCTATAGAAACTGATAGTCCCTCGCGCTGAGTGCCATCCCGTAGCGTGGTGTCATAAAGCCAAAGTTGAGGTGAAGGGTGTGTGGTCATAAGACTAAGACTTGTGAGACAACTTTGAAGGCAATGTGCCAATATACAACAAAAAGCCAGTTTGATAATCAAAATATGCCCAAAGTACTAGCTCAAGGAAAGACAATTGAGTGTGTTCGTGGGGCTAATTTACGGGTAATTTTGCAGCAAAATGGTATTGACCTCTACAATGGCGGTGCTAAGGTAATAAACTGTCGGGGAATTGGCAGTTGTGGTACCTGTGCAGTCAAGGTAGAAGGTGAGGTGTCGGCTGCGAATTGGCGTGACAAAACACGACGCTCGCTTCCTCCTCATTCTCCTACAACAGACTTACGTTTAGCTTGTCAAACTGAGGTGCTAGGTGATGTAAAAGTGACAAAATTCGCAGAATTTTGGGGACAAGGTTCTCGGATAGTATGGACATCAGAAGGTTAGGTTAAAAAAAGGAGAAAAACAAGATGGGTAGATGGACACCACTAATTCTCATGGCCGGAGGCATGGCAATTTTAATGGGTACACTCTTAGGCATTAATTTTCCTATGGGTCAACAAGAAACTGCCAGCAATAATGCTCCCGGCGGTAGAACTTCCAGAGTCCTGCCAGCTAATATTAATGTTAATAGTTCTGCCCCTAGCAGGAGTACAAACGGCACAGCCACCCCAGGTAGAGGCGGCGTTGCTCAAGATAGTTTTTCTGCTCCTGATAACAGAGGCAGTGTGGCTCAAAGTAATGATTCGTTCTCAACCCCTGGAACAACAACAGGTACCAGAACTACCACCGCGCAAACCACCACGACACCAAGCAGTGCCGCAAATCAAAACAGAGAACCTATCCGGGCTTTATGGTAAACCGGGATAGTTTTAAGTTGCTAGTCGTTAGTTATGAGTTATGCGTTATTAGTTATGTACTAATGATAAATAGCTAATGATAAATGACTAATGACTAGTGACGTTTTAATTATTGGTGGCGGCGTTATTGGTTTAGCGATCGCCATTGAACTAAAATTGCGCGGGACAAATGTCACCGTGCTTTGCCGTGATTTTCAGGCTGCCGCTACCCACGCTGCTGCTGGGATGTTAGCACCAGATGCCGAAAACATTCCCGATGAAGCCATGCGTGTTTTGTGCAGGCGATCGCGTGCCTTATACCCAGACTGGACAAGCAAACTCGAAGATTTAACAGGTTTAAATACTGGTTATTGGCCCTGTGGGATATTAACACCCGTTTATCAAGAACAAGAAAGCAAGATAATTTCCGCCCCATCTCCCCATTCCCCGGCATATTGGTTAGATGAAGTCGCAATTCATCAATATCAGCCAGGATTAGCACAAGAAGTAGTTGGTGGCTGGTGGTATCCCGAAGACGCGCAAGTTGATAATCGTGCTTTAGCTCAGGTACTGCGGACAGCCGCCGAGTCTTTGGGGGTGGAACTTAAAGATGGGATTACAGTCGAAGGATTTTTACAGCAACAGGGAGAAGTAGCTGGTGTGCAAACCAATATAGGGGTAATGCGTGCCGCCCACTATGTTTTAGCCACAGGTGCTTGGTCAAATGAGTTACTACCATTACCCGTGCGTCCACGTAAGGGACAAATGCTGCGTGTACGGGTACCAGAAGTTTCATCTGAGTTGCCTTTAAGGCGGGTTTTATTTGGGGAAAATATTTACATCGTACCGAGGCGCGATCGCTCGATCATCATTGGGGCGACTAGCGAGGATGTGGGCTTTACGCCCGATAATACCCCCGCAGGGATGCAAACTTTGCTCCAACAAGCCATTAGTTTATATCCCCAATTACAAAATTATCCTATTCAAGAATTCTGGTGGGGATTTCGCCCAGCCATCCCCGATGAGTTACCCATTCTTGGCCCTAGTCACTGTCAAAATTTAACCTTGGCTACCGGGCATTATCGCAATGGCATATTATTAGCACCTGTTACTGCCACCTTGATTGCTGATAGCATCTGCGAACAAAAATTTGACCCAATTTTATCTCACTTCCAAGTTTCGCGCTTTCATACCCAGCCATCTACTCAAAACTCCATGCTGACTCACTCCGCCAACTTCACCAACGGACACCGTTCTGTTATTTCCCCGCTCACCATTGCCGATTCACCGCTGACTATTGCTGGTAAAACCTTCCAATCCCGCTTAATGACGGGAACAGGTAAATATCGCAGTATTGCCGAAATGCAGCAAAGTATTCTTGCCAGTGGTTGCGAGATTGTCACCGTGGCAGTACGCAGAGTGCAAACTCAAGCCCCTGGACATGAAGGTTTAGCCGAAGCCTTAGATTGGACAAAAATTTGGATGTTGCCCAATACTGCTGGTTGTGAAACCGCAGAAGAAGCGATTCGCGTGGCTCGTTTGGGGCGAGAAATGGCAAAACTGTTGGGACAGGAAGATAATAATTTTGTCAAATTAGAAGTAATACCAGACCCGAAATATTTACTTCCCGATCCTATTGGCACACTCCAAGCCGCCGAACAGCTAGTAAAAGAAGGTTTTGCCGTATTACCCTACATCAACGCCGACCCCATGTTAGCCAAACGATTAGAAGATGTCGGTTGTGCGACAGTCATGCCTTTAGCATCGCCAATTGGTTCTGGACAGGGGCTAAAAACAACAGCCAATATTCAAATCATCATTGAAAATGCTGGTGTACCAGTGGTAGTAGATGCGGGAATTGGTTCACCATCAGAAGCAGCCCAAGCAATGGAATTAGGTGCAGATGCCTTATTAATTAATAGCGCGATCGCTCTGTCCCAAAACGCACCAGCAATGGCTCAGGCAATGAATTTGGCCGCAGTAGCCGGACGGTTAGCATATCTAGCCGGCAGGATGCCCTTGAAAACTTACGCTAGCGCTAGTTCGCCACTGACTGGAACGATTAATAGTTAGGGAGTGGGGAGTAGGGAGTGGGGAGTGGGAAGGGGACACTTCTCTTCGAGACGCTGCGCGAACGACAAGCTCAGTGCGGTGCAAGGGGACAAGGGGGGAAGAATTTGGGCTATTAACAAAATATTTCTTCCTCATATCCCCAATCCTCAGCACCTAATGTAACGATTTGTCTCTCAGTAAGCGAGCAGAATATAGGGTTTATGTAACATAAATTCAATTAAAGAAGATAGTGAAGGAATTAATTCATGCCCTATACAAACGAAGAAGGCGGACTTTTGAACAATTTTGCCAAGGAACCAAAAGTTTACCAAGCAGAACCTCCTACAAATGAGCAAAAGCGTAACTACATTTTCTTAGGGCTGGCTGGTGCAGTTTTGGTTGCTGGCTTAATTTTTGTTGCCTTCTCTGTTTCTCATGTCAGTTAGACATAAACTGTTTAATAAAATTAAATTTTTTAGCTATAAAGGTTCCCTGATTAATAGGAGCCTTGTTTTTTGTTTTTTGTAGGACTTACGCACTCGTCATGAAAATAAAGGCTTTGAGATTGCTTCTCTACTGTCGCAATGACGAAAATACGTGGTTGGTTACGTCAGTCCTGTTTTGCTAGAATCATAAAAGAAAATTTAAGTATATATTTATACTTAAAAATTGATTAAACCTCAAAGGATGGATTCATCCTTAGCAAATTAACTGTCATAATTAAGTTTTTCGTCTACCGGGATACATCTTGTAAAGTTTATGTGTAGTATGTTTTGGCTATTTAGCCGCCATGAGCGTGAATGATACTCCACACTCCAATAATAATTTTACTTGGAACAGACAAGTATATCATCGTCTAAAACTTTGCCTCAGCCTGGGCTTACGACGACAGTTGTTTTTGGCAGTAAGTGATGATTTACACTTGAGAAATCAAGTGGCAGCTCGTTTGCATTCTACTTTGGCTTATCCAGTGGGACAGGTGCTATATCAGCCTGTCGATGGGCATGAAACTAGCACTCCTGCTTATCCGCGATTGGTGACCTTAAGGTTAAATTTAAGTGATCCTAATCCCATAGAGCAAATAAATCAGTGGTTGGCTAACTATCCACCACCAATTGTTGGTGCATCTAAAGATACACCTGGACGACCTTTACCGATACCTTCATTTCAAATTGTCGGTGTGGAGCAACTCACTAAGCAAACGGTAGCAATACAGCGTTTGTTTTTACATTATTTGCGTTTAAGTGATCAGAATTTTTCTAGTCAAGAATCTGGTCGGTTTCTAGATTCCAGTGTGCTGTTGTGGGTTTCACGGCCTTGGTTATCAGCTATTCAGCAGTCAGTACCACAGTTTTGGCGTTGGCGGACTGGTGTGTTTGTTTTTGCGGGAGAACCTACACCCACGACACAAAATCAAGGTTATCCAGAACGTGCTGCTAGTTCTAGAAGTTTGGATTTAGGAAATGAGCAATCTTTTGTGGATGAATCAGTTCTGGAAGCAGAAATGAGAAATGTCTCGACTACAGACTTCAAATTTGGAGATGATTTTGACTTCACTGAGAAAACACCAGGAAATTCTCTAGATAAACAGCAAGAAGCTGTAGCTGTGAATGAAGAATCATTGCAGGCTAGACCAAAGACGGAGAAATCAACAAGTAGTCAATCTAGTAGAGATAATAGCCCATCAATATCGTCGTTGTCTTATATTAGCAAGGAGCTAACCGAGCTAGTAATAGCAACGCTGAATACCAAGATTTCTCAAGATGAAGATAATTGGCAACCGCAGCAAGTTCTATTAGAGATTGAAGAATTACATGCACAACAAGCTTCTAAAGAGGATTTGGCCGCAGCGTATCATCACTTAGGTAATTTATATCGCCTCCGGGTTGAACAAGGGCAGTCAACTTTAGAAAACTTGATGGTAGCAATTCTCGCTTATCAAGAGGCGATCGCCTACGATGAAGCATCACCCCAACTACCAGATATTTTAAATGACTTGGGGACACTTTATTGGATGTTGTCCCGCACACCGCACAATGCGGCAGATGGGCCCAATTACATACAGCAGGGAATAGAATTTTATCAGTTGGCTTTAAATATCATCTCTGCCCAAGAACAATCAGAAACTTATGCACGGGTGCAAAATAATCTGGGGACAGCTTACGGTGATTTAGCTCGGTTTGCTAACCCATCGGAAAATTGGCAAAAGGCAGTCTCAGCTTACAGTGAGGCGCTGCGCTATCGGACGGTGGAAATGGAACCCTTAAAGTATGCGGCTTGCCAGAATAATTTAGGTACTGCTTATTGGCATTTAGCCCAATACGAACAACCAGTGGAGCATTTGCAGCAGGCGATCGCATCATACAGTCAAGCATTGGCTTATTACAACCCTGAACAGGAACCGCTCAAATATGGGATGATTCAAAACAATATTGGCACTGCCTACTGGAATTTAGCACAATATGAACAACCATCTGAACATCTGCAACTAGCTATTAATGTTTATTGTGAAGCTTTAAAATATCGTACACCTGCTCATGTTCCTAGTGCTTGTGCTGCTACACAAAATAATCTTGGTACTGCCTATTGGCATTTAGCCAATTTATCTTCAACAACTAAAGAAGCACGGCAAAAGTTATTGAAACTGTCTATTATCGCTTATGACGAAGCCATTGCGTTGGCTCATTCATTGAGTGGGATACCTTTAAGTTTTGATTTATTTGCTACTCATAATAACTTGGGTTTAGCCCATTATCAGCTAGTAACAGATAGTTCTTTTATTGGTAACAAAGCTACTAGTTTACAACACTTAGAAGCAGCATTAAATAATCATTTACAAGCTTTAAAGGGATTAAATCAACAACCAGAGGTTTATCAAACAACTTTGACTTATGTGGTAAAAACAATTCGTGCTTTCCACAGCGAATTAGGCATTCAAGGACAAAATATTGCTTTATCTAAAGTTCCTGGTCATTTGTTACCGGAAATTTTACCAAAGTTATGATAGGGCTACCATTTGAAGTAACTTTATTGACCTGCTAAGATAATGCTCAATCAGTATTACAGAGAATTTTCAGAATTATGAAACGTCGTGAGTTCATTAATTGGGTAGGTTTAGCAGGAATATCTGGTAGCCTACCTATAGCGATCGCAGCTTGTACTTCTGAAACTGCATCTGGAGATTGGCAAACAGTGGGTAATGCCGCAGATTTAGATAAAAATGGCGAATTACTGGTGAAAAACTGGCCTAATGTCAACGTTTTAGTAGTTGGTACATCTCAAAGTGACAATTTAATTGCTGTTGATCCCACTTGTACACATGCGGGTTGTACCGTAACATGGCAAACCGAAGCCAAAAATTTCAACTGTCGTTGTCATGGTTCCGAATTTGCAGCCGATGGTAGTGTACAAAAAGGCCCCGCTACAGAACCACTTAAAACTTACACCGCCAAAATTGAGAATGATTCAGTATTAGTCCAGGCAAATTAAGCTAGAGGCTAGAGACTAGGGGCTAGAGGCTAGCAAGTTATCCAAAACCCGAACCATCTCCCCCATTCCCCACTTGCCATCGTGAACAACATCCACCAACTTTTAGTACAAGCACAATCAGCACAAGATACATCTGACTGGTCATCATTGATTCAGTATCTCCAACAGTTAACTTTAAAAGAAACTTCAAGCAATCCAGAGATAGCTAACAATCAAGAACATCTCCTAGAATTAGCACTCTCGGTTTTACTATTAGGAGACTTTCAGCAACGTTGGGATATTACTAAAGTGTTGACTCAGTTGGGTAATATTGCCATACCCCCGTTAATTGACATCTTAAAAGATGAAGAAGCCGAAGAAGAATTACGCTGGTATGCAGCCCGAATTTTAGGTAAATTTCAACACCCAGATACAATACATTGTTTAGTGGAATTACTGAAAAGTACCGATGATGAAGAACTCAAAGTAATTGCCTCAACAGCACTAGGACAAATGGGTACTGTGGCAATTACAGCACTGACTGAACTGCTACAACATGAAGATACAAGACTTTTGGCGGTGCGATCGCTTGCTTATATTGGCAGTCAAGAAATTATCCCTCCGCTATTAAGTGTGGTAGAAGATTCACAAGTAGTTGTCCGCACCACTGCTATCGAAGCCCTCAGCAGCTTTCATGATCAGCGCATACCACCAGTACTATTAAATGCCTTGGATGATGTAGCGGCTACCGTCAGACGTGCAGCAGTGCTGGGTTTAGGTTTCCGCGCTGATTTATGTGCAGAATTAGATTTAGTCACTAGATTACAACCTAGATTGTCCGATTTGCATCTAGAGGTTTGTCGTGCAGCGGCGATCGCTTTGTCTCGCATGGGTACAGATGAAGCATCTCACCAATTATTTCAGGTGCTGGTATCACCTAATACACCATTACAACTGCAATTAGAAATTATTCGAGGTTTAATATGGTGTGAGACATTATCTGGTTTGGAGTATTTGCACCAAGCATTTAATCGCACTACATCAGAAACACTATGGCAGGAAATTATTACAGTTTTAGGACAAGTACAAAAACCGCAATTAACGACACCAGCCGCAGAAATTTTATTAGAGGTATTGCAATCTCAACATCCAGCCACCAATATTGCCAGTATTAAAAGTGCGATCGCTCTAGCTTTGGGACAGTTAGGTAATCAACAAGCTACTGAGTCATTAATTTTACTTTTAGCTGATACTAATCAAATAGTTAGACTCCGGGCGATCGCCTCCTTAAAAAAACTAGCTGGAGAGGATGCATATCAAAAATTACAGCAATTAGCGAATGATCAAAAAATCACCCCGGATTTGCAACAAGGAATAGCGATCGCTTTAGCTGAGTGGTAACGATAAGATTGTAAACAGGATGCAATTGTCGGGCTATGATTTACAGCAATCGCTAACAACCGAACTTTATGAAAACCTTTACCGCGATCATCGAGCGAGATAGTGAAACAAACCTCTACGTTGGCTATGTTCCTGGATTTCCGGGAGCGCATTCTCAGGGGGAAACTCTAGATGAGTTACAAAATAATCTACGCGAAGTTATTTCTATGCTGTTAGAAGATGACGACGCGAAATTTGAGACTGAATTTGTTGGGATTCAACAGATTGTGGTTTAGTAGAGCATGAGTAATATTCCTGTACTCAAGCCACAAGAAGTTGTCCGTATTCTAGAAAACCTCGGTTTTGTGGAGGTGCGTCAAAAAGGTTCACACAAGCAGTTTCGACATGAAGATGGTCGAGGAACAACTGTTCCATTTCATAAAGGACGTGATATTTCACCAAGATTGCTACGTCAGATTGCAAATGATATTGGTTTGTCTGTGGAAGATATGTTGGAGTAGCACTAAATTTTCATAATAAGGAATAGCGATCGCTTTAGCTGAATGGTAAATTTCTTAAAATATTAAGTAATAAATAAAATTTAGGACTTACGCACTCGTCATGAAAATAAAGGCTTTGAGATTGCTAGAGCCTCCGGCACGCTACGCGGTAAGCGCAGCCATGCCCGTTAGGGCTTTACCCTACGGTTGCAATGACGGAAATACGTTAGGTTTACGTAAGTCCTGTTAAATATACGTGAGTTCGACGGTTGGAAAAACCCCTCTCCAAACCTCTCCCCTGCAAGGAGAGAGGCTTTAAAACCTTTATTTTTCGTCGATATGTCATGATCTTTCTCCCCTCTCCGCGTCGGAGAGGGGTTGGGGGAGAGGTCAAAAAAAACTTGTCGAACTCACGTTAAATATGTAATAGCTTATTCAACTGAAATTAAATTAATTTCTGAGCTTCGTTTTAAATTTTGAATTGATTCATTCTTCTTGCTCGCTATCAATAAAATTCACTTTTTCATAAATTTCCGGTAGAGAGATTTGCAAATCAACCGTGTTGAGCGTTAAGGTAGCAGCTTCACCTTCTAATTCTGTAAATAACCATTGATCAGTCGCAGTTTTGACATATTGCATCACACGATATTGATATTGATCAATTAAGATATATTCCTGAAACTCTGGAATAGAGCGATAAGAATGAAATTTATCTCCTTGGTCATAATTTTTCGTAGATTTAGATAAAACTTCCACAATTAATGATGGATTCGTGACAGTGGTGGTATTAGTACCAGCGTAAACTGGTTTACCCTGAATTACCATGACATCAGGGTAAGTGTACTGCTGATAACGAGGTAGCCACAAACGCACATCAGCAATATAAATCTCGTAATCTTGACCCCGCAAAGCAAATTTTAAAGCAAACACTACATTAAGGGCTATTTTATTATGATTGGTAGTACCACCTGTCATGGGAATAATTTCTCTATTGCGGTATTCGCTTCTAAATTCGGCTTTTTCTTCTAGTTCTAGATATTCTTCGGGGGTGTAATAACGTTTTTGGGTTGCGGTTTGCATAAAATTCTTCACCTACAGAAGTGCTAGATATTCAGATTTTATTAGCGGTTATCAGGACTAGGTTTTGCTTATATTCTAATACTTTATAGATGCTTTTAAAGCACAGAAAAATAAGGTAAAAAAACTTTATTGGAATAAGTCGATCTATAACTCAGTAGTTGTTTCAAAAGTGGTATGTTGTAATTTTTAGCACTTATTTATCCCCCAACAACATTGAAAATGCGGGCAATTTTCCGTTTTTCAAGAAGAAAATATCATACGAAATAACGCCGATTTTGTAGCTTCTTCAGTGCCAGTAATGCTACCAAAATATTTGTTAAAATGAGTAAAAATAATTGGCTCTTCAGTACTTATTATGCTAAACTAACAATTGAAATGCCAGTTTAACAAGCATCTAATTCGGAAGTTTTCAAAGTTTCTAAATCCATAAGCCGAGCGTTTAATCAGCTTGAGTTTGTTATTGATACCTTCCACAGCACCACTAGTTGTCCCATAATCAAAGTAAGCAATAATTTCATCAAACCAACGAATAATAGTATTGTTGCTATTTGGGAAATATTTTTTAGCTTT
>JAKOMP010000058.1 GCA_022241785.1 Cyanocohniella sp. LLY | reverse complement strand
GCACGCCTGAAGCCGCCCCGCTGCCCCGTCCGCAGCGGCTAACTTAGGGCGTGTTCCTCGACTTGAGCAGGTCACCCAGCCCGGCAAAGGGGTTGGACTTGGCCGGTTCGATCCTGTCAGACCCTTGCAATTTTAACCATTTTAGGGAACGAAACAGCCCTGGGGGAGCAGGGGGAGCAATCAGCTTTTTCTCCTTTGCTCCCTCACCTTTGCTGGATTAATTTCTGCTGGCACTAGCTGACACTTCCTCAACAATTGGTGGTTGTTCCTCAATTGAATTATTTTGAGGTGAGGTAACGATAATATCAGCACCGTTGATGATAGTACCTAATAAACCTAATTCAAATTCAACTAATTGATCAATAGCTTCTGCCAACATATTTTCTTCGGTATGATTTGGCCGCGCCACTAGGACTATGGCATCGCTGTAGGGTTGAATTAACAAAGGATCATTGGATAAACTGAGGGGATTAGTATCTAAAATCACGAAATCAAAGCGTTCCCGGACATCTTCCATAAGCTTCCGCATCTCGCTGGATTCAATCACAGCTGCCGACTGCCTCACAGGCCCAGGACTGGGAATGATGTATAAATTTTCTACATCCGGAACTAAGCGGATACATTCGTTTAAATTGGCGTAATAGCGTAGGGGTTCTAAGCTGGCTCCGGTGTCTGGAGAAATATTCAACGATGCCGCACGCGAAGGCGATCGCAAATCGGTTTCGATAATCAAAGTACGTTTTCCTGCACGGGCTGAGGCTATACCCAAGTTATAAGCACTGACAGTTTTACCTTCTTGACTACCAGTACTAGTAATCAAAAGCACCTTCAAATTTTTCCCGCCTAGTCGGCGCACATTACTACGAAACTTCTCATAAAACTCCAAATAAGGAGAATCTGGGGAATGTAACACAGGTACGGCTTCTTTGTCTAAATCATCTACAGGCATTAAAGGTATTTCGCCCAGCAGAGCAACTTCCCGTTGACGAAGACTGTTGCGGATATCCTCCTTGGTTTTGAAAGTACCTTCCAATGACCCCAACAAAAACACAACGCCACCGCCAATCAGTAAACCTAAGACACTTCCCACACCCAAAGTCAGGGGAACGCTCCGAGCATTAGCAGTATTGGTGACCACATTGGGTACTCTGGCAACTGTTAAGCTACTAACTGTTTCAGCTTCTGCGGTTCTAGCATCGGTTAATTTCACCTGCATTTGGTCATAAACCGCTTTTCTCAGTCCTACTTCCTGTTCTAAACGCGATCGCTCTAATTGCTTGTTGGGTATTTGGGAATACTCCTGGCGTAAGCGCTCTTCTTCTCTAATTTGTTGAGCTAATTGTTGTTCGAGTGTCTCGCGTTGAGTTTCTAAAGCCACTAATTGGTAGGCTAACTGTTGTCGGGCTGGGTCTAAATTGCTTTGAGCGCGGATACCTGTAATATTTCCCGGTAAAGGAGCCGCTGTACCACCGCCCCCAACTACCTCGGCTGCCCGTTGTTGTAGTAATTCTTCCACAGATTCTTTTTGACGCTGCAACTGAATCATTGTGGGATGTTCGGGTCGTAAATCTTTGCCCAGTAAAGTTATTTGAGATTCAGCTTGGTAAATTTGCGATCGCAAGTTGCCCAAGATAGGATCGGCACTCAAAGCCGACGACACATAAGCTTGACTAGCATTTAAACCCAACTTTTCTTGCAAACTGCGAGTTTGGGCATCAATCCCGGCAACAGTTAGTTGAATTAACCGTTGCTGATTTTGGCTATTTGTCACCGCACCCAGTAAACTGCCATTTTCCGCCGCCAAGATTGCGGGACGTTCTCGGCGATCG
Organism: Cyanocohniella sp. LLY; assembly: GCA_022241785.1. Lineage (GTDB taxonomy): Bacteria > Cyanobacteriota > Cyanobacteriia > Cyanobacteriales > Nostocaceae > Cyanocohniella. Next base: position 40,296 of record JAKOMP010000058.1, on the reverse strand, counting down.
TATTGTTCAAGCTTTTGTTCTGCTGCTTCAAGTTCCGATTTAGCTTGCGGTAAACGCTCATTAATTTTTTCTATGATGGCGTTCAATCGCCCAGTATTAATATCGCCACTCAACCCGATCATGGCTTGCATTAATTCTTGTACGATCAATTGCGCTCGCTGACGATCAGTATCTTGATATTTCAATTCAATGATGGTGGATTGCGTTTCTCCAGGTCTACTGGCATCAGGTAGACGCAAGGCGATATTTTGACCAATAGTTGATGGTTTGACGTTGACTTTTGTCGCCACAGCTTCAATTATCTGGTCTGATAGCAACACTTGCCGACTTAATGCTTGTCCTTGTTGCTGAATTTCACTACCAGTCGCAGAAAAGGAAACTGGTGGACGAGTATAGGTTAGTGCGCCATCGGCTACGTAGCTGGGGGGTGGTTCTGGCTGTGTCGCCACCACGGTTGACCCCGCTACAACTAAAGCAAAACTAGCTAATCCAATCCATTTGTATTTATCAAAAGCAATAAGATAGCGCTTAACAATTGGTGGGGTCATGGCAGAAACATCGATAAACAATTTCGAGTGTTGTCAGTGTTACGGTAGGGAACAGGCGGGAAAGTTTTGTAGTGTCTGGGTTTAAAACACAAAACTACCTTGAGCCGCCGCCAAAGTTGTCAAAGAAATTAAGAAAAGTCCGAATATTGAAGAATGGTTGAGTAATAGTACCCAGAAAATTAGTAATTCTACTAATCAAATTCCGGCCTACTACAATTACATCATTATCTTGCAGAGGCACATTTTGCGAAGCATCACCAGCGAGTGCTTTTCTGGCATCTAGGTTTTGGGTAACTGCTCTACCTTGTTCGGCATCGAAACGCACCAAAGCCACGTCCCGCAGGTTAGCACTATCCAAATTAATGCCTGCCAAAACATCAACAAAATTACTCCCATTAGGCAGTGCTTGAGTGACAATGCCTGAAGAAGAATAGTTTAAAACCCGGACTCGAATTTGTGGTACAGCCAAAGAAGAACGAGCGACTAAATTGCGATCATAACCGTCATCAGCACCGATTTCCCGGCGGGGTACCACGATTGCATCTCCGTCTTGTAAGCGTAAACTAGGCAAAGAGCCGTCATTTTGCAATACTGCATACAAGTCGATAGTTTGTGAAATCACAGAACCATCTGTCAACCTCCGCCGGACTTGTACTTGCCGCAGGTCGGCGGTCATGGTCGAACCACCAGCGATGAATAAAGCATCAGCGACACGGGGTGTTGCCGAAGTAACAGGATAAATACCTGGTCGAAACACTTCACCGCTAATAGTCACTTGAACTGGTCGTGGTGAAGTCAGTGACACTACCAAATTCGGGTCTACCAAAACCTTACTTAAACTCAAGCGAATTTTCTCTTGGGCTTCTTCTAAACTTAGACCTTGTAGCGACACTGTTCCTACTTGGGGAACTACAATATTACCTTCTGGATTAATTTGGGCTTGAAAACTAGAATCTGGACGTTGCCCTGTTAAAGATAAAACTATTATGGGGTCAATAACAAAACGATTCAGCAATATCCGAATTTTTTCTTGGGCTTGTTCCAAGGTTAAACCTTGTAGCGATACGGTACCCAGCAGTGGCACGATAATATTGCCTTCAGGATTGATTGAGGATTGAAAACTCAAATCAGGGAAACGCTGAACCACAACGCTAATTGCATCTCCTGGGCCTAAGCGGTAGGGGCCAGGAGGGCGCTGAAAGATCACGCTAATGCCATCTCCTGGACCTAAAAGATAGCGATTGAGTTGGGGAGAAAGTTCGTCGCTAACGCTTTCAGCACCTAGTGGTGGCCCAGGAGGTTGCAATGGTGGTTGTACTTCCACCGTACCTGATGGCAGCGAGGGTAATTGCCCTAATAATTTTTCTGGAGATGATAAAGGTTGAGCGACAACAGGCTGGACAAAGGTTGTGAAGAACATCCCTACCTGAAAACTCACAAAAGACAGGGCAATAAATGATGCACGCATATGCAAACTGGAAACATAATAAAGCTGAATTTAGATAAGTACCCCTGAGGGGTTATTTTACGTTGAAAATATTTTTTATGTCTTCTCTTATTGTGCCGCTTTTAACTTTGTACTGCATACTCTAACTCACTTCTCAATTTGAGGTCATATTTACCATCGCTGGGATTTGCTATATATCTACATCTGCAAGGGCAATGGCGGATTTATGATAAAGGGCCGTCCATCAATGTAGTTTGTACTGTTTCACCTAAAGACTGTGCTAAGGGCCAAGTAGTTTCCACTTCTCCTAGAGGTTCCATCGGGATCATGATGCTGACACTAACCCAAGGAACGCGATTTCTTTGCCATTGTGCTAATTGGTCTGCCAGAAACCAACGCCAAGGTGATGGATTTCCACCATTAGGTGTGGCATACCATTGCAAGACAGCAAAAGTTTCTTGTGCGGTGACAACTCGAAAAAACCTAGCTGTTACTTTAGCTTCACTATTTGCACCAGACTGAGAAGGTCGTTTGACAGTAAATTCAGCCGAGCGAGATTGAGCTATATCCCATCTTCCCCAACGCAACTTTCCCCAGCCGCTAATATCAGTCCACTCTACTTCGGGTTGATCCATTGGGCCATTTTGGGGATGCAATAGTAGTATTGCCCGGCTTGGCGAGTCTGCTTTTTGCAGAATTTGGATTGACCATCTACCGGTGCTGACTTGTTGTTCTGCTTGTTCAACTGTTTGCCAACCGGGAAGGTTAATTCCGGTTTTACGTATTTCCCTCAATTGACCGAGGCTAGCGACAGGCGGCGGTTGTTTCCATTGCCACCGTCCTGTCAGGTAACCGGGAACTCCGCCTACTACCAACAGAATCAGTAACAGTACCAGTACTGCCACAGAAGCAAATTGCTTTTCTTTGAAGAACTTAGATAAGGAAATCATTAGTAAAAATAAAAATTGCCATATTTACGCAAAATCTTACTGATAAAATAACACCATCAGTTCTGTAATCAGCAAACCCCATCGACCTTGCAGCACGGTACTTTACTTGTCTTGGGGACTCCTCTACCCCTGCTCACCAAAGCGATTGATTATTTTTTATTTGTCAGTCCCTTGTTCTGACTGAAGTTCTGCCTCTGGCAAGAAATAGTTATTCATCCAATTCAGTAAAGGTACTAATAATAGCAGCATACCAGCAGAATAAAGATCACCACCCCAACTGTCATGTAACCATTTAAACGCTGCCTCACGCCCTGTGCCGTGAAAGAAGCTCAGTAAAGTGTTGCGAATAATGTTAGCGGTGACGCTAATGATCATGCCACCAGATAAGAACCAAAGAGTAATGCGGCGTGAAGACAAAGAATCTGTCCAATAAAGCAGCATCAAGCTGACGTAGAGTGTGGTAAACAACATTTTTAACCCAGCACAATAAGGGGCTACTTCTACAATCCGCCCACCTACATAGATATTTATTTCATCGACAACTACTTCCATGCCCATTTGATTGAGGATGAAACCTGCTGTACCTGCAATGAAGCTTTGCAGAGGTAAGGTGTAGGGAACGAGGAGGTAGGGTATTGCTGTGGGGGTTGCTAAAAATATCAGCAGCAAAGCAAATGCCTGCAATTGGAAGCCGGGTATGCCTTTGAACCATAAACACAATCCGGCAATTATGGTTGGGAAGGAAACATTAACCCATTCTGGGACACCGCTCAGATAAAAAACTCCCCCTACTAAGAGCAAAACAGCACCTAAAGGATGGGTAGTATCTGGGAGACGATACCACTTTTTCCGGTTTAACCAAATTAGGTAAGCGGCAAATGGTAGACCAATAATACCGTGACTAAAATATTCGTGTTCAATACTGATGCTTTTGTTGAGCCAACCATCTAGCCAATGCAGTAAGACAGGAGCATAGAGGAGCATCAAAAAACCAATAATTGCTATATTAAGCAACTGAGCTGTGTTTCTGTTTTTTATTTGTTGCTGGAGTGCCATGATTTTCAATAATTGCAAATTAACAATTCACACACAGTGCCGCTAAAAGCAGTTATGGGGAATGGGCAGTGGGAATGTAAATTAAATACATAATAACTGTTGTTGCTCACTACTCAGGATTGATGCGATCGCCTGGATAACGGCTTGAATTTGGCTACTGCTCAAACCAGGGTACATTGGTAAAGATAATATTTGCTGTGTGAGCTTTTCTGCTTGGGGAAAGTCTCCCGGTTGATAGCCTAAATTTGTGAATGCTGGCTGGAGATGACAGGGTATTGGGTAGTGAATCCCAGTTTGAATGCCCACTGCTGTGAGTTTATCTTGAATTTGCTGGCGTTTTAGGGGACAAGCATCATCAACTGTGATCACATAAAGATGATAAACGTGTCCGGTGTGGCTGTGGTTTTGCAGAGGACTAATGCCAGCAGCTGACAAGGGTGCTAGTTCTTGATCATACTCCTGGGCAATACGCAAGCGATCGCCATTCCACTGAGGCAAATGTGGCAGTTTTGTTAACAGTACTGCTGCTTGCAATGTATCTAAACGACTATTTGTGCCTGATTCCACATGGACATATTTTTGGGATGCACCATAATTTCGCAGACGCACCATTTTCTGGGCTACATCTGGATCTTTTGTCAACAGCATTCCGCCATCCCCAAATGCTCCCAAATTTTTGCTGGGATAAAAACTAAAAGCCGCCCCTATTCCTACCGAACCAGCTCGATATCCTTCTCTTTCGGCTAAATGTGCTTGGGCTGCATCTTCAAAAATCAGCAGTTTATATGTATCAGCAAAGTCTAATAGCTGAAGGGGTGATACCATCTGTCCATAAAGATGTACAGGGATAATCGCTTTTGTCTGTGGCGTAACTGCTTTGGCTGCTGCTTCTAAATTAATTAAAGCTGTTTGCGGATCACAGTCTACAAAAATGGGCTTGGCCCCAGCACGCAAAACTCCAATCAAGGTGGCTACAAAGGTGTTAGCTGGTAAAATCACTTCATCCCCAGCACCAATATTACACGCTTGCAAACCGAGAGCGATCGCATCGGTTCCTGATGCCACACCTATACCATATTCTGTACCGGATGCTGCGGCAAAAGCTCCCTCAAAATCTGCAAGTGCTTGCCCTAAAATAAAATCTCCTTGCGCCAATACTTCCTGGATTGCTTGCTGCAATTGATGTTGAATTGGCTGGTGTTGTAAATTTAGGTCAACAAAGGGAATTTTATTCATTATATTCATAACTAATTATCCTTAGATATCAATATCAAACTTTTTAGTTATTCCTACAAGCCTTTACTGATGAAGTAATAGTAAAGTCTTAATAAAATATTGATTTACTTCAATTACTTGTTTTTAGCTATAAATTTTTGGTATCTACGATATTACAAATAATCAATTTTTATGTAAAATCACGAATAAAGCTGACTTATTTTAGTCTATATATTTTAAAGTTGCTACAAATACTACTAATACAGTACAGCGTCAAATAATTTTAGATTTGCGATTTTGGATTGACCTCACAGATAAATTTGGGGGCTTGAGGATTTGAGATTTGGGATTAATTCCATGTGCAATATGTTTTTCAAACTTGTACCAGACCATTAACAAAATTACTTCCACGACAGCAATAGTATTAACGCGTATATGCATATTAAGGAAACTCAAAAGAAAAAATCAGGTTAAATTTTCTCTTGGTTTTAGCTTTAGGGTTATGTTACCCTCATCACCGCTCAAACTAACTTTGTCAGGCGGCAAAATCTATTTATGGATGAATTACAAAATTTCTCTTCCCATCTTGTTTATCAGCAGCTAAATTGGGGAATGCTTAAAAATAGAAAACCATAACCCAGTAACAGTGGTTATATCAATTACAAGATCGAGAAATTATTAAGGTAGCAGTGGCAATGGTAGAGCCTGAAAACAAATTATTTGGCTTCAAGGACGGTTGGGTTTCTCAGGAAGCGCGAGAGCAACAACGTCTCGAAGCATTGTCTGAATTAGGTCTGCGGCAACCAGAAACGATTCCCGTCTTTGAAGAAGCCACTCAAACTGCTGCCCACTTTTTAGAAGCACCAATTTCCATTCTGGGATTTGTAGACCAAGAACTTCATTGGTTCAAGTCATCTGTGGGCTTATCTAGACTGGGACTGATGAATCATCTGGCACAAAACCGTCAACTGTTACGCCGCGAATCCTTCTGCACTCAAGTGGTAGAAAGCTTTCAAGTTTTAGTTATAAATGATACGAAACAAATCAGTGATTCAGTAATTGTTACTAGTAAGTTAGTCCAGGATTATGGTATACGTGCTTACTTAGGAGCGCCACTGATTGATGCTTCCGGAAATTGCTTGGGTGCATTAGCTGTGATGGATTTAGTGCCACGTAACTTTGCTACTCGTGACATTGAGTTTTTACAAATCATCGCTCGTTGGTGCATGAGTGAATTTGAACGTAACCGATTGCTATTGGCAGACAAACCAGAAAAAACGAATAGCAGTGCTACGTCCTCACTCAATGATGAACGCACAAATGACTTCACAATTACTCCGTCTAATTTAACCAAAGAACCATTTTCTACGAAGCAAGTCAAACTGGAACTGTTGGAGCAATTAACTCAAGAATTGCGTACACCTTTAACATCTGTGCTAGGTATGGCTAGTGTTTTAGGACGTGAAATTTATGGGCCATTGACTACCAAACAAAGAGAATATTTAGATATCATTCAACATAGTGGACGGTACTTATTATCGTTAGTTAATGAAATTAACGAACTGGGAACCATAGACGAAAACTCGATGGTGTTGAATTTAGCTCCTGTAGATATTGAAATGCTTTGTCAGCAAGCTATTAATACCCTAGAGGAAGCAGCTAACCGTCGTGAGCAAGATATTCGTCTATCCATAGAACCAGGGCACAGTCGCATTTGGCTGTTGGATAAAGACAAATTGCGGCAAATTTTGTATCACTTAGTTTTCAGTGTGATTCAAGTTTCCGCTACAGGAAGCATTGTGCGGATTCATGTTTCTTACAAAGAAAATACACTGAATATTACTATTTGGGTTTCCCATCCTTGGTTGGGAGATGGCATGACTGAAGTTGATCCTTACTTTCGCCTTAACTCCTTGTCGCTACGTGAACTTACAAACGATACAGGTAGCTACAGCCTTTACCCTGACAGTCAAGAGGAAACAGGAATACCAGTAACTATCCCAAAATCATCCAACGTGACTGATACTCACTTAGATATTTTGACCATGAGTTCTGGACAAGATTTAGCTAATGATCATGGTAATATGTCCCGTGAAAGCTTGGGTCTATTACTTAGCTGTCAGTTGGCAGAATTACATGGTGGACAAATTGCCATTCAAGGTTCACCAGAGTCAGGACACCGCTATGTACTTTCTTTACCACTCCAAGTACCTGTGGCCTCAGACACAGTTAGCGATTAATTATACTCAGCTAATTCACAGGTGGGCAAATACTAATTATTAATTACCAATCAACGTTACTACTTTTGCACTACCCGCATTATGATTAAGTCCAAGTTCCCTAAGGGCGTACTAATTAATCACAGCGTGTTTTATGAATTTAGTCTGGCAAAGATTTACTTTATCCTATTTACCCCTTAAACAATATCTTGCTACCAGTTTCCTACATCGTTTTTTTGTAGGACTGTTACACTCTTGGCGGCAAAGTAGCATCTTGATGCAGTGGGGAGATGCCATCGCGGTGGCCTTACTCAGTCTAGTGTATGCTCTTGCCCCTTTCGTATCGAGTGGTTTAGTAGGAGTATTATTAGTAGCTTGTGTAGGATTTTGGCTGCTGTTGACTTTATCTGATGAATCAACATCTGCTGTTCCTTTATTTACCCCTACTCATCTGTTGGTGTTGCTTTACTGGGGAATTGCTGTCGTCTCTACAGCTTTATCACCTGTAAAACAGGCAGCGTTTAAAGACTTAGTAGTATTAACACTTTATTTATTGCTGTTTGCCCTTTGTGCTAGGGTGCTGAGATCACCTCGTCTGCGATCTTGGATTATTACTTTGTACTTGCATGTAGCCTTGATTGTGAGTGTATACGGGTTACGCCAATGGTTTTTTGGAGCCACAGCATTGGCAACCTGGGTAGACCCACTTTCTCCTCTAGCTAAGACAACTAGAGTCTATAGTTATTTGGGTAATCCTAACTTATTGGCGGGATATTTAGTCCCAGCGGTAGTTTTAAGCCTAGTGGCAATTTTTGTCTGGCAAAGCCCCTTCAAAAAAGCTTTAGCCTTAACTATGTTGACTGTGAATGCAGCTTGTTTGGTTCTGACTTTTAGCCGTGGCGGCTGGATTGGTCTAGTAGTTGGTGTATTAACTGCGATCGCTTTGCTAATTTATTGGTGGAGCGTGCAATTACCTCCTTTTTGGCGCACTTGGTCGTTGCCAATTGTTTTAGGTGGGATGATTGGGTTACTTGTACTAGCTGTGATATTTGTCGAGCCAGTACGCTTGCGCGTTTTGAGTATTTTTGCCGACCGCAGCGATAGTAGTAATAATTTTCGCCTCAATGTGTGGGATGCTGTCTTTGAAATGATTCGCGATCGCCCGATTATCGGTATTGGCCCTGGTCACAACTCTTTTAATCAAATCTACCCACTTTATCAACGTCCTCGTTACACTGCGTTGAGTGCCTATTCAGTTTTTCTAGAAATTGCTGTAGAAACTGGCTTGCTTGGCTTGGCCTGTTTTCTGTGGTTAATAGTTGTCACTTTTAATCATGCTTTTGTGCAAATGCAAAGATTGCGCCAAGCTAGAAGTGTAGACGGATTTTGGTTAATTGGAGCAGTTGCCGCTGTAGCTGGAATGTTAGCTCACGGTACTGTGGATACTATTTGGTTTCGCCCTGAAGTTAATAGCTTATGGTGGCTGATGATAGCCTTAATTGCTAGCTACTGGACACCTATTACTCAACCAGTTAATTCACCCAACTCAGAACGTACAGTTAACTAAAATAAACAAGTCTCAGTTGTCGGTCGTCAGAAGAAATGCAACTGACAACTGAAGCCTCTTGCTCACAAAAATCTCTTGGCCAGCCTTTAAATCTCACATCCCAACCTGCGATTAGTCCCTGTAGGTGGTAGCGCCGGGAGTACTAGGGTCGCGATAACGCGTTGGTTCATCGTTACGCTTTCTACCTGCTAAACCAGCAAGACCGAATAGACCAATTAACCCTAACCAGCCCCAATCAAAACCATCATCTTCTTGTTGAACTGTAGTCCTTGGTGTAGTCTGAGCGCCTGGTGTAGTCTGGACTCCTGGTGTAGTTTGCACTCCGGGTTCAGTTACCTGGGCTTTTACCGGTAGAGTTAAAGGCAACATTGCCATACTTAAAGTGAGAACACCAGCACCAACTGCTTTGGTTAAGTTACGTGTCATAATCAAAATTTCCTAATACCTTCTAACATTACCCACCACTATATCGATTCTCCACGCTAATCAAATCAATCTGTGGCTATAAACTAGGTTTTGTTTTAACTCACACTGAAGGTATACGATTTCCGATCAAGTTGTACCTTTTTTGAGTTTTTAGGGTGATCTTTTGGTCATAGTTATGGTCAAGGTTAATAATTTTTCATCGCCCTTTGAATATCCCGTTGATCTTGGCGTCGTTTGAGAGATTCTCTCTTGTCGTGGAGCTTTTTACCTTTACCCAGGGCTATACTGACTTTTACCCAGCCTCTTTTGAGGTACATCTTTAAAGGTACTAGTGTTAAACCCTGTTGTTCTACTGTGCCAATTAACTTACGGATTTCTTGGCGATGTAGTAACAGCTTACGCGTGCGGCGCGGTTCATGATTAAAGTATTGTCCACTGGCGTTATAGGGGGAGATGTGGACGTTAATCAGCCAGGCTTCGCCGTCGCGAATCAAAGCATAACCATCTTGGAGATTGACTCTACCTGCACGGATTGACTTCACTTCTGTTCCTGTCAACTCAACTCCGGCTTCATAAGTTTCCAGGATTTCATACAAATAACGGGCTTGACGGTTGTCACTAATAACTTTGTAACTTTCGCTTTTTTCGCTCATTGAAAATTAGATGTGCTTTAAATGTGTTTAATAAATAATTGAGACAGGCTGTTGAATTTATAGGAAGATAGATACAGCAGTTCTCAATTGAGTAGAGTAGGGTGATTCAAGATAAATCCATACCTCATCTGTATGAAATCCACTGCATACTGACACCTAATCTAGTTTATCATCATTTTTAAACACTCAAATAACATCCTTGATAATTTCATACTTAATTATGTTTTCCATATAAATTGAGTTGGTTAACGATTAATCACTAAAAATTACTTGAGGCATGACTAGATGAAAATCGGTTAGCTATGCTATTGAGCTTGGATTAAGGAATACTTGGGACTTTTGCTATTAATTAAGTCTGTAAAGTTGAGTTTTTTTCATCATAAATAATTAAGTTGCTGTTTATTTGACTTGTTCAGTTAACGCGAAACAAAAATAGGAATTTTGTTTGTTATTAAGTTCCGCTCTCATATATATGGTTTTTGTCCAGTTTAAGATATATTATAAAATCGTCCCTAAACCATTGTCAGCTTACGCTGTAAGCTAATTATGTATAAATTTGTAGTCAACCTGTACTTTTTTTTCATATTGCCGTACTAGAAATTTTTAATCAAAATGTCTAAAAGTGTTGATATTACGTCATTTAACGAAAGCACTAATAGGGTTGTTGTCATGGTCGAGCCATACAGCCAAAAAGCGCAAATACAGCAAGTTGTTTACCGCATTTTAGATGCCAATCTAGACCGCGCTCGTGAAGGCTTGCGAATTATCGAAGAGTGGTGTCGTTTTGGGTTAAATAATGCTCAGTTACTTGGGGAATGCAAGTATTTGCGACAAGAGTTGGCTCACTGGCATACTGCTGAACTGCGGGCAGCACGGGATACACCAGGTGATCCAGGTACAGAGTTAACCCATCCCCAAGAAGAACAACGTTCTAGTATTAGATCGCTATTACAAGCAAATTTTTGTCGTGTCCAAGAAGCACTGAGAGTGCTAGAAGAATATGGCAAACTGTATCACCCGAATATGGGCAAAGCTTTTAAGCAGATGCGTTATCGGGTTTATACCCTAGAAAGTAGTTTAATGGGTTACCAACGTCATCAACTGCTGTGGCGATCGCACTTATATCTGGTCACTTCTCCCTCAGAAAGTTTGTTAACAACAGTAGAAGCTGCCCTAAAAGGTGGATTAACCCTGGTGCAATACCGCGATAAAACTGCTGATGACACGCTGCGTTTAGAACAAGCGATGAAATTACGGCAACTATGTCATACCTATGGAGCGCTGTTTATCATGAATGACCGTGTAGATATGGCTTTGGCAGTGGATGCCGATGGGGTACATTTGGGACAGCAAGATATGCCTATTGACACTGCTAGACAATTGCTAGGGCCTCAGCGCTTAATTGGCAGGTCTACAACAAATTCTGAAGAAATGCAAAAAGCCATTCTTGAGGGTGCAGATTATATTGGCGTTGGGCCAGTTTATGAAACGCCTACTAAAGCAGATAAACCTGCGGCTGGCTTAGAATACGTCAAATATGCTGCCCAAAATAGTTCCATTCCTTGGTTTGCCATTGGGGGGATAGATGCAAATAATATCAATGATGTGATTGATGCGGGCGCAGAACGTGTAGCAGTGGTAAGAGCTTTGATTCAAGCTGAACAGCCTACTTTAGTCACACAATATTTTCTCTCCCAACTGAATCGCGTCAAACCCGAACCAGCATTTTTTCCTCAGCATACATAAAGACAGCTTATGTCTAATCAGATTATCGTCCAGGTCAATGGAGAAAGTCGTAGTTGCTTGTCGCCAACGTTATTACCAGATTTACTACAAGAGTTGGGTTTTAATCCTCGTTTGGTGGCGGTGGAGTATAACGGTGAAATTTTACATCGCCAATATTGGTCACACACACAAGTGCAGCCAGGCGATCGCTTAGAAATAGTCACCATTGTCGGTGGTGGTTAATTCAACAAACCGTTGGGGAGAGGCTCAGATCTGTATAGCGATCTATGCAAGGTTTTACGCCTGGCCAATTCTTTACCTTTGCGACCTAGTTGTTCTCGTAACTGCTGGTCTTGACACAATCGCTGGAAAGCTTGAAAAACTTCGTAACCAGATTGGGGATTCACCAGAATGCCATTTTCTTCATGGCGAATTATATCAACGATGGAGCTTAAACGAGAGGCAATTACTGGTTTACCGAAATAACTCGCTTCTAAGTAGACCACACCAAAGCCCTGTACACGATTAGCGGTTGTGTCTAACAAAGTTAACATGGCAAAAATATCACAAGCTGCATAGTAGCCAGCTAATTCACGGTCAGGTACATAGCCTGCAAAATTTACCCGTTGGTCTACTCGCAAACGCTGTGCTAAAGATTGTAATCCGGGTTCACATGGCCCCTGTCCACAAATTATGTAGTGGACATCAATGCCAATAGTTAACAGCAGTGGTAAGTTTTCAATCACCCGCTCAAAGCTTTTCTGCTTGACTAGTTTACCTACCGAGAGAATAACTAGTGCTGTTTGGGGAATATTGTATATTTCACGCACCTGTTGGCGTAAATCATCAAGATTTGGTGGATTTTGACCTACACCAAACTTTTCTGGTCTCACCACTGGTTGAATCACATGGGTAGGAGTTGCCAAGCGCAAAGAATTCCTTAGATAATCTTGTGTAACATAGCTGTTACAGACAATACCTTCGGCGCGGGCTAAAGTCCATTTAAAGAGCGATCGCCCTACAGGATTATGTAAAATCTCAATAATATCGCTACCATGCAAATAAATAAAAAAGCGTATGGGTAAGATATAGCTCAATAACAACAGTGCGGGAAAATCGTAGCTGTGTCCCCACTCTATATAACGGTAGTGATAACGAAAATATAGTTTAATAGCTAGCACAAACGAGCAAATTAAATTGCAAGCAGGCTGCAACAAAGTCCCGATAAAATTCCCCAGCCAGTATCTCAGGTTGATCCAGCGATATATAGAAAACTTTTGCTCTTGATCAAATACTTGATCTCCTGAACAACCTGCTGCCAATACAACCACTCTTTCTGGGTCTTGAAGACAGCGATTATAGATGTATTCTCCAATTACAGTTTTTCGGGGTAGAAATAAACTGGATATGACTAATATATCTGGGTATGCTGTTTTGTCTCGGACTTGTGTTGGCAAATGTGAGATATTTTCCATGTTAATTTCGCTAATTTTAATTCAAATAATGTGTAATTGTTAATCCTAAAATTCCCATAAACCAATTAGCCTTAGTAGTGCTGCGCGGAAGTCAAAATTCAATAAATTTATCTTCTAGATTTTTCATTGATTTTAAATCGTTCAGCAATTTACACAGTGCTGTAATGGTAGAGTTAATAAATCTTTAATACACTCAATTGTTTCTGTTTTTTGCAAGCCAAAATTTTCCCTAAGTATGAAATTAGCTGGCAATTAAGCTAAAACATCAATTACAGGATGAGGTATAACTTTTTGTGAATCTAAGGCAGATGCTACAACAGCAACAAGCCTATAAAGCTTCTGCAATTGGCAATTTCCGGATTTCCTATTTCTTCTGGCAACATGTTGGCTCCTCAAATCACGCAGGCTATGGACGCTATATCCACTATATGTTGAGCAAAAATTCCTGGTTATGATTTCGTTGGGGAATTCGCTGGCTCTATATCTAATTTTCCCCTCTTTTTTTATGTTAGCCAACAGCTATGCTCAAAAAACTCGGAATTTACACATTTTTTGTTAGTTTTTTTTACAAACCTTAATTAATCCATGTATGTCAGAGATATTTGTAAACATGATAATCTCTTTGTAGTACATAGCTGAGAAAAACATAATTTTCCATATATGCTTGAGCAAATGCATTACAAACATCTCCTTTATATTCTAGAACATTTAATATAAGGACATTATTATTGTTTTTGTGAAGTGTTGGTTAATTATATTAGTGCTTGATAAATTTTACCAATTCATTTACTTAGATAAAATTGGTTAAGTTAAATTGTATAATTATAATTTGCAAATAACTGAAAATTACTAATTATAGCTAATTTATAAATGATAAACTGCTACAAAAATGACCGAAGTTAAATTTGCTAAACAGCGTATCTTGAATAACTTTGATTGTCATGCCAAAATGCCAAAAATTGCTTGATATCCTGGACTTTGCAGACGAAGTAATGATGATGTTGTTAGCAGTGCCTACTCTACTGGACTACAGTTTAGTCTCAGAGAGAGAGGAACATCGAAAAGCGAGCTATTTATCCTCAAGCAATCCTAATTCTTGTAACTTCATACCCGTAGTCGAAGAAAATTTGCTCAACTACAGCTAAAATCAAGAAGAAAAATCAATTTAAAGAGCAATTAGCCAGCTCTATGGAAGCACTAGAACTCAAACGCGAAATCGAAATATTGTCCGGTCGTCTGGGTAAAGCCCAGGACTATCTTTGACATACCTGCACTGACCGCCAAAATTCAAGACCTGGAGCAAATAGCAGCCCAGCCGGAACTCTGGAACGACCAAACCCAGGCACAAACAACGCTGCAAGAACTTAACGACCTCAAAGCCCATATTCAGCAATACGATCAGTGGCGAGCTAGCCTAGAAGACACTAAGGCAGTAGTTGAGCTATTAGAGCTAGAAACCGATGAAGCATTATTGCAAGAAGCGGAATCTACAGTCAGTCAACTCAACCGCGAACTCGATCAATGGGAATTACAACAATTACTTTCTGGCCCTTATGACGCGGAAGGGGCAGTGTTAACCATCAATGCTGGTGCTGGCGGTACAGATGCCCAAGACTGGGCTTTTATGCTGATGCGGATGTATACCCGTTGGGCAGAAGCTCACGGCTACAAGGTCAGTTTAGCCGAAGAGTCAGAGGGGGATGAAGCTGGAATTAAATCCGCAACTTTGGAAATTACTGGACGCTATGCCTATGGTTATTTGCGGTCAGAAACAGGCACACATCGCTTAGTGAGAATTTCGCCTTTTAATGCCAATGGCAAGCGACAAACTAGTTTTGCGGGCGTGGAAGTGATGCCACAACTAGATAGTTCTGTGCAACTGGATATCCCCGAAAAGGATTTGGAAATTACCACATCCAGAGCTGGTGGTAAAGGTGGGCAAAATGTCAACAAAGTAGAAACGGCTGTGCGGATTGTGCATCTTCCTAGTGGTTTAGCTGTGCGCTGTACAGAAGAACGCTCCCAACTGCAAAACAAAGAAAAAGCCCTGGCCCGCCTAAAAGCGAAACTGCTGGTGATTGCCAGAGAGCAACGGGCCCAAGAAATTGCCGAAATTCGCGGTGATATGGTGGAAGCTTCTTGGGGTAACCAAATTCGCAACTATGTATTTCATCCTTACCAGATGGTAAAAGATTTACGTACCAATGCAGAAACAACTGCGATCGCGGATGTGATGAACGGTGATCTTGATCCATTTATTCAGGCTTATCTGCGACAAGAAAACCAGATCATAGAAAGTACTCCTGCCTAAGACCTATTTCTTAAAAAGGACAAAATGGCAATAAATGCCTAGACAAACTGTTACATTTGTATACAAAAGAGGTTGTAATCAAGTTATTATGAGCAACTCGCCTTCTACAGAACCCAAACCTAGCTACGTCAAACTTGCCATGCGAAACATGGTACGTAAAGGTGGCACTTCTCTGAAACATTTTGCCCTCACCACTGTAGGACTTTTCGCTGTCCTTGTGGGACTGGCCTATCTAACTCGTTAACCGCCAGAGACAAGAGAAAGGGGAGCCAATGAGAAAGAATTATCTATCGGTTCTCCCATAAATCACAACTCAAACGGCTAAGGAGAGTTTGTCGGTGGTACTAATTGAACTAGATGTACAGGATGTATTTGAACTATCATCCCCCGGAGCAGCAATAAATTTAGGGAAGAATGATAGTCAAGTTGCTGCTAAAACTTGGGAAGACTGGTTTAGTTGCTGGATGGAAAATTTACAGCCTTATCTGCCGTCAGCCCCAAGTTATGAAATAGGAATGCGTTTGACAGACGACACAGAAATTCAAGCACTGAATACTCAATATCGGCATCAAAATAAACCGACAGACGTTTTAGCTTTTGCGGCATTGGAGGTAGATTGTCCTCAAAGTCCGGAAATGCTGGCTGCGCCTTTGTATCTAGGTGATATTATCATTTCGGTAAACACGGCCCAGCGTCAAGCTCAACAACAAGGGCATAGTTTACCTACAGAATTAGCTTGGTTAGCGGCTCATGGCTTATTGCATTTATTGGGTTGGGATCATCCAGATGAAGAGGAGTTAATGAAGATGCTCAAGCAGCAAGTAAAATTACTGAAGGCAATTGGTATTACTATTGACATAAAATATTAAATATTCTTGAGGTCTGTAAGTGTTTATAATACTTCTGTAGAAAATTAGCTTAAAGTTAATTGCATCATTAAAAATCTGTAAACTTTCTCTGTAATTACCCTATAATTTCATTGTCAAGCTTATGTCCCAACAAGTTTCTCCTCCAACAACACCAAACTGCTTACCATCATTGATCACCAAGGAACGGGAACTGTCCTGGCAAGTGGCTACTAACTTATTCATTAGCTTTAAATATGCCTGGGCGGGAATCAGTTATGGTTTTCACACTCAGCGGAATTTTCGCATTCATCTAAGTGTTTGCGCCTTGGCGATCGCCTTAAGCATTTTCTTGCATCTGTCAGCAGTAGAAATTGCCATTATTGGTATAACTAGTGGTTTAGTTTTGGCATTAGAATTACTGAATACAGCGGTTGAGTCTCTAGTAGACTTGACAGTGAAGCAGACTTACCATGAATTAGCAAAAATCGCTAAAGATTGTGCGGCTGGTGCTGTATTAATTTCTGCTTTAGTAGCCGTGTTAGTAGCTGGCACACTTTTGTTGCCACCTCTGGCAATTTTAGTTATGTCAAATTTCTAAGTGTGCTTACTGATTTCACCCTGTCTGATGATATTTTTGTGGCTGACATATATTTCACAATGTCTTTTTGATGTTCAGCTCAGGCAGGGCATAATTTAACTCTGTACAATATTGATTATTAATCAAAATGACTTCCACAGCCGTTCGCAACTGGTGATAATTAAACATGATACAAGTTGTTAAACCAGGAGCTATAGGCAGTGATTATAGTTATCGATAATTACGACAGTTTTACATATAATTTGGTGCAGTATCTGGGAGAACTAGCAGCAGAATTTCCCGTAGCATCAGATATTAAAGTTTTTCGCAATGACAAGATATCAGTAGATGAAATTCGTGCCTTAAATCCTGAGGTTGTGGTGATTTCTCCTGGGCCTGGTCGTCCAGAAGATGCCGGTATATCCTTGGATGTGATTAAACAGCTAGGTCATAACTTACCAATTTTGGGTGTATGCTTGGGACATCAAAGCATTGGTCAAGTATTTGGTGGTAAAATCACCTCTGCTCCAGAGTTAATGCATGGTAAAACGTCTCAGGTATGTCACACTGGAGTAGGTGTTTTCCAGGGATTAGAAAATCCTCTGGTTGCCACTAGGTATCATAGTTTAGTGATTGAACGTGATACCTGTCCTGAAGACTTAGAAATTACTGCCTGGGTAGAAGATGGCACAATTATGGGGGTGCGACACCGGAACTATCCTCACATTCAAGGCGTCCAGTTTCATCCAGAGAGTGTCCTTACATCTTCAGGCAAGCAGTTACTGCGAAACTTTTTGGAACAGTTACAGTCGAGAGAGTAATTAATGAAACGACGACAGTTGATGGGCTATGCTGGGGCAGGGTTAGTCACAACTCTGGTGACTAGTTTGGGTTCCCACCAGAAAGCTGACGCACAATCTAGCGGTTTATCAGTTCAGTGGTTGGGTCATACTTGCTTTCTCTTTACTGGTGGCGGTGCGAGAATTCTGGTTAATCCATTTCAGACAGCCGGTTGTACCGCTGGTTATCGTCCGCCGAAAGTTTCAGCAGATTTAATATTGATTAGTAGTCAATTGCTAGATGAAGGTTTTGTAGACGGTCTACCAGGAACTCCCAAGTTAGTATATGCACCAGGTGTTTACGAGTTCCAAGGCATTAAGTTACAGGGAATTGGCATAGACCACGATCGCCTGGGTGGTAGGCGGTTTGGTATAAATACTGCTTGGAGATGGCAACAAGGTGGGATTAATATTTTACATCTAGGTGGAGCTGCTGCACCGATTTCCACTGAGCAAAGAATTTTGATGGGAAGACCTGATTTGGCATTAATTCCTGTAGGCGGCAGTGATAAAGCTTACAACGCTCAAGAAGCCAAGCAGGCAGCTGAGGTGTTAAATCCTAAGTTGATCATTCCCACTCATTACCGCACCCAAGCTGCTGATGCGGCTAGTTGTGATATTGCCCCTGTGGATGAATTTCTCAATTTGATGCAGGGGGTAACAGTACGTCGTAGTAACACGGATACTGTGAACATTACCTCAGGAAATTTGCCAGAAAGTAGTGTAATTCAGCTTTTGAGTTATAGATTTTAAACAAAGGAGATGGGAGTAGGGAGTAGGGAGTGGGGAGTGGGGAGTGGGGGGGGAAGATTATGGGTTAGTACCAACATCTTTGTTTTGTTTCATTTTCCTCTTCCTTATCCCCCCATCTCGCCAATCCCCTACTTACCTAAAACCTGACGTAGGGCAGTTAAAAGTTGGTCAACACTTTCGGGACGACTATTAAAACCCATCAGTCCGACACGCCAGACTCGACCAGCTAATTCGCCCAGACCACCGCCAATTTCAATGTTATGTTCATTGAGTAACTGCCGAGCGATCGCTTTACCATCTACACCCTCTGGAATGCAGACAGTAGTTAGGGTGGGCAGTCGATATTCTCGCTCAACGTGCATACTTAATCCTAAGTCTTCCAGGCCTTCCCAGAGATACTCAACATTCTTTTGATGACGCTGCCAGCAGTTGGCTAATCCTTCCTCAGCAACTAAACGCAGGGCTTCCCGCAACCCATAGTAAAGGTTCACTGGTGCGGTGTGGTGATAGGTGCGTTCACTACCCCAATACTTACCCAATAACGACATATCTAAATACCAATTTGCCACCTTTGTCTGGCGCTGCTGCAATTTTTCCATTGCCCTAGCACTCATGGTAAAAGGCGAAGCCCCAGGAGAACAACCCAATCCTTTTTGGCTACAACTATAGGCTAAGTCAACTCCCCAATCATCCAAAAATATAGGAACACCACCTAAACTTGTTACGGTATCTACAAGTAGTAAAGTACCAAATTCCCGGCAAATCTCAGCCACTCCTTCCAAGGGCTGACGCGCGCCTGTAGAGGTTTCGGCATGAACCAAAGCTAAAATCGTCGGACGATGGGTTTCTATAGCCGCCTTGAGTTCATCTAAACTGAAAACTTGTCCCCAGGGTTTAGTCATGGTTCGCACATCTGCACCATATCGCCCAGCCATATCTACCAGGCGATTGCCAAAATAACCAGCGACACCAATTAAAACCACATCACCGGGTTCTGTGACATTGGCGATGGTGGCTTCCATTGCAGCTGAACCGGTACCACTAACCGCGATGGTGAGAGGATTTTCTGTTTGCCAAACATAGCGTAACAGAGATTGAATCTCATCCATGAGTTCTAGAAAAGCTGGGTCAAGATGCCCCACGGGTGAAGTACTCATGGCTTGGAGAACTGCGGGATGGGCATTGGATGGCCCGGGCCCTAACAGTAGACGAGATGGGATGTCTAAAGGTTTGAGTTGTAAGCGCTGACTATCGTTAATTGAAATAGTTGGCGTCATAATTTGTCTTCGCCTAGACGATACTTACCGCATCATAGAGCGATCGCATCCCCAATGTTTTAAATAAATCCATCATTTGCTGGAAGCCGCAACAACAACAAGGCTTTACAGTAAAGTATATCTAGCCTCTAGCCCCTACCCTAGCCCCTTATATTATGATTTTTTCAGGTAAACGACCGAATACTTTGGGTGTGAACAACGGCAAATTAGCACCTTGTCCCAATTCACCTAACTGTGTTTCTAGTCAGAGTACAGATGCACAACATCAAATTGCCCCACTGACTTTTACTACTAATCCTCAACAGGCGATCGCTAATCTCAAAAATATCATTCAATCTTTACCTAGAACTAAAATAATTACGGAAACAGAAGATTATATATATGCAGAATTTAAGAGTGCTTTAATGGGATTTGTCGATGATGTAGAGTTTTATTTAGATCCGCAAGTTAATGTCATTCATGTGCGTTCAGCTTCCCGCTTAGGTCAGAGTGACTTGGGTGTTAATCGTCAAAGAATAGAGACAATTAGAGCCAAATTTCAGTAATTTCGGTTGCCTGGTAATTGGTAATGGGCTGTGTTAATTACCCATTATCAATTGCCTCTAACTTAAGTCAAATGAGGGTATCTCGCCCTAGCCCCTATTCCCAGTTAACTCAGTCTAATACCCTACACCAGCGACACTGGGAACATAACCGTTGTTAGCAAACCGCTCTGCAATAATTTGTTGATATGCTGCCTCATAACCATCGACCATATTTTGCAGACTAAAATGCTTTTCTACATGTTGCCGACATTCATGACGATCTATATCTGCTACTTTGTCAATGGCAGTAATAAAATCTTCTACGTTATCGCAGAGAAATCCCGTTTTACCGTGGGAAATAACTTCTACAGTAGATCCTAATTTCATAGCAATAACTGGCGTACCTGCTGCCATTGATTCAACCATAACTAATCCAAAAGGTTCTCGCCAGGTAATGGGGAACAAAGTGGCTACAGCGCCTCCCATTAACACATTTTTTTGCTGATGATTAGCTTCACCTAAATACTCAATTTGCTTACCATCAATGTGTGGTTGGATTTCCTGTTCATAATATTTTTGATCTACCACATCTACTTTACCTGCGATTTTCAAATGCCAACCAGTGCGTTTAGCAATGGCGATCGCTAGGTGAGTACCCTTCTCAGGTGATATCCTGCCTAAAAAAGCCAAGTAAGGTGGATTATCAGGTTGGGAATAAAACTTATAACTACTAACATCAATTCCGTTGTAAACCGTGGCTGTATAGTTTAATCCTAGCCTCATTTCTCTCTGGGCATTGGAAATACTCACAAAAGGTTGATGTTTCGCATATTGAAACATCTTTTCGTTATCAGGCGTAAAAATACCGTGTAAGGTGTGAATTGTAGGAGTTTTTACCAGATTTGCATAAGGTAGTGCCGAACAACATACATGGGAATGAATAATATCAAACTCTTCTGCGCGTTCATATACTAAACCCAATTGCAACATTTCATAAATAGTATGTTCCTTAACATCAGGATCGAGTCGTAAAGCACGGGGATGAACCGATACTAGCTTTGCTAGACTGATAGAATCGCCCGATGCAAATAAAGTTACTTCATGCCCACGTTTTACTAATTCGTCGGTTAGCAACCCCACGACTAACTCTATGCCCCCATATGCTATGGGGGGTACTCTCTCGGACAAGGGAGCAATCTGAGCAATTCTCATTATAAACCTCCTAAAAAAAATAATACCTGAATTAAGTATCTATTTGTTATATCAGTAGTGCTTACAAATGATTTATTTAGCCAAAAAACTCATTTTAAAGCACTAATAATTATGCATGGGTACTTTACGAATTTTAAGCCTTTAATTGTAGAGTTTTTGTCTATCTTAGTAGGGAATTATCCCTTTTCTAAAGACATAGAATACGGTCTATAGTTTATGAAAAATTAATTGCGAAAATTTAAATTTATCGAGGTTTAGCGATTATATTGATGAAATATGGTAATTTTGCAGCAATAAATAATGTCTGAAAGAAAGCATTTGCTTCATTATGGTTTTATCCTTGCAGCTGCTTTATTACTGTTTATTTATAAAAATTAGATAATAATTGGGAAATTTATTTCTCAAGATAGACTTACTAACTCTATCTTTATTGGTTTCAGAATGGCATTGACGTTAAATGTTATGTAAAATACAATACTTAAAGTAAAAAATAACTGAATATTCAGCATAACATTAACAATGAATATTGCTCCTACCCCCAAAAAACCGCGTGTCCCTTGGCAGGCGGTTTTCTCAGTAATTATATTTATATTTATGTACCTGCCTATACTAGTTTTAGGTTTTTATAGCTTTAACCAATCACCCTATAGTGCCACTTGGCAAGGATTTACCCTTGATTGGTATCGTCAGTTGTTCAGCGATGAGCGGGTTTTATCAGCTTTGAAAAACAGTTTAATAGTTGCTAGTTGTGCAGTAGGTATTTCCTCCGTGCTAGGAACCTTAATGGCAGTAGGACTAGCACGTTATCAGTTCCCTGGTAAAAAATTATATCGTGGAATTTCTTATCTACCATTGATTATTCCCGATATTGCGATCGCAGTGGCTACACTAGTGTTTCTCGCAGCATTTGCCATTCCCCTGAGTTTATGGACAATTATCGCAGCACATATAGTATTCTGCCTTGCTTATATTGGACTTGTGGTGTCTTCACGCCTGACTAACTTAGACCCCCACTTAGAAGAAGCAGCACTAGATTTAGGCGCTACACCCATACAAGCATTTATTAAAGTATTACTACCTCAGTTAATGCCTGGAATTATCGCTGGTTGTTTGCTAGCTTTTGTCCTGAGTTTAGATGACTTTCTTATCGCCAGTTTCACAGCAGGTAGCGGTTCAAACACATTGCCAATGGAAATTTTTAGTCGCATTAGGACAGGAGTCAAGCCTGACATTAATGCCCTGAGTATTCTTTTGATTTCAGTGTCGGCAATTTTTGCTGTTATCGCTGAATTAATTCGGGCTTTTGGTGAGAAAAAGTAACCGTTATTTATTGTGTGCAATTACTAGTACTATGAGCATACCCTTGACAAACTCAATAATTTTGTCATATTATTTTGTCTGTAAGGAAAATATATAAATTAATATATAATTCTTATATATACTTATATTTAAAAGTACCCAACAACAAGACATCAATAAATCAAATAACTGCATTTATATTATCTAGTGTAAGTATATATGCAGGTGCATCTTTGTGGATATTTACTGGTCTAGATATATATTTTCAATTTGATAGATAGTATTGGGGCTGAATTTGGAAAAGATGCTATTTCCCCCTCATTATGCAAATCTGCCAAAATCCCAATTGCTCAAATCCATTCAACCCTGAAGGTAACAGATTTTGCATGAGTTGCGGACAAAGTAACTTTGGCAAATTTCTGAGAAATCGCTATCGCGTATTGAGCCTATTAGGAGAAGGTGGATTTAGTAGAACTTACGCCACAGAAGATGCGGATAGGCTTAACGCTCCTTGCGTTATCAAACAATTTTTTCCGCAAGTCCAAGGAACAGCACAACGTAACAAAGCAGCAGAATTCTTCAAAGAAGAAGCATTTCGATTGTACGAACTAGGAGAAAACCATACCCAAATTCCCCGATTATTAGCTTACTTTGAACAAGCTTCTAGCTTATATCTTGTCCAAGAATTTATTGAAGGAGAAACACTATTAACAGAAGTTCAACAAAAACCCTTTAATGAACAGCAAATTCGGCAACTTTTAACTGATTTATTACCTGTTCTTGAATTTATTCATGCTTCTAATGTAATTCATCGAGATATCAAACCAGAAAATATCATCCGGCGAAAAAGTGATGGTAAACCAGTATTAATTGACTTTGGTGGTGCTAAACAAGTAACACAAACTAGTTTAGCTAGACAAGCTACGGTCATTTATACCATTGGTTATGCTCCATCTGAACAAATGGCTGGTTTTCCTTGTCATGCTAGTGACTTATATTCCTTGGGTGTAACTTGTGTGCGGCTGTTAACTCAATGCTTGCCTTTACAAGATACTTACGGACAAATTAATGATCCTCTTTATGATGCCATGAATGCTCATTGGTTATGGCAAGAATATTTACAAAAAAAAGGAATTGTTATCAGTGAAGATTTAAGTAAAATTTTAAATAAATTAGTCAGACATTTACCTAGTGAAAGATATCAATCAGCTACAGAAGTTATCAATGACTTGAAAGCTACAAAACAAGCTGTTGTTGAACCAAAAATTGCGGTAAATTCCCATCCTACCTTAATTCGATTACCACTATTAACCAAAAAAATTACACCTCCCTTACCTGCTTTAGAAACCTATGAATTTGAAGTAGTCACGGTAGATACAGCCGGAAGAGAAGTCAACCGCGATCGCCTCAATGCGAAATTCTTTGCAGAAGCCCTCAATCAGTTAATTACACTAGAAATGGTATCGATTCCCGGTGATACTTTTATGATGGGTTCGCCAGAGTTTGAAGGAGATGCTGACGAACGTCCTCAACACAAAGTCACCCTCAAACCATTTCTTATGGGTAAATTTCCCATAACTCAAGCACAATGGAAAGTCGTAGCAGCTTTACCTAAAGTTAAACAAGCTTTAAATCCCTACCCTTCTAAATTCAAAGGTCTAAATCGACCAGTAGAAAATGTATCTTGGTATGAAGCTGTAGAATTTTGTGCCAGACTGTCAGAGAAAACTGGACGCGAATATCGTTTACCCAGCGAAGCCGAATGGGAATATGCTTGTCGTGCGGGAACTACTACATCTTTTCACTTTGGCGAAACGATTACCTCTGATTTAGTCAACTGTAGTAGCGATACTAATAGTGGGGAAGCAAAAAGCAAATTCCGTAAAGAAACAACCGATGTCGGTAGTTTTCAAGTAGCCAACGCTTTCGGATTATATGATATGCACGGGTTAGTGTGGGAATGGTGTGCTGATGCTTGGCACAATAATTATCATGACGCACCCGCAGATGGAACCGCTTGGGAAGTCGAAGGTGATGTTTATCGCCGGGTATTACGTGGCGGTTCTTGGAATTTTAGTGCAGAACTTTGTCGTAGTGCTAGCCGGAGTTGGAATGAATCAGATGGTGGACTGAGGATATGCGGTTTTCGGGTTGTCTTTTCCGCCATTTGATCCTAACTTTTCACGGTATCTGGAAAACCTCTCTCTAAATCTCTCTCCTGCGAGGCGAGAGACTTTGAATTGCTGAGAGCGGAAGTTAGATTTTCCGTGGACTTTTCCACATGAGGTGAAAGTCAGCATTTGATCAGGCTAATTTTTTAACACCCTGCGGGTATGGCTGCGCTCCATACATGATTTAACTGGCCGTATTGACTCGGCTATTCGCAAGTTCGTAATTACAATGGCTCATGGAATGAGCGGATATGCCGAATAATGAAAAAATTATATATCTATGTATAAAATCATTAATGTCGAAGGTTATACAATAGAGATGTAACAAACTCTGAAACCAGTCCATGAGTAAGATAAATATTTACAAGTTTGCCAATAAATTTACATGGAAATAGCATATGGGATTTTATGCACAAAAAATACTGCCATATCTGCTTGATTGGTCTCTATCTGACCCAAATATTGCCAAATATAGGAAAGAGATTTTGGCACAAGTCAAAGGAGAAGTCTTAGAAATTGGTTTTGGTACAGGTTTAAATCTTTCTTACTATCCTAAAGGACTGGAACATCTGGTCACAATTGATTCTAATCCAGGAGCTAATAAATTAGCAGAAAAGCGGATTCAATCATCTTCTATTACTGTCGATAATCAAGTTTTGAATGGTGAAAGTTTACCAATGTTAGATAATACATTTGATAGTGTAGTGAGTACATTTACTTTATGTAGCATTACCAAAATTGAACAAGCTTTAAAAGAAGTATATCGAGTCTTGAAGCCGGGTGGAAAGTTCTTTTTTTTAGAACATGGATTGAGTAATGAACCAAAAATTCAAGTTTGGCAAAACCGCTTAACACCAATACAAAAAATCATTGGAGATGGTTGTCATTTTAATCGTAATATTAGACAACTCGTTGAGCAACAGTTTGATAATGTCCAGTTAGAAGAATTTGTGGGTGAAAATTTACCAAAAATTGCAGGTTATTTATATAAAGGAGTAGCAATAAAGGCAAATTAGTACCGTTACGTATAGATCAAAACTACAAAGAATTTTATTGTAAAATTTTAAACTGTTATACTTATTGTGAGTTCAAAAACTCCCCCAGACAAAACGAAAAATTCATGATGCTGCAATAGTAGCTAGGACTTACGCACTCGTCATGAAAATAAAGGCTTTGAGATTGCTTCCCTACGGTCGCAATGACGAAAATACGTTAAGTTTACGTAAGTCCTGGTAGCGCTCAAACTTGCATTTGAAACATAAAAAGAGTGTAGGAGCTAAGTTGCTATCTGCCCCTTGCTAGAAATTGGTATTGAAAATTTGATTAATATCTTAAAAGATGTAGATTACAACATGACAATTGAGATACTTCACTCTTAGCGACATTTAATTTCACCAATAGTGAGGATGCCAAGTTATAAATATCTTACCCTAGACCTTCTTGGGAACTCAGTATTTCAATAAACGATTATATTTACATTAAGATTCGGGTGACGGAGTAGGATTGTCACCCTAAAATTAAAGAAGAGATAAAGTGACGATGGGTGCATAATTACAAATTGCTGAAATAGTCTAACCAAGAGGATGACGAATGTCGCCACCAAAAATTGGTATGAAAACAGGCAAAAGATCAACTCAGTACAATTTTCACAAATCAAGGCATTTCTAGATTTTTAAGAAACTCCCCACGCATCTATATCGTCGTTAAGCAGGCTGCTCCTCTGAACAACACTATCTCAGTCCCCAGACAGAAAGGTTTTAAAATATGAACGACCAACAAGGATCTAAACGTATTTCTTCAGGTGTAATTGCAGCAGTTTCCGCAGCAGTCGTGGCGGTGGGTGGTGGAGTAGCTTGGCTGACCACTCAACAACAGACGCCTACACCAACCAGCCCATCTCAAACCATCAGACAGCCTCAACAATCAACAACCCAGCCAGGTAACGAACAAACAGCAAATATTTATTGGCTCAGACCAAGAGCCACAACGGTTGATTTAGTTCCCCAACCAGTTCAAATAGCTGCTACACAGCCAAATCAAGTGTTAGAAACAGCTTTCCAAACTTTATTAGCCGGGCCAACCGAAGGAACCGATTCGACCACTATCCCCCAAGGAACCAAGTTGTTGGGTTTGAAAACCGAAAATGATGAAGTTCACGTAAATTTATCTGAAGAATTTACCACTGGTGGTGGTAGTACTTCAATGGTTGCACGTGTAGGGCAAGTCGTTTACACAGCTACCACCTTAGATCCCAGCGCCAAAGTCTACATAGACATCAATGGTCAACAGTTGAATGTTTTAGGCGGTGAAGGGGTGGAATTGCAACAGCCACTAACTCGTAAAAGTTTCGAGGAAAATTACCCACTTTAGTTCAGATAACAGTTATCAGCTATCAGTTATCAGTCTAGGCACTGTTTACTGATAACTGACAACTGACTTAACTTTTGCCATTCAGCACGCGAAAACTGCGGGCTTGATTTTCTAGCCTTGTGGCAAGGCGATCGCACACCCGATTACATAATTCAAAAATCATTTCATCTTCCACCCGATAGTAAGCGCAAGTCCCTTCACTGCGGCGGCTAAGGATTCCTGCTTGCCACATTACTTTCAGGTGTTTGGACACATTAGCCTGAGAAGTCTGTGTTGCCTCTACCAATTCTTGCACGCATTTTTCTTCATCCCGTAGTAAGTGCAGCAGCCGGAGGCGCATCGGTTCACTTAAAAGGCTGAAGTATTCGGCTACTTGTTGCACCACTTCCGGTGGTACAGGCAACGCTTGTTTCATCAGGATTGACCCGCAAGAACAGACAATTTTACAAATGACTCATTGTGATATCAATGACTCACTTGATATATACATTAATACCTAATCGGGGTTAATTCGCATCAAAGGTTGACCATATTCCACTGGTTCGCCATTTTGGACAAGAATTTCCATTACTTGTCCAGATACTTCAGCCTCGATTTCATTCATCAGCTTCATAGCTTCAATGATACAGACTGTTTGACCACTACGGACGCGATCGCCCACTTCGACAAAAGCAGCCTCACCCGGTGCAGGAGCGCGATAAAACGTTCCTACCATGGGGGAATCCACTTCTACTAGTCTCTTGTCAATTGTGGAGGAGGAATTGGCTGAAATCTGCACGCTAGAACTAGTTGCAGCATTATCTACGCGACTCGTTCCCGCCTCCGTACTTTGATTTGGTGCTGTTGCTGGGGTTCCAGTTGGGGAAACCGATGTCAATCCCGAACCAACCACACCGCTTAAAGCTGCTTGACTAACTGACAAAAATTGATTGCTAAAACTAACCGACTTACGTACCGTTAGTTCAAAGTCATCGCTTTTGAGCGTTACTTCGGCAATATCTGTTTGCGCGATCGTGGCCAGCAGTTGGCGGATTTCATTAAAGTCCAATGGCACAGTTTTTATTACCTCGACCTATCCGTAAATAAGAATCTTAAGTGTGGCAGGGATTAAATCCCTGATGCAGGGACTGTAATCGAAATTTGCCCTGAGATGAAATTAAATTTATTCCCTGCCTAAATATTTATCCTCACGGGTATCAATTTTGATACGTTCTCCCTGAGCAACAAACAATGGAACCATTACAGTGGCTCCGGTTTCTAGGGTGGCTGGTTTAGTCCCACCTGTAGCTGTATCACCTTTGACACCTGGATCTGTTTGCACAATTTCCAAAACCACCGAATTGGGCAGTTCTACTTCTAGTACTTGCTCTCCCCAACGAATAACGTTGACTTCCATACCTTCTTTGAGGTACTTCACGCGATCGCCAATTTGCTCCACGCTCAATCTATTTTCTTCGTAGGTTTCCATATCCATAAAGACGAACTCTTCGCCCTCTTTATAGGTATGCTGCATCGTAATTTTTTCTAGAGTAGCTTGTGGTACTGTTTCCCCAGCCCGGAAAGTTTTTTCTAGTACCTTGCCAGTTTGAACACTTTTGAGAGTTGTCCGGACAAAAGCAGAGCCTTTACCTGGCTTAACATGGAGGAAATCTACCACTCGCCATACAGACCCATCTAACACAATTGAGACACCGGGTCGAAAGTCGTTACTAGAGATCATGAAACTTGCAAATTTGGGAAGACAATCGGCATTTATTGTACCCTTCCATCGTTGTAATTAGTCATTAATCGTTGAGTAACTTAGTTAAAGGGTACTGGTATTGGGTAGTGGGGACTGGGTACTAGGGAATAATTTGGGCTTTTACTGTAATCATCTGCCTCATCCCCCCCCATGTCCTTACTCAGCACTCCTAACTGTGGGAAGATGGTTGATGGGTTACGCCTAGTGAACAATTTGATGCTGCATTTGAGCCATCCCATCATGTTTAACATATTAAAATCCTGGCTGAAGCACAGCCTAATGGCAATATTGTTAGTAACAATATTTTTAGGCATAAATACAGCTGGCTGGACTCCTTCTAGTAATGCCGCCCTGCCATCTGGAAATGCAATTACTGACGGCAAGGCTTTATTAAGGTATGCACTCCCGATAGACAATAAACCAGTCCGGAAACTGCAAACCAGTTTAGAAGACATCTCCACCCAGTTGCGAGCCAATCGACGCTGGGGTGCTATTTCCAAAGACCTCAGTCAAGCATCCCGGGTTCTCGATAAACCTTCCCAAATCCTAGCAAGCGTTCCCGCAGAACGCCAACCCCAAGCCGAAGCTTGGATTACTGAATTAAAATCTGGTGTAGATTCACTCCAAGAATCTGTCAAAGCCAAAGATAAAGAACAAATCCTCGAAGGCAGAAACAAACTGCTGAATATTGTTACTCAGTTGGAAGAGTCAATGGTGACGGAATTTCCCTTTGAAGTGCCTACTGAGTACAATAACCTCCCTCAACTCAAAGGTCGAGCCACCGTGGCTATGAAAACCAGCAAAGGTGAGCTAACCCTTGTTGTAGATGGTTATAGCGCCCCCGTCACAGCTGGCAACTTTGTGGATTTAGTACAGCGAGGTTTTTATGACGGCTTAGAATTTACCCGTTCGGAAGAATCTTACGTCCTACAAACCGGAGATCCACCAGGAAAAGAAGTAGGTTTTATTGACCCCAAAACTGGCAAATACCGTGCTATTCCCTTAGAAGTTTTGGTGGAAGGTGACGCAGAACCTACTTATGGCATTACTCTAGAACAGGCTGGTCGTTATCTTGATATGCCAGTTCTGCCTTTTTCTTCCTTTGGTGCATTAGCAATGGCTCGCCCCGAAAATGAAGTAAATGGTGGTTCCTCACAATTTTTCTTCTTTTTGTTTGAGCCAGAACTCACCCCCGCCGGACGCAACCTGTTAGACGGACGCTATGCCGTTTTTGGTTATCTTACCGGAGGTAAGGAAATTTTGGACACACTCAAAGCAGGTGACAAAATTGAATCGGCAACCGTAATTCAAGGCATCGAAAATTTAGTTGAACCACAAGCAGCGTAAAATTTAGTTCGTAGTCAGCACTTTAGTGCTTAATTAGGCGCTCAAGCGCCTACTACGAGCGGGGATAATGACAATGACTAAAGTTCAAGATATCGGCGAGCAAGGTCTTTTAGCCAGATTGCAAAGCTTTTGTCCCCCAGAAGTGATTGGGGATGACGCAGCAGTACTTTTAACTGCACCAGGACAATCTTTGGTAGTGACAACGGATGTGCTGGTTGATGGCGTGCATTTTAGCCATGACACCACATCCCCAGAAGATGCTGGTTGGAGGGCTGCGGCTGCTAATTTATCTGATTTAGCGGCAATGGGAGCATCTCCTTTAGGCATAACTGTCGGGTTGGGACTTCCTGGAGAAGTGAGCGTAAGTTGGGTAGAACGTTTATACCAGGGAATGACAGAATGCCTGCAACAATACAATACACCGATTGTTGGGGGTGATGTCGTGCGATCGCCTGTGAATACCATATCCATCACTGCCTTTGGTCAAGTTCATCCCCATCAAATTATCCGTCGTGCTGCTGCTCAAGTAGGGGATGCGATCGTGGTTACTGGCATTCATGGAGCCTCCCATGCTGGCTTACAACTACTTTTGCACCCCGAACTCAAGCAAAACTTGACTGATGCAGAATATATAAGCTTAATCAAAGCCCATCAGCGTCCACAACCACGCTTAGATGTCCTACCCACACTCTGGCAAATTCTTGAATCCTACTCCCCATTCCCTCATCTTCCCATCGCCGGCATGGACAGTAGCGATGGTTTAGCAGATGCGATTTTACAAATTTGCCGTGCCAGTGGTGTTGGTGCTATCCTCGAAAGTCAAAAAATCCCTTTACCATTCGCTTTTAGCCACTGGGTGACACCAGCACAAGGGCTAGAATATGCTCTCTATGGTGGCGAAGACTTTGAATTAGTTCTGTGCTTACCAGAAAAACCAGCAAATACTTTAGTACAAGAACTAGGTAACTGTGCAGCTATAGTTGGCACGATTACAGCCAGTTCACAAGTACTCCTACAAGATAAACATAAAAAAATCCCCGACCAAGTTTTAAATCTCAATCGGGGATTTCAGCATTTTTGTTAATAGCCCACAGTCAAAAGTGAACAATGAAGTTCTTCACTAATGACCAATGACTAATGATTTACCCTACTTGTCCTGAGCGTAAGCCGAAGGAAGCGCAGCCGTAAAGCTTACGGCATAGCTGCGCTTACCGCGGTAGCGTCTCGTAGAGAAGGGCTAATGACTAATAATTAAGCCCACTTCTCGGCTACTAGTTCTGCCAAGTCCAAAACTCGCTGGCTGTAACCCCACTCGTTGTCGTACCATGCCATAACTTTTACTAGGTCATTGCCCATAACCAAAGTCAAGCTAGAATCGACAATTGAGGAAGCGTCAGAACCTTGATAATCAGACGAGACTAATTGTAGTTCGCTGTAATCCAAAATTCCTTTGAGTGGGCCTTCGGACGCATCTTTGAGAGCTTGGTTAACTTCTTCAGTAATAGTACGCTTCTCAACCTGAACTACGAAATCTACCATTGAGACGTTCGGGGTAGGTACCCGTAAAGCAACACCATTCAGCTTGCCTTTAAGATCTGGAATTACCAGCGCTACTGCTTTTGCCGCACCGGTGGAGGTGGGAACAATGTTGATGGCTGCTGCCCTTGCCCGTCGCAAATCCCGGTGAGAAGCGTCTAACAACCGCTGGTCACCAGTGTAGCTATGGGTGGTGGTCATTGTGCCTTTAATGATCCCGAATCTATCATTCAAGACTTTGGCGATGGGAGCCAAGCAGTTGGTAGTGCAGCTAGCGTTACTGATGATGTTGTGCTTGTTGTGGTCATAATCGTGATGGTTAACGCCCATTACAAACGTGCCATCCTCGTTTTTACCAGGGGCAGTGATTAAAACCTTTTTGGCACCTGCATTCACATGCTTAAGTGCCCCGTCCTTACTAGTAAATACGCCTGTTGCCTCGATCACCAGATCAATTTCCCATTCTTTCCAGGGCAAGTTTTCTGGGTTGCGATCGGATACGCATTTAATGGTTTTACCGTTAACGATGATTGAATTATCATCGGCCGTAATGTCAGCATTCTTTAACTTCCCAAGCATTGAATCATACTTTAGGAGGTGAGCATTGGTTCTAGGATCTGATGTGTCATTAATAGCAATAAGGTCGAGATTGCTATTTTCTCTGCCCACCCAACAACGTGCAAAGTTACGACCGATGCGCCCGAAACCGTTTATTGCGACTCTAATCACAGTGACTTACCCTCTGTATTTATGCCTATAAATTGATATCTTTGACCCCAATCATATCGCAAAGGGGGGGGGTATTAATAACCGGAAAGTGTTATATCAATAAAAAAAAAACATATTTTATTCAGGTTTATCTGAGTAGAGCTTGTGAATCATGATGTACGATCTAACCCCTTCGGGGACTAAATAGTGAATTGACTGGTCTTCGCGGCAAAGGTTACGAATAAGACTTGACGAAAGTTCCACTAAGGGTATATTCAAGAGTTGCCAGTGAATGGTTTGTGACTGCTGGTTTAGTTGTTGCTCCACTTGCTTGCAGATTAACTCGCTTTGAGCTATAGTCTCACCACCTAGCAGTCGGGGTGCGATTAACCAATCACACATTGGTGCTAGTTCGTGTCCACGGTACCAACGGGGTAAGGTTTGGAAGGTATCTAAACCCACAATCCAGTACCAGTGAGTATTTGAGTAAAAAGTAGATAAGTCAATTAAGGTGTTGATGGCGTAAGAACTCCCAGAGCGATTTGTCTCTACTAGGGAGACAGTAAAAGCTGGGTTATCTCTTGTAGCTAATTGCAGCATTGCTACGCGATGCTCAAACAAAGTCGCTTGTTTATGAGGAGGATTGAGTGATGGCACCCAAATTACTTTTTTTAGGGGTAGTTGATACAAAGCTGTCTGAGCTATGAGCAAGTGTCCCCAATGAATTGGATCAAATGTGCCACCAAAGATTGCTATTTGCTGCATTCATCTCATGCCTAGACTTTATGCAATTAAAAACACTTTTAATACCAATGTACTATTTTATTCAATTTACGTTTGAGCTTGATGGAATTTAAAAGCTTGTTTCAATACCAATGTATTACAGTAGGCAATACCAGTAAGGAATTAAGAAATATGTATTTGAAACTACAAGAATTTCTGTCCCGATACAGCAGAAATTTTCCGAATAATCTTAACAAGAGTTCAGAAATAGCAAAAACCTCCAACAAAGGTAAAATCATTCTCAATCAGCAAAACAACAGAGGAAAATAATCCAAACATCGGGTATAAACAAGATGCAGGGACAGTTACAGTAAAAATCAAATTCCTGTTATGATACGCGTGTCATTTGTGATTATGGTGTGGTGTAAGAGGAGCAATCAATGAGTAATTTTGTAGATTTTGGCGGCAGACCATTTCATTTTATTGGAATTGGTGGCATAGGCATGTCTGCCCTGGCATACGTTCTAGCTAAGCGTCATCTGCCAGTGTCAGGTTCTGACCTTCGTCCAAATCATATTACGCGCAAGTTAGAATCTATCGGAACACATATTTTTGGTACACAAGAGGCCAGTAATCTGGGATTCTTTGTTTCTGGTGAATCAGCTAATAGAGTATTATTAAACTCACAAGAAATATTACCTACTGTTACCAAGTCAATACTGCCTCAAGTTATTTGTTCAACAGCAATTAACGCTAATAATTTGGAATACAAAGCAGCACTGGAATTAGGCTGTCCAATTTTTCATCGTTCAGATGTCCTAGCTGCCTTGATTTGTGATTATCGTAGTATTGCAGTGGCAGGAACCCACGGTAAAACTACAACCAGTAGCATGATCGGCTATATGCTGTTGCAAGCGGGTTTAGACCCAACAATTCTTGTCGGTGGTGAAGTGAATGCTTGGGAAGGAAATGCTCGATTGGGAGAAAGTGAATATCTGGTAGCTGAGGCAGATGAATCTGATGGTTCTCTGGTGAAACACGCCCCAGAAATAGGCATTATTACTAATATTGAACTTGATCATCCTGATCACTATGACACTTTAGAAGAAGTAATTGACATCTTTCAAACATTTGCATCTAGTTGTAAAACCGTCATAGGTAGTATTGATTGTGAGACGGTACGCGAGTTGCTACGCAACGCCTCCGGCGAACGCCTCAAACCGACAATCACCTACAGCCTCAACCCAGAGACAGAGGCAGACTATACCGTTAGTAATATTGAATATCGCCCTGATGGCACCACCGCTTTAGTTTGGGAGAAAGGTAAAGCTTTAGGAGTATTGAAATTAAGACTATTGAGTCGGCATAATTTAAGTAATGCGCTGGCTGCGGTAGCTGTTGGTCGAGTTGTAGGCTTAGAATTTGGGGCGATTGCCAAGGGTATTGCCACCTTTGAAGGTGCAAGACGTCGCTTTGAGTTTCGGGGAGAAGTTGACGGCATTACCTTCATTGATGACTATGCTCATCACCCTAGCGAAATTCGCGTTACTTTGGCTGCTGCACGCCTGCAAGCAAGGCCTGGGCAAAGAGTGGTTGCCATTTTCCAACCCCATCGCTATACTCGCACACTGACCTTTTTAGAAGAATTTGCCGAGTCATTTACTTACGCTGATTTAGTTGTGCTGACAGATATTTACAGCGCCGGAGAACCCAATTTAGGGCAAATTAGCGGTGAGCAACTGGCAGCAGAAATTGCTAAACAGCACCCACAAGTGCTGTATCAACCTAATTTATCCCTAATGAGCGAGTTCTTGCTGCAAACGCTGCGCCCCGGAGATTTGGCATTATTTCTGGGTGCTGGGAATTTAAATCAGGTGATTCCTGAAATAATTACTACACTTTGCGAACCTGCGACAGCTACATCCTAGATGAAGACAAAGGCATGAAGTCTAACTCTGGCAAGGATTTTATCGATTAACCCTGTTGCTGTATTTTTACGGCAAATAAATGTAAAAATTTCACAAATTGATCTAAAGATGAAAATATCCCAGGCAGCTGCAAATGTCTGCACAATTTTTGCTACAAATGCACAGAAGCAGAAAACAGAAGATTCTAATGATAGTAAAATAATTTACCTAAAAGGTACTGATTGTGCGATTAAGTCACAAGCATCCTTATCTGCATTTACTTCATATAGAGTTGGGGGAGCAGCGGAATGGTACGTTGCCCCCCATAATTTAGAAGCTCTTCAAGCCAGTCTAGAGTATGCAAAAGAACAGGAATTGTCAGTGACAACACTGGGGGCAGGCTCTAACATGTTGGTAAGCGATCGCGGTTTACCAGGCTTAGTCATTTCTACTCGTCATCTCCGCCATAGCTACTTTGATCCCCAGACAGGCCTATTAACTGTCGCTGCGGGAGAATCAATTCCTAGCTTGGCATGGGAAGCCGCCAAATTAGGCTGGCAAGGATTAGAGTGGGCTGTGGGTATTCCCGGAACTGTTGGGGGTGCTGTAGTTATGAATGCCGGGGCCCATAATAGCTGTATCGCAGATATGTTAGTGAGCGCCCAGGTACTTTCGTCAGATGGTACTTTAGCAACTTTGACCCCCGACGAAATCGGTTACAGCTACCGGACTTCATCTTTGCAGGGTAGCGATCGCATTGTTACCCAAGCCACCTTCCAATTACAACCAGGTGTTGATCCAGCATTGGTTTTGGCAGTAACCAAACAACACAAAAAACACCGCCTAACTACCCAACCTTACAATTTCCCCAGTTGCGGTAGCGTCTTCCGTAACCCTACACCTTATGCGGCTGGGTGGTTAATCGAACAAACAGGTTTAAAAGGCTACCAAATTGGCGGAGCGCAAGTGGCATTATTACATGCTAATTTTATCGTCAATCGTGGTGGAGCCAAGGCTAGTGATATTTTTTATCTCATCCGTCATATCCAACAACAAGTACAAGACCGATGGTCAATTTGCTTAGAGCCAGAAGTCAAAATGATAGGTGAGTTTCAAGCAGTTGCTTAAGGGACTAGGGGCTAGAAGCTAGCGTTTAGGGGAAGAAGTTGGGCGTGTACCACCATCATCCCCTTCATCGCCCCAACTCCAGGATTAATTATTGGTAATAAAAGAGGCAAATTGCCGACCGCATCTATAATTGAATTTGATTTTGTTATTTAACGTACACTTGGAAAATCGATTATGACAGGTAAAGGACAGGGATTTGGTTTTGGCTTAGGAAAAATGAAAGAACTAGCTGATGCTTTTAAAAAAGCGCAGCAAGTTCAAGAAGGCGCAAAACGTCTCCAAGAAGAATTGGAGCAAATGGAAATTCAGGGTGAGTCTGGTGGTGGACTGGTTAAGGTCATTGTCAGTGGGAACCAAGAACCCAAGCGCGTAGAAATTTCCCCAGATGCTCTAGGACAAGGTGCGGAACTACTGTCTGATCTGGTAACAGTAGCCATGAAAGATGCTTACAACAAGTCTACAGCCACAATGCGGGAACGGATGGAAGACTTGACCAGTGGACTAGAACTACCTGGATTTTAATCATTGGTCCTTCGACTGCGCTCAGGATAAATCATTAGTCGTTAGTCATTAGTCATCTACCATTAGACTGATGACTGTAGACTTTTGACCTTTGATGGGTACTACGTAAAATAGTTATGCCTTACAAGCTGTTGTTTGTCTGCCTGGGGAATATTTGTCGCTCGCCATCGGCAGAAAATATTATGAATCATCTCATCGCACAAGCTGACTTGGGCGATGGCATTTTCTGTGACTCTGCGGGTACATCAAGTTATCACATTGGTAGCGCCCCCGACCGACGCATGAGTGCTGCTGCTAACAAGTTGGGAATTAAACTGCGTGGTCAAGCTCGCCAATTTCAAAAATTAGACTTTCATGACTTTGATATGATTTTGGCAATGGATCAAGAGAATTATGAAAATATTCTTGTTCTTGATTCGACTGGGCAGTATCACCATAAAGTTTATTTAATGTGTCAATTTTGCTCAAGGCACACCCTAAAGGAAGTTCCAGACCCTTATTACGGCGGAGTAGATGGTTTTAATCAGGTAATCGATTTGCTTGTGGATGCTTGTGAAGGTCTACTTCAACACATTACCAACAATCAATTACAAGCTGGGCAGAATCTGTAAAAGAATCTCCTGCCACAGCGTCAGCCTGGCGGTGAGAGGATCAATCCACTAAGCCATGCTTCATGGCAAAACGGACTAGTTCTGCTCGGTTGCTGGTGGCAGTTTTTCTTAATAAGCTGCTAACATATTTTTCCACTGTCCTGGGACTTAGGTGTAGTTGATTGCCCATGTCGGCATTAGAAAAACCGTGAGTCAATAGTTCTAGGACTTCTTGTTCTCTGGCGGTTAACGATGACAGCAAATGTGATTGCTGAATATGAGTAGATAAAGATTTGTGAGTGTCCATTTCTTTTGTCGGAAAGGAACCTCCCAAATTTTCTTTATGGGAAAAGCGGTACTCCGATTGAATAATTTGCGATCGCGCCAGGAGATTCCGAATTGCTGCTGCTAGCTCTTCTAGTTCAAAAGGCTTAGGCAAGTACAAATCGCACCCTGATTGGTAACCCAGAATTCTTTCTTGAGTCTTTGTGCGTGCTGTTAATAAAATTACGGGTAATAACCGAAATATTGGCTGTTGACGGACTCGACGTACTAGTTCATAGCCATTCATTTGTGGCATGACAATATCAGTGACTATCAAATCAGGATGGTAATCATCTACCATTGCCAAAGCTTCTTGACCATCATTAGCCGTGATCACTGAGTAGCCAGACAGTTCAAGATAGTCACTAATAGACAGACGAGTTCCCAAGTCGTCATCCACAACAAGGATTGTCAAGGGCATGGACAGTACACCCCTAGCATTTTTTTACTCAGAATTTGGCTTCTACAAGCTACAACAGTGAACACAGGCAGAAATAGTGTTCTTATGTTTCATACTATGACAGGATTAACAGCTTATGACTGCCTGAAGGTTGATTTATAAAGAAAATCTTAAATCCTTAGGAAGAGTTAACGAATTGTAACGCAATTCAACTCATAATGCTTAAAAGTTACAGATAATTTTATGTTTCTTAATAAAAAAACCATAACGTATGATTATTTATGACTCAAATGTAAATAATTTTTACTTTAAAATTATTTTTTAGTACTAAAATCGACTCACCTAAAA
The DNA here is from genome assembly GCA_022241785.1 of Cyanocohniella sp. LLY. Lineage (GTDB taxonomy): Bacteria > Cyanobacteriota > Cyanobacteriia > Cyanobacteriales > Nostocaceae > Cyanocohniella. Next base: position 1,560 of record JAKOMP010000058.1, on the reverse strand, counting down.
CTAGCCTGGCTGGTCTTAAGTGTAAATTTGATAAAAAACAAACATAAGAAAAACTGGTTGATATTTTCCACAAGTATTAATACTCAACAGGAAGCAATCCTATAAGGAAAATATCTTGAGGATAACGCTGATATAATACCAAATTGCCAAAGATAGTGTTGTGTAAAAGAAATCCCATTACAGCGTCAGCTGGGCAATGAGATTGTTAAGGCTGTTAGCCAGCATGACATATAATAATGACTCATTCTTTGTTTTCCTAACTGGAGAAATCAAACTCATGGGTCGCGCCAAAAAGGTTGTCCTGGCATATTCTGGTGGAGTGGATACCTCCGTTTGCATTCCTTACCTGAAAAAAGAGTGGGGTGTAGAAGAAGTAATTACTCTGGCAGCAGATTTAGGTCAGGGAGATGAATTAGAGCCAATTCGAGAAAAAGCTCTGAAATCGGGTGCAAGTGAATCTCTTGTGGCGGATGTGAAAGATACTTTCGTTAAAGATTACGCTTTTCCCGCAATTCAAGCCAACGCTCTCTACGAAAATCGCTATCCCTTAGGGACTGCTCTTGCTCGTCCGTTGATTGCCAAGATACTAGTAGAAGCTGCCCATAAATATGGTGCTGATGCGATCGCTCATGGTTGCACTGGTAAAGGTAATGATCAAGTGCGCTTTGACGTTGCTTGTGCAGCCCTTGATCCCAATTTGAAGATCCTCGCACCAGCCAGGGAATGGGGTATGAGTCGTGAGGAAACCATCGCTTACGGTGAGCAGTTTGGTATCCCTACACCAGTAAAAAAATCTTCTCCCTATAGCATTGATAAAAATTTACTCGGTCGCAGCATAGAAGCTGGTGTTTTGGAAGATCCAGCCGCTGAACCACCAGAAGAAATTTATGAAATGACCAAGGCGATCGCGGATACTCCCAATGAGCCAGAATACATCGAAATTGGGTTTCAAGGGGGTATTCCTACCAGCCTCAACGGCACACCTAAAAACCCAGTTGAGTTAATTGAACAACTCAATCAAGCAGCAGGCAATCATGGCATTGGGCGGATTGATATGATTGAAAACCGCCTGGTGGGTATCAAATCACGAGAAATATACGAATCACCCGCTATGTTAGTGCTAATTCAGGCACACCGTGATTTAGAAAGTCTGACTTTGACAGCAGATGTTAGTCACTACAAGCGGGGTATAGAAGAAACTTATACCCAAATAGTTTATAACGGTCTTTGGTACAGTCCACTCAAAAACGCACTAGATGCTTTTATTCACAAAACGCAAGAACGAGTTTTAGGAACTGTACGAGTCAAACTTTTTAAAGGTAACGCCAGCATAGTCGGGCGTTGGAGCGATAATTCCCTCTACACCCCCGATTTAGCGACTTACGGTTCGGAAGACCAATTTGATCACAAATCGGCGGAAGGATTCATTTATATTTGGGGATTACCCACGCRCATTTGGGCGCAGCAAGGTAGGAAGTAGGGAGTGGGGAGTTAGGGAGTAGGGAGTAGGGAGTAGGGAGTAGGGAGTAACGAAGAAATTTCCCCCCTGCCCCCTGCCCC
>JAKOMP010000057.1 GCA_022241785.1 Cyanocohniella sp. LLY | reverse complement strand
CGCCAGCGCATTATCAATTACGAATACCATCAAGCTGAGGAAATTTGTTCAATTGGTTCTGGGTCGGTTGAATCTGCCGTTAAACAAGTTGACCGTCGAACTAAGATTTCTGGAGCGCAATGGAAGCGCGAAAATGTGCCTCAAGTCCTTGCTCATCGTTGTGCCTACCTCAATGGATTATTATCGGTTTGAGCTACTTCAAAAAATGAGATGCTCCCAACTAAACTTTTATGAATACATTCCTTGTGCAAAATCCTGTTTAAACGTATCAAGTCTGGCGTTCATTTCCTGAGTAAGATTTTCTATACATGTATCACTGCTTAAAGTAGGTTGTGCATTCTTGGCGATATGCATTAATTGTGATTTAGATTCTTGTTGTCTTACCCAATCACGAACTAAACGAATTGGAGATAAAATATCTCGTTTTTGATTAGGATGATGTAAACGCTTTATCTGTGATGGTTGATAGTTTACACCTATGGATTGGCACCAGTCTTGCCACTTAAATTGCAGAATAGTAGGGTTAGTAATTATGGGAACCCAAGGTACACGCAGGGCATCAGCAATAATAGCACCATGCATAGCTTCTGCCAGTAGAACTTCTGTTTCGTTAATCGATGATAAAACTTTTTCTATTGACCAGCGTGGATCAATATATCCAAATCCTAGACTTTCACAGACTAAACTCCAACTGGTTCCAGCTAGCTCGTAATGGGGCATGTAAGAAAATTTGTATACCTTTTTATGGCTATAATTATCAAATAAGTTTCTAATTAATACCGCTCCATCTGTTACGGCTAATTTATCTGAAACACCTAATGCTTGCGCTGATAGTGGGCCACGCAAACAATAAATTTTATAAGTATCATTTAGCTGTGGTATTCCGTTTCCATAACCTACACCTGTACCAAATATCGCTCTTAAACGAGAATTTTTGGTTTTGAGAGGTAATCCATCATTAATCAGAGTACCTATGCCAACAAAGGTAGTTGTTTGGTTATTATCGATTACACCAGGAATTAACTTGTCCCATAACCAAGGATTAAGTTGATCGCCAAAATTCTTTTCTCGGTAATAAAGCAGCTTCATATTTTTACATTTACAATGACAAAGCAATTTTTATCCCAAAATTTAAAAGCCCAAATCCTGCTTGGTAAAAGTTCTTAGCCTGAATAATCGATAAATAAATACAGCTTTTTCTATTAACTTATTAATTGCCTTTCTCCAAATAGAATATTCTGGATATTCTATTTTTTTGTGTGTATCGAAATAAATCTGTTTATCCTTCAGAGTTGACTGACCTTTTTTAATTCTTACTTTTTCTATATTGTCTTTGAAGAAGGGGAATTTGTCCTCAGAGTCAAATTTAACTGTCAAGCCTGACAAAGATGCTGCCAATCCCATAACATTACCTTCTCCAGCATAAATTCCTTGCATCTCAAAGAAGTAAGAAATTGTCTGCCAAAGTTGTAAAAATTTTACCTCTGCTCCATCTTGTTTTTTGACAACAAACATAAATTCATGAAACCATTGTGTTTCCTCAAGATTGACATCTAGTTTTTGTGCCACTTTCTTGATAATTGGAAGTGCTTTATTGTGCTTTATTCCGGCGTTATGTTTTAGAATATTACAACCAGTTCTTGCCGTAATTCCGGGTAGCCACTCTATGTCATCGGGTACTTTACCCAGGATTCGCACATCAGAATCTAAATATATACAGGTGTTAAATAATTTGAGGGCTTTTGCAAGTACAAAACGCTTATCATGATATCCTTTTATGCTTTGTAGGCGGTGTTTAAGAGCAATAACGTGAGGATATTTTTCAAAATCATGAGGCTGGTCTGTAAGAACTATAAAGGAAGTTTTAGGTGAATGTTTTTGAATATCACGCGCTAGCATCAGTGCATGAGTACGATAGCGATTTCCTACTGCCAAGGTGCAAAAGCAAAATTTTTCAGCCATATCTATATTGGGAATACTGGTTATGTTAGCGATTATGGATACAGGGGTTTTTATCTTGGAGATATTTGCAAAAGCCAGATTAAAAATTACATCTAAAAAGTTTACTAGTAAATTGATTTTAAAAAATTTTGTCTTCAAGCATCATTAAAATACTGAGAATGCTTCTATTTTTTCTAATAAATAATTATTTAAGAGTTGCGATGGCCTGAATCTTCGTAAAATCTGTATTCATCTCCTAACTGCAAATTATTTATCCACACAATTAACTACTCCTCTGTAAAGTCTCCTTGATGAAGCTGTAAATATTTAATGTACTTTATATAAAGTTGAATACGTAACAGTATAACAGCCTGCTATTACTTTTATGTAATATCACGCAAGCTTTATGAAAAATTTATATTGCTCAGTAATTTTATCAATGTTATGAAATAGCGACAGGTTAGCAACCTCCAACTACACGCACAAAAGTTTACCTGTAGGAACTGATTCTTTACAAGCTGTGGAGGTGTTTATCTTCTGGGATCATGCTTCAAATATTGGTGCGGCTTCGATTTCTGCTGGTAAGGGAAACTCATTTACCAGTTGCGCGATCGCTTGTATTTTCGCAAAATTCTCTACCACCCCATCGCGTTCGGCATCTGTTAGCTGCAAATCCAACAATAATGCCATTTGCTCAACATAGGTAACCACATCAAAATTTTTACTTACCATGCTTACTTGCCTTTAATTTAGGATAAGCAATCCGTTTATGGTGGAATTGCTGCCAGACTTCCACAAAAATTTGAGCAATTTCGGTCATTTCTTCCCGTGTCAGCCCTGAATCTACTAATTGATTATCTTGCCATCTGGCCCGAAGAATATTATTCAGCATTATTAAGGCTTGTTCAGGTGTGGCATCTTTAAGCGATCGCAGCGCGGCTTCACAAGAATCTGCTAACATGACTATTCCGGTTTCCCGGGATTGGGGAATGGGGCCGTCATAGCGAAAATCAGCCTCATCGACTGTTAAGTTAGGGTCTTCTTGGGCCATTTCCTGGGCTTGATGATAAAAATAAGCAATCAGCATGGTTCCTTGATGTTCAGGAATAAAAGCTTGAATCGCTGTGGGTAAAAGCTGTTTTCGCGCCATCATTACCCCTTGGCTGACATGCTTTTTGATAATTTCTGCACTCTTCCACGGATCATTAATTTCTGTTTCGTGTTTATTCGGCCCCCCCATTTGATTTTCAATAAAGCCTAGGGGGTCGTGCATTTTGCCGATATCGTGATATAATGTTCCGGCCCTAACTAGTTCCACATTACAGTCAAGTTTTTTGGCAGCAGTTTCCGCCAGGGTAGAGACAAACAAGGTATGTTGAAAAGTACCAGGGGTTTCTGTAGCTAGTCGTTTTAATAAAGGGCGATTCGGATTAGCCAATTCAGCTAACCGAATGGGGGTGACTAAATCAAAGAATTTTTCTAAATAAGGACTCAAGCCCAACGCTACAATACTCCAGGCTAAACCGGATAAAGCAAATAAGCCTGCGCCTTGCAAAACCATATACCAGCCTGAGCCAAATACAGCACCAATGAGGAGCTTGATAATTAGGTACGTACCACCTTGAGTTAAGGCAATAGCAACACCTAATAATGCTAATTCTTCACGCGATCGCAATCTTTTCGCCATACTACTGCCCAATATTCCCGCCGCCCCACCAGCTACAAGGGCAATGATGCTGACTTCTGTAGTCATAGGTAAAATTAGCAACAATAGTCCCACTACTGTTACACCCAAAGCAGGCGTATAAAAGCTCCCCAACAATAAACCAACGGCGCTCCAAGTTGTATAGGGTATGCCAAAGGCTAGCACTCCCGGCGTACTCAGTGTCAGCAGTAGGACTAAGAAGTAATCACGTTGTCGCAATTTACACTTCATTTGCCTTTCCACGAGCACAAAAATGCCAATGGCGGCTGTGACAACGCTGGCTAATTTCGTTAACCCTAGCCAATTATTTTCCCGGCGGATTAATTGATAATGCTCTAGGACATCAAAGTGCCATTGCGTAATATTCTCTCCCTTAATGACAATTACTTCACCTTGAGGCACTTCCACCATCACAGGTGATACTCCAGCGGATGCTTGTTGTACGCGTTGTTGCGTTTCTTCTTCATTTTGTTTTAAATTCGGTTGCAACACAGCTATTAACAACCTATTTGCCAAGGGTTCGGCATTCTGGGGGACAAATGCTTGTACTTGTAGGCTCACCGCACTCTGTAAAATACTTGATGGTAATCCTGGGGGAATCCCCTGTGTCAAAATCCTCTCAGCGCTGCGACGAATACCACTTTTTGTGGTTGTCCACTCGTTATCTGATAATTCCAGGAGAGCAGTTTCACTGTAAATTTTTTTGGAGTGGGTATTTTCTCGCGGTAATAATTGTAGCTGGGCTTGGGTGTATGCTTTACGGACTTGGGCAGTTTGGGTGATGAGTGCAGATAAGCTTGGCTCTGAAGTTGTGGCACGATAAGCTTTGAGTTCTTCTACTGCTTGAGTAAAGAAGGTTGTTGGGGCCACACTCACTGGTTGGACTTCTAAAGGAGACAGATACAAAGGCAAATTACCGGAGTTAATAAAAGTAGACAGCGATTGTTGTTCTGGAAGGGGTGAACCTGTGGATGTGGGAAATAAAGGTAAATCAGCAGAAGCGGGGACTGTCTGTCCTATGACACTTTGATGTCTACTCGAATCAGTTTTTTGCCTAGCAGCTAAAAAGCCTGACCGTTTTTGGCTAGTAGGATGATTTTCTAAAGTTATCAGCAGCGTTTGCCATTCTGAGGTAGAACAAGAGCGAAGATAATGCTGAGTCGGAATGGATAAAACTGATGTATCAAAAAAAGGAAAAGATCCAGCAATAGTGCGAATTTTATTGCCTTCATCTAAAAGTTGCTGTAAATTTTTGTCGATTTTTTCCGTCTTTTGGACATCGATCATCAACACTGGGATAGAACTTTTACTGGCGGCTTGGCGTTGTGCTGCTGTTTCTTCTTGATTCTCAATGCTTGCAGTATAAGGCGCTCTGATTGTTTGAGGTGCAGGAGTTCCTACTGTCAGCTGGGGTTGATTATATAGTTTATGCCCCATTACTCCTGTTAGGGAAACTACAGCGATCGCCACCACAACAGAGGAACGCTTTTCATGCACCCAGCCTAGACGTACTGCATCAATCCTACGTTGAATTCTGACCGATTTTGCCATTGTTCTGAGTGCTAATTCTTGTTGTTGGTGTTCGCTTTTATTGTTGATTTTTGATAAATATAGTTGTAAACGACTGCGGATTGTACTTTGGAGTTCATCAGATCGCCTGATACAGCTTTGACTTCTTACTGTCCCTAGCCAATATCTTTTACACTGACACGTTTAACAGTGACAATGGCATTAACGCAACCGGATGACATGGGGAGCCGCAAAGACGCAAAGCCCAGACTGTTCGTCAGATTTGACACATCCTTCCTCTGGAAACTCCCTAGGATGTAGGGCAATATCATACACTCCTGACCACACCGCAACAAGTGCATCAGATAATTCTAGCATTTGGGAAAAACTTGCTAGTTCCCAGGTTGCTAAGTTTTCTGGAGACAATAAAATGCGCCACTTGACGGGAATTCCCGCAGTACTGTTATCAGCTCCTGACAAAGCACCTGTAATGGCACTGATCATTTGTGAATCATGTAAAGTTCTAGTTGTTTGTCGCCCAAAATTGTCCTTGTGATTAGCCCGCAAAACTGCCAGACGAAAATCTTCCCTGGTGCTGAGAAAGCAGTAAAATGCCATTGCTATCACATTACTCGGCTCGGCTTCGCGACAAAATTCTGCTTGCGCTGTTGCTAACCCAAAACCTCTATGCAACAATTCATGAACTTTTAGTAATTTTTGTGTTAAAGGGGTCGGTGTTTCGCCAATAAAAGCGATGATTTCGGGAATTAGGGAGGGGGGATGAAGTTTTTCCGTGAGAGATTGAGCGATCGCATATCCTACTGCTAGGGCCCCATCCCTTACCACTGGGTCATCATGCCATATTTGCAATACATGTAATAAATTTTGTCGCAGTTTATTTGTATTTTCATGAAAAAAAAGAGCTACTGGTAACGTGGCAATAATAGCTGCTGGCGAGGCTTGATTAGTTATATCTAAATGAGGAGATTTTTGATGATAACGTTCTAGCCAGTTATCTACATCTAATTTACCTAGTTCAATTAAACTTTTAGTACCCAGAACGGCTACTTTACCAACTTCTGAGTCAATTGGTGATTGCTTATAACTGTTCTGACCAATAACTTCACCCAACAATGTCCCGACAAAAGTAGCTCTAAACCGATGATTTAGTGAATAATGCATCTTCAGAAAAAACTATTCGTTATTTCTTAAATGATGCACTAGAGCCTGTAAGCCCAACAAATAACTGTGGACGCCAAAACCACTTATTTGCCCGATAACTACGGCTGCTATGTAAGAATGATGGCGAAAGTCTTCCCGGCGGTAAATATTGCTTAAATGCACTTCTACTGTAGGTAGGTTAACACCAGCGATGGCATCACGCAAAGCTACACTTGTGTGGGTGTAAGCTCCCGCATTAATCAAGATTCCCTGATGTTTTCCTAAAGCTCCATGAATAGTATCTACTAAAACCCCTTCATGATTTGACTGCACGGGGGTAATCTTCGCCTGAAACTTCACAGCTTCTGCTGCTAACAAATGATTAATTTCAGCCAAAGTCAAGGAACCATAAATACCTGGTTCTCTTTGTCCCAGTAAATTTAGGTTTGGCCCGTGCAGGACTAAAATACTTATAGGAGACGACAACTTCAATACCTTAAGGCTTTTAACGACGACGCGATCGCTCATTTACAGGAATCGGAATCAATTCCGGCTCCCGCTCACCTTCGGGCCCTAGCAGAGCTTCAATGAGCTTGCCTGCCATCTCTTTAAGTCTTTCTAGTACCTTTTCTATATAGTCCATTGAACTGACGGCTCCTGAGATACTACCTCAATTTTTTGACTAACAGTTACGCAGAACTGGCGTACTTTTGCACCTCTAGTTGGAAACTGGGCTAATACGAACTTCCGCATTTCGGGAGTGAGCTACTGGGAAAAATTGGTGTTGTGGTCTCCCTTACTTTATTAGAGTATCACATTACAAACCGACCAGGCTGCTTGTAAAGCATGATGGATATTCTTGATCCCCAGTCAAGAGTCCATAGGTAGAAAGTTTTACCAAAACTAACTATGGACTTTTGATTTTAGACGTTAATTAAACTTCGGCATCATTTTTTTTCGCTCCAGTCTTGGTTGATTTAGCAGTTGACTTGGATCGAGAAGTTGTTGATTTACTCGTTTTGCGAGTAGATTTCTTTGTCGATGTTTTGGCTGCTAATAATGGCAACGCCGTAGCTAGCGTCACATCCTCCACTGATTGCCCTTCTGGGATACTGACATTAGTTTTGCCGTGCTTAATATAAGGGCCATAGGGGCCATCATAAATATTCACTGGCGTACCATCTTCAGGATGCGCGCCTAGTTCTCGTAACGCTGCTTTAGACTTGCTGCTACTAGAACCACGTCCTTTTTTAGGTTCAGATAACAATTCTAATGCCCGTTCCAGAGAAACTGTCAGCACATCATCACCAGCTTTAAGCGAGCGATAGTCTTTTCCTTCTTTGCCTTGGTCATGAACGACGTAAGGGCCAAAACGTCCCAAACTAGCTTGGATTTTACTGTTGGTTACCGGGTGCATTCCCAATGTCCTGGGTAAAGCTAAAAGACCCACAGCCATTTCCAGGGTGACATTTTCTGGGGTGACACCTTTGGGTAAGGAAGCTTGTTTAGGTTTGGGATTTTCTTCGGTCTTGTCGCCCAATTGGACGTAGGGGCCATAAGCACCAATTTTCACATAAATCGGTTCGCCAGTTTCGGGATGCCGACCTACCTGGTCAGGCCCTACAGTTTTTTGCCGCAGTAGTACTTCTACCTGTTTGGGGTCGAGGTCAGATGGTGTGAGGTCTTTGGGAATTGAGGCCGTAACAATAGTGCCATCATTGTCAACTTCGATGTAGGGTCCATATTTGCCAATCCGGACTTTGGCATCTAAATTTTCCAGTAATACCGTTCTGGCTTGACTGGCATCGATTTGACTTTCCTGTTCTTTGACTAAAGTTTCTAAGCCTTTATCTCCCAGATAAAATTCCCGCAAATAGGGTAACCACTTGGCCTCGCCTGTGGCAATGTCATCTAGAGTTTGTTCCATCTTGGAGGTGAAACTAGGATCTACGACATCAGGGAAATGCTTTTCTAACAGGTTGGTGACAGCAAAGGCGGTAAAAGTAGGGATCAGGGCGTTACTCACCAATTGGGCATAACCTTTATCGATGATTGTGCCAATGATGCTGGCATAGGTACTAGGCCGACCAATACCTTCACTTTCTAAGGTTTTCACCAAAGTAGCTTCGGTGTACCTCGCTGGCGGTTGAGTTTCGTGACCCACGGCTGACAAATCGGTACAATCTGGATGATCACCAACTTTCATACTGGGCAAAATCACTTCCTGATCTTCCAATGCGGCATCTGGGTCGTCTGAACCTTCGACATAAGCACGTAAAAATCCCGGAAAGTCAATGCGTTTACCAGATGAACGAAAGCCAGCGTCTTCAACTTGCAAATGCACACTAATTTGGGTTTGCCGACAATCAGCCATTTGGCTAGCCACAGTACGTTTCCAAATCAAATCGTAAACAGCCAATTCCCGACCGCCTAAACCAGTTTCTTGGGGAGTGCGGAAGGTGCTACCCGCTGGACGAATAGCTTCGTGGGCTTCTTGTGCGCCTTTGGATTTGGTGGTGTATTGCCTCGGTTGGGGGCTGAGATAGTTTTTGCCGTACAGTTGTTCAACACAGCTACGCGCCGCAGTGATTGCCTGGTCTGACAAATGCACCGAATCTGTCCGCATGTAGGTAATATACCCTTGCTCATACAAATTCTGGGCAATCCGCATGGTATCTCTGGCCGAAAGGCGCAGTTTCCGGTTGGATTCTTGTTGCAGCGTCGAAGTGGTAAACGGTGGTGCAGGTTTGCGTGTTACTGGACGCTCATCAATGTCGGCAACATTCCAGGTTTTTCCCGTGAGGCGTTCTTTGAGGGCTACCGCTTGTTCTTCGTTGAGTAACAAAACATTACGACCTGCGGTAATTTGTCCCGTATCTGGGTTGAAATCGCTGCCAGTCGCTATTTTAGTTCCTCCCAATGTAATCAACTGGGCACTAAAGGGAGTTTTTTCCTGTAACAAGCTAGCTTTTAAATCCCAGTATGTACCTTCATGAAAGGCCCGACGTAGGCGTTCCTTTTTTACTAAAAGTCGCACAGCTACAGATTGTACTCGCCCAGCAGATAACCCCCAGGCGATTTTTTTCCACAGCAAAGGAGACAGGGTATAGCCAACTAATCGATCCAATATCCGCCGCGTTTCTTGGGCCCGAACTAACTGCTCGTCAATATTGCGGCAGTTTTTCAAAGCTTTCTTGATGGCGTCTTGGGTAATTTCGTGAAACACCATTCGCTTGGTGGGAACTTTTGGCTTGAGCAGCTGGTATAAATGCCAACTAATGCTTTCACCTTCCCGGTCTTCGTCAGTTGCCAAAATCAGTTCATCTGCCTCTTTGAGGGCATCTTTGAGCTGGGTGACAACCTTCTTTTTGTCTTTGGGGACAACATACACCGGTTCAAAGTCGGCGTCTACATTTACCCCCAGCTGCGCCCACCGTTCCGCTTTGACAGCGGCGGGAATTTCACTAGCTGATTGGGGTAGGTCACGGACGTGACCCATAGACGCTTCCACCCGATAGTCTTTTGGCAGGTAGTTGCGAATGGTACGAGCTTTGGTCGGAGATTCGACGATGACGAGAGTTGACATGGAAATTTCAAGAAAAAAAGTAGCTGCTAAGCTAAACAGTCAAATTGAAGTAATTTCGGTGAAATGTCAAGATAAAACGTCACGCTTAGGGCTGTGATTTAATCCTCACACAAATTACCTGGTAGGGCGAAAATACGCTAAATCGGCAGCGTAGTCTTTCCTAGATGATAGGTCAGATGAACACTGTAACTGAATTGCCAGCTATTTCAATCTTTAACTTATCTCAGGCATAATTGGCGAATAGAGTTTTCAAAATGCCCCTGAAGTGAAGACGTTGATACCTTACCTTAACTCCTTTATATTCAACTGGAGATAGGAAGCAACAAGATAGAGCAGCGGTAGAAGGTGCAGAGTGTAGGTGAACCACTGTGGTCTTAGGGATTTCCACATCATTTACCATCGCCCACAATTCCACTCGGCTTTAAACCTTATCTTTTGGTAAATATCACCGTCGCAGATGTGTTAGAGGAATCACCCCAAAGGAAGAAAGAGAAAAGGTTATCTCAAAATATTGCGTTAAGTTAAGAATTGATAATAATCTGGGGCTGTTTGCTGACTCAATGGGGGAATTTATCCAGAGGTATGAGCTAGACAAAATTTTTTAATTGGATAATAAGCTAGAAAAATTAATATAATAATATAGTTAAATTTGATAAATGATACCATAATATTTGGCATAAACCACAAGATTTAAGCTTTTTGTCGATAAAAGTTATGTTAGGATAATTTCGGAGAAGTTAATTTCGGTGATGCGGATCTTGTTTTTAGTAATAATTGCAAGCGGCTCTCCGGATAAACATCTCTGCATCAATGGATTCTGGAGAGTTTCATGTCAATCTACGTAGGGAACCTATCCTACAGCGTCACAGAAGACGACCTCAGCAAAGTATTTTCCGATTACGGTTCTGTTAAGCGAGTTCAGTTACCCACCGACAGGGAAACAGGACGCGCACGGGGCTTTGGTTTCGTAGAAATGGAATCAGATGCCGCAGAAGATGCTGCGATTGAGGCTCTAGACGGTGCCGAATGGATGGGTCGTGCAATGAAAGTTAATAAAGCTAGACCACGGGAGGACAAAGGTAGCCGCTCTGGTGGTGGATACTCACAACGCTATTAAGTCTTAAGTTTATCCATCAAGGCAGACGTACAAAGTTTTGCCAATTAAAATTTTTTTTAAATGAGCAGTTCAGTAAATCGCTGGGCTGCTTGTTTTTTAGTCATTGGTCATTATTAAAAGAGAACAGCAAAAGTGCTTCACTTCCCCATCTCCCCAATCCCAAACACGTAGAAATAAAGATAAATGCAACGTTGGTGAAGAACAATAGATAAAATAAACTCAACTAGCCTTAATGTCTAATCGCCAAAACCTACATATCTCATGGATTTTGCTAATCTTACATCCCAGCTCAATGCTGGAACAATCTTGCCAGAGGGGATTGTAATTGTCACCCTCTTGGGGGTTTTGATTGTGGATTTGATTTTGGGGCGTACATCTTCACGCTGGATTGGATATCTGGCGATCGCAGGTTTAATGGCTGCGGTTGGCGCCCTTTATCTTCAATGGGATGCGACTAATCCCATCTCCTTTAGTGGTGGTTTTGTGGGTGATGACCTCAGTATCGTGTTTCGCGGTATTGTGGCCTTGTCTGCGGTTGTCACTATATTGATGTCAATTCGCTACGTTGAGCAGAGTGGCACTGCTTTAGCAGAATTTATCGCCATTTTGCTGAGTGCAACCTTGGGAGGAATGTTTTTATCCGGTGCTAGTGAGTTGGTGATGATTTTTATCTCACTAGAAACCCTCAGTATTTCCTCTTACTTGCTCACAGGGTATACTAAGCGTGACCCCCGCTCTAACGAAGCAGCGCTGAAATACCTGTTAATTGGAGCTTCCAGTACAGGTATATTTTTATACGGTGTTTCGCTACTGTACGGTCTATCCGGTGGACAAACAGAATTAGACGCGATCGCTAACGGTATTGCCGCAGCTAACGTTGGTCAATCTTTAGGTTTGGTAATTGCGCTGATTTTCGTCATTGCAGGTATCGGCTTTAAAATTTCTGCTGCACCCTTCCACCAGTGGACACCAGACGTTTATGAGGGCGCTCCTACCCCGGTAATTGCCTTTTTATCTGTGGGTTCCAAAGCCGCAGGTTTTGCCCTAGCTATTCGTTTGTTGACAGTAGTCTTCCCCCTCGTTGCTAACGAATGGAGATTTGTCTTCACTGCCCTTGCAGTCCTCAGTATGGTGTTGGGTAACGTAGTCGCCCTCGCCCAAACCAGTATGAAACGGATGCTAGCTTATTCATCCATTGCTCAAGCTGGGTTTGTGATGATTGGCATGATTGCAGGTACTGAAGCCGGATATGCCAGCATGGTGTTTTACCTAATGGTTTACCTGTTCATGAACCTGTGCGGTTTTACCTGCATTATTCTCTTCTCCCTACGGACAGGAACCGACCAAATTGCCGAATATTCTGGGTTGTATCAAAAAGACCCACTGCTCACACTAGGACTGAGTATCTCTTTGCTTTCCTTGGGTGGGATTCCACCATTAGCTGGCTTTTTTGGGAAGATTTACTTGTTCTGGGCTGGTTGGCAAGCTGGTCTTTATTGGTTAGTTTTGCTGGGTTTAGTAACCAGTGTTGTCTCCATCTACTACTACATTCGTGTAGTCAAGATGATGGTAGTCAAAGAACCCCAAGAAATGTCCGAAGTAGTGAAGAATTATCCAGAAATTCAGTGGAATTTGCCTGGATTTAGACCTTTGCAAGTGGGATTAATAGTAACTTTAATTGCCACTACCATTGCCGGAATTTTGTCCAATCCGCTATTTACATTGGCTAACAATTCCATTTCTCATACTGCAATGCTAGAAGCAACAATTGCTGAGAGAAATCAGGTAAGTGCAATTGTCACACAGCAACCAAAAGAGTTGTAGATTAGATTCTAATTAACTCATTGCTGAAGTTGTAGGGGTGCAAACAGTTGTGCCCCTACTCAAAAAATTTATGTTAATTAATCTAACAAATGGGAATCGTGATGACAAATTCCGATCCTTGTCCTAGTAATGAATTCACTACTAAAGTTCCTTGATGTTTTTCTACAATAATTTGCCGGGCGATTGATAAGCCTAAGCCTGTGCCTTTGCCTATAGGTTTAGTTGTAAATAAATATTCAAATATATTCTGCTGAACATCAGCCGACATGCCCACACCATTATCTTTAATCCGAATTAAGACATGATTTTGGTCTTCAGTCAGCCTAGTTTGAATCTTAATTTGATTGGGATTGTCTTCAATTTTACTATAGCTACGCCCGATGTTAGACTCTTCTAAAGCATCAATAGCATTGGCTAATAAATTCATGAAAACTTGATTCATTTGCCCACTAAAGCATTTTACTTCAGGTAAATTATCGTAATCTTGAATTACTTCAATGTCAGGACGACCTTCTGATAATTTTAAGCGGTGTTTGAGAATCATGATTGTGCTATCAATACCATCATGAATATTACAAGAAACTTTGCGATTGCTATCTTCTCTAGAAAAAGTACGTAAGCTAGTACTAATGTTACGAATGCGCTGAATACTCTCTTTCATAGAGCCAATTAAGTTAGGTAAATCAGAACGCATATAATCTAAGTCTATAGTTGCCATTTCCTGTTGAATTTCTGCAACTGGTTGAGGATAATGTTGCTGATAAAGGTTAATCAGCTTAATCATATCTTGGAAATATAGAGAAGCATGGCCGAGATTGCCATAAATGCAACCAACTGGATTATTAATTTCATGAGCAATTCCTGCTACTAATTGACCAAGAGCAGACATTTTTTCTTTATGTACCAGTTGGATTTGTGATTCTTGTAGGTCTTTTAAGGCTTGGGAAAGTGCTGCTGTTCTTTCATCTACGCGTTGTTCTAATGTTTTGGTGAGGTTTCGTAATTGTAGGTGAGTGTGGATTCTTGCTAATACTTCTTCTTCGTGAAATGGTTTGATGATATAGTCAACGGCTCCTAAACCTAAACCTCTGATTTTAGTATCTATATCCGAAACAGCAGTCATAAAAATTATGGGTATATCACGCGTTTCTATATTTTCTTTGATTTTTTTACATGTTTCTAAGCCATCTATTTTTGGCATCATGACATCTAATAAAATCAAGTCGGGTAATTTATTTTTAATTTGCTTTAGTGCTATTTCTCCATCTAAAGCAGTAGCAACTTTAAATCCGGCTTCTATTAATACTTGTGAGATAAATTCGAGATTTGTATGAGTATCATCGACTATTAAAATTAAGCTATCTTCTGGGGAATTAGACATTTTTTATTTTTGGTCTATTGTGAGTATGTTTTAGTTTTAATGGTATATTTATATTTGAATGCAAGCGCCTATTCTACGCCAAAAAACATCAAATGTTGTGCCTATATTAAGTTAATATTTTAGCTTGAACGGGAATAGTGATGATAAATTCTGCGCCCTGTCCCAAGACTGAATTAACTTCTAGCATTCCTCCATGTTTTTCTAAAATAATTTGCCTGGTAATGGATAATCCTAAACCTGTACCTTGTCCTACAGCTTTAGTAGTGTATAAATGGTCAAATATTTTTTGTTTTACTTGATTTGACATGCCTACACCATTATCTTTGATTTTAATAAAGACATTATTTTTATCTTCAGTTAGCCTAGTTTGGATGGTAATTTGATTAGGATTTGCCATCATTTCATCTAAACTACGGCTAGTATTAAATTCTTCTAAGGCATCAATAGCATTAGCTAACAAATTCATAAAAACTTGGTTTAATTGCCCACTGAAACATTCGATGGGAGGCAAATTGCCGTAATCTCTCACTACTGCAATTTCTGGACGAGTTTCGTTGGCTTTTAAACGGTGTTTGAGAATGAGAATGGTGCTATCAATGCCATCATGAATGTTACAGAAAACTTTGCGATCGCTATCTGCTCGCGAAAATGTGCGTAAACTTGTACTAATGCCGCGAATGCGCTGTATACCCTCTCTCATGGAGGAAATTAATTTAGGTAAATCAGCACGAATATATTCCAAATCTACGTTGACAATTTCTTCGGTAATTTCCTCTACTGGTTGGGGATAATGATATCGATAAAGGTCAATAATATGTAATAAATCTTTTACATAGTCCACAGCAGGTTGTAAATTACCAGCAATGAAACCCACTGGATTATTAATTTCGTGGGCTACTCCAGCCACCAAATTACCCAAAGCTGACATTTTCTCACTCTGTACTAATTGGAGTTGCATCTGCTGCAAATTTTCCAGAGATTCTTGGGACTGTTGGTAGAGTCGCGCATTCTCTAAACAGATAGCGGCTTGAGAACAAAGCAAGTTGAGAATTTCGATGCGATCGCTTGTAAATGCTCCTAATGTCAGTCTATTCTCTAGGTAGAGAATACCAATAATTTTGCCTTGGTTGAGAATAGGAGTACACAACACACTCTTGGGTTGATTGTGGATAATATAAGGATCATTAGCAAATCTCCGATCATCAGAAATATTATTGATAACTAAAGTTTTTTGAGTGCGCTGGACATAATTAATAGTAGAACAGGGTACATTGCGGCATTCATTTAGAGAAATAGCCTGTAATATATGAGCTTTTTCATTTTCAATATTACCTGTAGCTGCAATTACTAAATTGTCTTGCTGCCACATTAACAAAACACCTATTTGCGCTCCAGAATTAGCTATAACTACTTGCATTAAAGTAGCCAGCAGTTTCTCCAATTCAATTTCACTAGAGATAGCTTGATAGGCTTTCATAATGGTTGCCCACTCTAAAAGTTTGGCTCCACTTGTACTACTAGCAGTTACTGTTTCGCTATTGAGAGAGGCAATACTTTGATCATTTTTGAGGCTGATATTTTGCGGCTTGAGGATAGATAATAAAAGTTGTGGATAACGTTTTTCTAAGTCATGAATTTTGGCTGAACTTCCCCAGCGGGCATAGGCATAGTAGGCATCAATTATATATATTTGAGCAATTTTTTCTTTACCCCATTCCAGATAAAATTTGCCAGCCAGCTCATATGCTAGAGCTTCTTCGTTGATGTATTCATTTTCTTGAGCCAGAGCGATCGCCTGATCATAATACTCTATCGCTTTAGCATATTCACCATTAATTCTATGTCGTTCTGCTTCTACCAAATAAAATTTATGCAGATAATTATTCGGTGCATAACATGCCCATTTCTGCATTTTATCTTGATTAACTTTTACCTTAAATAAAATATCTTTTTGTTCAAATGTGGTAGCTAGCTTATACAAAGCTAATTGCGTAAGTGAATCATAGAAATGAAACAGAGGAACATGTGTCAATCCTGTCAAATAAATTAGATATGTTTCAGCTATTTCTGCATTTTTCTTTGCTTGATTATACTCATAAGATAAATAAGCTAGCATCAGTTTATTAATATATAAAAAACCAATAGTAATCGATTCATTATCACTTTGATGCTTAGGTAACATTAATTGCTCATTATAAGCATTACCAATAAGTTCACAAGGCTCTGTTGCTTGATTGAGTAAATTAAGTGCTGTCTGAAAATGAATATTAAAATGATTTTGGGCTACTTGTTGTTTGATAGACAGATATACATTGGTGTAATTGGCCATTTCCCTAGTTAATCCCCCCAGTTCTTCACCAATATAAAAGGAATTAAAATGATGGGCATTGACACAATATCCAGCATATTCTAAATCCCCTGTTTCCATTCCCGACTTATAGCCTTCTAACAACGGTTGTAAACTATATTTGATATGGTCTTGCCAATGTTGTATAAACGTATAATTTAAAGTTAAAACTTTGGACTGAAAATTTTTAATGTTTAAATCATCTACAAGCTTTAAAGAAAGTTGACCAAATTTATAACCCGTTTCAATATCTTGGAAGAAACCACACAAAATTAGCCCATAATAACTATAGCCAACGGCTGATTCCTGAGCGTTACCATATTCAATAGATAATTCGACCATTTTAAATATGATCAAAAACATCAGTTGAGGATTGGCAAGATAGGCAGCAGATGATACTGTTGCTAAAAGTTGCATTGCTGCCTGATGATTAGGATCAATCATTGATGGCAGTCCAATTAAATTTTCAATTTGTCTTCCATCTAACTTTTTACTAATTTCTGTCAATCCTTGGGTGATATCGGATTCTCGTGGTGATTCTGGTAAATTAATTTCTAACTGATTTAAAACTAATAAGCCGATTTTCACTGCTTCTATAAATTGGCTTTGTACACTACAAGCCACAATTTGAATTTCCGAGACTTTGATTTTATCTAATAAGGTTTTGGCTTGTTGATTTACAATATTTACCAATTCATCCATTTGGACAAAATCACCATTGAGATAAGCAGCTTCAGTGGACTCAATATAAAGATTAAGGGTTAAATTATAATCATGTTGCCAGCTAGAATTAGTTAGTAGTTGTCGTCCTATGGCAAAACATTTCACAGCAGTATCATAAGCTGTTGAAGTTTTAGCCTTCTTCCCAGCTATCAGATTTAACTGTGCTAGTTTATCTCTTTGACTCTGTTCAGTGATTAAATCTACTCCATAATTTAATTGGTTAACAATCTCAAAAATCTTCTCTGACTGCTCTACTTCTGGGGTATTATTTAACAATAGTTGACCAATCTTCAGATGAGTTGCTTGCTTTGTTTGTTCGGGAATTAAGAAATAAGCTGCTTGCTGCACTCGGTCATGAAGAAATCTGTAAATTGGTGATGGAGAGGATATTTTAATTTCTAGTTTCCAGTCTCTATTGTTCAATTCCAAATCATCTTGATAAAATTTATAAATTTCACTCTTGGGTAAAATTAAACCTTCTTGTAATGCTTTCCACAAATTGGCTGAAGTTTCTGCTGGGGATTTTTCAGAGATAATGGCTAAAGTAGCTAGATCAAATTGGTTGCCACTACAGGCTGCTAATTGCAAAATTTTCTGAGTTACCAAAGGCAACTTCTGTAACTGAAGTGCCATAAATTCTACGACATCATCATTGAGTGCTAAGGCTTGGACTTGGGAAATATCAGATTGCCAATAACCAATATCGCTATTAAAGATAATTAATCCATCTTCATATAAAGACTTGAGAAACTGATTACTAAAAAATGGATTTCCTTGAGTCTTGTTATAGACAAGTTTAGTTAGAGGTTGGGCTAGTTCTGGTGAACAGGCAAGAGTATCGGCAATTAGATAATTTAAATCAGTGAGATTAAGGGAATTTAAGTAAATAGTATTTAATTGAGTATGTCTCAGTTCATCTAAGGTCAGAATTAAGGGATGTGTCGCCGAAACTTCATTATCTCGATAAGCACCCAGGAGTAAGAGGTATTTTTGCTCTGCTTCACTCATTAATAATTGAATTAACTTTAAAGAAGCAGAATCTGCCCATTGTAAATCATCAAGAAAAATAACTAAGGGATGATGAGGAGTGGTAAAAACTTGGATAAACTTTTGAAATAATAAGTTGAAGCGATTTTGAGCGGCACTACCAGATAATTCAGGCAAAGCAGGCTGCTTACCAATGATACATTCAAGTTCGGGTATAACATCAGCGATCGCCTGACCATTTTCTCCTAATGCTGTCAAAATCTCAGCTTTCCATTGGGCGATTTGGTCATCACTTTCACTTAACAATTGCCCCATTAAATCCCGCAAGGCCTGCACCAATGCCGAAAAGGGGATATTACGCTGGAGTTGGTCAAATTTCCCTTTGATAAAATAACCCCGTTGCTGCACGATGGGTTTATGCACTTCGTTGACAACAACTGTTTTACCAATACCAGAAAACCCCGCCACTAACATCATTTCCGTGTTTCCTTGGGTGACACGGGCAAATGCAGCTAGTAAACTGGCAACTTCGGCTTCTCTACCATACAGTTTTTCGGGAATCACGAAGCGATCGCATATATCCCGCATTCCTACATGGAAGTTACTAATATTTCCCGTTGCTTGCCAATGGTTGCAGCATAAAAGTAAATCATATTTTAATCCCAAGGCGTTCTGATAGCGGTCTTCAGCATTTTTCGCCATCAACTTACTGACAATTGCCGACAAAACTGGGGGAACAGAGGGGTTGATATCGCTTAGTTGTGGTGGAGATTTGGCAATATGACAATGTACCAACTCCATTGCGTCATCACATCTAAAAGGTAACTGTCCGGTGAGGAGTTGAAAAAAGGTGACACCCAAAGAATAAAAGTCACTCCGGTAATCGATACCTCGGTTCATCCGCCCTGTTTGTTCGGGAGACAGATAAGCGAGAGTACCTTCGAGAATATTGGGATTTTGAATTTCTTGAGTTTCTCTTGATAGCAGAGAGGCCAAACTAAAGTCGATGAGTTTGACTTCCAGAGTGCTGGGGTTAATGAGAATATTAGCGGGTTTAATATCTTTATGAATAACGTGCTGACGATGTAGTTGATCAATAATTGACACAATTTTCTCAGCAATATAGAGAAACTCACTTATATCCAGAGGATTTCCCTGCATCCATTCCTGGAGAGAAATACCACCAAAGTCTTCCATGACTAGGGCGTAGCTGTTGCCATAGCTTTCCAAGTTGTAAGGTTGGACTATACCAGGAAAGTCCAGGTTTTTGGCAATGGTGTATTGGTTACGGAATTGTACTAATTCATTGAAGTTGGGATACTGATTATTGAGAAATTTGATGACTACAGGTTTGTCGTCACCATCCCGTAGCCCACGATAAACAAGGGTTCTGCTACTAGTGTGAATCAATTCAATGATGCGATAGCCCGGTAGATAAATGGAGATGTTCATCATCTGGAGTTTTCCTGAATGCTAATAACCGTCAAATGTTTGAGCATCTACCATCATCCGGTAAGGCTAGATTTACACAGCCAGCGGGCAGGTTCTCAAACCATTGATTGCCAATAAGTCCGTACAGATGGACTTTGCAACCTTCTGTGAGTTTTATCGAGAGAAGTCACTTAGGTAGTGCCTACCCTTCTTCATCAGTTTTCCCAAAAATATATTGATTCTTTCAAGAAATACAGGAAACAAGCTTAGATAGGGACTTCCAATTAAAAAAATAATCAATCCCTGTGTAGGCGGGGGGGCAGGGGGAAAAGAAAAATACCATTTAAATAAATTGGGGAATTTATTCTCCGGAAGTCCCATATTCTATCTACCCCATAAGTAGGTCAGTGTGAAAATTTCAATGTATGTCATTGCGTTCGCGGAGCGTGGCGTTAGCCAAATGGAACGAAGTGAAATGAAGCAATCACAACAGTTTTGTCGATTTTACATTCTGTTACATAGTTAGATTTATTTTCACCGACTTACTTATCTGCCCAATCCTGTCTTTTTCAATTTTCTAATTTGTCATCCCCTTTAAGAATGATATTTAGAGACATAATAATTCAAATAACTACTGGCAAATGAATATTTTCATGTGGTTTTATCAATGGTTTAGAAAAGAGATAAAAATATATTTGTCTATAAAAAATACGTGAAATCACTTATTAATGACTTCTTATTAATAACTTTTTGAACCTAAAAACAATAATTAAAATTATAGAATTTTTACGGATATCATTTTCATGAAAAAAATAAACAATAGTTAATATGTTCACTTGTGAAATAGCAATCACACTTGAAAGTCTAAACAGAAGTAATGTAAAGATAAACCTTAAGCTGCTGACATTACTGACGAACTAATTAAACAGATCTAGTCAATATTGGCTCTCTATGGCTAGAGCCATGTAATTATTCAATTATTTCACCATATTAACTATCTGACTTACAGGATTAATTTGCCGTAGTTGCAGATTATGTTAGTGCATTTTGCTTATAGGCAGCATAGTTTAATAGTTAATTTCGTCAATGGAAGTAATCAAGATGAAAGAAGTCCTTGCATTCATTGAAAATAAAAAACAAGAATTTGCCAATGCACCTTTATTTGAATTTATGCGAAATCAAAGCATAGATCCAAGACAAAGACTAGCTTGGGCACCATACGCCGCTCCTTTTATCATGAATTTCGGAGAAATGAACAAATATGTTTTCCGAGAAGAAGGAAGCCTTGATCCTATTCAGGCAATAATTAACAAACATACTTACGAAGATGACCATCATTGGCGATGGTTTCTCGAAGATATTAAAAATTTAGATGTTGACCAATCATTAAAATTTAGTGATTCCTTGAAATTTCTTTGGGGCGAAGAAACAGAACCATCTCGCTGGTTAGTATATCAACTTTACAAATATACTTTACAAGCCAAACCTATCCAAAAACTAGTAGTAATTGAAGTGATTGAAGCAACGGGTAATGTTATGTTTTCCATTGCTTCCGAGGTTGGCAAAGAAATTCAGTTAATTACTCATAAGGAGTTTTTATATTTTGCCAATTTCCATTTAAATGTAGAAACTGGGCATACTACTGGCTCACCTGGCGTAGAAGAATTTATTAAAGAAATTCAACTAACAGAAAATACGCGTCAAGAAGCTTTTGAATTAGTTGAAACAGTATTTGATGTTTTCACTAAATTCACAGACAACCTTTTAGTTTATGCAGAAAAGAATTGCATGAAGCAAACAATCAAAATTTAATAAATACTTAGCGTTTTTGGTTTTCATATAGCATTTGCTAGTCTAATAAAATACAAAACTATCCGCGTTTATCTGCGTCCATCTGCGTTTAATTATTACTGCTTGTACCTCACTTGAATGGGAATTGCTATAGCTATATATGATTGCAAACTCTGAAATTCTAGCTATTTAAGAATTTTAGACCGATTGACCTGTCCATAAATTGTGCAAACGTAACTCACAGAATTAAAAAAGTAAAACCATGAACGTAGTTGCAAATATTGATTACTTAATTATTGGTGCTGGACCTGCTGGATTGCAGCTAGGCTATTTTCTAGAACAATCTAATCGTAATTACCTAATATTAGAAGCAGGTGATACTCCAGGGACTTACTTTAAAGATTTTCCCAGACATAAAAAGTTGATTTCAATTAATAAAGTTTATACAGGTTATGAAAACCCAGAAATTAACCTCAGATGGGATTGGAACTCTCTTCTGAGTGATAGTGAGGAAATGAAGTTTAAGAATTACAGTAGACAGTACTTTCCTCATACAGATGACCTTGTGAGATATCTTGGTGATTTTGCCTCACACTTTAAGCTCAAAATTCAATATAATTGCCAAGTGTCCAACATTGCTAAAAGTGACAAATTTATTGTTGTAGATAGCAATGATAATGTTTATTCAGCAGATCGTCTCATCATCGCTACAGGTTTTTCTCAATTATATCTGCCGCCAATTCCTGGTATCGAGTTAGTAGACAAATATACTAATGTATCTATAAACCCCGAAGATTTTGCCAATCAAAAAGTATTAATTATCGGGAAAGGTAATTCAGGATTTGAAACTGCTGATAATCTAGTTGCTACAGCAGCATTAATTCATATAGCTAGTCCTAACCCAATATCGCTAGCGTGGAAGACAAGATATGTAGGGCATTTACGGGCGGTTAATAATAACCTTTTAGATACATATCAATTGAAATCACAAAATCTAATTTTGGATGCAACTATTACAAAGATAGAACGCCAAAATAATAAATTTGTAGTTTCTGTGATTTATACTCACGCCAACGGTGAAGAAGAAGATTTAGTTTATGATCGTGTAATAGCTTGTACCGGATTTCGTTTTGATGATTCTATTTTTGATGAATCATGTAAACCCCAGTTAACTATCAATAATCGCTTTCCCGAACAAACCAGTTCATGGGAATCAACCAACATCAAAGACTTGTATTTTGCTGGAGTACTTATGCATATGCGGGATTACAAGAAAAAGCAATCTGGCTTTATTCATGGATTTCGCTACAATATCCAGGCTTTATATCAAATTTTAGCTAGTAAGTATCATCATCAAGAGTTACTATTTCAAGTAGTTGACTGTACTCCAGATAAATTAACAGATTCTATCATTAAAAGGATAAATATCAGTTCCGGTTTATGGCAACAAACTGGTTTCCTCTGTGACTTACTTGTAATTAATGCTGATGACAAGATAGCCAAATACTATGAAGATATACCCACTGATTACGTACATGACAGTGATTTAGGCAAGCATGAACACTATTACACAATTACTTTAGAATTTGGGCTAGATATTATCAATGCAAGTCCAGACCTGTTTGCTATCGAACGTGTCCACAAAGATGATGTTAATAATGCTGCTCAAAGCCCTAGTCTTCACCCAATTATTCGTCGCTACTCTGGTTCTACTTTGATTTGTGAACATCATGTGATTGAAGATATAGCCAGCGAATGGGTGGAAGATGTACATGTTCAGCCATTGCTAGAATTTTTGCAAAATCAGCTATCTAGCAAAGTAGCGATGCCGATATTAGCCTCATCAACTTCCCCATAAGTTGGGAAGGTATCAATAATTAAAGGTCTGTAGTCAGTAAAAAAGAGCTATGGCCGCTGACTACGTTTTGAAAAAGCTTCAAACAAAGATGGAAATTCAGCATATTTGTATTATTGGTGCTGGTATTAGTGGTCTAGTCGCAGCTAAGACATTTATAGAAGAAGGTTATGAAGTCACCGTGTTCGAGAAACAGAAGCAACTTGGTGGGGTGTGGGAAGCTTCTCGGACTTATGTGGGGCTAACTACCCAGAATCCTCGTGATACTTATGCTTTCTCTGATTATCCCATGCCTGCATCCTACCCCGAATGGCCTACATCTGAGCAGATGCGGAATTACTTGGAATCTTACGCACAGCACTTCGGCATTGTCTCGAAGATTCGCTTTCAAACAGAAGTCACTCAGCTAAAGAAAAAAACCGGGATACAACCAGGATGGATAGTTAATCTCAACTCTCAAGATGATGCTAACGGTAAGACAAAATACGAGCAGTATGAATTTGATTTTGTTGTTGTGTGCAACGGTATTTTTAATGTTCCCAAAATGCCTTTATTACCTGGTAAAGAGAATTTCATTGCATCTGGAGGACAGGTGCTACATTCTACAGAGTTTAATGACAGTTCTCTATTGAAAGATCAGCGGATAATCATTGTAGGCTTTGGTAGGTCTGCCACTGATATAGCTAACTACGCTGTTCCTTTAGCCAAAGAATGTACGATTATTTTCCGTCAAACTTTGTGGAAAATACCGAAATTTTTCTTAGGTTTGGTTAACTTAAAGTATATTTTGTTGACTCGCTTTGCAGAAGCTTGGCTTCCCTACCGCCAATTGCAAGGCAGAGAATGGGTGCTGCATACTATAGGGAAACCCTTGGTATGGTCTTTTTGGAAGATTAATGAAATTATTCTCCGCCTACAGTTTGGTCTTGATGCTTGTGGGATGATACCTGATAAGCCATTGTATAAATCAGTCAACTGTTCCAGTGCGATCGCTCCCACCAGTTTTTATAAGTATTTATCTTCTGGTAAGCTTAAGGCCAAAAAGACTGCGATCGCCCAGTTTTTCTCCAACGGCGTAGAACTAGAAAATGGAGAACAGTTGCACGCAGACATAGTTATCTTTGGGACAGGCTTTCGCCAGGATGTTCCCTTTCTCGAACAGAAGTATCGTCAACTCCTCATTGATGATCAAGGCTATTTCCACTTATACCGCAATCTCATTCACCCTCAGATCCCACAATTAGGCTTTGTGGGTTACAACTCCAGTTTCTTTTCCCAATTAACATCTGAAGTAGGAACGTGGTGGTTAGCAGAGTATGTCAAAGGTAATTTAGTTTTACCGTCATCCTCCGAAATGACTCAGGAAATGGAAACAGAGTTGCACTGGAGAAAGACTCAGTGGCCTACAGGTGGAGGGAATGGCGGATGTATATCACCGTTTAATTTTCATCATCTTGAGCAACTGATTCAAGATATGAAAGTTAGCAATCACCAAAACCCTTGGCAGCGATTTGCTGAAATTATGATGCCAGTCAATCCATCTGCTTATACATATATTCGCCAACAGTTGCAAGGAAAAAGGCTGACATCCGTAAATAATTCTGGTATTCAGTCAGACAAAATAAATCTTCAAGGTTTGTAATCAGAACTTCAGTCCTCAAAAAATATAGAACTTACGTACTCATCATAAAAATAAAGGCTTTGAGATTGCTTCTTTACGGTCGCAATGACGAAAATACCTGGTTGGTTACGTAAGTCCTGAAATAGATTAATTACCGCCGTATCGGTATTTCAATTACAAACTCACTCCCCTTACCCACTTCAGAATTACAGGTTAACTGACCCTGATGTTTGTCCACAACAATCTGATAGCTAATTGACAAACCCAACCCTGTACCACTACCCACTGGTTTAGTAGTAAAAAATGGATCAAAAATTTTCTGTTGTACAGATGCTGTCATACCTAGTCCATTATCAACCACCCGAATCCTCACCAGATTTGAGTCTACTAATTCAGTGCTAATGCAAATTGTCGGACTAGCAATTTTTTCTTGGCTAACTTCTGAAATATCCAAAGCATCAATTGCATTACTGAGAATATTCATAAACACTTGATTGAGTTGACTAGCATAACAAGTAACTTCTGGGATTTGTCCGTATTCCTTGATGATGGAAATTTCTCGGCGATGTTTATCAACACTAGTTTTCTTAAGTCGATGTTGCAAAATCATTAAAGTGTTATCCAATCCCTCATGAATATCTACGGGTTTCATTTCCGATTCATCCAGGCGAGAGAAGTTACGTAAACCTAAAACAATATTACGGATACGCGTACTTCCCACTTTCATGGAATCCACAGTTTTTGGCAAGTCTGCCGCTAGAAAATCTATATCAATATTTTCAGATTTTTCGGTAATTAACTGTGAAGGCTGAGGATACTCTTGTTGATAGATAGCAATTAATTCTAGTAAATCTTGAACATATTCACTAGTATGAGCAATGTTGCCATGAATAAAGTTAATAGGGTTATTGATTTCATGGGCAACTCCCGCTACCATTTGCCCCAAAGATGACATTTTTTCACTTTGAATTAATTGGGTTTGGGTGCGTTTTAATTCTTGTAATGCCTGTTGTAAGCTTTGGTTTTTTTTATTAAGTTCTGCTGTTCTTTCTGCTACTTTTTCCTCTAAAGTATGGTTATATTCTTCTAGTTTTTCTTTAGCTTGTGCCAAATTTGTGTAGAGCATGGCATTTTCT
This sequence comes from Cyanocohniella sp. LLY, assembly GCA_022241785.1. Taxonomy (GTDB): domain Bacteria; phylum Cyanobacteriota; class Cyanobacteriia; order Cyanobacteriales; family Nostocaceae; genus Cyanocohniella. Next base: position 16,164 of record JAKOMP010000057.1, on the reverse strand, counting down.
AAAGAAATAGTAGCTTGAGTAGTTAAGAGCTTGAGAACTTCCAGGCGATCGCGTGTAAATGCTCCCGTAGTCAAATTATTTTCTAAATAAAGAATCCCCAGTAACTTACTTTGATTAATCATGGGGATACACAACAAACTTTTTGGTGATTCACGGTTAATATAGATATCTGCCACTAAGGAAGTTTGAGCTTTAGCATCATCGATAACTAATATTTCCCTAGTCCGTTTAACGTAGTTAATTAAGGAAATTGGCACATCATAGCTGGACTCTAAACTAATTGAGGGAAACTGTGTCTTGGTAGAAGCGAATGTTGAACTACAACTGACAGATGTAACTGTTAATTCTGATTCATCTCCAGTACTCAAAATTAGAACACACTTAGAGGCCCCAACATTTTCCATCACAACTTCCATTAAGGTTGAAAGTAGTTCCGGCAACTCAATTTCTCCAGACAGTGCTTGAGATGCTTTAATCACAGCGGCTAAATCTAGCATGTCTGACATACTAGTATTAGAGCCAACAACAGTTTCATTCGTACTTACAATAGATTGAGTATTAGGTGCAGATCCAGTGAATTTAAGTTCCGAGGTAATTTTTTCACTGGGATGTAAACTCAATTTTTTTTGTTGAATAAGAGACGATAATAATTGAGGATAGCGTTTTTGCAAATCATTTACTTTTGCTAATGCACCCCAGCGAATATAACCATAATAAGCATCAGTTAGATAAGTTTGAGCAATTTTCTGCTTGCCCCATTCTAGATAAAATTTACTGGCAATTTCATTAGCAAGAGCTTCTTCGTGGATATAGTTATATTCTTTAGCAAGAGAAATTGCCTGATCAAAGTATTCTATTGCCTCAAGATATTTTCTAGAAACTCTGCATTTTTCAGCCTCAACTAAATAAAATTTATGCAAATGATTACTAGGAACATATTCTGCCCATGTACGCATTTTCTCTTGATTATTTAATACTTTATTTAAGATTTGCTCTTGATGTATAGGAGTAGTATTATCATATATTGCCAACAATGCTAAAGAATCATAAAAATAAAATTGTGGGACAACAAACTGTCCTATGCCACTCATTAAATATTGCTCTGCTAGGACAGAATTTTTAACGGCTTCAATATAATCTCCAAATAGATAACACAAATTTAGTTTACATGTATAAACATACAAAAGTGCAATTCCATCATTAACCTTGATTTGATCTGGCAATATTTTTACTTCATCATAAGCTTCCCCAATTAACTCACAAGGATTTGACACAGCACCAAGCAAATTCAATACTGCCTGTCGATAAATTTCAATCCAGAAAAAAACTGCATCTTGTTTGAGTTGGTTAGCGGTATAACTGTAGGTTGCCATTTCTCTTTCGAGAGTCGTCAATTCCTTCCCGCTAAAATATGCAATGTAGGAGTAAGAATATAAAGAGTACGCCGCAAATTCTAAATCGCCTGTTTCTAGCCCAGCAGTATAAGCTTCTAAAAGAGGTTGGAGAGTTTGTCTAATAGGTTCTTGCCAATGTCTAACATGGGCATTAAATGTCTGGTTAACTTTCGCTTTAATTTCTTTAATATTAAACTTTGATAATAAACTGGTACCTAATTTGCCAAACTTATAACCAAGTTCAATTCCTCCTGGTGACCCGCAAAGCATTAAACCATAAGTAACATAGGCAAAAGCCGATAAGGGAGAATTTCCATATTTAAGTGATAAGTTAATTTGTTTTAAGCAAATCAGAGGCATCAATTCAGGCATAGCTTGATAAGCAAAAGCAATTGCACCAGATAAAATACGCATCATTGCTAGTGCTTCTGTTACCGTCATTTCTGGCAAATCAATTAATTCTTCAATGCTACGATTAGCCAAAGTTGCAGTGACTATCTCCATTTCTTGCTGAATATCAGTCTGACTAGGATACTCTGGGAATACTACTCCCAATAATTTCAAAAAGACCAGTGCCGCTTTAACTGCTTCTTGTGCTTTCCCTTGCGCCCCATATGCCTGAATTGTAACTTCATAAACTTTTACTTTTTCTAGCAGTGTATTAGCCTTTGCCAACACAACCTGGACAAGTTCTTCTGTCTGCTCAAAGTCTCCATTTAAATATGCTGCTTCTGCCGCAGTCTCATACAAAGCTAAGGTTAATTCATACTGATTATCCCAACAATTACCTGCCAGTAGTTGAATTCCAGTAGTTAAATACTTCATAGCTGTTGAGTAAGCTGTTGATGCTACAGCTTTAGATCCAGCCGTTAAATTCATCGCAGCTAATTCATCTCGTTGCGCTGGATTAGTGATGAATTCCACTGCAATGTTAAACTGATTAACTAAGTCAAAAATCTTATCTTCCCGTTCTTCAATGGAAGTATTTTTTAGCAAAAGTAGCCCAATTTTTAAGTGAATTGGTTTTTTTTGGTCTAGAGAAATCAAAGAATATGCAGCTTGCTGTACACGATCATGTACAAATCTATACTTAGCAAGTTGATGATTACTATTAGAGGATGTTGTGTGCAATTCCTCTTGAGGAAAAACTGTTTGTTGTTTATTACTTGTTTCTGCTAATAAATTTTCATTTTGAGGTAAAATTAACCCATCAAGTAAAGCAGGCCAAAGATCTGCTGCTGTATCCACAACACTTTTTTCATGGATAATAGCCAAAGTTTTTAAATCAAATTCACTCCCTACACAAGCTGCAAACTTTAATAATTTATTAGTGTTTTTGGGCAACTTTTCAATTTGAATTGCCATAAATTCTACTACATCATCTGTGAGCGACAATGCTTTAATTTTTGTAATGTCATACTGCCAATGGCCAACATCAAAGTTTAGTGTAATTAATCCATCATCATGTAAAGATTTGAGAAATTGAGTGACAAAGAAGGGGTTACCTTTGGTTTTTGCAAATACCATTTGTGTCAAAGGAACAGCAACTAAGTCTCGACAATGAAGTGTATCGGCAATCAAATTGTTTAAATCTGATTGATTTAATGGTGCCAGATTAATAGTATTAATAATTGCTTTCTTATCGGTAATTTCTTGTAATGTCAAAGTCAATGGATGTGCAGCCGCTACTTCGTTATCTCGATATGCCCCAATCAGTAATAAGCTACCTTTATTTTCAGCTATTTTCTGTATTTCCCCAGTCAAAGTAGAAGATGTAGCTTCACTCATTAATAATTGAATAAATTTCAAAGAAGCCGTATCTGCCCATTGCAAATCATCAAGGAAAATTACCAGAGGTTGTTCTTTAGTTGTAAAAACTTGAATAAATTTTTGAAATAATAAATTAAACCGATTGTATGCAGCATTACCAGAAATTTTTCCTACTGGTGATTGTTTGCCAACTATCCGTTCAAGTTCGGGAATTACATCAATAATTACTTGAGCTTGTGTACCCAAGGCAGATAATATTTTCTCCTGCCATTGATTAATTTGGGCATCACTTTCTGATAATATTTGTCCAATCAAGTCTCTAAAGGCTTGTATCAATGCTGACAAAGGACTATCACGTTGAAATTGATCAAACTTCCCTTTAATGAAGTAACCACGCTGTCTTGCAATTGGTTTATGTACTTCATTTACTACAGCAGTTTTGCCAATTCCAGAGAAACCCGTGACTAATATCATTTCATTGTTACCGTTTGCCACGCGGTCAAAAGTAGCAAGTAGGTTTTCAACTTCACGTTGACGACCATATAGTTTTTCAGGAATCACAAAACGGTTAGATATATCTCGACCTGCTAATTCAAAGGTTGTAATTTGTTTTTTCTCTAGCCACTGATTTTGGCATATCTCTAAATCATGCTTGAGTCCATGAGCGCTTTGATAGCGGTCTTCGGCATTTTTTGCCATCAACTTGCTAATTATTTCCGACAAAATTAAAGGAATCTGAGAATTAATTTGACTGACTTTAGGTGCTTCTTTAGCAATATGAGAGTAAACTAACTCCATCGGTTCATTGTTACTGAAGGGTAATTGCCCAGTTAGGAGTTCAAAAAAGGTCACGCCTAAGGAATAAAAGTCAGTGCGATAGTCTATACCTCGATTCATCCGTCCCGTTTGTTCAGGAGAAATATAAGCTAGAGTGCCTTCTAAAACATTGGGATTTGTAATGACTTGAATTTCTTTTGGTAACAAGGTAGCTAGACTAAAATCGATGATTTTAATTTCATTAGTTGTGGGATGAATAAGAATATTTCCGGGTTTAATATCTTTATGAATGATGCGATGACGATGTAGTTCCTCTAGGCTGGAAGCAACTTCAATGGCGATGTGGAAAAATTCACTTAAAGAAACAGACTTTTTCCCGTTTTCTAACTGCTGTCTTTGCCAGTCTTTGAGGGAAATACAGCCAAAATCTTCCATAACTAGAACATAACCGTTACGGTAAGTTTCTATGCTATGGGGTTTGACAATCCCAGATAGTTCTATGTTTTGAGTAATAGTATATTGATTACGGAACTGAGCAATCTCGGCAAAAGTAGGATATTCATTCCGCATCAGTTTGAGGATGACGGGTTGTTCATCCTGTTCTCTGATGCCCCGATAAACTAAAGTTTTACTACCTGAATAAATTTGCTCAGTAATGCGATAACCAAGTATGGGATATAGCGGATCTAATACTACTGACATTCTTGCCTATGCTCACACGTTGCTTTCTATGTTTCATTATTCCCAGTATAGAAAACTAATTATCGTCAGCCTATTAACTAATTTTTTGTTGCTTATGCAAGCCATGAAAAATAAAAGCAGACTACTACGTATGTGAACACAACTTATGTTTAATATGAATTCGATGTGGGAATAATTGTGATTTGGGCAAGCTCATACACCCTGATGGGACAACGGTATATTTTAATGTACAGCAATTATTAATTGATTTAAACAGTAAAAAGCCTGCCCTTACCCTTAGATAGAGTATATTTTGGCAGGGCTATGGGATAGATAATTCCACTGTATTCTCTTAAAAAATTGATCGTGCCACAGCGCGATCGCATCTTTACATTTTTCCACTTATGGGAAGATTAGTTAAATTTAGCAATCAAACTGGATTACTATAGTAAGTACAAATACTACTTGATCTTTTGTTTGATAAAGGTCACTACCTGTGCTAATTGTTTCTTCAAACCGTCGATTTCCGCCTGCATTTTGATCATTTTTTCATTCAATGCATTGATTTCGGCTGAAGCATCTGACTCAATATCAGAAATAGTTGTTGCAGTAGTTGTGACACCAGAGGTCACTACCGTGCCATTTTTAGTAGCAACGGCCGTTGCTGTACCATTTTTGGCGGCAACCATTGTTACTGGAACTGCTTCTGGGCGAGGCTTTTTAGCCTTAGACATTGCTAACTTAATAGCATTAATTAATTGCTTCTGATCAAAAGGCTTTCCTAAAAATTCAAAGTATTCAAAAGGTTCGGTAAGTTTTTCCGTTACCTCCTCCTTACGACCAGACATGATAACCAGAGGAATTTTTCTCAACTCAGGTTGTGCTTGCACTTGCTGAAAAACTTCCCAACCGCTCATTTTAGGCAGCAAAAAGTCCAACATAATCAAGCTGAGTTTTTCCTGACGGATAAAATTCAGTCCTTCTAAACCATCTTTGGCTTCTAATACCTCAAAATTGCCTGGAGGCAACATTTCTCGTACTTTTACTCTGACAACTGTAGTGTCATCGATAACTAAAATTTTGTTACTTGCCACGACTTATTGCTCTAACAGAAATTTTAAGTGTAAATAACGGCATTGCCGATTGACCGTGAGAATCCTCCCACTATATCCACATTCTTTATTGATTGGGGGATAGTATATTTCGGTATAAATGTCATTGTTGGAGGTATTTTAAAAAACTGGTGCTTATATTCGGGAAAATCTATGTCATGGTGATATTTAAGGCTTAAACCTTGCTTCAGCGCAGAGGAAATTCGCCCCAAAATACTTTTGAATTTTGCTTGGATGTCTATGACTTCGTTACAACCAGCCCAACTCAAGTCAGAAATAACGGCAATGCCTAGCTGGTTACGTCGCCCCATTGCTAAAGCTAGTGAGCTTTCTACCGTACAACGGATTATTAAGCAACGCCAAATTCACACGATTTGTGAAGAAGGACGTTGCCCTAATCGGGGAGAATGCTATGCCCAAAAAACTGCAACTTTTTTATTATTAGGTCCTGTATGCACACGCTCTTGCGCTTTTTGTCAAGTGGATAAAGGTCATGCACCAATGCCTATTGACCCAGAGGAGCCGCAAAAAGTAGCAGAAGCCGTACAGCTTTTGGGATTGCGTTATGTAGTGTTGACTGCTGTCGCCCGTGATGATTTGCCAGATCAGGGAGCAGGGCAGTTTGTCAGGACAATAGATACAATTCGTCAGTTAAACCCAGACACGCAAATTGAAGTACTAACACCAGATTTTTGGGGTGGTATTGGTGCTAGGGAATCAGGTCAACGACAAAGGATAGCCGCCATTGTGACAGCTAAACCAGCTTGTTTTAATCACAATGTGGAAACAGTTAGGCGGCTAACTGGCCCTGTGCGTCGGGGAGCCAAGTACGATCGCTCGCTGCGAGTGTTGGCTATAGTGAAAGAAATCGACCAGACTATCCCCACTAAATCAGGCTTAATGCTGGGACATGGCGAAACGAGAGAGGAAGTCATGGAAACTATGAAAGACTTGAGGGCTGTAGGGTGCGATCGCTTGACAATTGGCCAGTATATGCGCCCTTCTTTAGAACATTTACCAGTACAAAAATACTGGACACCAGCAGAATTTGATGAACTAGGTAGCCTAGCACGGCAAATGGGATTTAACCATGTCCGTTCTGGGCCGCTGGTGCGTAGTTCTTACCATGCGGGTGAAGAATGAGTGGAAAAATGAGGGCGATGAGGAAGATGTTGACCCAATATCCAGTCCCAAATCCCCAAACACAAAAATATTTTTAAAGAATTTGGGCATTGGGTACAGCTGTTTGGTATTTCTTAAAAAGTTATGACATGAGGAGAACCATTTATGGCTAAAGTTCAAAATTCCCCAGTTGCTGACAGTGGAGCTAAACCCCCATACACTTTCCGTGTGGGTTGGGCGTTGCTGTTATTGGCTGTTAACTTTTTGGTGGCAGCCTATTACTTCCACATCATTGAATAATTAGAAGTGGAATGGTGCTGCTTAAATCGTTCCTTTGAATAAACCTTTGGGGCGAATGAGCAGCACCAAAATCATGATTAACAGAGCTATGCCTTGTTTATACTGAGAACCTAGCCAGAGGGTGCTGAGTTCTTGGGCTACACCAATGATTAAGGCTGCGGCGATCGCTCCGTAGGGATTACCAATACCACCTAATATTACTGAAGCGAACAAAGGTAAAATTAGAAACCATCCCATATTGGGGCGTACCGCCGTAATCAACCCGTACATACTGCCACCCAATGAAGTAAATGTGCCCGCAATCAGCCAAGTCCAGAGGATTACTTGCTCTACGTTGATGCCAGATACTCTCGCTAAATCTAAATCGTCTGCCACGGCTCGCATTGCTTTACCAATTTTGGTATTTTGCAACAGATAGTGCAGCGCCAAAATGGCCAGCACAGCTAACCCCAATACCAAAAGTTGATTTTGCGGTATCTTTAAACCGAAGATATCTAAAGCAGGGGTAACAGGCACATTGTAATTTCGGTTTTGTCCACCCCAAAGAAAAATAATGCCGTTGCGTAAAAATAAAGCCAGTCCAATAGAGATAATAATCAGTGTGGTGGAAGTGGCACGAATCGAACGCATCCTTGACCACAATAATTTTTCTGATAACAGCATTGCCCCCACAGTCCCGACTGTCGCCAGAATCATGGACAGCCAAATATTGATTCCGGCTGTATTTACTAATAGAGTGAGATAGGCTCCCAAAGTGAGAAAATCACCGTGAGCAAAGTTAGATAACCGTAAAATCCCGTAGGTAAGTGTGAGTCCTACTGCTGCTAGAGCAATAATACTTCCTACTGCAATGCCGTTGACGATAAGTTGAGCAATTTGTGTATCCATCAGTTTTTACTAAAATAGTTACTCCCAAAAAATTTTAGGAAATTGATTGTATACAAGAATGTTGGTTTTACCAGTGACAATCGACACTACAAGTTATAAGTTATAAACAAACGAAAATTGTGAGTTAATATACATAGAATCTTGTTCGTATTTTTGTGCCAAGTCAAACTTGTTCAGCGGTCTAGTTGACCATGCAGCAGTATTCAAGCTTACCAGAACAGAACTCATCGTTAGATGTCACGCCCACACTTTTGAAAACAATTCAGCAACTTCGTGCACAGTTGTGGCTGGAACGCAGCTTGAACCAGTTGCAAAGTCACCTGAACGATCGCTTGCTTTGTGTTTGTAGTGATGTCCCACAAGCCAGAACCACAGAAGCGGAAATTTTCCAAACTGTGGTGAACCAGCTCGACATTGCTTTGAATAGTATTACGGTAGCGATCGCTTTATTTCAACCCCAGGCAAAAATTGCTGAAGTTTGTTATGTTTCTCCGTCACCGTGTCGAGTTGCACAGCAGCCACTTTTACAAAATTCCCAAAAAAGACTGCAATTCAAATTGCACGAAGTGATCGCACTCGAAGATTTACATCAACTTGAAAGCCAACAACCACAATATGTCTGGTGCTTAACTGATGATGCTGGTAATATTATTGGCTGGCTAATTATCGCTAAAGCCACCCCCAGGACTGATGGTAAATCACTTACAGCATCCCAAACTCAACTGCGATCGCAATTGCTCACACAAGCTATTCAGCAGTGTGTGGCGGCACTTACACAACTGAAAAAAATAGCCTCTTTGCAGCAAAACTCTCAACAGCTTGGTAGTTCTAATGAGCAACTCAAGCGCACTAATCAACTTAAAAACCAGTTTCTCGCTAATACAAGTCACGAAATCCGCACGCCCCTAGGTTCGATTATTGGTTTCACTCACCTACTTCTAGCTCAAGGCTACGATCCCACAAGGGAACGCCATCAGGAGTATTTAAATATCATTCAGTCTAGTGGGAAGCACTTACTCACGCTGATCAATGATATTTTAGACCTTTCCAAAATTGAAGCTAACCAACTGGAAGTGGAATGGGAAAATGTGAATGTGCCAGAAATGTGCCGCAATGTTTTCGCATTGCTGAAGGAGAAAGCCGCTAACAAGAATTTGAAATTGTTCCTAGAAATAGACCCCAATGTCAAAACCCTGGTTGCTGACCCCTTAAGATTGAAGCAAATGCTGTTGAATTTGCTGTTTAATGCCCTGAAGTTTACTAGCATAGGTACTGTTGGCTTAAAAGTTTTACCCAAAGATGAATTTGTGCATTTTACAGTTTGGGATACAGGAATTGGGATCTCTCCAGAAAATCAAGCTCTACTATTTCAGCCTTATTTCCAAATTGCCAATGCTGTCACTAGTCGTAATGAAGGTACAGGTTTGGGATTAACAGTGACTCGTAAGTTGGCTGAACTTCATGGTGGTCGAGTGATAGTGGAATCCACTGTTGATCAAGGCTCACGGTTTACGATTATCCTGCCCCTAAAACCTCTTGGGGAAGTGGGGGGAAATGGGGAAGATGAGGCAGATGAGAAAGTAGAATCGACAATCCTTAGTCCTAGTTCTTCTTTAGATATTTTGTTGGTAGAAAATGATTTTCCTAATGCCGAATTGATGCGAATTTATCTAGGTAAACGGGGATATCAGGTAACTTGGGTGAAGAATGCTGCTGAAATGTGGGCAGTTCTCACACAGATCAACCCGGCGGTAATTTTAATGGATATCCAGCTTCCTGATGCTAATGGTTTAAATTTGCTCAAGCAGCTACGAGCCAAACCAGAGTATCAGATGATTCCAGTAATTGCCCAAACAGCAATGGCCATGAAAGGCGATCGCGAAACTTGTTTGGCGGCTGGAGCCGATGATTATCTTTCTAAACCGCTGGATTTACCTCTGTTAGCTAATCTGGTGGCCAAGTATAGCAGCCCCAAAATCTCAGTAGACGAGTGATTAGAATAGAATTGATTGGGTGCTGTAGGGTTTGGCCAGGATTGGGAAGTGATGTTGACAGAAAAATTTGAGCAATTAAAAGTCTTATTTAAGGATATGGAGCAGGCTTTGATTGCCTACTCTGGGGGTATTGATAGCACTTTGGTTGCCAAGATTGCTTATGATATGTTGGGCGATCGCGCTTTGGCTGTGACTGCTGTTTCGCCTTCGCTGTTACCAGAAGAGTTGGAAGACGCGAAAATTCAAGCCGCAACTATGGGGATTACCCATAAAATTGTCCACACTCACGAAATGGACAATCCCAATTACACTTCTAACCCTGTCAATCGGTGCTATTTTTGCAAAAGTGAATTACATGACACTCTCAAACCTTTAGCGTTGCAGTTAGGTTATCCCTATGTAGTGGATGGGGTGAATGCCGACGATTTGCAAGATTATCGCCCAGGGATTCAAGCAGCTAAAGAAAGAGGCGCGCGATCGCCTTTAGCTGAAGTTGGCGTAACTAAAGCTGAAGTCCGGCAACTTTCGCAACAACTCGGTTTACCTTGGTGGGATAAACCCGCTCAACCTTGTCTAAGTTCTCGGTTTCCCTACGGTGAGGAAATTACTGTTGCCAAATTGCAAAGGGTCGGTAGAGCAGAAATTTATCTACGAAAATTAGGATGGCAAAATTTGCGCGTGCGATCGCAAGGCGATACAGCGCGGATCGAATTATTGCCAGCACAAATTAAAGATTTTGTCCTAACTACAGATATACAAGCAGTAGTTTCTAAATTTCAAGAGTTGGGATTTCTTTACGTCACCCTTGATTTAGAAGGTTATCGTAGCGGCAAATTAAATCAAGTTTTAAATCAGCCTGTTGTCATGACTCATTAGTCATTGGTTATTTCCCCAGTTCTAAATAATTTCTGCTTCCACAGACACTAAAACACAACCGTTAATCCTCCAGGTATTGTCCGGCTGTTTTGCCATAAAATATAAAGCCCTCAGGGGAACACCATGAGGACTCAGTAAAAGTACTGTCTGAGTAATATTGCCTTGAATAGTTGTGATTTTCTCAAAAAATACAGAACGGGGGCGATAAACAGCCGGGTAGCTATTTCTTACCATTTGGATAAAGTTGTCTGCGGTATATTGCTCTTGAATGTCGGGACTGGCAAAAGCAAAAGCAGCTTGAGCGTCATCTTGTTGAAAAGCTTGGATTTGGTTTTCAATTATGGAACGGATGGCAATAGCGTCATTATCGGTGATTTCCATAGTTTTTGAAATAGGTTTTAAAATAGCGATCGCTCAATTATTTTTCTGAGTGAACTTGAATTGTGTTTCTTGCAGTGCCGCACGCCAAACATCATATCCATCTTGAGATAGATGCAAACCATCTGTAGTTAACTCTGGGCGCAAATTACCTTGAAAATCTGTAAACCAATCATAAATATTTAGATAATTAGCTTTTTCTTGTTGGGCAATTAAGGCCAGTTGTGTATTAATTTGACGAATACGGCTATTAGAAATTGTTGACAAGCGCGTTGGTAAAATTGATTGCACAATTATCTGAGTATTTGGGTGAGTCTGTCGCAAACTACGGATAATCTGCCGATGATTACGCAAAATTTCTTCATCACTATCGCCTCTTCGTAAATCGTTAATCCCAGCCATGACATAAATCACATTCGGTCGCGTTGTCGCAAATGCCTGTAATCTTTTGGAAATTCCTCCAGAAGTATCTCCAGATATGCCTTGATTCAGCCACAATTTACCAGTAGGCAATTTTTCTTTAGGAAACCACATGCTCAAGGAATCACCAACTAAAATACCTAAATAATTTGCCCCTTGACCTTGACTGATGGCTTTAGCTTCTAAAGCTAATAACTTTTTCCAATCTTCATAAGTTAGTTGATGCTTCTTAGTTGAATTCCACAATAATTGCGAAGTCTCATTATCCACACGTGTATAAATCTGACCTGTTTTCAAAGCTGCTAATCTTTGGTAATAAAGTTGCTTGCCTGATATCAGTGGGCGGTTAGATGGTTGAGGATGAGGATTCAGTAATGAATCTGGTGATGCTGGTAATCCTTGGTTATTGAATTGCGGTAAGGAGATATCAAGGTTGGCAATGTTTTGTTCACCTATTTTTGACTGGGAAACCTGACTAAGTGTTAATACTGAATCGCTGAACTCTGATAATGATCTGTCAAAGCTAGCAATATTGTTTTCATTCACTGTTATCTGTAAGCCCTGTGTCAAATCCCAGATAAATTGAGAACTTGCTGGCAGGATGAGCGACAGATGAGGAGGCGCAGATGCCGGTATTACCAATCCTGTTAACAAGCCTATTGCCAACAGATATGAATCCCTTATCACTTTGTCTCTCCTCATTTTTATTGCTTTTCCCTATGACAGTATCAATTAGCTGTGTTCAGGAAAATTTTACTGAGATTTAGTTATTATTTTTATTTACACTGTATTGTATAGTTGTGTAAACCAGCTTAACAAGATTATGTTTGACAATTTACAATCTCTTTAAGACATATCTTTCAATACTTCAGCTAGTTTTATTTATTAAAATTCTTTGGGTAAAAATATTTTTGAGCGACAAAGTGTAGATTTATTCATCTATAACTTTTGGTTTAGGGTATAAAACCTACTAGGGTAAATAATATTACATCAATATTGCACTTTCCATATCTCAGATTTCCAGATGCGCTTAAACATATGTATGTATTTTATAGCACCTTTGAACTTTGCTCTAGTTGTATATAACAACCTTGTAGGAAGTGCTAAGATTTAGGCGAAGTATTAATGTTTCCCGGTTATTCTGTGGCTAGAGCGAGTACAGCAATTGGTGTTAGTCCAATCATTAAGGAGATTGTGCAAAAACAGGCACATTCAACACGTTTAACCCTCAAAGAAGTTATTCTTATGGGGATGTTAGCTATTGACAAGCTAGATGATCAAAGCCGTCAAGAGTTAGCCGATCAAGTTCATCAAATGCAAGTGAATGGAGAGATTTGAGTGAGTATTTATGAGTTATTAACTTTAGCTTTCCACTCCTCACCCTTAAATTCATCTGCCTATCGACTAAATCGATAACGACTTCCTACAACATAATCCTCATTAATTTCCAAAGATATCCATCGGCGCTGTAAATTTTCAGCCACAAACCCGGTTGTATTGGAACCTGAAAATGGGTCTAACACCATATCACCTTCATCAGTTAAAAATTTGATGAAAAATTCAGCGAAACCTTGAGGAAACCTCGCTGGGTGGGGTTTAATTCCTGCTGCTTTACAGCTCCGTAGATACAAACTATTAGATTCAGTATTAGGAATTTCTAGCAAATTTGGTGGAATTGCACCTTGGTTGTCTTTTTGAAATTTCTGAGAAATATCATGTCCACTCGGACGAAGTTGAGCTTTATAGCCATTTTTCAGTAATTTCTGCATACTCTGGCTATAAGGCTTCAATACTTTTCTATTGTCTGCTTTAGGTTGTGGGGTTTTTGATAGCCACCAAACAACATTTACTGAATCTTTCACACGAATTCGTTTGATGGTCACCCACTCAGCCGGAGTAGGTAATCGCGCAGGATTATAATGATAAAATTCTTGTGCCAGAAAAAAGCCGACTTCTTTACACAATCTGACTAAAAGTTCATATTGGTATATACTCCGTACGGGGTTACCAGGTAAGTAAGCACCACCTAGATCTAAAATAAATGAGCCATTATCTACCAATACTCTTTTGAACTCGTAAGCAAAAGGTAGAAACCACTCGATATATTTTTCAGCACTCTCGTTACCGTATGCTTTTTTACGTATGAGAGCAAATGGCGGCGATGTCAGGATCAGATTAATGCTATTTTGATCAATTGATTTAAGAAGTTCTAGACTATCTCCCAAATATGCTTTGCCAAAGTTTTGGGTGTAATAAGGGGTTAAGATTATCTCTTTTGGTGAGTTTTTGGTTTCTTCTGGCAAGAGTTATAGCTAGTTGGAAATTAAAGAAATTTATATTTATTAAAGTAAATTATATACAATTTACCAGCCAATAAAGGATGGGTCAAAGCCCAACCTCTGCATAGCTGAAACTCTACCACTTTTTGTATGGGAGAAATTTGCCAGACATAATAATTTTAACGCGATCGCCTTTGGTGTCTGCTTCTTTTTGGACATCCAAGGTAAAGTCAATGGCGCTCATAATCCCGTCACCAAACTTTTCCTGGATTACCTCTTTAATAGGGTATCCATAGACTTGCATAATTTCATAAAAACGATAAATCAGGGGATCAGTCGGGACAATTGGCCCCAATCCTTTAACTGGGTATGCAGTTAATTCTTGAATATAGATAGGGGCTAAGTCCAATGCTTCTACCAATAATTTTGCCTCTTCCTCAGAGGCGCTAGCTTGACGGTAAAATACAGCAGCAATCCATACTTCATCACGTCCAATAATTTTTTCTAAATCAGCAAAACTCAATCCTTTCTCTTGTTTGGCTTCTAAAAGCTGTTGCGTAATTTCGGGAATTGACATCTGATAACTTTTCTCGTCAGTTAATTTTGCAAGCAGAGAAAAATTTTAACATTTTATCAGAGTCATAATGCGGTACAGGCGATCGCCTTTTTATCTCACGCCAAGGCGCTAAGACGCAAATAGGAGCGCAAAATTATGCTTACGTATAACTAAAGAAAGATTGGTAAGAAAATAACATACCAGTCAAGGAACAATAAAACTTTTTCTAGCTTGAATTTTACGTTAAGTTGACACCCATGAGTCATACTATGTCCACCTTATGCCCTGACAAGAGATTCTGTCTTAGGAACAGGAACTAAGTAATTCCCGTAGGTTGGGTTGACGTCAGGAAACCCAACATCATTGGCAGCATTGGGTATCGCTGTTGCTCCACCCAACCTACAAATTTTGGATCTTATTTAATCCCCGATCCTTAGTGTTGTACATTGCCAAAACTACTTAAACAGCAACTCCCTTCAGTAATGGAAAACCCAACTTTTCCCTTTGCTCAACATATAGATGAGCCACCTTCCGAGCCAAATGACGAATCCTGGCAATGTAACGAGTTCTCTCCGTCACTGAAATCACACCTCTGGCATCCAACAAATTGAAGGTGTGCGAACACTTCATCACATAATCCAAACTTGGTACAACCAACCCACGCTCAGTTAATTGACTAGCTTCCTGCTCATATAAGTTAAACAATGTCAGCAGCAACTCAGGATTTGACGCTTCAAAGTTGTAAGTACACTGCTCAATCTCACTTTGCAAGAAGACATCACCATAAGTAATGTTGTCCGTCCACTGAATTTTTGTAATTGCTTCCACTTGCTGGAGATACATTACCAGTCGTTCCAACCCGTATGTAATTTCAATCGACACGGGACGGCAATCAATGCCCCCACACTGTTGGAAGTAGGTAAACTGAGTAATTTCCATCCCATCTAACCAAACTTCCCAACCAGTACCCCAAGCTCCCACCGTTGCATCTTCCCAGTTATCTTCCACAAACCGGACATCGTGATCTTCAGGACGAATACCCAAAGCCCTTAAGGAATCAAGATAGATCTCTTGAATATTATCTGGCGACGGCTTAATTAGAACTTGGTACTGATAATAGTGTTGAAACCGATTAGGATTTTCGCCGTAGCGCCCATCAGTAGGACGACGACATGGTTCAACATAAGCAACAGACCACGGTTCTGGCCCCAATGCCCTTAAAAATGTATGGGGGTTTTTAGTACCCGCACCCTTCTCAATATCGTATGGTTGGGCAATTAAACAACCGCGTTGACCCCAAAACTGATGCAATGAAGTAATAACAGACTGAAAATTCACGCTCTACCCTCTCTTAATCAGCAAAGTGCATAAACCATTGTTTCCTACAACCTAGCACTGTGGGGAGTTTCAGAGGACTAAAAAAAATATTCCCAAAAAGTGGAAAAAAGTAGTTGACAAAGAGGTGAGCGCTCGATATATTAGATAAGTGCCTGAGAGGCGAGCGCGAAAGAGCGGCGCCCGAAGGGACACCGAACCTTGAAAATATTATAGTTTGAAAGTCATTATACAGCAAATGGCTCGCGTCAAGAAAATAAATAACTAGACTGGAGTTAAAAA
>JAKOMP010000222.1 GCA_022241785.1 Cyanocohniella sp. LLY | reverse complement strand
ATGATGCTCTTTCATATTTTCCGAAGAGTATCGGTACCATCGTTAGATGGTTCGGCGAAATAGTCGGCTATTTTGACGGCAGAACTACGAGTGGTACTGTAGAAGGAATTAATAATAAACTTAAGTTAATTAAAAGGCTTGGATATGGCTTTCGTAACTTTAGTAATTTTCGATTACGCAGTTTATTAAACTGGCATTTTACTATTAATTCTCCATAAAAGTAACCGAAGAACCAGAAATAATTGCCACAGTAAATGCAGCAACTAGTAAACTGGATAATCTAACTATTAATAATGTCGGTGTAAATTATGCAGTAAAGGACTGTCAGGCTTTGCAGAGTGCAGCATATGAATCAGCCATGAAAGACGCTCAAAGCCGCGCTCAAGCTTTAGCTACAGCTATGGGTGCAAAACTTGGTAATGCTTCTGTCGCCGAGCCATTTTATACATTGTTATATCCCTCATGTAGTTCCAAAGCGGGATTACCTTTACCTTCTTTTGGAGGGTTATTATCTTTCCCATCTTTCAATCCAGATAATCCCGCAGAAGTAGAGATGAAGAAAGATATTTTTGTCACATATACAGTGCAATAGTTTTACAGGCGATCGCACTTTTTATTAAAGTGTAATTAGAGTGCGATCTGCTTGCAGTTAACTAATACCACTTGCCCATAAACACACATTTAGAGAGTTGTCTTGATAGAATATCAATAAATTAACTGGTGAACAAGAATGTCAACAGTAAAACTAGAAGTACAACTCTCATCAGCAGAATTAATCAAAGCTGTTGAGCAGTTAAGTCATGAAGATTTAGAGCAATTTGTTTCTCAAGTTATTCTGTTGCAGGCACAAAGAAAAGCTTCTAATTTGCAAAAACCAGAGGCAGAATTATTATTAAAAATGGCTCTTCAGTACTTATTATGCTAAACTAACAATTGAAATGCCAGTTTAACAAGCATCTAATTCGGAAGTTTTCAAAGTTTCTAAATCCATAAGCCGAGCGTTTAATCAGCTTGAGTTTGTTATTGATACCTTCCACAGCACCACTAGTTGTCCCATAATCAAAGTAAGCAATAATTTCATCAAACCAACGAATAATAGTATTGTTGCTATTTGGGAAATATTTTTTAGCTTTCGATAGCCACATACCT
>JAKOMP010000056.1 GCA_022241785.1 Cyanocohniella sp. LLY | reverse complement strand
TTTGACGGCAGAACTACGAGTGGTACTGTAGAAGGAATTAATAATAAACTTAAGTTAATTAAAAGGCTTGGATATGGCTTTCGTAACTTTAGTAATTTTCGATTACGCAGTTTATTAAACTGGCATTTTACTATTAATTCTCCATAAAAGTAACCGAAGAACCGGTAATACTTTGATTACAGAAGGTGCGTATGGCAGGATATTTGAAGTAACAGTTTCAGGAGAAATTGTTTGGGAATATATTAATCCCTATTTTGGTAATCAAAATGCTCCTGGAGAATCTGCATTTGTGGCGCGTGGGGAACAAAATTCAGTTTTTCGGGCTTTTCGTTATGCTCCAGAAGTAATAGCTTGGTTATAAGAACGAGAAACAACTAATAAATGCGTTTGCTTTTGATTAAGGAAACATACAGCATATTTGGTGTCGATTGAGGTACATAATGGCAGGCTGTCCGGCCTACCCTACAAGATTTACAATATGTAAGTCTGTACTTCATTTATTTGCAAAACGCTGTATCAATTCATTAATTTTTCGAGGATGTCATGACAAATATCAAACAAGTCAGTCAAAATTTTAGCTCTGCGGGACAAATTTCTGTACAAGATTTAGAGCAAGCATCGCAAGCAGGATTTAAATCAGTGTTAAATCTGCGTTCTCCAGATGAAGAGGGTTTTGTAAATGATGAACCAAAACAAGCAAAAGCCTCTGGATTAGATTACGCTAATGTACCTATAAGTTCCAAAGAAGCGAATCCACAAGTAATTGAGCAGGTAATTCAAGAAATTGAAAATTTACCTCAACCGATTTTAGTTCATTGTGCGGGTGGTGGGAGAGCAACGGCGATCGCCTTAATTGCTACAGCAACTAATGAAGGATGGAATAATGAGCAAATCAAAGCAAAAGCTCAAGAATTAAACCTGAAATTAGAGCATCCCTATTTACAACAATTTCTGCAAGATAAAGCTGCTATATAATATTTTTCGTTTGATTGAGGTACATCTTGTTACAAGGGTGTATCTCATTTATAGTGATGAGTCAGTTTATTTTTTACAGATACTGAAAATGTAATTCAACAGTCTTTTAGCAAAATTGAATTTTACTTTATTTGTAATTAAATTAACTTGAAAAAACGAAATAAAAACTGGATTTTGCTATTGGGTTTAGCAGTCGATGTATCTTCTGCTGATGATTCCCAAACATCTTGTTCTTGTTTTTCTTGAGAGTCATCTAATAATGACTCAATATGAGATGGTGGTTCAGTTAACCACGGTTCCCCATCTAATAATTCTCGTTCAATTTGTCCATCAAACATCAGTTTTGCCTCCAGTGAATATGCAAAAACCAGCTTTTTGGGATTTCGCATTATTAGGTTTGAATATTTAATGCTGACTTCCCTAGAGATAGACAAATTGCATCGTCTTGTGGTGTATGAATCCGACTACACAGTACATCTCGATAATGTCTTTCTAGAGGATTTTTTTTTGATAAACCAGGATTACCAATTAGTTTCAATCCAATTTTTACAGCACGGATGGCATTATTTGTGGTGAGATATTTAACTGTTTGTGCTGCTAAACTAACTTTGGTGTCATATTCACCTCGGTCAATTTCATCCGCTAGGCTGTAAATTAATCGTTGGTTGGCATAAAGTAAAGCTTCGATTTCTCCCATAGCTGTTTGAAAGCGGGGCAGAGTTGCTAAACTATTACCTAAGTTGGTAGGCTGACGCTCATGCAAATACTCAACTAACCAATCTCGCGCAGCTGTGGCGACTCCTTGATATAATGCACTCAACCATAAGCTCCCACTCGCTAGTTTTAAAGGGTCTGGTGTGGATACAGCATTCACGGGATGAATATCTAAAGCATATTCTGAGGGAATCAAGACATCTTCTAAAATTAAATCGTGGCTACCTGTGGCGCGCATCCCTAAATGATCCCAAGTTTCCGCAATCTTCACCCCAGGAACATCACGCGGTACAAGAAAACTACCTACCCGTGGTTCTGCTTCATCTGTCCGCGCCCAAACCACGAAATAACTTAATATCGGACTACCCGTAGTGTATTGTTTATGACCACTTAACAGCCAACCATTTTCGGTTTTTTTGGCAATGGTTGCAGGTAATCCGCCTCTGGCTGGTGTCCCTAATTCTGGTTCTACACGCGCTGCATTGAGTATAGCAATACCTGTAACCGATTCCCGACACAAACGTTCATAAACTGCGGGATGCCAACGACGAGTCCGAGCCGCGTTACTATGTTGTAAGTAGTGCATTGTCAACACCAAAGCCGTAGAAGCATCACCACTAGCTATTTTTTCAATGACTTTACAGATAGTTGTATAGTTTGCACCTTGTCCACCAAATTCGTGAGGAACTGTGAGACTTAATAGTTGTGCTTGATGCAGTGCTTGAAAATTCTCGAAAGGAAAAGAACCGTTGCGATCGTGGATAGCTGCACGCGTAGCAAAATCAGCCGCCAGCGATGCGACAAGTTCAAACAAATCGGGGAAAAATGCTGTTGGTGTAACTTCTAAAACTGGTGACATGAAATAATTCGTAATTAAAGTATGGGGGAAAATGGGGAAGTAGGAGTAGAAATTTACTGCTTACAGTTGGCAATATCTTCGGTAAAGCTTCTGTCCCATAATGGTGTGACATCAACTTGTGAAGAAATGACACCGGCTTGAAAAAAAGTATCAGCTACTTGTTGTTGAGATGCGATCGCCTCGTCAGAAACAGGTAATAATTCTACAGGACGCTGTTGCTGTCCTTCTAAAGCATCCTCATAAACGATCGCTTCCTCAACTTTGATATTTTCGGCGTATGTCTTCGCCCAATCCTTGAGATTCGCTTCCCGCCATCTTTGAGTTTGTTGTAACCGACAGAGAAAATCGGCGATCGCACCTTTTTTTTGTGGATCGGCGATCGCTTCAGGCGCAGCAGTAATCACAAAGTTACCACTCAAAATATCTTTGGCTGATTTCAGTACCTGCGCCCCATCTTTTTTTGCTTGGGGGATAGCATAACCGTAGGTCGCCCAAGCATCCAATTCCCCCCTGCGAAAAGCAGAAAGTCCATCAGGTATTGACAAAGGAACACCGTTAATATCCTTCATCGTCAGCCCCACCTCTTCCAACATTTTAATTAAGAAGTAGTGAGCAGTAGTAGCTTGAACATAACCCACCCTCTTACCTTTGAGGTCAGCAATGGTTTTTGCTGTGGAATTTTTAGGTATCAGCACAACTTGACCTACAGTCGGCCCTTTTCTAGTAGCAATAATTTTTACAGATGCTTGGGACTCAATGGCGAAAATAGGTGGGATTTCACTAGCCGAAGCCAAATCAATCGCCCCAGCATTAATCGCCTGTACCATCAGATTACCCCCTGTAAACTCAGTAAACTGAACCTTGTAAGGGAAATCATCTACCCCGGCTAACTTTAAATCGAGATCCCAACCACCCCTAAACTTAGCCACACGCAACTCAGCATTACCAATATCAGTAGCTACAGGATTAGTAGACTGAACCTCAGAACAAGCTGTCAACAAAACCAATAAACACCCCAAAGGAAAAACAGACCTGATACCTTTCATATCTCTTTGCGCCTTTGCGCCTTTGCGCGAACTATTCCAACAAATCCGGTTCTTCCCGCACAATCCTGTCATAGAGTGGCTGAAAACTAAACCAACCCCCATTTTGAGTTCCCACCTGACCGTGAGTAAAGGTAGCAACTTCATGATTAATCGGAATCGGTTTACCTGCGGCTTCCGCTAAAAGTTGCGCTTGTGCTGAACGTTCAAAACTGATATACCACCAAGCAGCAGCATCTACAGTTGACCCCGCAGTTAAAAAGCCATGATTTTTGAGAATTACAGCCTTTTTATCCCCCAAAGCCTCAGCAATTCTTTTACCTTCAGAAGTATCCAAAACCACACCTTGATAATCATCAAACAAGGCATGGTCTTGATAAAAAGTACAAGCATCTTGAGTTAAAGGATCAAGCAAACGTCCCAAACTTGACCAAGATTTACCATAAACAGAATGAGCGTGAGCCGCCGCCACTATATCAGGTCGCGCCTCATGAATTTGGGAATGAATCGCAAACGCCGCCCGATTTACAGGCGCATCCCCCTTGACTACTTCCCCTTGACTATCCACCAAAAGTAGGTCAGAAACACGGATATGACCGAAATATTTCCCCAAGGGATTCACCCAAAAATGGTCAGTAAATTCTGGATCACGGGCTGTAATATGTCCTGCTATGCCTTCACTGAAACCAAAACGACCAAATAACCGAAAAGCCGCAGCTAAATGTTGTTTACGGTAAAGCCGTTCTTCTTCAACTTTTTCAAATACTGGCGGTTGGGGTCTCTCAAATTTTGCCATGATTTTAGCTTTAATTCCTGTAAGGAAGATTGGAGTATCCAGAGCGAAAAGATTTACTGCTACGTTGTTCTGGATGATACTGATTTCTCAAAATACTGCCAGTATCATTACTCATGACATGAATTGAGATGGATGGGGCAAATACCGTAGTGGCTTTCACAGAGTGAATATCTCCATCAGGAGGCGATAATCGGTAAATATCACCACGTTTAACATGATACGAACCAACAACTTCTAAATCAGCAAATCCTTCTGTTTCAGCGTTATCCAGGCGACGGTAGACAGTTTCTTCTTGTTGACCTTTATACAATCCTACAAGTCCCCACGATAAATGGTCATGAACAGGAGTTGTAGAATTAGGAGGTATGACTAAACTAAAAATAGTCAGATTTCGCTCTTGGGAACGATATAGTAACCATTGACCGATACCTCCGCCTAAACCACTGTCGGGATTTGGTTGAGCAAAATTTTCTGGTAGCCAATGTTGTTTTTTGAGTAAGGCGGCAAAATAAGGTTCAAGGGTATTGAGAGTTTCTGTGTAGTCATCCCTGGTACTGGCAATAATTTCTTTAGCAGTAGCCACAAACTCAGATAATTCAGGACTTTCGACAAACCATTGGTCTGTTTCTAAGGGTTCGAGTGTAGTTAGATAAGGCATGAAATCTTCGTAGGATTGTAGGACAAGAACTTACGCTGTCTCCTCTTTCAAACTAAGCCACAGTGGCTGTTTGTTGTTCTCGGCGTTGGACTTCTTTTCTGACTAATGGAATTACATCTCGACCATAGGCTAGAGCATCTTCCACCGGGTCAAAACCACGAATCAACAGTGTTGTCACCCCAGCATCGTAATAATCAACTAACGCCTCTGCTACTTGTTCCGGAGTCCCCACCAGTGCGGTAGTATTACCATAGGCTCCTGTGGCAGCTGCGATCGGTGTCCATAGACGCTTGTCATGAATTTCACTTTCTTGAGCAAAATCTAATAATCTGCGAGAACCAACAGCTTGGGGTCTAGCTGAAACTCCGGTTGGTAGTTGAATCCCTGCTTTTGCACGCTTTTCTTTAACTTTCGAGAGAATATAATTAGCTTTTTCCCAGGCTTTATCTTCTGTCTCCGCCAAAATCGGGCGCAAGGAAACACTAAACCCAAAAGATTTTCCTGGTGGCGCTGCGGCTTTGACTTCAGCGATGCGTTGTTTAATTGCAGCAATGGGTTCTCCCCAAAAAGCATAAACATCACTGTGTTTAGCACCCACATCCACAGCTGCACCAGAAGCACCACCAAAATAAATAGGTAGATGAGGCTGTTGTAATGGTTTGACTCAGTAATGATATGCACAGCCACCCGACCGTTGGTAAAATGATCTAACGTTGCTAATTTCCGTGCAGCTAAGGTAGGAGCAACAAAACCCGGTCTATGTGCCAATAAAAACTTGATGTTTTCGGTAACATTGGCAGCATAGTTGACGACATTAAAACCATCAGTCCCTGTAGAACTGTATCCTACTAGCACTCTATCAAATCCGCCATCTTCGTGAATTTTGGCAAACTTGCGGACATAAGCGGTGTCTACACTTCCGCCTGTTAATGATACAGATGCACCATGTAATTCTGATGCTTCTCTAGTGCCAATCATCCCAATAAATTCAATCGGCATACAGTTTTACTCCTAAATATTTTAATTAGTATTTGTCTCACGCAAAGACGCAGAGGCGCAGAGAGGAAGAAGGGTAATTTTCGCTAATTTTATGGAAAAGTCTTTATTACCTGATTACGCACCATCTAAAGGACAAATTGCAGATGCAATATCTACTCGTTGAGGCAGAATTTTTTGTTCTAATAGCCAATCAGCAGTTACTTGAAGATTAGCGACATCTTCATCCGTGGGAAAGACATAATATTCTTCGCCTCGATTTTTAGTCGCTTGCTTGGCTACAGCTTCGGGAATTTTGAGTTCCTTCACCATATAATCAGCCGCCGCATCTTGATTTTTATTTAGCCATTCACCATCTTGACTCAAGGCTGTTAAAGTAGTTTTTACGGCTGCGGGATTTTCTTCAGCAGCCCCGGTACGAACTAACATCACACCGTAGGTAGGTGAAGGATGAGTAGTAGTAATTCGCCGGGCATTATGTTCTAGTTCTGCGATGGAAACATAAGGTTCCCAAACTGCCCAAGCATCAATCGTACCTTGATAAAGTGCTGGTGCAGCATCAGTGGGTGCTAGATACACTCGCTGGACTTGTTCTACAGGGATATTTTCTTTTTCTAATACTTTAAGTAGTAAATATTCCCCTGCACCTCCTTGATTGACTGCGACTTTTTTACCAATCAAATCGCTGGGTTTTTGGATATTAGAATCGCCACGCACAACGATCGCATTACCTAAAGCATCGGGTTTTGGTCGCTGTAATGAACCAATACAAAGAGGTTGTCCCGCCGCAATTCCAGAAATAGAGGGAATATCACCGCAGCCCCCAATATCTGCACGATTACCATTGAGGGCTTGCAGCAGTGTGGCGCACCGGTCAAAAGGGCCACTCCACTCTACTTTAATATTTTGAGTACTTAACTGACGCTCTAACTCTCCACGCTGACGGGAAATAGGAATAACTCCGCCTCTTTGAAAACCCAAACGCAAAAGTTGGGGGTTTTCTGATGTTGGATTACTTACAGATACGGCTGTAGTACTTCCTGTAGTACGATTACAAGCAGTAGCCATACTACTCATCAACAAAGTTGTCAGGAAAAAGTTCTTGGAATGAGATATGGAAATCATCGTAGTATTCCCAATAAATTAATAACCTGCTGTTTGATCAACAACATTACGTAACGGTTGACCTTGGCGATAACGTGATAAATTATCTAAGAATAAAGCAAGCGATCGCTCTTGACTTCTAGGCGAATGACCAGAGCAATGAGGTGTAATAAAAGCATTAGGTAATAACCACAAAGGGCTTTCGGCTGGCAATGGTTCTGTAAACACAGTATCTAAAGCAGCACCAGCAATTTTTCCTAACTGTAATGCCTTAGTCAGAGACGATTCATCAACAATTGCACCACGAGCAATGTTAATTAAATAAGCATGAGCGGGCATCAATTCAAATACCTCATCATCAATCATGCCCTTGGTTTCCCAAGTTAATGGAGTAGCAATTACAACATAATCAGCTTCTTTGAGTAGTGGTTTCCACTCATCCGCTCCTACAACTTTTTCAAAGTTAGGTAATGGTTCAGGATGACGACGACTACCTAAAATTCTCATGCCAAAGGCTTTCGCACGGGCAGCAATTTCTTGTCCGATTTCCCCAGCACCGATAATTAATAAAGTTTTATCTAGTAATTCTTGAATTTGAAAACCCCTTTGCCAACGGTGTTGAGTATGCAGTTTGTGTAATCTGGGAAATTGTTTAGCATGAGACAACATATAACCAATGACAAATTCGGCAATGGGAATAGCATGAACCCCCGCACCGTTAGTCAAAATTAAATTACGTTCAATATATTTGGGTGTGATGATGTGATTAACACCGGCATTTGGGGCATGATGCCAACGCAAATAAGGTGCAGATGTGAGAATCCTTTGTAACGTTGGGGGTTTGAGAAAAAACCAGCTAAAGTAAACTTCGGCATCTTTCGCATTGCCATCTAATTTACCGTCGGTATCGGCACGCACAACTACTACATCATCAGGTAATTGTGGTTCTAAATCAGCAGCTAATTCTTCTGGAATAATGAGTTTCATCGTTGATAACTCCCTAAATTATTTTTGTAGTTACGGCACAATCCAATCTGTTAATTGAAAATCTGTTTTCGCTAAGTTTTGCGACACCAAAAATTGTTTTGTCCCCTCCAAAAGTTGCTTTCCTTGTGCTGGTACTGGTTCTTGAGGAAATTGTTGGATAGGATAAGAAATTTTGACGACATCAAGGGGATATCCTGAAACTTCTGCATGAAATTGATAATAAGCTTCTGTATTAGCTTGAATATCTTTCACCGCCGCTTGTTTAATTCGATTCCACTTTTGCGGTAAGTCAGGATGTTTGGTGAGGAAAGTTTCTGTCGCTACAGCTACACTGGTTCCCGGTAAATCTGGATGATTACGTGCTTCATCAATGGCAACATAGCCTTTCTTTTGTAATAGTGGCCCTGCACCTACAGAGGCAACAATAGCAGCCACATCACCTCTTTCTAAGGCTGCTTCGGCATCACTTGTCAGTAAATGCACTACACTTACTTGGTCAGCAACATTATGTTTTTGCAGTAATCCCATTAAGTAGCGGTGCATATATGATCCCCTGGCTGTGGCTACTTTTTGTCCTTTGAGGTCTGCTACTGTCCGGGGTCCATTTTCTTTCACTAATAACCAAGCATTCATCCCTACTTGTTCTTGACTAATTAAACGGGTAGGAATTTCTTGGGATCTAGCTACTAATGCAGGTGTATCACCATAAATACCAACGTCTATACTTCCTGAGACTAAAGCTTCGTTGAGGTTGGGTCCGTTGGGAAAACTTGATATTTTTACATCTGTAATTCCCACTTTTTCTAGTTCTGGTAAAAATTTATTTCTATGAATTGCCCAGCCGGCCGGCCCTGTAGGAACTTGACTTCTGGTGGTACTAATAATCCCTAAGCGCAATGTGCTAGTAATTTGTGTAGTTTCTTGATTAGGATTGGAGACAGCTTGAGAACTACAAGCAGTATTTAAAAGTAAGAGAAATAATGTAGCTAGGGTAGATAATTTAGGGAGGTATGGAGTAGAAATATTCATAATAAACCAATTAATCAGAATTTAAAGATAGAGACACGATATTTCGCATCTCTATCAAAGTTGCCAGATTATTTCATCTGTTTGAGAATTTGGTGAGTTGAATCTTGTTTCGCTGTAGTGGTGCGATCGCCTCCCCAGCCAATATTTTCGCGATAACTTCCCAAAAACCCTGCTTTTTTGAGCGATTCTTCATCTATCTGCCCTAAAGATTCTACTTCTGGGGCAACATATAAAGCATCCACAGGACAATACAACTCACACATAAAACAAGTTTGACAATCGCTTTGTCTGGCAATTGTAGGGGGTGCATCAGGTACTTTATCAAACACATTAGTCGGGCAAACCTTGACGCAAATATTACATTCTATGCACCGTGATGCGCTGACTAATTCAATCATGGTAATTGTAGATTTTGGATAAAAGATGATAGGCGTTGCATATTTGCGGGATAATTTTGTATAGGCATCATCAGCGTTCTTTATATTTCGGGGCAGGCAAAATGCCTACCCTACAAGAATCATCCTTTGACTCAGCAACGCCAGATATAAATCAAGAAGATGCAACAGCCAATTCTTTGTTATTGTTAGCCTCCAGTCCTTCGGGAATTACCCAAACTTGATCTAAACCACCACTAATTAAATGATGTTGCTGTGTTTGATCTAATTCTGGATAATCCAAATGCTTGTGCATTCCCCGTGTTTCTTTACGTTCCAAGGCACTGTTATACATCCATCGGGCCGTAGCTACCATTGCAGCTGCTTCTCTAGTACGTAAAATACTCTGATTATCTGCTGCTTGGCTGGTGCGTATTTCTTGCCAGAGAGAATTTAATCTCTGCAATGAATCTGTCAACCCTGCTTGATGACGGAAATAATTGCGATCGTAGGGGAAGACTTCTGCTTGGGTAGCTTGGATAACTTCTTCGCTATTAATTTGGTTTTGACTACCAGAGATAAATCCTACCCCACCTACAGCTTCTACTCGGCGTTGATTTGCTTGTTCTCCCAAATCACGAGAGTACGCCGCCGCATACTGTCCCGCCCAATAACCTGAAGACAAAGCCCAAGCTGCATTGTGACTACCGCCACCGGTAAACCCGCCACAAATTAATTCCCTAGTAGCTGCATCTCCAGCCGCATATAATCCCGGTACAGTAGTTGCACAAGTGTAATCTGTAATCCGAATGCCACCTGTACCACGCACTGTCCCTTCTAAACGTAAAGTTACAGGAAAGCGCTGGGTAAAGGGATCAATCCCTGCGCGATCAAAAGGTAAGAAGAAATTAGGCTGTGCTAAACGCATATTTACCCGCATTTCTTCTGCGGCTTTGTCGATGATGGCGTAAACAGGCTGTGTTAATAAAGTTTGGGCAATTACAGAACGACCTTTTTGTGAACCTGCATTGGGAATTGGTGTCCCATCTTCATAGGTGAAAGTCGCCCAATTATAAAATAAAGTTTTGGTGACGGATGAAAAAGCCGGTGCGATACCGTAGGCGTTGGAAAACTCCATCCCCGACAATTCCGCACCCGCTTCGACTGCCATTAAGTATCCATCTCCAGTTAACACATTGCAACCCAGCGCCTTGCTTAAAAAAGCACAGCCCCCGGTGGCAATGATGACAGTGTGCGATTTCACAACCCATTTTTTACCAGTCTGACGGTTAATTCCCGTCGCCCCTGCAACAGCGCCTTCTGCATCTATCAATAGCTGTAAAGCCGGACTATGGTCTAAAATTTTTACCCCTGCCCGTTTTACTTGCTTTCGCATCAAACGCATATATTCTGGGCCTTGGAGACTCCGCCGATAAGGTTTACCCTCCTCATCTGTGGGAAAAGGATAACCCCACTCAGCCAATAGGTTGACGTTCGCAAAAGTCTGATCCAGCACTCGTTGCATCCAATCTCGGCTGGATAAAAAGCCTCCTAATGCTTCCCGACTAGCCATTGCAGCTTCTCGACTATCGGCATCTGGTGGTACATACCACACACCATTACCTGATGCGGCTGCACAACCACTCGTACCACAATAACCTTTATCGACCAATACCACTCGCGCACCAGATGCAGCCGCACTCCAAGCTGCCCAAGTACCAGCAGGTCCACCACCAATCACCAGTACATCACTAAGCAAGGTCTGGTTAGTATCGTTGTTACTAGAATCTAGGTTATTACTCATTGAATTCCTCGCTGCAATATCAATGTTTGCGTGAACAGAAAAACCTTTGTTACCGGATAGTCACAATATTGACTGCTGTCTGCAAACTTTAAGTGCGATCAACCAACAACCAAACCAAACAGCTTACTAATCAAGGTTATCAGTATGGTGACATCTGAGATTTATTCTACGGTTTATCGGTCGAGATAATGTATTTTGCATATAAAACAGCTTTGCATACTTTTTATATAAAATCAATAACACAATATAAAAAAGTTAAAAATCATACTAAAAATGCGTCCTTCATCCGAAATGCAACATTCGGATAAGTGCTTATGCAGTCTTGGCAGAGAAAAACCGCCTGAAACAGACGGTATAATTCCTTATTGAGATGACACACTTTAAATTATTTACAAACTAAGGTGCAGGATTAGGATAACGTGTGTGAACTGCATCTAATTCTGCTAAAATTTCTGGATCGAGAATCACATTTACACTGTCAATATTTTCTTGTAATTGTTCCAGTGTGGTAGCACCGATTATAGTACTGCTAACAAACCAACGATTCAGAACAAAAGCCAAAGCTAATTGAGCAGGTTTTAAGTTATGTTTTTTGGCAATTTCTACATATTCAACAACAGCTTCATTGACAATTGGTTTTAAATAACGTTGTCCAAAACCAGAAAATAAACTGATTCTCGTATCTTCTTTGGGTTTACCGTTGACGTACTTGCCAGATAAAAAACCAAATGCTAAAGGACTATAAGCTAACAAACCAACATTAGTATGACGAGAAACTTCTGCTAAAGCCGAATCAAATACACGGTTGAGTAGATTGTAAGCGTTTTGAATGGAAACAACTTTAGGTAATCCCAATTGTTGGGATATTCTGACAAATTCACTTACCCCCCAAGGAGTTTCGTTACTCAAACCTAAATAGCGAATCTTCCCGGCTTTAATCACATCTGCAAAGACTTCTAATTGTTCGGAGATAGGAACAGTTTCTCGTTCAAACTCAGGATCATACGCTGTTTTTCCAAAAGTCGGTACATAACGATCCGGCCAATGAATTTGATATAAATCGATATAATCTGTTTTTAACCGCTTCAAACTATCATCTACAGCTTGCTTAATATTATCGCGGTCGATGTTGATATTTCCACCCCGCAGCCATTTAAAAGGACGACCAGGCCCTGCTATTTTGGTTGCAACTATCAAGTTATCACGCTGTTGTTTTTGCAGCCATTCCCCGATATAAGCTTCAGTTGTACCTTGAGTTTCGCCACGCGGTGGAACTGGGTACATTTCAGCAGCATCCAGAAAATTCACTCCTTGAGCAACAGCATAGTCTAGTTGTTGATGGGCTTCTTCAATAGTATTTTGATGCCCATAGGTCATGGTTCCTAGACAAATTTCCGAAACCTTGAGGTCACTTTCACCCAGTTGTTTGTATTTCATAATCTGTGATTAATTTACTGTATTAACGCTAGTCTAAATCCTAAAATACTATAAAACTACCGATTAACCGTAGTTAATGTCTGAAATTTACAGACTACCAGATATTTTTCCACAAAGCAACCGAATCTGTTGATTTTAAGATATTGAATAATTGTCATCAAAAAACTTATTTACTAAAGCTTTGCTCAAATGCTACTATCTTGTAAAATCTAAAAATACAGTAACTCGACCGATTTACCGTATATTATCTAACCGTGACTACAGATGAAATGCTTTGTGGGGGCAAAGCTAAATTAGTTGTGTCAAATTCAACTTGTAAATTAAAGAGGATGGGCTGCAAGTTTTTTTAGGGAGAATTTTACTTGTTCATCGCTTAATCTGAGCGGTTAGCACATCTTAATTCTTGGCTCAATAATTTTTTTTGCAAAATTTGTTGAGTAAATTTGATGTGTTCAACCAAATTACATATGCTGGGAAACTCCAGCTACTATCAAACCTCACTTGACTAGTAATGCTGTGCAAAGGTCAAACAGTTTCGATGTTGGGCTTTTGAAATTTGCTGTACTAGTTGACGATGAATTATAAAATATTTTGTGCTAAAAATGAAAAGTTTTTTTGGGAATTTATTACTGACTTTGCCAATTTTTACAGTGTTGATAAGTTTATCTACCAGCATGAAAGCTCTTGCTCAAGAGGATGTAAAAAATCAAGCAGCAATAGCAGACTTAGTATCATCTAGCGAAGTTGATACATCTAAATTAGCAGAATTAATTCCGACTGATTCTACACTATTAGAATCATCGAGCAAAGTCAATGCAATTGATGCATCTGAAATTGACTCTACACTTGCCCAAACTACTGCACAACCACTTAGTCAGTCTTCAATCACATCAGTATCAGAACTTGCTGATGTCCAACCCACTGACTGGGCTTTTCAAGCATTACAATCTTTGGTAGAACGTTATGGTTGTATAGTTGGCTACCCAGATAGCACATATCGGGGAAATCGTGCTTTGACACGTTATGAGTTTGCAGCTGGATTAAATGCTTGTTTAGAACAAATCACCCAATTAATTGCATCGTCTACATCTGAATTGCCTAGTAAAGAAGATTTGGCGACTTTAGAAAGATTAACAGCAGAATTTCAGACTGAACTAACTAGTATCAGAGGAAGACTGGATAACTTAGAACAAAGAACGGCGCAAGTGGAAGCAGAACAATTCTCCACAACTACGAAATTAACAGGTAATGCAATTTTTGTAGTGGCTGATACTTTTGGCAACAGGGCAAATAATAACGCCGCAGTTAATACCGCCGATGACACCAACACCTTTTTCTCTTACCGTTCCCAGCTTTCCTTGCAAACCAGCTTTACAGGTAGGGATCAATTAGTCACCAATTTACAAGCCATCAATATACCTAACTTGGGTGGTTCTACGGGAACTCAAATGACTCGGTTTACCTTTGATGAGGGAAGGTTTGCAAGCGGTGATTTGTTTGTAGCAAATTTATACTATACCTTTCCTGTAGGCGATCGCATTTCAGTTTGGATAGGGCCCAGAACACTTAACTTTCCCGTTTATGTCCCTACCTTAAACCCTCTGAATGGTAATGGTTTACAAGGTGGTTTTTCTCGATTTGGTGCATTTAACCCCACTGTGTATCGTCCAGGGTTTGATGGTGCTGGTGCGGCTGTTGCTTATCGATTTAGTAATCAATTGCAATTACACACAGCTTATATTGCCAATGATACCCAGGCGAATAACCCTAATAGCGGACTATTTGACAGTTCCTTTGCTGCGATCGCCCAACTTACCTTTTCACCTAGTAACGACTTTAATTTAGGTTTAACTTACACCCGTAAATATTTTACAGCTAACTCTGGTTTTAATCTCACTGGTGGTACAGGTAGCGCCTTTGCCAGAAATCCATTTTTACAAAACGCCACCACATCCGATAACTACGGCTTGCAATTTAACTGGAGATTAAATCCGCGATTTCATGTTGGTGGGTGGTTTGGTTATACCCAAGCTAATCAAGAAACAGACGGTAATAATAATGCCATTATTATCAATAGTGCCTTGACTTTATCTTTCCCCGACTTATTTGCACAAGGTAATCTAGGCGGTATTACTTTAGGGATACCACCAAAAGTAACAAGTAATAGTTTTCAAGTAGCCGGACAAGATCGTGAAGACCCAGACACATCTTTACATATCGAAACTTTTTATCGTTTCCGTGTGAATAATAACGTCAGTGTCACACCAATTTTTTACTTGATTACCAAACCAGAACACAATGATGCTAATGGCCCGATTTGGGTAGGTCTTTTGCGTACAACTTTGACATTCTAGCAAGAGGTGAATTTTTTTGTGGTTAAAATACGGTAACTCAATCAAGTTAGTGTAATATTTGGTAAATCAGGATAAAATTTGGTGCTTCAACTCATGTTTCAGCGATTAATCATCCATTTGAGAAAGTGGAAATCTCGCATATCTATTAGATCGATACCGTTATTTGGGGCTTTTATCACTGGCTTATGTCTGAGCGTATTATTTGCTGCTTGCACAGCTGATAATGGCAGTAATACTACTGCTGTATCCGTGAATAATCCCAATGCCAATAAAGCATCAGTAATTAGAATCGGCTATCAAAAATCCGCAATTCTGCTCAAGAATAAAGGACTGTTAGAAAAGCGCTTAAATCCAGAAGGGGTATCTGTAGAATGGCTAGAATTTGCTGCCGGCCCACAACTTTTAGAAGCCATGAATGTGGGTAGTATCGACTTCGGACACGTAGGAGAATCACCACCAATTTTTGCCCAAGCCGCAGGTGCAGCTATTACTTATATTGCTGGAATTATACCTAGTCCAGCAGGTTCAGCAATTCTAGTAAATAAAGATTCTCCTATCCAAACAGTTCAGGAGTTGAAAGGTAAAAAAATTGCTTTTCAAAGAGGCTCTAGCGCTCACTATATGCTAGTGCAAATTTTAGAAAAATATGGCTTACAATATAGTGATATTGAAGCTGTCTTTTTAGCACCTGCCGATGCTCGTGCCGCCTTTTTTAGGGGTAGTGTTGATGCTTGGGCAATTTGGGACCCATTTTATGCAGCAGCTGAAGAGTCTGCCAACGCTCGTAAGTTAATTGATGGCACAGGAATTAATAAACAAGGGGGATATTACCTTGCGAGTCAAACTTTTGCAGCCCAGCAACAAGAAATTATTAAGGCTGTATTAGAAGAAATTCAAGAATTAGAAACATGGTCTACTGAAAATAGAGAAGAAGTAGCTGCAACTCTTGCTCCTATCTTGGGAATTGAGTTAGAAACCCTGCGAACAAGTACAAACCGAAGAACTTTTGGTATTACACCAATTACACCAGAGTTAATTACTCTCCAACAAGAAGTTGCTGATAAATTCTACGAACTGAATTTAATTCCCAAACAAATTAATGTCAGAGAAGCCATGCTCACACCTGAACAATATGCAGCATTATCACCAAAAAGTTAATAATTCATAATTAGGGTGAATCTTAATATTTCAGGGCAGGCTTTCCGGCCTACCCTACAAGAATCATCCCTTGACTGAGCAACACTTTTTTCAAATTGTAATCGCCTATAATTCCCCCAAAAACCCTCCAACACTCATTTCTCCGTGTCCTCCGCGTCTCTGTGGTTCGTTTCTACATCTTAATCCACCCTGCCAAAAACTATGACCAATCCCACTGACTTACTTCATCGTCGTTATGGCGTACACGGGTTAAACACAGATATTCCCTGGAGTGAGACATTATCTAATTTGTTGTCTCACCGTTCAATTCGCGCGTATTTGAACGATCCCCTACCACCCAACACATTAGAAACCTTAGTCGCAGCCGCCCAATCTGCATCAACCTCCTCAAACCTCCAGACATGGAGTGTAGTTGCAGTAGAAACTCCTGAACGCAAAGAGAAATTAGCGCAACTAGCTAATAATCAACAGCATATTCGGCAGTCTCCTTTACTTCTAGTGTGGTTAGCAGATTTAGCGAGATTGACACACATCGCCGAGAGTCGGGGATTACCTCATGAAGGTCTAAATTACCTAGAACTGTTTTTAGTTGCAGCCATAGATGCGGCATTAGCAGCACAAAACGCCGTAATAGCCGCAGAATCTCTGGGTTTAGGAACAGTATATATAGGTGCATTGCGGAACCATCCCGAAGAAGTAGCAGAGATTTTAAATTTACCGCCTCATGTTGTCGGGGTATTTGGGTTATGTGTGGGCTATGCAGATCCAGCCGTGAATGCAGAAATTAAACCTCGCTTACCCCAAGCAGCTGTATTGCATCGGGAAACCTATAACTTAGAAGCACAAGATGAGGCGATCGCTCTTTACAACCAAGTGATGAAAGCCTTCTATAATTCTCAACAGATGGATGTTCCTGGTGATTGGACAGAACACTCATCCAAGAGAGTAGCATCTGCTGAATCGTTATCAGGAAGACATAAATTACGGGAAATTCTCTACAATCGCGGCTTCAACTTAAAATAACCTCTGCGCTGCTTTGCGTTCAACTTAGCGTCCCTCTGCGTTTGCTTAAATGCACTGGGTAGCTTTTTTTTGGCAATTATTTAGATAAACTAATTATTAGTGTAATATATAATCTAGGCTGAAAGACTTGAATTATACCTGATAGTCATGTAACACTAGATGATTAAACACCGACAAATCAATCGATAAACCGTATTTAAGATGGTGTTTTGAACGCAAAGGCACGCGAAGTAAAGCGCAAAGGTACGCAGAGTGTTTGACTCGGAAATTCTTTTAGGAGCCTCAGTTTATGAGTTCCCAAATATTTGAACGCAGTTTTATAGACCGGGTTTTAACTTCTATTACAACTGCGGCTCTTTTATTAACGCTGACGAGTTGTGCTGCTCAACAGAGTCAATCCAACACTTTAGTGGTAGATTCATCGAATGATGGCAACAATTCCCCAGAAGTAAAAACACAAGTTTTACGTGTGGGTTTCATTAGTTCGGATAGTAAAGTGCCAGTTGGTCCAGAGGGTTGGGCATTAAAAAAAGGAAAATTGACTCCAGCACTCCAAGGTTTGGGGATTGAAGAAATACAGTTTCTTCCTTTTTCAGGAGGCCCGGCGCTGAATGAATCTTTGGTAAGTGGTCAATTAGATATGGGTCTGTATGGAGATACTCCAGCTTTAGTAGGTAGAGCCGCAGGTATTCCCACTCGATTGATTAATCAGACACGGGTAGGTCAGAATGCTTGGTTGTTAACTAGGCAGAATGGCCCCCGCTCAGTAGCAGAACTCAAGGGTCAAAAAATAGGAGTTGCTAGAGGTACTTATCTCCATCGATATCTGATGGGTCTACTGGATCAAGAGGGATTGACTGAGGATGTCACGGTGGTACAACTTCCTGCTGCTGATGCTAGAGCTGCAATCGAACGCGGGGATATTGCCGCTTATCCTTTTGCAATGGGAGCTGGAGCAATCCTAATGTCCCAAGGATTTCCATCGATTGATCAAGCTAAAGATCATCGGGGGTTAGTGGGTACGGGAGTGAGTGTTGCTACAGAAGATATCCTCTCTCGACATCCAGAATTACCTCGCCAGTGGAACCAGGTGAGACAAACAGCTTTGCAGGATATTAAAGCCAATAGTGAGGAATTTTACCAGTTTGTGGCTGAGGCTAGTGGTGATGTGCCAATTGCAATCGCTAAGGAATCTTATCCTCTAGACCTTTATCCGACAGAGCCTTTCACACCAGAAGGATTGGAACTGCTCAATTCCACAAAGCAGTTTCTCGCTGATCAAAAGTTGTTGCGCTCAGACTTTGATATCAAAGATTGGCAACTACCAAATCAGTAATATTATTTACTTAGGAGTCAATTTAATGACACATTCTCAAATCAATTTAGTGGCTGATGTCCTAGTTATTGGCGGTGGGCCAGCCGGGACTTGGGCAGCTTGGAGTGCCGCCACCAGTGGGGCAAAGGTAATTTTAGTAGACAAGGGTTACTGTGGTAGCAGTGGAGCTGCGGCGGCTGCTGGTAATGGTGTGTGGTATGTTCCACCCGAACCAGAACAACGAGAAGCCGCTATGGCCAGTCGGGAAGCAATGGGAGGCTTTCTCGCCGATCGCCAGTGGATGGGTCGAGTATTAGATCGCACTTATGACAACATCAATTCTTTGGCAGATGGGGGCTATCCCTTCAAAGTTGATGCCAATGGCCAAGTGATTCGCCGTTCTTTACAGGGGCCTGATTATCTCCGTTTCATGCGGAAAAAGATTAAAAAAGCCGGTGTAAAAATCTTAGACCATAGTCCAGCTTTAGAATTACTGGTGGATGCAGAAGGTGTTGTCAGTGGTGCAAAGGGTATTAACCGTCAATCTGGGGAAGGCTGGGAAGTCCGCGCCGGAGCAGTTGTTATTGCTACTGGTGGTTGTGCTTTCTTAAGTAAAGCCCTTGGTTGTAATGTACTGACTGGAGATGGTCTGTTGATGGCCGCAGAAGTCGGGGCTGATTTCTCTGGGATGGAATTTTCCAATGCCTATGCCATTTCTCCGAGCTTTTCTTCTGTCACTAAAACTCGTTATTACGATTGGGCATCCTTTACCTACGAAGACGGCACAGTAATTGAGGGCGCAGGTTCTAAACGGGGTCGTTCTGTGATTGCTCAAACCTTACTCACCCAGCCAGTTTATGCTCGTCTCGACCAAAATATGGATGAGGAAACAAAAGCTTGGATGCGCGCTTCTCAACCTAACTTCTTTATAGTTTTCGATCGCGCAGGTATTGATCCTTTTACCCAACGTTTCCCTGTCACCTTACGTTTAGAAGGAACTGTGCGCGGGACTGGTGGCATTCGGATTGCAGACTATACCTGTGCTACCTCAGTTAGTGGACTTTATGCCGCCGGAGATGCAGCCACTAGAGAATTAATTTGTGGAGGCTTTACAGGTGGAGGTAGTCATAATGCAGCCTGGGCGATGTCTTCTGGGTATTGGTCTGGTCAATCGGCAGCTACCTATGCTTTGAGTTTGGGAGAGGAAGCAGCCCAGCGTCGTGTACATGGAGTTGGTGCAGCCGGATTGCGCGGTGAAGGTAATCATACACTTTCATCAGATGAGGCGATCGCGGCAATTCAAGCTGAAGTTTTCCCCTACGATCGCAATCTATTCCGCACAGCTACAGGGTTAACGGACTCTTTAGGAAGACTCGATGATCTCTGGCAAGAAATCCGTAACAGTCAAACACCAGATGATACTCAGATTGTGCGATCGCGCGAAGCGGCGGCGATGGTGGCTACTGCGCGTTGGATGTACAACAGTGGTTTGCACCGTCAAGAAACCAGGGGTATGCACAAGCGCATGGATTATCCGGAGCAAGATCCCAACCAACAATATCGCCTGTTAAGTGGTGGGTTAGATCAGATTTGGGTCAAACCTGAAACAGCCGTTGTCAGTCGGGAATTAGTGACAGTGTAATTTTTGGGAGCAAGGGGGAATAAATTGGACTGGGAGCAAAATCCTTCTCCCTTTCTCCCCGCCCCCATACTCCTCCTCTTCTTCTGGGGACTAGGAAAATATCTCAATTACAAATTATATGAAATTATTAAAGCGATTTAATCTTGATCTGCCTGCTTTGCGATCGCGTAATTATCGTCTTTTTTTTGTGGGACAAGGCCTGTCTATGACGGGCAACTTTATGACCCAAGTAGCCGTTCTTTGGTTAATATACCAATTAACTGATTCTGCTTTACTATTAGGATTGACTGGATTTCTCGGACAATTACCAGTATTTTTACTGGCTCCAGTTTCGGGAATCCTCGCTGATCGCTACAATCGCTATCACTTATTATTCTTATTTCAAGCAGTGGGTATTTGTGTATCCGTCACCCTAACAATTATTACGTTTTTGGGGTTGGCAAATATCTGGACATTGCTAATTTTGAGTATGTTTTTAGGCTTACTCAAGGGTTTAGATGTGCCTGTACGCCATGCCTTTGTCACCGATCTGGTGAGTCGTGAGGTGATGGGAAATGCGATCGCATTGAATGCAGCCTTTCTCAATACAGCCCGTCTGATTGGCCCTGCACTCGGTGGCATTTTGATTGCTTATTTGGGGGCTGGATTTTGTTTTCTTTACGATAGCGTCAGCTATATAGCCTCTACCTTGGCGTTATTAGCCATGCACATTACCCCCCGTAAACTGGAAATCCAAACCAGTAATCCCTGGCAAAAATTGAAAGAAGGATTTCAATATGGTTATCACTTTCTGCCTGTGCGTTCCATCCTCTTACTATTAGCATTAGCTAGTTTAGTAAGTATGTCTTACACCACATTGCTACCAATCTTTGCAGTGGAAATTCTGCGGGGAGGGCCAGAAACCTTGGGCTTTTTAACAGCCGCCGCCGCCTGTGGTTCAGTATTTGCCTGTGTCTACCTCAGCTTTCGTCAACGTGTCCTGGGTTTAGAACGCCTGATTGCTTTCTGTCCAGCCGTCATGGGTATTGGCTTCATCTTCTTTTCTCTATCCCATGTATTTTGGGTTTCGCAATTAGCCTTAGTTTTGGTTGGCTGGAGTTCTACCCTGCAAGTAGCCGCTAGTAATACAGTTCTGCAATTTATTGTGGAGGATAGTAAACGAGGTAGGGTTATGAGTTTTTATGCTATGTCCTTTATGGGTATGGCTCCCTTCGGCAACTTGTTGTTAGGAACATCAGCCCATTATCTCAATGCTCCCAACACTCTAATTTTAGGTGGTGTAGTTTGTATCTTAGGTTCAGTGTTGTTTCTGCAACAATTACCCCAAATGGCGAAGTTAATACACCTGGGGACACAGCAAGTAGCAAACAATTAATTGTAGGGGCGATCGCCTAAAGCTTTTCTAAAAAAACTAAACCATCATCTTGGAAATCTATTTCCAGATGATATCCTTTCATCAGAGAGTTTCTTAACAACGGTTTATACCCAGTAATACCTGATTTTAATTCGATGGGATCTGGTTCAAGATAGAGTGCGATCGCCTTTACAAATATTCCACACGATTCGTCAACTCTTCCACTGTCGCCACTTCATATAACAAAATCAGCATCCGAATCAAATAACCAATAGGTTTTTTATCCTTTTGACAATAGACAATTCCCCAATATTCACTGCCTTGGCTACTGAGAATCAAAAAATCATCATCATGAGTTACTAAAACACGAGATTCAGCATGAGCAAATTCTAACTGAGCTATATCACTTCTAGACAAAAGCTTTGCTTCTTGGGAAGTTGTCACATCAATACCAACTTGTCTCAGTCCTAATGCGATCGCCGGATCTACATTTTCATCCAAATGGAAACGAATGCGCTCAGGCATAGCCCCTAGCTGCACTTAATTTTTCTTGTAACAATGAAGGCTGCTTGATTCGTTCTGCCTCTGCAAATGCTTCTGCTTCTGCCGTTCGTTTGTCAATTTCTTGCCGATGCTCAAAATAAAATGCCATTGCCATGTACACTGCTGCTAAAGGCAATTCATACTTCCCTGCGATCTCTTCCAAGGACTGACCCATGCGGAGATACATCATCGCTACATCTGCTACAGAAATTCTTGTTCCAGCAATACAGGGTTTGCCACTGCGAACTCCATCTACTATCTCAATATAGTGGTGCAAATCGTTTTTCATCTATTAATTCGACTCATTTTATGCCTTGCCTTCATTTTAAGCAATAAAATCCCCTCCAATGAGAAAATTCGGAGGGGTATATATATCAAATGAAACGATTGCAGTCTATAGCATCAAAAAAGAACCTCAACCTACAGCAGCCAATTGAGGGGTATATGCTGAAGAATCTCCCTTAATCGCTTCACTGTGTTTACCGTTAATACCGACTGGCAAATCTCCAGCAATGGTGACGCGTTGGACATGACGGGGTTGATCGCCATAATCTGCTAAAGCATAATGTTGAGTAGCTCGATTATCCCAAAATGCTACATCACCAACTTGCCAACGCCAACGGACTGTATTTTCCGGACGGGTGACGTAAGACTGCAAAAGTCGGATAATATCGTCTGATTCAGTAGTCGATAAACCACGAATCTGCCGCACAAAACCACCAATAAACAAGCCCCGTTCTTGAGATTCAGGATGAACCCGTACCACTGGATGCAGGGATTCATAGACGGTGGAAGTAAACACATTCCGATAGGCTTTGAGTTGTTCTGACAGATTAACTGCTGCTTCTGCATAGTCATAGGCGTTACTATGCACAGCCCAAAGTTCATCAGCAAGATGACGTAGGTGTGTGGGTAAATCTTGATAAGCAGCCACAGAATTAGCCCAAATCGTATCACCGCCTGCTGGGGGAATCACTAATGCACGTAATACAGAACCTAGTGGTGGACGGTCTACGAAGGTAACATCAGTATGCCAATTATTTGCACGAGCAGCCGATTTACCGTAATTCAAGTCTAGTACTTCTGGGTGTCCTGTGAATGATGGAACGGTAGGATGAGCCGTTGTCACTTCACCAAAGCGGCGAGCAAAAGTCACTTGTCCATTAGCGTCTAGCTGCTGGTTACGGAAAAAAATAACTTTGTATTGAACTAAAGCCTGGCGAATTTCTTTGATAATTTCATCACTCAGATGATTACTCAAATCCAGATTCAGAATCTTTGCACCGATGCGTCCGGCTACTGGTTTAACTTCAATGTGTTGATAACTCATGTTGTTCTCCTAACTTTTAACTCAAGATGGATGGGGTAATTGCAGCGTATTGTTCAGGTGTGAGCATAGTTTCCTGGACATCAATTTTTTTGGGTATTACACCATTTGTATGAAAGTAATCAGCAACTCTTTGTTGTTCACGTATTCTGGAAACATCTATCGCTGCTAATTGATGGGAGCGACGGCGCACTACTGTTTCTTGTATGTCTAAATCCAGTTTGGTTTCTGGTGCTAATAGTCTGGCTGTTTCCTCTGGATGCTCATCTGCCCATTTGCCAATTGTTTGCATTTCTTCAATCACAATGCGTAAAAGTTCTGGATTTTCTGTGGCAAATTTCCGTCCAGCAATGTAATAACCACCAGGAGAATCTATTCCTGACCCATTTCGTAAAATCCGTACCCGATTTTGTTTTTGGGCAATGGCAAAGTGAGGATCACCAAAGACAATAACAGGAATCTGTCCTTGAATAAAAGCATCACGAGCTTCGATACTCGGCATACTGACGACTTGAATATCATCGATTTTTAAACCGACTTCTTCTAAAGCCCGGAGAATGAAATAATGGGAAGCAGATCCTCTTTGGAAGTTGACTCGTTGACCTTTAATTTCGGTCAGTTCTCTTAAGGAAGATTCTGGTGGAACCGCAATTGCACTTCCTTCACCTTCGGGGGGACGGCGACCTACAACATACACAATCTCAGCACCCGCTATTTGAGCAAATATGGGTGGAGTCTCCCCGACAGATCCCAAATCAACTTGACCGACATTCATTCCCTCCCTTAGTTGGGGGCCTTGGGCAAATTGTAGCCACTGCACTTGAATACCCAAGGGTTCTAGTCGTTTTTCCAAAACGCCAGATACTCTGATCAAATCCCCTGCTTGTTGATATCCCATCCGCAGGACATTGGTATTAATCCCACTAGCTGATGTACTTGCAGCAGTAGTAGCAGTAGTTAATTCTGCTTGTTGGGTATTGTCATTGCAACTACTCAAAGCAAGTGAAGTTGATAAGCCTAACAAACCGGCTGTACCAAATTTAATAAAACGGCGGCGAGTGTTGAATAGTTTATTCATAACCGGCTAAAGATTAAAAATCACTGAAAAAAGTTTTCTAGTGGTCAGCCAGGGCATTTTGCTGATAACTATCTTGTTGGTAACTCTGATACATTGTGATTGTTGGCTTCTACAGGTAAAAATCCACCTGCCTGCATTTCCCATAATCTGTAATAAGCACCACGCTGTGCCAGCAGTTCTTTGTGAGTACCATCTTCAACAATGCGACCGTGGTCAAACACTAAAATTCGGTCTAGATGGGCAATTGTAGATAATCGATGCGCTACTACAATGACGGTTTTTCCATCCATCACCACATCTAGAGTGTCTTGAATTGCTTTTTCGGTGATGGAATCGAGGCTAGAAGTGGCTTCATCTAAAATTAAGATTGGTGCGTCTTTGAGAATGACTCGCGCGATCGCAATCCTTTGTCTTTGACCTCCAGACAGTTTGACACCACGTTCGCCCACCAGAGAGTTATAGCCTTCCCTAATCTGGGCAATAAAATCGTGAGCATGAGCTCTTTTCGCTGCTTTGATTACTTCCTCGTCGGTAGCATCTATTTTTCCATAACGAATATTTTCCATCAATGTCCGATGGAATAAAGAAGGATCTTGAGGAATCAAACTGATTTGAGCGTGGAGAGCATTTTGAGTCATATCACTAATGTCTACACCATCAATCAAAATCTGTCCTGATTGGGGGTCAAATTGACGCAAAATCAGATTGACGAAAGTAGATTTCCCAGAGCCGGAAAAGCCTACCAGTCCTACACGCTGTCCTGCTTCGATAGTGACAGAAAGTTTCTGGAAAACTTGTTTACCTTCCGAGTAATGGAAATGGACATCACGAAACTCAATGGAACTCTGATGAATTGAATGGGCGATCGCATTCTCCCGATCAATCAATTCATGGGGTTGAATAATAGTCCCGACACCATTGGCAATGTTACCGATATGTTCAAACAGTTCCAGGAATCGCCGGCTTAAGTTACGGGCTTCACTGATAATCAACAGTGATAAGCTAGTCGCTACCACAAAATCAGCAGCTGTAATTGCTCCTTGGCTCCACAAAGAAAGGGAGTAATATAAAGTACCAATTTTCAGGATGGCTGCGGAGATAAACTGAAACCAACGAATGCGTTCCGAGTACCAATTAGAATTTCTGACGTGTTTGAGTTCGTATTTTAATCGTTCATTCAAATAGCGGCGCTCAAAACC
The DNA here is from genome assembly GCA_022241785.1 of Cyanocohniella sp. LLY. Classification (GTDB taxonomy): domain Bacteria; phylum Cyanobacteriota; class Cyanobacteriia; order Cyanobacteriales; family Nostocaceae; genus Cyanocohniella. The sequence continues at coordinate 17,072 of JAKOMP010000056.1, read as the reverse complement.
CAGACGGGCAAATAGTCGGGTACTGGTAAGATTTGTAACTGCATCTACAATTATGCCAGTGGTTTCACTTCTAGCAGCTGCGGCTTTGCGGGAGTAAATTCGGCAGCGAGTGGCCAGCCAAAACGAAATAGTGACAAAGCCAACTGCCCATAACCCCACAAATCCAGCCAATGGAGGATAAACCTGATACAGTAATATTGTCGTGACAATAAACACAATAATCACGGACATAAATTCCGAAATCAGCATTTGCATTGTCTGAGTTACACCCAAAGAAGTTTCGCTGATGCGATGGGCTAATGCACCCGAAAAACTACTGCTGAAATAGCGATGTGAGTGATGCTGCAAGTAAGCATATAAAGAACGGACTATTTGCTGTCGGTGGATGGGATGGAGAATAGTCAGCAACAGCCCTGCTGATCGCCCGAATACTACTTCTCCCAAACTCAAAGCAGTAAATAAAATTACAGGTTGTCTGATGGCATCAAGAACAGGCTGACTATTTTCAGGCGATTGCGTGACACTCCTGATAATTTCGCCAATGGCATAGGGCAACATAATACCGGAGGTTGCGTGTAAAGCCTCCAGGATGATGATTGACAGATACCACCAACGGAACTGATTAACGAAATAACAAATGAACTTCAAAGGAGTTGCTGGCAAGGCGGGTGCATCGGCAGCACGTTGAAAAATTCTCACCTTACGACCCTTTTTGGGGATGAATCCTGAGTTAATTTCCATTCCTAACGTACAGCATCTCCTCTACGGTACTCGGCAGTAATTTCGTCTAGTTTTAGTTTCAAATTGTCGTCAAGTTGAAATTCTACAGCTTTGAGGGTGTCAAACAGTTGTTCTGGACGACTAGCACCAATAATCGGGGCAGTAATTACAGGATTAGCCAACACCCATGCCAGTGCTAAGGTAGTTAAAGATACTCCAGCCGCATCTGCTACTGAGCGTAATTCTTCCACAGTATTAAACTCGCGATTCTCTACGAGACGCTTACGCGAACGCGCCAGTAACGTTCTTGATAACGTTCAGCAGCAGTCCCCAAAGTGAAACGAGTACCTGCGGCGGGGCCTTGAGCCAGATTGTGTTTACCTGTGAGTAATCCACCAGCCAAAGGATTGTATGGAATTACACCCAAACCTTCTTCTTTTGCTAAAGGTAATAATTCTCGCTCAATTTCGCGGAACAATAAATTATACCGGGGTTGAATGGAAACAAAACGAATTAAATTCCGCACATCAGCACGACCCAAAGCGCGGGCGAGTCGGTAAGCTAAGAAGTTAGAAACCCCGATGTAACGCGCCTTACCAGAACGCACGATTGTATCTAATGCTTCTAGTGTTTCATCGAGAGGGGTTGAAGCATCATCAGAGTGCAATTGATACAGGTCAACATAATCAGTTCCCAATCGTCTGAGGGAAGCATCAATGGCATCTAAAATATGTTTGCGCGAAGAACCTTGATCCCAAGGCGCAGGGCCAACCTTGCCTACAGCCTTAGTCGCTACGATAAAATGTTCGCGTTTACCTTTGAGCCAGCGTCCAATGATTTCTTCGGTATTTCCAGCCGTAGGTAGTCCACCCCCCAAGGGATAAACATCAGCTGTATCCAGAAAGTTAACACCAGCATCGGCGGCGGTGTCGAGGATTCGCCTTGAGGTTTCTTCGTCTGTCTGCAAACCAAAGGTCATTGTACCAAGTTCAAGGCGAGAAACTGTCAATCCAGTTTGACCGAGTTTAGTTGTGGGTATAGTCATGTTACTTTGCTCCGAACTTATAGCGTTTCCTAATCTACTGAAGTACTGAGTACATCGCTAATAAAATTTGGTAATCTTTGCGTAACTCTGCGCTACCTTAGCGTCCCTCTGCATTAAAAAAATGAGTTCTTTACCTCACTTAATTGAGAATTGCTCTAAACAACAGGGAACAGCTATTTTTATAGCTTTAGACAGCAACAGAAGTGCGAAGACTTTGGGAAATCAGCCATTGTTGCAATTGTGCATTGCTGTAAACTTCATCGGCAATGAAATGATCGCCTTCAGGTAGTAGTGTAAAGTCTACTGCTCCCCCCACACCGTGTAAGGTATCGACAATATTTTGTGTATCTTCAACAGAAAGCTTTTCGTCCTTTCCGCCTTGGAATATTTGAATGGGAATGTCCTTGAGTGCTGCTAATTGGGGTTCTGCTAACGAGGTTGGTACACGACCAGATACTGCTACCAAACCAGCAAAGCGCCGAGGATGAGAAGCGGCGATATGCCAAGCCCCAGCCGTACCTAAACTGAATCCTGATATGATGACACGATTAGAATCGATGGATTGGGAGGCTATCAGATTATCCAACAAAGCAATCACATCTGCTTCTCGTTCTACCCAAGTTTGTCCTTCAGGAAGTTGGGGCGCTGCAAAGAAATAAGGTAAGGAACTTGATTCATCCACAAAACGAGGTAAACCCCATTTCAGTAGGACATTTAAATCATTGCCACGGTCGCGTGCGCCATGCAAAAACAAGACTAGGGGTGCAGGTTTGTTGGTATCTTCAGAGGCACGAGATAATAAATAAGGAAATAAACCAGAACGACGTTCGATAGACATAATAATAATTCCTCAAGTGTTTGTTTGATTAGGAAGAGGGATGAGAAATAATCTAATCCCCATGTATGGCACACGTTTTAACCCACTGGTACTTTCTGTTTCCAAACAGCAGCTGCATATAGTGAGGGATCAAAGTCTGGTGCAACATTGTCACTGGTGATGCGGGCTTTGTGCAGTTCCCAGTCTGCAAAGAAAAGGTCACTGCTAATCCGCCCTACTACTGCTGGTACATCGCGCCGGATACTCGGTATATCACCAATAGGAAGTCCAAGACTGATAAAGCCAGAAGGGTTGAAGACATGGATATTCTTCAGATAAGGTGTGTTACCGGGTACTTTTTCTTGGTATTCATGAGCTATACCCAAGTAAGGGTAAACACTTAATTCTTCGTCGCGCTGTTCGACTGGTGGTTGATGGCGATCGCCCCACAAAGCAATATGATGGGCAAAGTCAGCTAATTCTGGTCGTGCGCTGGGGTCAACGAAGTAACCAGTACCAGCAATGACGAAATCGAAATCAAATACATCATCGTTCACTTGAGCAATGATGCGGTTTTCTTGTACCTGGGCTGTTCTCCACGGTGCAGATAAGTGGAGATGAAAATTAGGAAAGGCGATCGCTCTTTGAATAGCATCGGGTGGTGGTGTGGAACCAACTTGACGATAACGCCAAGCTTGAAACCAGGGATCAGCATCAGGTATTTGGTGATAGTTATCGTAAGCACCAGGATAACCACGCACCCGAATGACTGGCAGCGAGGCGATTTCCGAGCGTCGGGAAAACAGGTGTACTGCCTTAGCTCCTGATTCTAAAGCCACCCCAGCAGCATCGAAAGCCGAAGCCGCACTACCCAGTACCGCTACAGTTTTACCGCGCAGTACCTCAAAATCAATAGCATCGGAGGTATGTGCATACAAATTACGTGGTAATTGATTTAACACTGAGGGGATGTATGCTCCCCCAGCACCCACAAAACCATTACCCAAAATAATTTTGCGGGTAGTTTTCACTTGAGGAATACCATTGACTTCCAAGTGCAAACGAAAGAAATCACCAGCCGGCTCAATCCGGACTAATTTTGTGCGGTAACGTACTGGAATATCGAGAAACTGCCGATACCAACTCAGATACTCAGCCCACAGCAACCGAGGGATACGGTCAATAGCCGCGTAAGCTTCAGCACCATGTCGCGCTTCATACCAAGCTTGAAATGACAACCCCTGAACACCCAGTTCTGGCCCTGCCAAATTCTTAGGCGTACGCAGCTTATTCATCCGCGCCCGACTGAGCCACACGCCAGCCTGGGCTTCATTTTCAGCCTCATCAATAATTGTCACCCGACCAATACCAGCCCGTCGCAGCGCAAAAGCAAAGGTAATACCTGTACCACTACCACCGACTATCGTTACATTGTGGTCAACATCAGCATGGTCAGGAACCCAGTTATCAGGATAAGCCCCTAGTAGCCGCAGCGCTTCACGCGCACCAAAATCAGAGTCAGTTGCTGTAGTCATATCAGTAACTTCTAAATCGGCATGAAAGATCAGCAAGAGTCATACTAGTGTGTGAAGGCGATCGCACACAAAGATCGCCTGAATTTGTCTATAACTTAATTGAGTGCTGGCTCTGCTAACACCTTCTCGGCTTTTTCCTTGAGGACAGTTGGTAATTCACTCGTTAACGGCTCGCCTTCAACTACTTGTGATTTAAAACCATCCGGACCAACTGGAATATCACCTGTAATGGTGGTGCGATAGAGTACGCGCTCAACTTCTATATGATCCAAATCTTGTGGTGCTAAATGGGAGGTAGCGCGGTTATCCCAAAATGCAATATCACCATTATTCCAACGGAAGCGAGTGATGTAGGCAGGTTTGGTAATTTGGTTGAAAAACAACTCCAGCAGCAGTTCACTTTCTTGTGGTGACACATCAAGAATGTGCGAGGTGAAGCCAGGATTCACGAACAATGCACGTTCGCCTGTCTCTGGATGAACCCGCACCACTGGATGAATCGAAACCTGCGGATTAGCCGCAATGCGCTGGGCATATTTGCTACTACTAGGTATCCGTAAACGTGCATTGAACCGATGCTCGGCTTTCAATCCATCTGCCAGGGCGCGTAGGGGTGCAGATAGACCTTCATAGGCTGCAACTAGATTAGTCCATTGTGTGTCACCACCAAAACTAGGGACGTTAACTGCGCGCAGAATTGAACCCGCAGGTGGGTTAACAACAGCAGTGACATCAGTATGCCAACGACTTTCATAGCTAGAACGTCGTAGACCGTTGCGGCGCTCGAAGCGGCTGCGATCAATTGGTAAGATTTGGGAAAAGCCTTCTATCGGGTCGTCCTCGTGGGGATGGGCATAGGTTACTTCACCAAAACGAGACGTGAAGGCAATCTGTGCAGCATGATCGATGTTCTGATTGCGAAAGAAAACGACTTTCCACTTCAATAATGCTTGACGAATTTCGGCAACTGCTTCATCGTGCAGAGGACTGGAAAGATCCACGCCGCCGATTTCAGCACCAGTGAAACCAGAAGTCGGTTTAACTTCAATGTGCTTATAGCTCATGTCGATTCTCCAAAGTTTAATTGGTCAATGTTTAGACTCGTCAGATCCCTTAGTTCTTGAATAAAGGGATGTAGAGGAGTAAGGAAATTATTCCTTGATCTCCTCCTAACTTCTTACGCCGTTATTAAACTCTTATCTACTTGAGTAGGTACTTTCGACTCAACAGCTGTACCCTTGAAGAAGTCGGCATTAGCTTGAGTGTAGAACTTGTAAGGATTAGTGGATACATAAGCCTTAAAGTCGGCTTCAGAAATCACACCTTCTTGTACTAAATCCCAGCTTTCTGCTAGTGGCTCAGTCAAATCAGGGACATCCCAGTGACCAACATCAGAGGAATAGATGGCGTTGAGTTTCACACCCAAGGGATTGGCTTTGTCATTAAATGCAGCTGCTATGGTGCGATCGTCTGACTCTGAACCAAAGAAGAAACTGTTCACCCAGCGATCGCGGATGTCTTCAATTGTTTCAATCCCAGCTGCGGCAAAGTCTTCTAGTTCACTACCAACGGGTGAGCGGCTATGACGGTTAAAGGAAGAACCCAGAACACTCTTAGTCAATTCTTCTTTGCCGAGGGAATGTCCTTGAGTAATTTCGCCACCAAAGCGCTCGAACAACTCGAATAGTTCATCCCGATTAGCTAGGTCTGGGTTGTAGTTTTGCAGTCCTTGGAGATTCCGCTTGGAGAAGCGATCCACTAAATGAATGTAGACGTGAGCGCCCCAATCTGCACCACCTTCAAGCATAGCTATACGCAACTGCGGGAAACGCTTGGTTACACCACCAAAGAACAAGGCTTTAGCAAATGCTTGGGAACCATCGGCAAAGTGACCGATGTGGTTGTTCATGTAGTTACTGATGGAAGAACGACCAGTCCAACCTTGACTACCATAATGGGTGGTAATGGGTACACCCAACTCAACAGCTTTCGCCCAGAATGGATCGTAGTCGTATTCACTATCCAATCCGTAAAAGTCAATGTAAGAAGCGTACTTGGCGATTTCTGGGTATTGGTCGGCAGGATATTTATCTGCGATCGCCTTAATTGGTCGTTTTACACCACCAGGAATATTTGCTACTTTTAAACCCAGTGTTTTTACAGCAAATTCTAACTCCTCAACGGCTTCTTGAGGATTACTCATAGGGATGCCAGCTACAGGTGTCAGGCGATCGCTATATTTGCGGTAGAGGTCAGCATGATAATGATTCACCGCTCTTTGTAGAGCTTGACGGTTTTCAGGACTAGCGCCAGCTGGTGCAAGTACATTGTTAGGGAACAACACAGAATAGTCTGACCCTTGCTCCGCCTGACGTTCATAGAACAATTCTGGCAAAGTGTAAGTAGCTAAATCCAACGTGTTACGGGTAACTCTAGCCCACCAAGGGGAGCGAATTGTCCGGTTGTATTGACGTTCCTCTGGTGTTTGCTGATACCAATCTTTTCCATCACTTTTGGAATTGAGACGAGAGGCTTCAGCCTTACGCAAATCATCTACAAGTTTTGACCCACCGTATTTAGCAATGTAATCTTCCAACGCCGGCGTAAAATCATTGGTATGAACGTCGGTGTCAATGATGGGATAATCAAGATTTGCCTTAATTGCGGCGGAACGGGAAGTTTTTAGTCTGCTATATTCAGTCATATTTTTGCCTTATTTTTAGCTATGATTTTTGGGCTATGGAAATCTCAAACTTCTCGAAAATATGCAACTCTCAGGCGGAGACCTGCATAAAAATTGTTGTAGAAGATATGGCTTAACCATCAGTAAAAAATTCCTATTATTTATGCCAAAACTAATTTTTCATCCTCTTTTTTGGCAGCAAATGCATTACCTGGACGACGCAGACCCAGGTTTTCCCGCAAGGTACTACCCTCGTATTCAGTCCGGAACAGTCCCCACTTCTGCAAGATGGGAACAACTAAATTAACGAAATCATCCAACCCTGTAGGCAAGATAGGTGGCATAATATTAAATCCGTCTGCTGCACCATTGTTGAACCATTCTTCTAATTGGTCAGCAATACTTTCTGGACTACCAATGATAGTGCGATGACCGCGTGCAGTAGCTACAGAAAGATATAACTGGCGTAGGGTGAATCCACCGCGATTCACTAGGTCTGTCAGCAATTTAAGGCGACTCTTGCCACCATTAGTATCATTAGGTAATGGGGGAGCCAAATCATCGAGTGAATAGCCAGATAAATCAATGCCTTTATAACGTGATTTCAGTAAACCCCATGCTACCGATGGATGAATTAGTGATTGTAGGAACTCGTATTTTTCCTGGGCTTCTTCTTCAGTCCGGCCAATCACTGGAAACACACCAGGCATAATTTTCAAATCATCAGGATGACGACCATATTTAGCCAACCGACCTTTGACATCTGCATAAAATTCCTGTGCATCTTCTAGGGTCTGGTTAGCAGTAAAAATCACCTCAGCAGTCTGGGCAGCCAATTCACGTCCAGTTTCCGAAGCACCAGCCTGGATAATCACTGGGTATCCTTGGGGCGGGCGAGCAACATTCAACGGGCCTTTAACAGAAAAATGTTGGCCTTTGTGATTGAGTGTATGCAGTTTATTGGGGTCAAAATAGATGCCAGATTCTCTATCACGGATGAAAGCATCATCTTCCCAACTATCCCACAGCCCTTTCACCACTTTCACAAACTCTTCCGCACGTTCATAACGCTGACTATGTTCTAGATGTTCGTCGCGTCCGAAATTACCTGCGGCATTCTCATTACCTGTGGTGACAACATTCCATCCCGCCCGGCCGTTACTCAAGTAGTCCAAAGAAGCAAATTTCCTTGCCAGGGTGTATGGTTCTTCATAAGTTGTGGAAGCTGTAGCAATAAAGCCAATATGTTTCGTCAGTGGGGCGAGGGCTGAAAATAGCGTCACTGGCTCAAATTTAGCTAATTTGCCGTTACGTTGCTGCACCTCTGCATCACCATTTTCTTGTATGGCGGGGCTATCAGCCAGGAAAACCGCATCGAATAAACCGCGTTCGGCAGTCTGGGTAATTTCTTTATAATGCTCAAAATTTAACCCAGCATCGATTTGTGCATCTGGATGTCGCCAGGCAGAAATATGATGTCCAGTAGCTTGAACAAATGCACCTAAGCGAAACTTGCGTGTTGTACTCATCAGCTTTCTTGTTGTTCCTCTTGCTGTTATTTAGGCCAAAACCAATCTTTCAGCGACTTTTTTAGCTGCAAAACGATTTTCTGGACGACGTAGCCCTAAGTTTTCCCGCAATGTACTACCTTCATACTCAGTTCGGAATAGTCCCCGCTGCTGCAAAATAGGAACTACCAAGTTAACGAAGTCCTCCAACCCTGTGGGCAAGATGGGCGGCATAATATTAAACCCGTCTGCTGCATCATTGTTGAACCATTCTTCGAGTTGGTCAGCAATACTTTCAGGAGTACCAATGATAGTGCGATGACCGCGCGCAGTAGATAAAGACAAATACAACTGGCGCAATGTCAGATGGCCACGGGTAGCCAAATCTTTAACCAGTTTCAGGCGACTTTTGTTGTTGTTGGTTTCATCTGGTAATTCTGGAGCTACATCATCCAAAGAGTATTGCGACAGGTCTACACCTTTGTAATATCTTTGTAAAATACCCCAAGCCACATCAGGATGAATCAATGATTGCAGAAACTCATACTTTTCTTGCGCTTCTTCCTCAGTGCGGCCAATAACTGGGAAAGCCCCAGGCATGATTTTTAAATCATCGGGATGACGACCATATTTAGCCAACCGACCTTTGACATCTGCATAAAATTCCTGGGCATCAGCTAGGGTTTGATTGGCAGTGAAAATTACTTCCGCAGTACGGGCGGCTAAATCTCGTCCGGCTTCCGAAGCACCAGCCTGGATAATCACTGGGTATCCTTGGGGCGGGCGAGCAACATTCAACGGGCCTTTAACAGAAAAGTGTTTACCTTTGTGGTTGAGTGTATGCAGTTTATTGGGGTCAAAATAGATACCAGATTCTCTGTCACGAATAAAAGCATCATCTTCCCAACTATCCCACAGACCTTTCACCACTTCCACAAATTCTTCCGCACGTTCATAACGCTGGCTGTGTTCTGGGTGATGCTCAAGACCGAAATTAGCGGCAGCATTTTCATTACCTGTGGTAACAACATTCCAACCTGCCCGACCATTACTCAAATGGTCTAGAGAAGCAAACTTACGGGCTAGGGTATAAGGCTCTTCGTAGGTAGTAGATGCGGTGGAAATAAAGCCGATGTTTTCGGTGACAGCAGACAAAGCCGAGAAAAGGGTGACTGGCTCAAAATGAGCAAGTTTACCATTGCGTTGTTGAGTTTGCGGAGTACCACCCCAAATCCCTGGACTATCTGCCAGGAAAACCGCATCAAATAAACCGCGTTGGGCTGTCTGAGTAATTTCCTTATAATGCTCGAAGTTTAACCCAGCATCTATTTGTGTATCTGGATGTCGCCAAGCAGAAATATGATGTCCAGTAGCTTGAACGAATGCACCTAAACGAAACTTGCGTGTTTTACTCATCTATTTTTTCTTGTTTGTATGTAGTTAATTTTGTTCTTAATTTGTACTAGTGTTTTTAACAAATCAAGAGGAATTAAAAACCATAAATTACATCTATTACACAATTAAATTTAGTTTTTTTTTGAATATTAATAACACAATATTATGTATTTAAAGGTACATTTTTTATCAAAGCTTTTTATTGAAGACAAAGTAGGTTGGGTTAAGCGCAGCCCAACCCAACGTGGATCTTGAAAGCTTAACCGATATCTCGGTGTTGGGTTGACGTAAGGAAACCCAACTTACCGATCTGGTGAGAAATACAGGAATTGTTATTTTAAGCATAGATTTTATTTATGAAAACCACTTTTTTTTAAAATTGAAATATTAATCAAAAATCTTGAAATCATGTTAATTAAGGCTGAGAAAATTTTGATGTATTCAAGAGTACATTTTTTATCAAAATTTTTTATCAAAATTCCAGTTTTAATGGATGATTAAAAAATTTTTTCTCACAATTTAATTAGGGAATAGAGTAGGTGTCACCCCACTCTATCAGCATGATAATGGGAGGTCGAAACTTGAATGTATTTATAGCATTCTGCTAGTGCTTCCAGACTACTTGAATTGTGGATGTCAGTGTTTCTGTAAACTGTCCAGAAGGCTCAACTGCTAATAATGCCTCTTTGATATCTGCTTCAAACTCTTCAGCTTTATCGCCATAGAAAATTTTCAAGGAGAAGGCTGTAGTGTATAAGTAATTAAGATAGCTAGAGACTGTCCAGGACTTTTCAAAAGGCACTTGATATACTTCTTGGCGAGCAAATTTAGAATTAGCAATTACAACTTCGTGGGGAGGATCAACTGGTTTGCGAACACCTTGTCCTCGTTCTCCAGTGCGGCGTTCTTCGCCTAACCATTTTTTCACTACTCCAATGGCAGCTTGTTTCCAGGGTAAAGAACTTACCCAAGGGTCATCACCTGTATTAAGTAGGGCAATTCCTCCATCATCTGATAGCAATTCATACAGGCGCTCTAGTACAAGTTCCCGTTCCATCCAATGGAAAGCTCTGCCTATAGTTGCTAGTTTAAACTTTCCTAAACTAGGGTTAATTAATTCTGCTCCTTGCTCTATCCAAGTAATATTATTGGCTTGTACAGATGCCGCTTGGCGTTGAGCTTCTTGCAACATTTCTGGGTCTGGATCTATTGCTACTACTTCTGCAAATTTATCGCTCAGAGCAATAGCAATTAATCCCGGGCCTGTACCTAAATCAAGTAGTCGTCCTTGACCGTTGAGATGAAAAATTTCAATTAATTTATTAAATACTTCCGGCGGATATTTAGTTCTATATTGAGCGTAAACTTCAGATGCACCTTCAAATAATGAAGGATCATAGGTGGGAAGGGTTTTGATTTGAGTCATAGTCAGAATAATTTTTGAGAAAATGCAGAGTGGATTTGCACCACTCTACGAATGAATCGAGGAAATGGAACCTTTGTAAATATTAAAAAAAGTAGGTTAGATTAAGCGCCGCACTTGATGTTAGATCTACGTTTCTTAACCCAACCTACTAGCGCGTCAATTGCGATTAGTCTCTAAAAATTCATTGGCTGCTTTTTCTACAACCGTACCTTTGAAGAAATCACGATTGAGACTGGTGTATAACTCTAAGGTATGGATAGATAAGAAGTATTGCAAGTCTTCTTCGCTAAGAATGCCACGTTCTACCATGCTGTAAGCGTTGGAGGTGACATATGTATGTCGTTCTGCCGGTGTTTGTTGAAACCAACGATAGCGACCAGCACCAGGTAAATGATCTCGAAAACTATCGGCAAGTTTAGCACCACCTACTTCAGCTAAATAATCGAGAAAAGCAGGTTCAAATTCTTGGGTATGGACATCAGTATCGATAATGGGATAGCCAAGTTGTTCCCGAATTTGTGCTGAACGAGACTTTTTCGTAGGACGCTCTAGTGCAACGGTCATGATCATCTCTCCATATCTATGTAATTTTGAGAAATTTCAATAAGTATAAATTTGGTAAAGTTCAAAACTTTCGGTCGTTGTCTTGCCAGCAAAATTGATAAACCAAGGGTCATTGCTGATTGAAGACTCACAGTGTAGAAATGATGCAGTGTTCGTGCTAGTTATCTACAAAATACGGTTTATCGACTGATTTATCGGTGATTAACTTAGTATGATTGCATAACCCCTGTTTTAACGCAAGCCCTTAGCTAATAAAAATATACGTTTATCTAACTTTACAATTATCTAATTGTTAGTTAAACTAAATAATGAAAATTTAGCCGTGTCAGAGTAGACGCAGCTAGTTGGGCGATCGCCTAATTACTATCAACCCATTTATGTAATAAAAGTTACAGTCTGAATTTATCCACTTAGCGTAATGATAACCAATTTGGTTTGTACCAATTCGTGCATTGAGAAAGCCGAATACAGCGCTTCCCTCTATTATGCAATACAGTTTTTCTCTTTTCTCCTCTTCTAGCATAGCTTTCAGCTTTGAGAATATACCTCATAGCTGCCGGAAGTGCTGTATCAACAGATTTTGAGTGCATGAACAAAAATCACCCAAAAAAATTAGCAAAAATATCAAATGTTTCGAGATTTTTTCCAGTTACCACCTGTTCTTAAATCACCAAATGTTAGTTGTTTTGTGATTGGGGAAAGTGTGTCATTTTTTGGCTCTTGGATGACTAAAATTGCCCTAGTCTGGATAGTCTATCAACTCACTAATTCAGCAATGTTGGTTGGTGTAGTGGGATTTACCAATCAGATTATGAGTCTGGTAATTACACCATTGGTAGGAGTATTACTAGATAGATGGAATCTAAAATATGTTTTACTCATTACTCAAATAACTTCTATTGTATTATCTGGCACTTTAGCTTTTTTGACTTTTAATGGTCACATCAACGTGACATGGATTATTGTCATCGGCACAATCCAAGGAACTGTGAAAGCGTTTGATTTACCAGCACGTCTAGTAACTATTCCTAGACTTGTAGATGATAAAACAGATGCTTACGGTGCAATTGCTATTCATTCTTTTTTAATGAATACAGCTAAGTTTGTCAGCCCTATGGTTGGAGGCTTTCTCATAGCAAGATACGGAGGTGCTTCATGCTTTTTAGTGGATAGTCTCAGCTATTTCCCATTTATCTTAGCTATTTTAAATACTCGGATTAAGACAGTAAATAATAATGCTAATAAAGAAAGAAATTTCTTGAAAAATCTTAAGGAAGGATTTAATTATTCTTATAGTTTCGTTCCATTGAGGTATGTATTAATTTTAAAAATTTTAGTTTGTTTTATGGCAATGACTCATGTTAATCTCCTTCCTATTTTTGTTAGCGAAGTATTAAATGGCAATGCCGAGACTATGGGATTTTTGATGACTGCTTCTGCATTGGGTTCTATCATTGCAGGACTATATCTTGTCATGAGAAAAAAAGCTACAGGACTTGGAGAAATTATAGTATTTGCGGCAATAATTTTAGGTTTAAGTCTCATACTTTTTTCTCGCTCTAGTAACTTAGAACTTTGCTTATTAATAATTTTTGTAGTAGGCATGACTAACAGCCTAACATTGGCAGCAATTGGTAATTTCGTGCAATTAATTCTTGCAGATGAAAATAAGCGAGGTCGAGTTACGAGTATATTCACAACGGCTGTTTTAGGAATATTGCCTTTGGGTAATTTATTTTTTGGTGCATTAGCTAGTCGAGTAGGAGTTGCAAATGCTTTGTTATTTGGCGGTGTCTGTTGTTTAACAGGGGCTGGTTTTTTTGCCAGAAAATTGCCAGAAATGAAAAAAATTGTCTCTCCTATTTATATCAAGATGGGTTTAATTCAGTAACTTATCGTGTTGAATGCATTTTAAATTACAATACGATACCTTAATCATAAATTACGTTTTATCGGTCAAATTAATGTAGATTTTCAGCAAAATTACTATATAATAATGTCACCAGCAAAGATGTGCATAACTAATTTTTAGGCTATCTAAGTATTTAAATAGTCTAAATTTTTGTCGGATAGCTGGTTAACTACAAGTTTTAGATCACCTCAACATAGCTCCAGCAATGATACAAGAAATCACACGGCGTAAATTTATGACAACTGCTACTCTAGCTACTGGTTTTGCTTTAGCAATACAACCAATTGTTGCTCAAGCAGTGATTACCACCGATACTGAGGAAATCGTAGCAGGTGCAGTCAAAATTCCTGTTAAAGATGGCGAAATTCCTGCTTATAGAGCGCTTCCTGCAAAGGGTGAAAATTTCCCAATTGTGCTGGTGATTCAGGAAATTTTTGGTGTTCATGAGCATATTCAGGATGTTACTCGCCGCTTTGCTAAGTTAGGTTATTTAGCGATCGCACCTGAATTATTTGCGCGTCAAGGCGATGTCTCCAAGTTAAGTAACATCGATGAAATTCGTCAGGTGGTAGCTCAAGTACCAGATGCTCAAATATTATCTGACCTCGATGCTACCCTAGATTGGGCTGTCAAGTCTGCTTCCGGTGATGTTAATCGATTGGGAATTACAGGCTTTTGCTGGGGTGGTCGCATTACTTGGTTGTATTCAGCACACAATCCCAAGGTCAAAGCAGGTGTAGCATGGTATGGCAGATTGGTGGGTAATGCTACTGACTTAACACCCAAGCATCCTGTTGATATTGCCTCTAATTTGCAAGTTCCCGTTTTAGGACTTTATGGTGGACAAGATACAGGCATTCCGTTAGATACAGTAGAAAAGATACGTACTGAGTTAAAGTCTAGCAGCAGTCAATCGGAAATCATTGTGTATCCCGATGCGCCCCATGCCTTTTTTGCTGATTATCGTCCCTCTTATCGAGAAAAAGAAGCTAAAGACGGTTGGGAAAGATTGCAAGCATGGTTTAAGCAACATGGTTTGTAATTTGTTATTCGTGTTTTGCTTGCTTGTGGGGTTAATTAGCTAAAAAATATTTAATTTGTACGCTGATTATTAGCTAATCTAATTTTTTAGCACAACATAATAAAACTGCCCTCATGAAAATCTGGAATGAACAAATAAGGGAAAGTATCAGTAATATTACGTATCGCTATTTACCTGCCTTGCGCTGGCGTAATTTTCGCTTATTTTTCGGGGGACAGTTACTATCAATGTCTGGGACATTTATGACTCAGCAGTTAACTATTCCTTGGTTGGTATACGATTTGACGAAATCACCTTGGTTGTTGGGTGTTGCAGGGTTTCTCCAATTTTTACCAACGTTATTACTGATACCTTTTTCCGGCATATTATGCGATCGCTGGAGTCGTCGTGACTTGTTGATGGTAGTGCAGATAGTGGGAATTAACGTTTCCTTGGCGTTAACTATTCTCACCTTTACTAATTGGATTAGTTTTCCTATTCTTTTGGTACTGAGTATTCTCAATGGCTTGCTCAAGGGATTAGATATGCCTGTGCGCCATACAATCGTGACTGAAACCGTAGACGATCGCGCTGATTGGAGTAATGCAATCGCTTTAAATTCAGTGATGTTAAGTTCCTCTTTGGTATTAGGGCCAGCGATTGGCGGTATTTTGATTGCGACGTTAGGAGTAAAATATTGTTTTCTTTACGATACCCTTAGCTATATTCCGGCGATCGTGACTTTACTAGCCATGCGATTACCACTCAGACCCATACAAACCCTCACCGGTATTAGTGATACTTTACAAAAATTACGGGAGAGTTTTGAATATGTCTGCAAATTCCAGCCCATTAGAGCAATTTTATTAGTACTAGCATTACATGGTTTAGTGGGAATGTCTCATATTTCCCTGATGCCAGTCGTTGCCACTACCATTTTAAAAGGAGATGCAACTACAATGGCTCAACTTAGCACCTCAGCACCGATTGGTTCATTGTTTGCTTGTCTTTATTTGAGTCTCAGACAAGGCATTGCCGGCTTAGAACGTTTGATTGTCACTGCTCAAGTCTTGATTGGTATGAGTTTGATTTCCTTTTCCTTATCCCGTCAAGTTGAGATGTCCATCATCATACTAATATTGATAGGTTGTTTTGCCATCCTCCAAATTACAAGTAGTAATATAATTATCCAAACCCTAGTTACCGAAGATCAACGCGGACGAGTCATGAGTTTTTATGCTCTAGCAATGGTGGGGACAATGCCCTTTGGAAATTTGTTAGCTGGAACTTTAGCAGATAATTTTGGTGCGACTAATGCCTTAATTGTCTGTGGTAGCATTAGCATTTTAGGTGCGCTCTGGTTCTCTACACAATTACCAGTCGTTAGCCGTTGGATTCTCTCAAAGTAACAAATGAGGTTTAGATTCATCACTTGTAATGGACGTTGTTGTATTTCACATGGGATTCAAATTAGCATTATCCTGTCTAGCTCTGTTTAAAATCCTCAGTTGTCGAGTGGGATCTTTGTCAGTTCCTCCCATTTTGCCTTGATGCCAACCCATGTGACGAGTATAACTACCTAGCAAGTTTTGAGCAGTTAACTGTTCTTTGTCCACTTCATCATCCAGTTCGGCATAAGGTGAAACATAAAGGGCATCCACAGGACAATACAACTCGCATAAAAAACAAGTCTGACAATCTGACTTACGAGCAATCACAGCTATGCCATTGTCTCCGGAATCGAATACATCCCGTGGACAAGCTTTGACGCAGATATCGCATCCGATACAGCGATCGCTATCAACAATTTCAATCATTGTCCTACCTCTTGCAACTGATTTTTTGGGGCGACAAGTACATCATCAATCCCACTGGTGAAGATTCTTCGTGTTTGCTGCACATCGGTTGTTAGATGGTGCTGTTGCGCCTGATGTCCCGCAATATCCTTTATCGGCTAAGACGACACGGACACCTTGCTTTGCGGCTGAAAGTGCCGCCCAAGTACCAGCGGGCCCACCACCCAGAACTAAGACATCAGTAGTAATAACATTTTCTGCTGTTGTGTTCATACCAAATTCGTGATTCACAATTGTAGTTTGTGGTCTTCTCTCCTGTTCCCTTGACTATTTTTCAGGGGGAAATTTTTAGTATCCTGCTTGCTTATTGACTATATTCCGTAAAGACTGACCAGTACGGTAACGCTCTAGATTATCGAGAAATACAGCCTTTCCGGCTGTTATGAGGTACAGTAACAGCAATTAGCAAACCAGTTTCTTAAATGTTGAGGATTTATTAAGTCAAGTGCAACAGAAATAATTCGATCTACCATTTTTGTTGTAGTCGGTGAAAACATCCGCAAGAATGACTTAAGTTGTGACCACCATAACTCAATTGGGTTAAAATCTGGTGAGTATGGTGATAAACATATAACTGAAGCACCAACAGA
>JAKOMP010000055.1 GCA_022241785.1 Cyanocohniella sp. LLY | reverse complement strand
CTTGATTTTGTGTTAGTCCGCGCAGGCGGACTTTGTTTGTGTAGTAGCGAATTATATTTGCCCAAAACTTTTCAAACATCCTCGTTAGGATCTATTAGGGAAGGGGCTGATTTAAGATAATTTTCGGTAAATTAGTAAATTCTGATACCAATTTTTCTCCAAAATGTAACAAAATATAAAATCCTCAAAACCTTTGCATATGGCTAAAGCGAAGGCTACTCCAACGCAATGACACACCTGGAAATTTTCACGTCTACCTACTTAATATACCGAATTATTCACCAAGATTAATGAATTTCATTTATCTGAAAATTTGCATAAATAAAGAACATGGATAAAATAGAGTAATTGGATATTTAGGGTGGGTTAGGCTCTGAGTAAAGTCACATTATTCTATGATTAATGTGTTAATAATTACATGTAATTAGGCAGCATCTATTTTAACCAACTATTATTTTATTTGAGCTTAACTTCTATCGCTATGGAAACTATAGATGTAGTGACAGGAGATGACTATGGAAAATCAATTTGAGCGACTTAATCATCATGAAGTTGTGTATGTAGAACCAAATACATTTAATAACTTAGAAGTTGCTGGAACTTTTAAAGTTCATGATTTAATTGCAGCAATTAAAGAATATCTAGGAGCAACAGGCACAACAGAAGAAAATTTATATGGACAAGGATTAAACTGCGAAGTTTTAAAATTTAGTTCGGAAGGATGGACAAAAGGAAAAGTGAGACTATCTTTAGAATTTTGTCCTGATGAGCCGGAATTTCCATTAGAGGAAATCTATCTACAACTTCAGCAAATGGAACAATAATCAGCTTATAGCAGAGAACGCGTTCGCACGTCTCTTGGTATCAGGATTTTATAATCAATACTGATACAATAAAAGTTATCTGGATTGATGTGCGGTTAAAAACCAAAAATGGTATGGACGAATCTACATGCAAAAATACATCGCACTATTCGATCGCGCCACTTATTTCAGCAAAACCAAAAACTATTAGTAGCGGTTTCCGGTGGGCAAGATTCCCTGTGCTTGATTAAATTACTGTTAGATTTACAACCTAAATGGGGATGGAATGTAAGTATTGCCCATTGTGATCATCGCTGGCGTGCTGACTCAGAAGCTAATGCGAACCATGTAGAACAATTAGCTATAAATTGGGGTGTATCTTTTTATTTAGAAACAGCTACGCAGTTATTGAATAGTGAAGCTGCGGCACGTGATTGGCGATATCAAGCTTTAAGTGCGATCGCCCAAAAAAATAATTACCATTATATTGTCACAGGTCATACTGCAAGCGATCGCGCGGAAACTCTGCTGTATAACTTAATACGTGGTACTGGTGCAGATGGGTTACAAGCCTTGACTTGGCAACGTCCACTAACTAAAGACATTTTATTAGTGCGTCCACTTTTAGAAATTACTCGCCCAGAAACAGAGCAATTTTGTCGAGAATTTAATCTCCCAGTTTGGGAAGACTCCACCAATCAAGATGTGAAATATGCCCGCAACCGCATCCGCCAAGAATTAATTCCCTATTTACAAATAAATTTTAACCCCCAAGTAGAATCTGCTCTAGCTCAAACAGCAGAATTGCTGCAAGCAGAAGTGGAATATTTAGAAGCAACCGCCCACAAGTTGAGGGAAGCAGCGATGGAAGAAGGAGAAGGGCGTGGGGAAAATGGGTTTGCTTTCAGATTAAATAGACGAATATTACAGCCAGCACCTTTAGCATTGCAACGTCGGGTGATGCGACAGATATTGCAACAAACACTTGCTGACGCACCAAGTTTTGAACATATTGAAAAATTAACGGCTTTGATTATAGCGCCAAACCGCTCGCAAACCGATCCATTTCCTGGTGGTGCGATCGCCCAAGTCCAAGGTGATTGGATCTGCTGGAAACAGTCCTAATTACTTCGGCTTAAATATTCTTAAATATCGCTCAATTGAGCAATTGTAAATAAAAGTTACAAAAACCGTAATCAGCAGTTGATCTCAAGTGTCTAATAAAGGACTTCCAAATAAATAACATTCCAAATTTTCTAGTGGTATGGGTGTCCTCACCTATTCCATAATCTGGGCATCCTGCCTACAAAATGGATAATTTATTTCTGGGAAATCCCTAACAAATTACAACAATAACTATCCAGACTTCTGGAAAATATCCTGTTTAACTCTTGAATTACAACAAGTGAGATATTGACATGACTTCAACTATTATTTCATCATTTGAGCTTTTAGTTAAACCAATTGCTCCTCCTAGCGCTCCCATTAATCGTCGGGCTATTCAAGCTTATTTTTTATTGATTTCTAACCTGAATGATGCTTCTGAGCCTACAGTTACGCTATCACTCAAGTTCACCGCCAATGGTATGCCTTTAGCAACTGATAAACTTGTTACTGTCTTTGATTTTGGCTTCGGCAATAACTTTGGGACATTAAACCCCGATGGCACAACTGAAGATTACTCGCTACCATCTGGCTTTACCGGATTGTTTCTCCTACAACCCAAGAATCTGGATATGAATGCACCAGATTTAGAAATCCGGGGCGTAGCGGAAATTTTACTGCTCCCTACTTCCGAAGCAGATTCAGCAAAATTGCTCCTAAGTCCGCAACAAAGAGGTACATTTCTACCTGTTAAACCAGAGACTACGGATTTCGACCAGCAGGCTTATACGTTACCGACTCCCGATGGCAAGTATCTGTTTGAACTGTCGAAATAGTAAGACAGCACATTTAATAGGTATGCATGTCACACCTGTTAAATGTGTAATTCATAAAATATAGAATTATAAAGGGTTTTCAGATGATATTCCGTTTTTTCACGGATTTGACTCAAGACCCTTTTTTTTCGATCATAATGATGAGGAATCGGCTCAATTCATCCAAAAATAATCCCACATTATCAAGAAGCTAACAACTCTGGCTGAGACATTAAGCCCTGGAGATTCTGACGCATTTCGTTGATAGTCTGGAGTTGATAATCACCAGTTTCTTGAACTTGGGCCACAGACTCAGCAATTGCTTGTAGCTTATGCCTTAAAGCATCCAAAGCATCTTGAATAGGTTGTAGTGTCTCTTGATAAAGATTGATCCGACCCCAACATTCAGCCGTTGCTGTTTTCAAGGATACCAAGTTGGCTTCCATCTCTTTGATTTCTTTTTGCTTTTCTTGTTGATCTTGGGTTTGAGTGTCAATCATCCCTTGATCCATCTCCATAGCAGCACGTATTTGCTCAATTTCATGTTCCAACTTTTGTAATTCCTGTGACTGTTGTTGTCGCAGGGTTTCTATTTGCAACAAAATTGGCCCAAAGTCAATTTGGTTTTCTTCTTCTGTATTGGCAACAGTTTGCCCTTGGCGACGTAACAGAATATTTTGATGTTGCTTAATCAACTTCTCTCGATGTAGCAAATTGCGGCGTTGCCCTACCAGAGTTTCATTTAACATTTGGTAAAGGTCTTTTTCGTCCGCTAGTTCCATTGCCAAATTAATTTGGTCTTGGTCAGGTGCTGACTTAATTTTATTTTGTAATTCTTCTATAGTTTCTTGCTTATATTTCAGTTCTTGTTCCTGGTCATGGACAAAGCTAGAATCTATTTCTAACTTATTTTTCAAATCTTGTACTATCTGCTGTAGTTCTTCTAGAGGCATTGTTTCTAAAGCTTCTACATCAACTTTTTGGCTCAGAACCACACCACCAGAAGTTGCGGCCAAAGTATGCATTTGTTGATGTAATTCTTCATGATTTTGCAACTGCTCTTTAATGCATTGAGCATAATCTTGTTTGCTGCTCAGAGTTGCGGTATTTATCTTTAATTGGGATATTTGCTGTTCTAAAGAATTTTGTGTTTCTTGCCAAGTGTGTTGGCGATCGCCTAAAGTTTGCGATAGGCGCTCAATTTCTTCTTGTTGTTGAGTTGCTGTAGTTTTTTGCTGCTCCAGTTTTTCCCAATGTGGGGTGAGAGTAGCTTGCTGGGTTTCGACTAATTCAAAGGCCAGATTCAGGTGTTCTCTGACGATTTCTGTCGGTGCAACCTTATCGGACAAGCGCTCAAGTAACTCGCTCATCACCCGACTTTGCTCCTCATCCAACACCGTTCCTTGTTGGCAATCTGCTTGATACTCTTCTAGGCGGCGTTGTTCACCGCGCAAATGTTCCCAAGCTCCTTCTAACTCCTGACGATTACGCTCAATTTCTGCTTGCAACTGTTCAATCTGCTCATGAGATGTCTCAACTTCCTGTTTTTGTGATTCCAGACGTTGAAACTCTTCCTCCATTTGTTGCAACTGTTCTAGGCGCACCTCCATGTCCATTTCCCGGCGATTCATCTCTTGCGCCTGAAATGTCAGTGACTCCTTCCACTGATCGATCTCATCTTCTTTAAGCTTAAATTTTTCCAACTGGCGGGAGAAATTTTGCAAAATGTTCACTAATGGGCGGCCTGCTTCCTGAATCCGCTGCACTTGACGATTCGGATTCAGTTCCACCAATACTAGTGCGCCATCATTTAATTTACTGGCATCTTCAGCCGCTATTACTTCTTCCGACACAGTACTCCAATTCTGGTCGGTTCGCTGACAAGCTAGCAGTTTCAGTTCAGTTTTAGCACCACCACTGAGTAAGCCGCCTTTCTGCTTTTGTACTTCTGCTAAATACAGCACACCGTTCGTCCTCTTGTGTACTTGATGTTCGTGTTTGGGGATATACCTTAGATAATTCTGTTAACTGCGCTTATTTCATCTAATTTGAGAAAAACAAGACAGACAAAACTATTTATAAACTTGGGATAACCGTCTTGATATTTATAGATAACGATTTGGCTACGCTTTTATATTTTGTACTGATAGCAGTGATGATGACTTCGGTGTTATCACTAGCTTTAGCCAAAATCATTACGAAAATTTACAGTTTGTTGCTAAATATATCTCCTGTTCGAGACTGGTTATAAAGGAAATAATACTTTGAGTACTTGTACCTGATTCGTCTGCGAAAAACAGAAAAAAACTAATGAGCAAAATTAACAGAGAATGTAAACGGAACTACAAGGAGAGCCGTCAAGCTAAATGCAGGGAAATTTAAATGAAATTGATATTCGCAGTATCCTGCAATTGATTGAGTTAGGACAGCGAACTGGGCAACTTTTAGTAGAAGTCGGACTCAATAGTGACAGGCTCACAAACCACGAGATAGCCAGACATCAACATTCCGGGAATTATCCCAAACAATTTTGGTTCGTCTTCTTCCTCAACGGTCAAATTATTTATTGCCAACAAGGTGAAAGTAATTTGTCGCGCATTGATGATTACTTACGTTATTACCGCATTGAGTCCAAGCTTGATGAAAAACAACTTGCATCTCTAGGAGGGCAGAACGCACCAGAGTATGGCTATCTCTGGGCCCTCTTAGAGCGCAATATCATCAAGCCTCAGGTAGCTCATAGTATCATCCACAACTTGGTCTGTGAAACGCTTTTTGATTTGCTGAGTTTACACCAAGGTAGTTTCATTTTTCGGCAAGGTACAACACTGACTCCGCAATTAACTAGCTTGGCAATTGCCCCTTTAATATACAAAATTACACAGCAAATCCAGGAATGGAAACAGCTTTATCCGCATATTCAGTCTTCTGAACAATTGCCGATGCTAGCTGATATAGTGCAATTAAAATCTTCACTTCCCGCAGCAACCATTAATAAGCTACAGCATTGGGCAGATGGTAAAACTTCCCTGCGTCAACTAGCGCGTCATCTCAACCGAGATATTTTGACGGTTGCTAAGGTCATATATCCATATGTACAACAAGGTTGGTTGCAGTTAGTATATTCAGCTACTAGTAATATACCCCCATGTACACAAGATATAGAAGTGGATGGAAAGCACGGGGTGCGAGTAGTATGTATTGACGATACTAAAACTATCTGTGAGACTGTAGAGTCTATCTTAAAGCCCCAAGGATATCAAGCGATCGCCTTGACTAATCCCTTAGAAGCAATCAGTCTCATTTTTCAACTCCAGCCAGATCTAATCTTGTGTGACATTGCCATGCCGGAATTGGATGGTTACGAAATTTGTGCCATGTTACGGCATTCCACCGCATTTCAAAATATACCGATTATCATGCTAACTGGTAAAGATCAATTTATTGATCGAGTCAGGGCAAGAATGGTTGGAGCTACGGATTACTTAACAAAGCCTTTTGGCGATACTGAGTTACTGATGCTCTTAGAGAAATATATGAACCCACAGTCTTGTCTAGGAACACAAATCAAATACGAGACTTGTTGATTCCCTAAAAGTCGAGTAAAAGGTGTTATCACAGAACCAGCTAATTCAAGTGCCAGGTTATTATCTAGTACATTAGTGAAACAATAAAATTAATTTATACACTAACTATTTGCGGGGGATCAGGGAATGTTCCAAAACGGAACGTCTACATCAGGAGGTAGATAGGCATTTATGAGTACAGTTCTGATTGTGGAAGACAGTATCGCACAACGAGAGATGATTACAGACCTCCTGAAAGCCAGTGGTTTAGTAGTCACCCACGCCAGTGACGGCGTAGAAGCATTGGAGGCAATTCAAACTACCCCTCCCGATTTAGTGGTATTAGATATTGTCATGCCCCGGATGAACGGCTACGAAGTATGTCGGCGGTTAAAGTCCGACCCCAAAACCCAAAACGTCCCCGTAGTCATGTGTTCTTCTAAAGGTGAAGAATTCGACCGTTACTGGGGGATGAAGCAAGGTGCGGATGCGTACATAGCCAAACCATTTCAACCAACCGAGTTGGTGGGAACAGTCAAACAACTGCTGCGAGGATAAGGATGAAAATAATATGGTCAGTAAACCAGACTTTTTAAGTGGTGGTGGTCAAGATAACTTTCGTCCTGAATTACAAGTAGAAAGTCCCGAAGGTGAATTACATTTGCGGTTTTACATTCCTTCGCAACAGGAGTTTGCCTTACCAGCAACTGGGATTCGCGAGGTTATGGAACTAAGTCCTGATAGAATCACCCCGATTCCTAATGCTTCTCCTTTACTTTTGGGTACTCTAAATTTACGAGGTCGAGTAATTTGGGTGGCGGACTTGGGTCAATTTCTGGGCGAAGCAACTGCGTTAAATACGGACAAAGCAGAAATTTCGGTGATTGCCATTGAAGAGCAAGACACCATAGTGGGTTTAGCAGTAGACGAAATCGGTGGTATGGACTGGCTGGATGTACAGCATTTGATGCCACCAACTAATCTACCAGATACGATGGCTCCCTTTTTGCGTGGAGAGTGGTTATTAAGTGCTAAAAATAATCAGTGTTTAAGGCTGCTCGATCAAACAGCAATTTTGCGGAGTGCAAGGTGGGCAGGATGAAATTGGGAGGGAGCAAATGGCAGCAAGTATAAACGAATATCTAGAAACTTATAAGCAGGCTTGTACAGCTTATGCACAACAAAACTATGAAGTTGCCGCCACTTTAGTAGATGAAGTGGTACAAAATGTACCGGATGATCCCAATTGCCATTTGTTACGGGGTCACATTTATTATGTTTTGCAGCAATATGATGTTGCCCAGAAAGAGTATCAAAAAGTTTTGCAGTTGTCTGATGATGTAGAAATTATTAGTTTTGCTAATAATGGATTGGAAAACATTAATCAAGACCAACAGCCACTAGAGCCAGATGTGGGGACTGAAGAAAATTATCAGCCAGAGCCAATAAATTTTGCCAGCATGTCTGATGATTTGGAAACTGGTACATCAGACTTAGAAGATTTGGGGCAGTTTACTAATTTAGATAGTAATAGTTTTGATTTCAATTCCTTAGAAGAGTCTCAATACAGTGAGGCTGTAGAAGAGCCATCTTTAGGCAATCCCTTTGATATATCGGCAGCAAGTGATGCCTTGAATCAAATACCAGATAACACAACACCTTTTAGTGAAGATCCTTTTGCTATAAATTCCCATCCAACCGAGTCAGAGTTGAATGCTGACAAGGGTAATGAACAAGTTGAATTAGAATTACCCATGTTTTGGCAGGAAGACGGACTAGAAAGTAGCCGTGATTTATCAGATAAAGACAATTCGCTAATAGACAATAATCATGTTGATACACCTTTTGCCGAAGTTGCTTTTTCTCCAGACAGTAATTTAGAAACTATCTCTGATATTTTGGATGATGAAAGGCAACAAACGCCAAATATAGATACTTTTCCAGTAACAGCAAATATTCAGGAAGATGAAACATTATTTCTGGATAAAGACCATTTTAAAAATGGTGCAGCAGAAACCAGTAACTTGAAAAATAATCCTCAAGATAATTTACTGCAATCTGATCCAAGTAATTGGTTAGAGAAAATAGAAGTTGTTGAAAACCTTTCTGAAGCATCTTCATATTTAAATGGTAATTCTTCCCGTAACTATCAGCAGATGCAAACTGATGTAGCAGCAGATACCGATAGCTTGGATAGTGACGAAGGTTTTGATTTTGAAGCATTTGAATCGGCCTTTGGCTCGGATGGCACTACGGCTGATGAAGATACAAACAGCATTCAAAATAAAGGTAATTCTCAGAGCAATATCGAATTTTTAGATGATTTTGACGAATTCGATGATTTAAGTAATATTCCTGGGTTTGAGCTAGCAGACACCGATTCCAGCTTTGGTGACGTGACAATGCTTTCTGGTTCACTAGAAACTAGTGGCATTCCACAAAATAAAGTTGAAGAGCCTAACCCCAATAATGCCACTAATGATCGGGATGATGAACTGTTTTCCATTACAGGTTCCCATACTGGCACCCAAGATGCAGTTCCCATTTTTACCCAAACTGATGCCTCGAAGCTAGAACCCAACGTCAGCGTCGAGCAAGGCTGGTTAGCACCTTTAGAAAATGCTCCCCTGGATATGAAACCCTGGTTTGTCGCTGGCACTGTGGGTGTTTTTTCAGCTTTAGTAGTAGCAACAGTCAGCTTTGCAACTACCAGCTTTTCTCCACCAGAACAACGGGAATCAGTACGGAACACGGGTTGGTCGATGTCACTAGCAGCGGGTCTTGCTAGCTTTGGCACAGCAGCCTTTATGGGCAGTCTGACACTCAAACAAATTCGTCGCACCACCAAGGATTTACAGGCTCAGTTTGATGCCGTTCGCCAAGGTAATATGAATGTGCAAGCCACGGTGTATTCCGAAGATGAATTGGGGCGGCTAGCCACAGGCTTTAATGAAATGGCAAGGGTAATTTTTACAACTACCCATGAAGCCCAACGTAAAGCCGATGAACAAGAAGAAGCCAAAGAAAACCTGCAACGCCAAGTAATTCGCCTATTGGACGATGTGGAAGGTGCTGCTAGGGGAGATTTGACAGTCCAAGCCGAGGTGACAGCCGACGTACTAGGAGCTGTGGCCGATGCCTTTAACTTGACCATTCAAAACCTGCGGGATATCGTCCAACAAGTAAAAGTGGCCGCCAAGGAGGTAACAAAAGGTGCAACCAACTCCGAAACATTCGCTAGAGCTTTATCTAGTGATGCCCTGCGACAAGCGGAAGAGTTAGGAGTAACTTTAAATTCCGTACAGGTGATGACCGACTCAATTCAACGGGTAGCAGAAGCCGCAAGAGAAGCCGAAACTGTGGCCCGTGATGCCAGCGCCATTGCCCTCAAAGGCGGGGAAGCAGTGGAAAACACTGTAGCAGGGATTTTAGAAATACGGGAAACTGTAGCAGAAACTACCCGTAAGGTAAAACGCCTGGCGGAATCTTCTCAAGAAATTTCTAAGATTGTCGCCTTGATTTCTCAGATTGCCTCCCGCACCAACTTGCTAGCACTCAATGCCAGTATTGAAGCAGCAAGAGCAGGAGAAGCCGGACGTGGGTTTGCCATTGTAGCGGATGAAGTGCGCCAGTTAGCAGATAAATCTGCCAAATCCTTAAAGGAAATTGAACAGATTGTGATGCAAATCCAAAGCGAAACAGGCTCAGTAATGACCGCAATGGAAGAAGGCACACAACAGGTAATTAAAGGCACAAAACTGGCAGAAGAGGCCAAGCGATCGCTCGAAAATATTATTCAAGTAGCGAATCGTATCGACACCCTCGTATGTTCAATTACCAGCGACACAGTAGAACAGACGGAAACCTCCCGTGCTGTAGCTCACGTAATGCAATCAGTGGAACTCACAGCCCAAGAAACATCACAGGAAGCTCAACGAGTTTCCGGTGCCTTACAACTGTTAGTAGGTGTTTCCCGCGACTTGATTTCCTCCGTTGAGCGTTTCCGCGTGGAAACCCTTGAATCTAGGTAATTAATTAGTCATTAGTCATTAGTCATTAGTCATTAGTCATTAGTCATTAGTCATTAGTCATTAGTCATTAGTCATTAGTCATTAGTCATTAGTCATTAGTCATTAGTCATTAGTCATTGGTAAATGGCTGTTGACTACTCATAACTTAGAACCCAAGACTGAGAACTTTTATTATGCTGCCGGAACAACAACAGCGGATTTTAGGTTACTTCATTGAAGAAGCCAGAGACCATCTGAATACGATTGAGCAGGGGTTATTAAATCTCCAAGACACCCTAAACGACCCGGAAATGGTCAACGAAGTTTTCCGGGCGGCTCACTCGATCAAAGGGGGAGCAGCCATGCTGGGATTAAGTAGCATCCAGCACACCTCCCACCGCTTGGAAGATTCTTTTAAAGTTCTCAAAGAGCATCCGGTTCAGGTTGACCAAAAGTTAGAATCTTTATTTCTCGGTGTTTCTGATACCCTCAAGGTACTATTGGAGCATTTAAGTGGGCCCTTTGGTCTATCGGAAGAGGCTGCTAACACTCTGATGTCAGAAACTGAGCCAGTTTTTAAATGGCTGAATGAGCATTTAGAACTGCTGGTACAACAGGGAAGCAATGGAGTAGCCAGCGATGCTAGCACAACAGAAATTAACCCTGGTGATAGCGTCAACACACTCACCGAACTGTTCCTGCGGCGAGACATTCCCAATTTGGAAGAAGACAGCGAACAAACGTCAACAGCAGCAACTTTCTCTGGAACATCTCAGGAAGAGCATTCGCCACTCATTGCAGCACATGATCATTGGGAAGAATTTCAAACCCAAGTGCTACAAGCACTACGGGAAATGTTGCAACTGTTCAAACAAAAGACAACACCCGAATCTCGGGCCAATCTTCAACAATGTTGTCAGCAGTTAGTCAGACTAGGCCAGACATGGAATTTGCCTCATTGGTGTAGTTTATGTCGAGCAGCGGCCAATGCGATCGCTAATCCCGACAATACCTATCTCACCCTAGCTAAAATCGTCATTACTGAAATCAAGCAAGCCCAAGAATTAGTTCTTCAAGGTAGAGAAGCAGAAATTGTTACTAGTCAACAATTATCAACACTTTTAGACTTGCAAGAACTGGAGTTGTCGCAAGCGGAAGATTTATTTGATACCCAACCTGTCGCAGTTGCAGAACCGACATTAGATGAAGTATATTCTGGGACTACAGATAATGTTGCCAGTGAATCACCTACGATTTTACTACAGCCAACAGACAGCGTTAATAGCCTCACTGAAATCTCAGAGCTATGGTTAGGTCAGGGTATTCCAGCAATAACAGAAAACTCTGAAACTACTGATTTATTCTTTGGTGATCACGAAGAAGTTAATATTACCAATATAAATATTGATCAAAACGGGCCAGAAGTAGGATTAGCTGAATTAAATACCCTGGCCGATTTATTTGAAGGTGAAACTCCAGAACTAGATGAAACTTGGCAACAAGAGGAAATTTTAGATATTACCTCCGCCAGTGAATTGGGAGTAGATATTAATGACAGTGATATTGAAGATGTCGATAACGATTTGGCTGATTTTCTTTCCTTTGATGAAAATAACAGCAATGAAGAACTGCAAATCAGCTTAACGACAACAGAAGATTTAAATTTATTATTTGGCAACAACTTCTTAGAAAAAGAGCATCCATACCTGCAAAATCCCCAAAATTCTCCAGGTTCTAGCGAATCAGAACAGTCGCGACAGGAGATGCCAGGAAAGGAGTTGGTCGGCAATTTATTAGCTTTAGCACTAGATGAAAATGAATTATTGCTTACAGGTGAAGTAAATCAGCAATCAGCAGCACCAAGGAAACCAGAAAATAATTCTGAAGATTTATTCTTAGAAATAGAAAATAGCAATCTTGTTGACGAGATTTCTCTGAATGATTACACAGACGAAAATCCTAATATAATTCAATCAGACATCTTAAGTTTAGATGGTTTGTTTGATGATGTAGTAGAAAATAGCAAACTGTCTATTGATGAATCAGAAATTAGTGATTTATTTGATGAACCACCTGCAATAGTACCAGAATTTTCTCACACTGACGGCGATTTAAATGACTTCTGGAATCAAGGAATTGAAACACAACAACCAGAAATAGATAATCCTTTATTTGAACAGGATGTAGCAAAAGCCTTAGAAGAAAGTTTATTTGCAGCTGCGGCTTCTGGTGAAATTTTTGGTAACCCTGATCCTCAAGAGTCTATTCCTTCCCGTCTAATGAGTTTTGATGCTGAAGAAGATGATCTCATTTCCTATCAACAAGATGAGATATTCTCATTGGATACTGGTAATGGAGATGATTTATTTGCAGATTTAACAGAATTCAATTCAATATCAGATGCAGTTGATGATGATGACTTGTCTTTACAAGAAATTTCCGGCTTTTCTCAAACACCAGAAGCGCTAGATTCAATTCCAGAATTTACTAACCAGCCAGTAGAGACATCTGGGGTAGATTCTCCCCAAACCTTTGCGGATTTAGAAATTGATTTATTCGATAGTCTTGATGAAAATGAAGCTGATAATTCACAAATATCATTGCCAGAAATAGCTTCTATAGATCACTCAACTTATATTCAATTTGATATTGCTGATAATCTCATAGAAGATGAAAGATTATTTACATCAGAAATTAACTCAAATATAAGTTTACCAGAAAATTTAGACTTCCAACAATTACAACCTGAAATAGAGTTGATTAATGTTGATTCTGATTCTGTAACTGAAGTTGACCGTACAAAAATAATAGTAGATGAGATAGCAATTACTGAAGATGATGACGATTCATTCGCCACAGCTACTGAAGAGTTAATAGTTAATGATTCGTTTGAAGAAGAGACAGAAATAACATCAGCAGTTACTGAAGATGATGACGATTTATTCGCCACAACAACTGAAGAGTTAATAGTTAATGATTCGTTTGAAGAAGAGACAGAAATAACATCAGCAGTTACTGAAGATGATGACGATTTATTCGCCACAACAACTGAAGAGTTAATAGTTAATGATTCAATTGAAGAAGAGACAGAAATAACATCAGCAGTTACTAAAGATGATGACGATTTATTCGCCACAACAACTGAAGAATTAATAGTTAATGATTCGTTTGAAGAAGAGACAGAAATAACATCAGCAGTTACTGAAGATGATGACGATTTATTCGCCACAACAACTGAAGAATTAACAGAAAATGCAGGAAATTTATCAGACGAACTGTTGAACACAGTTCAAATATCTGACAATGAAAATACTACCTATGTTTTTCCTGAATCAGAGACGACAACAGTTTATCAAGAAGAAGCTAGCCAACACAGTAATACTGATACTGATATCCAAGATGAATTTGCTGAGTTAGAAGCATTACTAGAAGCCGAAGAAGATGCAACTTCTCATGCTAGTTCGATGCTGGAAGAAGATTTTGCAGCCCTAGAAGCTTTACTGAATGCGGATAATGATGATGAAGAGGCAACAACATCTAGTAGCCAGCAATCCTACACCCTACAAATTAGACCAACTACCAACCAAAATTCTGGCAACACAATTTCATCAGCAGATATTAATGATGAATTTAGTGATTTAGAAAAACTATTGGCAGAAGCAGACCATACCATATCCCACTCATCAGCGAGCAAACCACATACAACTAAGGTTCCCCGTTCCTCTACTCGTCGTACTGCCAGATTTGAAGAAACAATGAAGGTGCCAGTTAAGCAACTGGATGATATGAGTAATTTAGTTGGGGAATTAGTTGTAAATCGCAATACCTTAGAACAAGATCACGAACGACTGCGACAATCGCTAGATAACTTGCTAATTCAAGTGCAACATCTTTCAGATGTGGGAGCAAGAATGCAAGAATTATATGAGCGATCGCTCTTAGAAGCCTCTCTTCTCGCCAGTCGCAAAAATCAAGAAACTAAAGCCACTCCAGAAGTGAGCTTTGATTCTGAGGAATCTAATGCTGACACAGATAGAGGTTTTAGCTCGTTAGAAATGGATCGGTTTACCCCTTTCCACACCCTGTCCCAAGAAATGATTGAATTTATTGTCAGGGTGCGTGAGTCAGCGAGTGACATTGATTTTGTGACTGAAGAAACCGAAAGGGTAGCGCGCCAGTTCCGCCAAGTGACCACTCAGTTACAAGAGGGATTAACACGCGCCAGAATGGTGCCTTTTTCTCAAGCTATTGATCGCTTGCGTCGAGGAGTGCGCGACAATGCCATCAAGTATGGCAAACAAGTAGAGTTGGTAATTGAAGGTGGAGATACCTTAATTGACAAGATGATTTTAGATCATCTCACCGATCCATTAACTCATATGTTGAATAATGCGATCGCCCACGGCATTGAAACCCCAGAAATCAGACAAGGCGCAGGTAAACAACCCGTGGGATACATTACCATTCGAGCCTTCCACCAAGGTAACCAAACAGTGATTTCCGTGGGAGATGACGGCGCAGGTATCGATCCAGAACGGGTCAAAGCTAAAGCAACTCAGATAGGTATGATTACAGCAGCCCAGGCTAAATCCATTTCGCGCATGGAAGTCTATGACTTACTATTCCAACCTGGTTTTAGTATCAAAGACCAAGCCGATGAAATTTCTGGTCGCGGTGTAGGTATGGATGTCGTGCGGTCGGAAATTAGTGAAATTCGCGGCATAGTCAACACAGATTCCACTATCGGCAAGGGTACGACCTTTACTATTAGGCTGCCATTGACCTTGAGTATTTGTAAAGCACTTTGCTGCGTTTCCGATAAAGCGCGAATTGCCTTCCCGATGGACGGTGTGGAAGATACCTTAGATATACCACTCAAAAGTATCCAGCATAATGCCGATGGGCAATCTTATATTTCCTGGCGCGATACAGTACTGCCTTTTAGACCGTTGAAAGAACTTTTAACCTTTAATCGTCAATTGAGTCGCGGTAATGTTTATGGCGGCAACCGAGATGATGATATGGTCTCAGTTGTGGTAGTGCGATCGGGAAATACCTTAATTGCTTTACAGATTGACTTGGTACTCAGTGAACAAGAAATAGTAATTAAGCAATTTGAAAGTCCGGCACCCAAACCCATTGGTGTTGCTGGTGCTACAGTTCTAGGTGATGGGCGGGTTATGCCGATTGCTGATGTCCTGGAGATCATCGACATCTTCCAAGGACGGATTTCTAAACACGGTACTGGTACTTCTTGGCAACAACACGATGATTTCAATACGCCAGAAATTGCTGTGGAGAAAATTGATCCGACAGTGTTGATTGTCGATGACTCCATTACTGTTAGAGAGTTACTGTCACTGACATTTAACAAAGCGGGTTATCGCGTTGAACAGGCACGTGATGGGCAAGAAGCTTGGGATAAACTGCGTTCTGGTCTACCTTGCGATATCGTATTTTGCGACATTGAGATGCCCCGTTGCGACGGACTAGAATTGCTTTCTCGCATCCAGAAAGACTCTAACCTCAATCACTTACCCATCGCTATGCTCACCTCACGGGGTGCCGACAAACATAGACAAATGGCAATTCAACTCGGTGCTAGTGGTTACTTTACTAAGCCATATTTAGAAGAAGCTTTACTGGAAGCCGCCGTGCGGATGTTGAAAGGAGAAAAACTAGTAAATGCATAAAATTAACCTCGTCTAATAAGGTCTGGGCTACACAAAAAAATTTATTTTTGTAGGATGTAAAAGGGTATTTTTAGCCGAATCATCAGCTAGCGTTAATCAAAACGTATAAAGAAAACATCCACAACAATTGTTTGTGTAATTTTACTTAGGTTATTTTGAGAATTATGTCTTACCCACTTACCCGCAAAAGTGATCAAGTTGATAACTATCACGGTACTTTAGTTACAGATACTTACCGTTGGTTAGAAGACCCAGACTCAGAAGAAACTAAAAGTTGGATTGAGGCACAAAATAAAGTTACTTTTGATTACTTGAACGAAATTTCTGTAAGGAAAGAAATTAAGCAACGCCTGACTAAACTGTGGGATTATGAAAAATATGGCATCCCATTTAAAGAAGGCAATAACTATTTTTATTTTAAAAATGATGGGCTACAAAATCAAAGCGTTCTCTACACCTTAAAAACTCTTGATGCTGAACCAAGAGTATTACTTGACCCTAATAAACTTTCAGATGATGGTACTATTGCCCTTTCAGGATTAGCCATTAGTGATAATGGTCAACTGTTAGCATACGGATTATCTACCTCTGGTTCTGACTGGCAAGAGTGGAAAGTTCGTGATGTGGAAACTGGGAAAGATCTGCAAGATCATCTCAAGTGGATTAAATTTTCTGGTGCCTCTTGGACACATGATAATCAAGGTTTTTTCTACAGTCGTTATGATGAAACAAATGAAAAAACGAAACTAGAAGATGTTAATTATTATCAAAAACTCTATTATCATCAATTGGGTACTCCCCAATCTGAAGATGTCTTAATTTACCATCGTCATGACCAAAAAGAATGGGGTTTTAGTGGTGATGTCACTGAAGATGGAAGTTATCTGGTAATTTCTGTGTGGCTGGGAACTGATGCTAAAAATTTAGTTTTCTACAAAGATTTAACTAACCCTCATGCCGAAGTCATAGAACTAATTAATCAGTTTGAAGCTAATTATAGTTTTATTGACCATGATGATAGTGTTTTTTATTTTCGTACAGATTTAAATGCTCCACGCGGAAAATTAATTGGCATTGATACTAAAAACCCTGCTCAAGCAAATTGGCAAGAAATGATTCCACAATCTGCGTCAACTTTAGAAAGTGCCAACATCCTCAATAATCAATTTATTGTTGATTATCTCCAAGATGCTCACAGCCAAATCCAAATTTTTGACCTCAATGGGTCATTTGTTCGTGAAGTAGAATTACCCGGACTCGGTTCAGCAGGTGGCTTTGGTGGCAAACGTGATGATATTGAAACTTTTTATAGTTTTACGAGTTTCACAATCCCAGGTACTATTTATCGCTACAACATGGTAACGGGTAAAAGTGAACTTTTTCGCCAGCCACAGGTAGATTTTAATCCTGATGATTATGAGACAAAACAAATTTTTTACGGTAGTAAAGATGGTACTCAAGTACCCATGTTTATTACTCACAAAAAAGGTATTCAATTAGATGGAAATAACCCCACATACCTTTATGCTTATGGTGGTTTTAATGCCTCAATGACTCCTGGCTTTTCTGTGAGTATGTTGGTATGGATGGAGATAGGAGGTGTCTATGCTATGCCGAATATCCGAGGTGGTGGGGAGTATGGCGAAGAATGGCATCAAGCAGGAATGAAGGAAAAAAAGCAAAATGTCTTTGATGATTTTATTGCAGCGGCTGAGTGGTTAATTACTAACAAGTATACCCAACCCGAAAAGTTAGCGATCGCAGGTGGTAGTAACGGTGGTTTATTGGTGGGTGCATGTATGACTCAGCGTCCTGATTTATTCGGTGCAGCTTTACCAGCCGTGGGTGTGATGGATATGTTACGCTTCCACAAATTTACCATTGGCTGGGCTTGGGTTCCCGAATATGGTTCGGCGGATAACCCAGAGGAATTTGAGACACTTTATGCTTATTCGCCGCTGCATAACCTCAAATCAAAGACAGCTTACCCTGCAACTTTAATTACCACAGCCGACCATGACGATCGCGTGGTTCCGGCTCATAGTTTCAAATTTGCGGCGGCTTTGCAAGCCAATCACGTTGGTGATGCACCAGTGCTAATTAGAATTGAAACTAAAGCGGGACATGGTGCGGGTAAACCTACTGCGAAGATTATTGAAGAAGCAGCAGATAAGTGGGCTTTTTTAGTAAGTACTCTGAATATTACTAATTAAGTACTCTACGGAGTCGGGACTTACGTAACCAACCACGTATTTTCGTCATTGCGACCGTAGGGAAGCAATCTCAAAGCCTTGATTTTCCTAGCGAGTGCGTAAGTCCTAGGAGTAAATAAAGCCACTCTTTTAACTACAAGTCTTCTGAGTTTTGACTTTTGAACGCCAGTTGCTACAAGTCGGGGAAACTGCACCATGCACTGGCTACTTTTGACTTCCAAGGCAGCGAATTGGAGTTCTGGGGTACTTCACACTTTTTCTGTAGTAGCACCTAACATATTTAAAAGTTTATCCACATTATCTATATCCCCAACAATGCGCCGAATCGGTTGTGGCGAAACTTTAACCAGGGTGGGAGTTGCAGAAACTTGATCAATCTCTGCTTGTTCAGGATTAGTTAAAACATCGATCACTTTCATTGTGTAAGGATACCCCAGCGATCGCTCCAACAGTTCATGCAAATTCTGAAGGATACGTTCTGTATTGATACTATGTCCAGCCACAAACAGACGTAAAACATAACATTGTGCTGGTAACTGTGGCTTTTGAGCAGCAATAACTGGTGGATGGTACTTTGGTTTGGGTTGGGAACAGTCCAAATCTATGATTAAATCATGGTCTTCCCACAATTGGGGAAATGAAGCGCGATAAGTAGTTAATACCATGCGATCGCACAAACCTTCTTGCCAAGGTGCTGTTTGCCAAACAAGTTCACCCGTGCCAAAAATAGCATTAAGTACAGCCTGATGTCGCATGACGGCTGGATAAGCTTCTGCAAAGGTTCGCACCTGGTGGGTATGGGGATCTAACCAGTGATCAATTGTTGCAGTATAACAAGGCACTAAAAAATGTGGTGGTTCTGGTAAGTCTAAAATTTCCTGCAAAGCTGCACACAAATGCAAATGCCATCGACCCTGTTTATTTGGGTCGATGCAGTAAATTAAATCTCCTCCCGGTGTAAAAAGGGCAATGCCTTTGAACAACTGGGGTTTAGATAGTTTATCTGTGATCAAGGAGTTACAAGGGTTGGGGAACTCAAAGGTAAAAAATTTTTTACCTTTTATCTTTTACTGTAACTAAACTCGTCCTCGGAGAAACTGCGCCATTTCGTTAGGAGTTGGTGACATTTCTAAAGCCGTTTCTTCTGTGATCCGGCCTTCTTGGTAGAGGTTGAGCAAAGACTGATTCATGGTAATCATACCGTCAAAACTGGCTTGCTTCATCAACTCACCAATTTCATCATATTTACCGTCTTTGACCCATTCTTTAATAGCTTCAGTATTAATCAAGATATCGTGGAATGCTGCCCGCTTGCCATCGGTAGTGCGGCACAAACCTTGAGCAATTACTGCCACTAAGGATTCAGCCAGTGCTACCCGCATCGCATCCTGTTCTTCACCTGAGTAAAGATTGAGAATCCGCTCAATGGTTTTCACAGCACTATTTGTATGTAGAGTTCCCATGACTAAGTGACCAGTTTGCGCCGCTTTCAGAGCAGTATTGACTGTTTCTTTATCCCGCATTTCCCCCACCAGAATCAAATCTGGATCTTCGCGCAAAGCTGCTTTTAAAGCGTTGTCAAACTTTTGGGTGTGCATCCCCACTTCCCGTTGTTTTACCAAGGACTTACGGCTTTGGTGTACAAATTCAATGGGATCTTCAATAGTGATGATATGTTTAGCCATCTCTCTATTGATGTAATCAATCATCGCCGCCATTGTGGTCGATTTACCAGAACCAGTGGGCCCCGTAACTAAGATTAAGCCTTTGTGGTGGTGGCAAATTTCCCGAAAAACCGTTGGTAATCTCAACTGTTCCATAGACAAGATTTTCAAGGGAATTAACCGCAACACCATTGAATAGCCTTTGAGGGAACCAAAAACATTAATCCGCACACGGGCAAAATCGTACTGAGTTGCACCATCAAATTCGAGATATTCTTGAAAACGCTGAATTTCTGCTTCTGTCAACACCTCCTGCAACCATCTCAGAAAAGTATCTGGGTCTGTTTCTGGATAATCTGTTGGCTGAATTTCTCCTCGGTTGCGGAAGCGGGGAATTTCACCTACTCCCAAATGGATGTCTGAATAGCCTTGATCATAAGCCTCTCTAATAATCTGCGCTAAACTTAGCCCCGAACTGTTACTTTTGGTAGTCGTTGCACTAGCCATTGGTGGGGGTGTTCCTGGACGATGGGCAGAACTTGGGGGTGGCGGTGGTGCAGCGTGAGTAGCAGCAGGTTGACCGGAACTTCTATGGGCTGACATATCCAACGTTTGAGTAGACTGGCGCTGCGTCGTTAATGATGATGGTGGTGGTGGTGGTGGTATGGGCGGTATTTGACGGGAAGCAACAGGATGAGAATTTGATGGAAGCTGTGATTCTGTCATATATGTTTACAATGCGGGATTAATTAACGAAAATCAGCAATAAATCTCTGATGGTGGCTCTAATGGCGGTGAGAAGAAGAGTTTCTGGCATTTGTCTATGCAAAATAGTATCGCAACAATCTGTTACATTGCTTTTCCTACCTGTATCTTTTTAATTAAAATTTTGGATGTTGCCGATAAAGAGACAATTTTAATTTTTCTCTTATATAAACTGGTTTAACACATTACATCCCTGTAAATACTTCAGTAATATTTACTATAAGTATATGTATTAAATACTGCCTAATTCTGTTTTTAAATACTTTCCCCCATGAGATGAGAATTTTTGCTGCCAAAGTATGGGGACAAAAGACTAGCAACAAGCTGCGAAATCAGTAATAGATCATTTTTTAGCTTTGTCTGAAAATTATGAGAAGCAGGAACAACTGTTATAAGAAATGTTAAGCAAAGTCGAATTAAAGAGTTAGAAATGCACTTGATTTACTGAAAGTTAATTACCCTCTATGCCTAAAGATAGATAGCCTAAGCTGTAGTTAAAGCTGCAATGTAAAGCCCGCGTTACATTCATATTTATAAAAAGTTAACTGTAAAGTTTAGTAAAGAAATGCTCATTTTATCAATAGCTTTTTATATACTGAAACTTCAATTGAACGAATTCAGTTAAATCGTTAAAAACGAAAGATAGCTGAAAATAAAATTTTTGCTGTGTATTCTTGAGAGGAAAAATCAATGGTTTCTGCTCAAAGCTCTAATCTAGGAAATACCTACTCCTTGATGATGATCAAAAGTTTTTTGATCTGGACTTTCACATTAGCAGTGTGCTTGTTAGTTGTCGGTTTTCCATTAGTCTTTTTGATGGCTACGGTCGGATGCTTGTTGTCGATTGTTCTGCAATCAGTAATGCCTGCTAGTGCGGTTTTACTGGTGTCAGGTGGTTTAATTTTGTTGAATGTTATGGCAGTTGTGGTGGCCGCCGGCGTGTTGACTTTTAAAGGTGTACATCCAAATGAAGTCAAATGGTTAAGCTGGTTGCATGGAGAAGCAGAGCAGATGCAAACTACTGTATATGCGGCTTGTCCCTTGACTTGTGACATCGAAGTATAGTTGATTGAACTAAATTCGATAAACAACGCATCTGCCCGGTTTAGCCGGGTTTTTTCATGCTTTTTATAGAGGCTAGAGAAGAAAGGTTTTAAAATTTTTGTGCGGAAAAACGGGATGTGTAAGGTTTGCTCTGTGTTTATCTTCTTCTGCCACTGCTTAACTTCGTTTTGATATACCTCACGAATAGAGGAATTGCTTGATTGATCAAGCTCAAGAGAAAAAATTAAATTTAAAATAGTTTTTTAGTTCCGAATGAGTGCGTTAGCCCTTAAGATAACGAAATAATTTCGTTTATTTATATCTTCATGAACTAATGACTATTAAAAAGAAAGTTTGTATTATTTTGGGTACACGTCCGGAAGCGATTAAACTGGCTCCGGTAATTCAAGTCTTCCAAAACTCTCCAGACTTTGATTTGCAGGTAATTTTAACTGGACAGCATCGCGAGATGGTTGAACAAGTGATGCAGTTATTTAACCTGAAAGCAGATGATGATCTGGAGATTATGCAGCCTCAGCAGACTTTAAATGATATTACTTGTCGTAGTTTGCGGGGATTAGAAGCTTTATTTCAAAAAAATAAGCCAGATTTAGTTATAGTCCAGGGAGATACTACTACAGCTTTCGCCGCGGCTTTGGCCGCTTTTTACCAAAAAATTCCCATTGGTCATGTGGAGGCGGGGTTAAGAACTGATGATTTATTTAATCCATATCCCGAAGAAGCTAATCGACGGTTAATTTCTCAACTGACTCAGTTGCATTTTGCGCCCACGGCTTGGGCGGCGGAGAATTTACAACGTTCTGGGGTGTTAGGTGAAATTCATTTAACGGGTAATACTGTCATTGATGCTTTATTAAATGTCGCAGCAACTCAACCAGCCTGTAATATTCCAAATTTAAACTGGAACTCATACCGCACCTTGCTAGCCACAGTCCATCGGCGAGAAAATTGGGGAGAACCACTACAAGCGATCGCCCAGGCTTTTTTACAAATATTAGATAAGTTTCCCGATACAGCCTTGCTGTTACCATTACACCGTAACCCTACCGTGCGAGAACCATTGCAAGCACTTTTAGGCAATCATCCGCGAGTCTTTTTAACAGAACCCTTAGATTATGGTGAACTGGT
Source organism: Cyanocohniella sp. LLY (assembly GCA_022241785.1). GTDB lineage: Bacteria > Cyanobacteriota > Cyanobacteriia > Cyanobacteriales > Nostocaceae > Cyanocohniella. The sequence goes on along the minus strand of JAKOMP010000055.1, from coordinate 20,143 downwards.
AGGTGCCATCGGGCGATCGCATTTCTTATTAACTGATTCTGGTGGTTTGCAAGAAGAAGCCCCTAGTCTGGGAAAACCAGTATTAGTGATGAGAGACACTACAGAAAGACCAGAGGCTGTGACTGCGGGTACAGCCAAGCTTGTGGGAACTATCACTACAAATATTGTTCAAGCTGCGGGTGAGTTGTTAAGTAACCCCAGCGTCTATGAAGCAATGGCAAATGCCATAAATCCCTATGGAGATGGTCATGCAGCAGAACGTATTTTGCAAATTGTGCAAAATTATTTAGGTTTAGCTTCTAAATAAAGCACTGCGAGTTTGTGGGCCGACAATACCATCTGCAAGTAAATTATTTCTTGCTTGAAATTCTCTAACTACACGAGCTGTAGTAGGGCCATAATATCCTGTCGGTTCCACACCCAAAACTCGTTGAACATCTGTCACTGCGGCACCACTTGCTCCCAAACTGAGAATCATGGGGCCACCAGTGGGGCTTGGTGGGGTGCTAGTTCTAAATAAAGCGCTGCGGGTTTGTGGGCCGACAATACCATCTACACGCAAATTATTCCGTGCCTGAAAATTCCTGACTGCGTTAGTAGTAGTAGTGCCATAATATCCTGTTGGTTGTACACCTAAAGCTCGTTGCACTTCTGTCACCGCTGCACTACGAGATCCCAATCTTAAATTTACTGGGCCACCCACACCAGCCGTAGGAGTACCAGTAATGGGTCTGGCAGCAATATTATTAGGTGTACTACCAATCCATCTAGCAGCAACGTATTTATTGTCAGATAGGCGGACGAAACCGTTCATAGTTCCCGTATTCGATATTTGAGTACGGTTAGGAATACAGCCCACAACAGGGGAATTGAGGGTTGCTGCTGTACGCACCCGCAGACAACTACCATTAGTCCTTACATATGATGTAGAAATTGTCTGCGCGTGGGTAACTGTGGCAAAAAGTACACTGATACCAGCTAAAGCTAACCAAGCTGATGATTTTAGAAAATTTTTCCAGTTAAATTGCAACTTGGGAAAATCAATGTTTGCAGCTTTCTCTGATTTGGCTGGAACTGTTGCAGAAGATTTAAACAGCTTTTTCCAATCGAACTCAAATTTGGGAAAATGACATTCAATATTTTCCGCCCCCTCTTCATTAGCCATAAACATATGGGAATAGGCCATAGAGTCCATAATGCGCTCCTTGATGTAATAAATGGCAAAGTTATAGTGAATTAATTGTTTTCACTCTATATACAATTTTAGTGTATTTTTAATTACAACAATCAAAAGGTGATTTTATTGTCAGCAAAATCAAACAACAACAAAAATGAAACTAGTATTAAGAAAATCTACTAAATTTGATTTTTATGAAAATAAGTAAATTTTCGTTGAGAGTGTCCTATTTTCGGGAACAAAACTAATAAAAAAATTGTTAATCAATCACTTGGAAGTATTAAAAATATCAGTCCGCAGAAGAATACCGTTACGCCAGACTTCTACACCTTGAGGACTAACTAAGTACGAAAAACTACCATTATCTGCGCGATATTTATCTTGACCAATATTTCTCGCTGTGATTTTAATGGGCTGGCTTAAGTCTTGCTTTAACTGCCCAACATAAAATAGCTGCCCGTTATTTTCACAGACTTTAATCAGATTGTTTGCAGTTTCACCTTGAATAATCGTGACTCCAGTGCATTTAGTTTCTACCTTCACAGGTGCCAGATTTACAGAAATTTGTAGCGGAGGTGAAACTGGTTGTTGGGGATGCGGTGTTGTTATCTGTGCGGTTGTAGACACTAAGAGGCGAGAGGGATCAGCCGCTATCCGACCATTGGGATAAATTTCAAAATGCAGATGGGGTGCGGAACTATTACCAGTAGAACCCATTTCGGCAATGATTTGACCTTGATTTACCTGTTGACCCTTACTAACCAACAAACGGCGGTTATGACCATAAACTGTGACACTTCCATCCAAATGTTTAATTTCTACAGCATTACCTAATCCCCAGTTGTCCCAACCTGCTTTGACAACTGTACCGGATGCCACAGCAACAATGGGAGTTCCCGATGGCCCAGCAATATCGATTCCTTCATGTTGATATTTACGGAAGCCTTGAGAAATATAACCTTGAGTCGGCCAAATGAAGTTAGCAGCAGAGGGAATATTTGGCGGTGAAGAATCTTTTGCTACCTGAGTCAGGGCGGAAGTGTTGAGACTGAGTATAAGGGTTAAGGATGTAATCCCAATTAAGGCATAGGTACAAAATCGACGAATAGTGTAAATAATTTTTTTCATAACTCAACGTGTAGACACTTGCTGGTTATTTTGTTGTTTCAACTTAACACTGACTACATCAGGAGAGTATATGTGTCAAATTGGCAACTTTTATTTAACTGTGTCAACGTGAGTTCACTTTTATAGCCCCTCAGACTGGGAGTCAGGGTATAGACAAACCTAGACGCGCCGACTGCTTCCCAAAGGAAAGCCTACCAGCCTACCTACGTAGGTAAGAATCAGTGATTTAATTGTGAAAAATCCTCAAGGGTTAGGACTACTAAACTTTTTCTACGATAACCAAGATAGTGAGATTGCTTCCTAACGCCGCAATGACAAAAACTCTACTTTTGACAATAGACGAGGTTTAGATTATCGATTGACAATTCAACTCCGACTCCAACGCAGATAAGTTGTGTAGATAATGGCTACAACTTGTATCGGCATGATGGCAATCAGGCTTTTGAAAAAATAGTTGAGTTCTAAACTAGACATGGAGCTAAAATAGCCCATACCCACTAACAAGAAAAGTGCCCAGGAAAGATATTTACGTTTAATAGTTAGCATCCCAGTTAAATAAATTACAAATATGCACCCAGGATGGATATTCACTAAGAAGACTTTCTAAAACCAGCCTTGTTTACGTACCAAATAAGTATTGACAAATCCTTCGGGTGATTTATTTAGGTATATCATGCCTTCCATTAAACCTACAAGCTGCATAATTAATAAACTAACGCCGTAAGTAAAAGAACCTCCAATTAAGGAAATAACGAGCATGATAAATCCTTCCTGGGCATAGCCTAAAATAAATTTATGAATGCCAAATCCTCCAAGAATAATGCCGCAGTAACCAGATAGTAGTTGTTTGGTAGGTTGGCTAGGGTTGAGATTTGTCATATGGTTGCTGTTCCTGAAAAAGTGAATATAGAACTAAAATTTTAATTTTAATTACTGCCAGAAAATATATTTAATTAGTAAAAATATGTTGAAATTTTGGTTAATGTGAATACATTTTTGTATCAGAAATGATTACTAATTTGCCCAAATTTATAAGAAATTAAGCAAATGATTTAGTTCTAATTTTGCGATACTGAAAATATCTAAATTTGGGTGGTGTTTATGCAGATTTTCTGAACTGAATTATTTTTTGTCGTCAAAACAGTTTGACTATACCAAATTTTACAAGTCCATTAGTTTTATGTCCGGACTTTTTTGAGATAGTTATTTATTATCTCTTGCCATCTAATTTATGTCTGAGGAGGGCAAGAAATATTTTAGCGATCGCCTAACTAATCTAGATAATACTAAATCTTTACCCAGCTATTTTGTCTTCTAATTTACGAGATTGCGGTAATGATATTTACTAACTGTATACTTATACTGAAAATAGTCATATAAAAACTATTTGATGATGAGTGCATATGCAGCCAAAACCAAATGTTTTTATATTTTGTAACCGTAAATCAAGGTTATTTTAATTACCGCTGCCCAAGAGAAATAGACTGAGTAAAGTACCACTATTCCATAGACTATGAAGCAGCATAGGTGCTAAGAGATTACGCGATCGCGTGTAAACTACCCCTAAGACGATACCTAAAGCTGTGAGGGGTAGAATTTCCGACAAGCTGAGGTGAGCGATCGCAAATAACAAACTGCTGAGGAGAATTGATGCCCACACAGGTACGTAGCGAGTCAGAGACGGCAACAAAAAGCCCCGAAACAAGAGTTCTTCAAAAATAGGAGCTGCGATCGCAGCTGTAAAGAAAAACATTCCCAAAGCTACAGTATCTCGACTTTCCAAAGCTAGTTGTAATAGCGGGTTACTACCACCTTGTCCTTGCCATAGCTGTTGATTAATTAGTGACACCACCACCACTATTGGTAAAGCCGCACAATAACCACCAAATCCCCACAAAAACCATTTATCTCCCAACCGGAAGCGAAACCAGTTTTCTGGAAGGGGAAAAAAGCGCTTGAGTGAAAAATAAAGCACCCCCAAAGCACCTGCGGCCACCATCATGTAACTTACCAACACAGACAAAGCCTGAAGTCTGACATTAACAATGGGACGGGGAATAGGAAGTAGCAACAACAAAGAAGGTACAAAGAGTTGCCCCATGAAGAAAAAGCCGACAACAAAAACCTGTAGAATCGTTTCCACATCCCAAGGGGTTGACCAAGGTAAATCGGCATTTTGAGCAAATATGGCAGCTTTACCCTTCCACAAACGCTGACCTATTAAGAAAACTAGTAATATTAGACCAATTAATGCTGCCAGTGTGGGAATTGTGCCAATCAAGACTAATTTGCCCACAGCTTCCGCCGCAGCTTCTTGTTGTGTAGCTTGAACTGTAGCTAAAGCTTCTTGTCGTTGTTGAAGTTCGTATAGTTGAATTAAAGCAGTAGAGCGAAACCAACCATCTAAATTTTTTTGGATCACCTGTTGAGCATTAGGCAGAATCCGTGGAGGATCACTCCACAAACCACTCAACACAGCTGCCGTTTCGGGAAATTCAGCATTAATATCAGTAGCTTGCTGTAATTTACTCCAAGTTTCGACGGCTGTATCTGTCTGTCCTTGCTTGGCTTGTAAAATTCCCAGTCGCAAATCTAATTCAGCCAGTAACTTTTGCAGTTGCTGAAAAGACTGCTGCAATTTTTGCGGCTTTTCTTGGCTAGGCGTTGGAGTTTCGAGAGAGGTTGTTGGTAAAGGTTTAGGGGGTATAGGCAGCGTTTCCGGCTGTCCCAGTTGGTTTTGAGCTTTATCTAAATTAGCTTGAACTGATTCACGTGCTACCTGATATTGCTTTGTAGCACTTTCTAGCGGTTGTTCACCCAGTATTGATTGCCGAAGCGTCTGCAAATTTTGATCATTAATATCTTCTGGTTGCCAAGCTTGTGCTTGCAGCGCAATGTTAGTTTGATACAGTTCTAAGCGACTTTGAAACTGGGGTTGTTGCCAACTACCAAATAAAGACGAAACTGACAACACAACTGCTATCGGTGTCAGGACAAAAAATAAAACCAACCGCTTAATTGACATCTATCCCCCTTTGGAACGTTAGAGGGCAAAGCATCCCCCTTGGAAATTATCGCAAGAAAAAGCCAGAGGTTGATATATCTCATCAATATTAGGTTTGTAGTGAGTTAGCGCGGTCTACAGCCCTTCGGGCATCCTTCGGCGGGGGGTTTCCCCCATGAGCGACTAACGTACAGCCTGCGGCATCGGTCGGCATCACCCGTAGGGTCAGAACTTTAGTCCTCACAAAGTCACTGATACAATACTTATATAAGCATCTGGTGCTGACCCCAATATCCCGATTTTCATGAGTAGCGAAATCCAACTCAGTCTCTTTGATAACTCCAACTCGGACCAACAAGATTTAATTCCCACAGACGCGAAAATTCCCATTACGTCTGGGACATACAACAATATGACCGAATTGGCACAGCATTGCAATCAGTGCCACCGTTGCAGTTTGGGAGACACCAGGACTCATGCTGTTGTGGGACGCGGTAACCTCCAAGCACCAATCATGGTTATCGGGGAAGCACCAGGCCAAAACGAAGATGAAACAGGCTTACCATTTGTCGGTAGATCAGGCCAGTTGCTAGAAAAAATCTTGGCATCTGTGAATCTGAGTACCGAAAATGATGTATACATTGCCAATATCAATAAATGCCGTCCACCAAATAATCGAGTCCCCACCCTTGACGAAATTGCGGCTTGTAAACCTTATTTGTGGGAACAAATTCGCCTAGTTAACCCAAAAATGATTTTATTAACAGGTGCAACTGCCGTCAAAGGAATCACTGGTGATAAGCGAGGTATTACGAAAATTCGCGGTCAGTGGTTAGAGTGGGAAGGGCGTTTGTGTATGCCAATTTTTCACCCTTCTTACTTGCTGCGTAATCCTTCTAAAGAAAAAGGTGCTCCTAAATGGTTGATGTGGCAAGATATTCAAGCAGTACGTGCCAAGCTGGATGAAATTAGAAAAAATAGTTAAAATTCTCAACTTAACTGTAATTAGCTGGGCGCAGTGAAGAGTCTCCAGCCCAATTTTTAAGTTTCTAATTGGGCAAGTTCTTATTCTTTAGCTGCAATTACAACATTTTTTTTCATATAGCAGTTCAATAGAACACTCAAATTCAATACTTGATACTGTCATTTTTTGGGGTTTTTGAGGAATAGCTATCATTACCTTGAAACACCTAGCCAGAAATAGTTTTGGTTTGATTGTAGCCAATTCCTTTGTCAGGTATTTTTTTACTTTCAAACCCCAGTACGCATCCGCACACTTCCCGCTTGACAATCACGCAACCAAGTTTTCACAGCTTGGGCTACAACGCCATTACTACTATCTCGTGGTGGCGATATTACTTGTTGTTGGGGATACGCTCCCATTTGGGTAAACATCATAATCAAACGCCAACCACTTTGAGTTTTTGTCAATAGCAGCCAATGAAATTGCTGTGATTCTACTGCTTTACCACCAATGTACTGCCGTTCTAAAGTAGTAAAAAAAACCTGATCAACTTCTGTTGTGGCATTTTTTTGATGATCTGAGTAATATCCACTAGGGTTAAGGGGTAGAGGTTGAAACTCAGGTTTTCCTGCAACCAACATATAACTGTAAATATCACTGCTTCTGCTGCGACGCCGGGCGCGTTGAGTTACGCGATTAGCATAACTAGGTAAATCGCGCAATAATTGAGTGGTTAAATTTTCAGAATTTTGTTCAGAACAAACAGAACTCAGACCATCTTTAATGTTTTTCTTTTGAGTTGCTAAAACAGGTGTATGGGCAAACACTGAGTTATTAATGCTATCTGCTGCTACAAGACACAAAGCAAAAACTACAAGCCACAAGCCATAATTTTTCTTTTGGACTGTTGCCTTCATAGCACTGTAGTTAACTCCTCAACAATCTTGTTCCAGGCTAACTCAGGTTCAGTCGCCGCCGTGATAGGACGACCAATTACCAAATAATCTGCACCTGCTTGGATGGCTTGGGCTGGGGTAAGAGATCGCTTTTGATCTGTTTTCTCTGCCCAAGTTGGCCTCACCCCTGGACAAACGAGCAAAAAGTCATTTCCACAAGTTTGCCGTAACTGTGCCGCCTCTTGGGGCGAACATACTGCGCCATTTAACCCCGACTCTTGGGCTATGAGTGCCATTTCTAAGGCATATTCTGGCAGTTCTAGAGGAATTTTCAAATCAAAAGCCAGTTGTCTAGTAGAAATACTTGTTAACAAAGTAATGGCAATTAATTGAGGTGGTTTGACACCAGCCTGTGCAGCCCCTACCTGTACCGCTTCCGTGGCAGCTTTGAGGGCATCTCTGCCAGCCGTGGCGTGAATGGTCAATAAATCTACTCCGTAACTAGCCGCACTGCGACAAGCCCCAGCCACAGTGTTGGGGATATCGTGAAACTTCAAATCTAGAAAAATGCGCTTTTGCCGAGATTTTAAAACTTCCAAGATTGTGGGGCCAGAACTAGTAAATAATTCTAAACCCACTTTCCAGAAACTAACTTGCGGCAATCGATCCACAAGAGCGATCGCACTTTGCAGATCCGGCACATCCAAAGGCACAATTATTTGATTATTAGCCCTTCGGCTACGCTCAGGATAAATCATTAGTCATTAGTTAATTCACAAGGCGGACAAACTTATTTTTACCAACTTGCAGCACTCGTCCGTGTAATTCACTAGGCTGCTCAAAAATGGTATCAACATCAGTAATGCGATCGCCATCTAAGCGTACCCCACCTTCTTGAATTTTTCGCTTGCCTTCCCCAGTACTTTTGCATAAGCCGCTGACATTGAGCAGATATGCTAATTTGGCGGGAAACTGTGTTCCTCCTGCTAACGAAAATTCTGGTACAGCACCTTCTTTTCCACCACTTTTGGCGGCTTCTTTCGCTTCATTAGCGGCTGTTTCACCGTTGTACTGTTTTACCACTTCCCAGGCTAACAGCATCTGGCGATCGCGGGGATTTTCTGGCAACTTCTCCAAAGGTAAATTCGTCAATAGTTCAAAGTACTGTGACAGCAAATTGTCGGGAACACCTTGTAGTTTTTGATATTTTTGGGCTGGATGTTCTGACAAACCCACATAATTACCTAGAGACTTAGACATTTTTTGCACACCATCAGTCCCAATCAAAATCGGCAGCAGTAACCCAAATTGCGGCTTTTGTCCAAAATGGCGTTGCAAATCTCTACCTACAGCAATGTTAAACTTTTGATCAGTTCCCCCTAACTCCACATCTGCCTCGACAGCTACAGAATCATAGCCTTGCATCAACGGATATAGGAACTCATGGATAAAAATCGGATTCTCTTTTTTATAACGTTCAGCAAATCCCTCTTTGGCTAACATCTGCCCTACCGTCATGGTAGAGAGTAACTCTAAAACTTTCCCTAAATTAAGCTGGGAAAGCCATTCGGAGTTATAACGCACTTCCAACCTGCCTGGTGTGTCAAAATCCAAAATAGGACGCACTTGGTCAAGGTAAGTTTGAGCATTGTGTTTTACGTCTGCTTCACTCAGCTGACGACGCACCTCAGATTTACCCGTCGGATCGCCAATCCGCGCCGTAAAATCACCAATAATTAGAACTGCTGTATGACCAGCATCTTGAAAAGCTCGCAGTTTGCGTACTGGTATGCTATGACCAAGGTGAATATCAGCACCTGTCGGGTCAATGCCCAATTTGACCCTCAACGGTCGATTGGTAGTTACCAAGCGCTTCTCTAAACTTTCACTTTCAGCATCATTTGATTGGGGAAAAATTTCTACTGTCCCACGATGCAACCACGAAAAATCTTGTGTCATACTCAGAGATTCGCTATCAACTACGCTTTTTACTTTATAAGTTAGGTTGGTTATGTTCACTGGCAATTTGTCCGTTTTTGAATCTGCCAAATTAATATAATTGCAAAAAATTAACCGCCCTGCTTCATGAAATAAATTACAGTTACATTTACAAGTGAGGAAATAAGAACGCCGTGTCGTCTTCTAGGACTTTTACAAATAAGCAAACACAACGTCAGGCTTCACCAGGTTTTGAGTTTTTGAAAGGAGTAGGTCAGATCACTGGCGGTACTCTATTATCAATCACCATGCTGGCAAGCTCTATTGTAGCTGGAGGGCTGGTTGGACTGGCCATTAGTTTCCGTAACTTGCCAGATGTGAGGCAGCTGCGTAACTTTTTACCGTCGGAAACAACATATATCTATGACATTAAAGGCAAACTGTTAGCGAGTATCCACGGTGAAGCTAACCGAGAAGTCATGCCCCTAGATAGGATTTCCCCCCATTTAAAACGGGCGGTATTAGCTAGTGAAGATGGTCACTTTTATGATCACCACGGGATCAATCCTAGCGGTGTGGGGAGGGCTTTAATAGTTAACTTGGCCGCGGGTGGGGTGCGGGAGGGCGGTTCCACCATCACCATGCAGCTGGTGAAAAATTTGTTCTTATCTCAAAGACGTGCTTTTACTCGGAAGTTAGCTGAAGGGGTACTGGCAATTCGCCTAGAACAAATTCTTAGTAAAGACCAAATTCTAGAAATGTACCTCAATCAAGTTTATTGGGGTCACAATAACTATGGTGTCCAAACAGCAGCACGCACTTACTTTGACAAGTCAGCAGAAATTTTAAACTTGGCTGAGTCAGCAATGATGGCAGGTTTAATACAAGCACCAGAAGAATTCAGCCCGTTTGCCAGTGAGAGATTGGCAAAACAGAAACAAAAGGAAGTTTTGGGGCGGATGCTGGACTTGAAGTGGATTAGCCAGCAAGAATATGATGATGCTCTGAAACAAGAAATCAAATTAGGCAGAATCAGGTCATTTCAAGGTAGTGCCCTACCTTATGTGACCAATGCTGTCTCTCAAGAATTGGCTCAAAAGTTCGGGCGCGAGGCACTGCTTAAAGGTGGAATGCGGGTGCAAACTACAGTTGATGCTGAGTTCCAAACGATGGCAGAACAAACTGTCAGCAAATGGCATAAATCCCTATCAGGTCAAGGTTTACGTAATAATCAAATTGCTTTAGTAGCCATTGATCCCCGTACACATTTTGTGAAGGCACTAGTGGGAGGTGTCAATTCCAGAAGCAGCGAATTCAACCGGGCAATTCAAGCCCAGCGGCAACCAGGCTCTGCTTTTAAACCATTTGTATATTATGCTGCCTTTGCTACTGGTAAATTCGCACCAGACTCAATTGTGCAAGATACACCAGTCCGTTACCGAGATGGTAGTGGTTGGTATAGTCCGAAAAACTATGATAGTAGCTTTAAAGGACCAATGTCTATTCGCACGGCTTTAGCCCAATCTCGGAACATTCCCGTGATTAAGCTAGGTATGACTATAGGCATGAATAAAGTCGTAGAAGTTTGCCGTACCTTGGGAATTACGAGTCCAATGGAACCAGTGACTTCCTTGCCTTTGGGTGCTATAGGGATGACACCTTTAGAAATGGCGAGTGCTTATGCCACATTTGCCAATTATGGCTGGCAGTCACCAGCGACGGTTATGGCTCGTGTTACCGACAGCAGTGGCAATATCTTGTTAGATAATACGCCCAAACCCCAGCTAGTTCTAGACCAATGGGCATCGGCAGCTACTATCGACGTGATGCGTTCAGTCGTGAGTGAAGGTACTGGTAGAGGTGCCGATATTGGTCGCCCCAGTGCAGGAAAGACAGGAACAACTTCTTCTGAAAGAGATATTTGGTATGTGGGTACTGTACCCCAGTTAACCACTGCTGTTTGGGTGGGGAGGGATGATAATAGACCATTAGCTAGAGGTGCTACGGGTGGTGGGATGGTAGCTCCCATTTGGAAAGATTTTATGCAGCAAGCACTCAAAGAGGTACCTTCGGAAAACTTTAAGCCACCTTCTCAGTTTCCGCGGCCCAAATCATAAACAAATTGTGGATTTTGGATAATTGCCCATCCAAAATCCCAAATGTAGAATTTAAAATTCACTATGGCTGTTTTTCTAGCTCAGTTTTCATCCGCTCTAGGGTAAGGTTCATCTGCTCAAACATCTGTTGCGGAGTCACACCAAATTGCCCTAACTGAGTTTTGAGTTGCTGCACCGTCATCTGTGCCATGAAATCTTCTGACAGTTCAAATCGCTTCATAAAGACGCGATAGCGATCCATCATAGCTTCCATTTGATCAATAAACAACTTCTTACCTTCGCGATCAAACTTGCCGTAGTTGTTGCCAAGGTTGATCAGCGCTTGATAATCTTCAAACAGCTGTTTTGCTTCTTGTTGAACTATATCAGAGTCAAAGAATCCCATTTTGCTTATATTCAACTGAGTATTTAGACTCAGCAGCTTATAGTTTTGCCTCTATTTTTATTCTAGTCTAGGGGATTCATCTAAGGAATACGTTTCGGTTTAAGTACGGTTTTTTACCGGAATTTCAACACTTGACTGGGGCTAGGGGCTAGAGACTAGGGACTAGGGAATTTTCTTCCTGATGACTAATAAAATCTAAAATAATTTGCTGATGTATGGGGCCTACTGGTCTGACTTCATTGGCTATGGGTGAATAAAACTCACCTTGGTGAATATCTTTGGGTGTTAATAAACCCATATCCCACCCTTCGTTTAAAGTTAGTTGATTTAATTCGACTAAGAGTTGTGCATGAAAAACATGACGAATAGCTACATCATCGGCGTAACAGCGAAATTCAAAAAATTGTGGTAGGGTATAACCGATTTCTTCAAACACTTCTCGCTTCACGGCTACATCTGGCGTTTCGCCTGGTTCAATATGACCACCAAATAGCCCCCACAAACCAGGGTAGACAATACCAGGGATATTATCTCGCAGTTGCATGAGAAACTTGTCTTCTTGGTAGAGAATTGCGATCGCTACTTGTACTGGAGGCTTTTTCATAATGGAAACTTTGTAAAAATATTACTTTTCTTCTATGTAAATTTCCCCAAACTCTTGGTTGGCTAAGGGAATACTTTTGTAACGAACTTTACCTTTAATTACTACTTGCTGTCCTTCTTGAAGATTGGGCTGATTCGTCACGACCCAAATTTTGCCTGTGGAATCGTTAATTTGATATGCCCACTGATTCAATAGGGGTACTTGTGTTTCTACCTTACCTTGCACATAAACAGTAATATCCTGCTGCTCTTGTTCTGGTTTAATTGACCTAATTGGCGTGACATTACTGCCAAAACTTAAGTTACTGGCTTGTAATCCAGGTGTTGTCAAATAACCACAACCAAAAAGTCCCGCTACAAGTAACAATGTAAATCCTAGGCGGCAAGAAATCATGCTACGCCTGTTTAAAAACGAAAGTAAAAAGTTTTTCTGAGGTTGCATGACAGCCATTGGTTGATCAAATTTGTGTATTAATGCTTGCTTTGTCGCCAGTTTCATGGTGTCAGTTCCCATTTTTTTAGTCAGGGAGGTGGGAAGAGGGCCAGAACCACAATTATTTCTGCCTCATCTCCCCCATCGCCCCATTCCCTTGAGGCATTGAATCTGAGAAGATGAACATTGGAGAGACGCTACGGCAACAAACAGCAACTCCATAAATTAAGTCAATAGGCAAACATTATTTGTAACTGTTGACTCCGCTACAAACAATGGAAATTTGGTATTAAGGCGAGTCTTCTGGGGATTTTCATGGAAATAAAAACTGCCAAACTTCTCGATGGTAAAGCTTTAGCTGAAAAAATTCATCAGGAATTATCTGCTCTGACTACAGAATTACAAGTAAAAGTTGGACGACCTCCTGGTTTAGCTGTACTCATGGTGGGTGATAATCCAGCTTCAGCGGCTTATGTACGCAATAAAGAACGCGCTTGCGCCAAGGTCGGGATTGCTTCTTTTGGCAAGCATTTTCCGACAGAAACTACTCAAGCAGAACTAGAGGAAATGATTGTTGCACTTAACCAGGATGAACGGGTGGATGGCATTCTGGTGCAGTTACCCTTACCTAACCACTTGGATGCTGTGGCCCTGCTGAATAAGATAGATCCAGATAAAGATGCTGATGGTTTACACCCAGTGAACTTGGGGCGGTTAGTGCGGGGGGAAGACGGTTTACGTAGTTGTACACCAGCTGGTGTTATGCGGTTGTTGCAGGAATATAAAATTCCTTTACAGGGAAAACAAGCTGTGGTGGTGGGACGTAGTATTTTGGTGGGTAAACCCATGGCCTTGATGTTACTGGAAGCTGATGCTACTGTTACTATTGCTCATTCGCGATCGCAAGACCTCGGTAGTATCACTAAGAGTGCTGATATTCTCATCGCTGCGGTAGGTCGTCCAGGATTAATTACAGCCGAGATGGTGAAACCGGGCGCTGTTGTGGTAGATGTGGGGATGAATCGCGTTACAGATGCTAGTGGCAAAAGTCGCTTAGTTGGTGATGTTTACTGGGAATCAACTGCTAGTGTGGCAGAATTTATCACTCCGGTTCCTGGTGGTGTTGGCCCCATGACTGTCGCCATTTTATTGCAAAATACAGTTGCCAGCTATTTGAAAAAGGTAAGTTAGTGAGGAGTTATACATGGCAAGTGATGAATCTTTAATTTTTAACTCCTCGTTCTTAATTGATGTCTTTTTCAGGGCCAGAGCATTTTAAAATTGTGACGTACATGACAAACAGCCCACAGCCCAAAATCGAAGGAATTGAAGAATGGTAGCAGCTGATAACCTTCAGAAAATGCCAGAAAATACCACTTTTAACTTGGCAGCTTATCTTAAAGAGCGACAAAAGCTTTGTGAAACTGCCCTGGATAAGTCTATTCCCATCATTTATCCAGAAAAGATTTATGAATCAATGCGCTACTCGTTATTAGCTGGCGGTAAGCGTCTACGACCCATTCTCTGCCTTGCTGCCTGTGAAATGCTCGGTGGCACAATTGAAATGGCTATGCCTACAGCCTGTGCTGTGGAAATGATCCATACCATGTCGTTAATTCACGATGATCTGCCAGCAATGGATAATGATGATTATCGTCGTGGTAAGCTGACAAATCATAAGGTGTATGGCGAAGATATCGCAATTTTGGCTGGCGATGGTTTGTTGGCTTATGCATTTGAGTTAGTTGCCACCCAAACCCCTGAAAGCGTTGCTAGAGAAAGAGTTTTGCAGGTGATTGCTCGGCTGGGAAAAGCATTGGGTGCAGCTGGTCTGGTGGGTGGTCAAGTGGTTGATCTAGACTCGGAAGGTAAGTCTGATACTTCTTTAGAAACCCTAAATTTCATTCATAACCACAAAACAGCTGCCCTTTTAGAAGCTGCTGTTGTGTGCGGAGGTATTGTAGCAGGGGGGTCAGCGGCAGATGTGCAACGACTCTCTCGCTATTCGCAAAATATTGGACTGGCATTTCAGATCATTGATGATATTCTGGATGTTACTGCGACCCAAGAGCAATTAGGTAAGACCGCAGGTAAAGACTTAATTGCTCAAAAAGTTACTTATCCTAGCTTGTGGGGAATTGAAGAATCCCGCTCCAAAGCCCAACAATTAGTTGAGGCCGCCTGTATAGAATTAGATGCATTTGGGGAACTGGCACAGCCACTCCAAGCACTTGCTCACTTTATTACTAGTCGCAATCACTAGGTCAATTTTGGCTTGGGGATTTTGGGCTGCATCGAAATGTTTCCTCAGAAAACTACTGCTGCTAAATTTACTAACCGAACCAAAACACCATGCAGGACATAGGCGACATTTTAGACAACCGGGTGCTGCTGGTTGCTCTGGTAGCTTGTTTAATTGCTCAAGCATTAAAGCTCGTAGTTGAGCTAGTCAAAAATCGTAAGCTGAATGTACGTGTTTTAGTAACAACGGGAGGTATGCCCAGCGCCCATTCAGCTTTGGTTACAGCTCTAGCCGCAGGTGTAGGGCAAACTCTTGGTTGGGCTTCCCCGGACTTTGCTGTGGCTACAATTTTTGCCATCATCGTCATGTACGATGCGGCCGGAGTTCGCCAAGCGGCTGGTAAGCAAGCTCGGATTCTTAATCAAATGATTGATGAATTATTCCACGAAAAACCAGACTTTAGCCAAGATCGGCTCAAGGAATTGTTGGGTCATACACCAGTACAGGTAATAGCCGGTTCAGTATTAGGCATAACTATTTATTGGTTAGCTAGGTATGCTTATTAAGTAGTTCGGAATGACGAATTACTGTAAACGTACAGCTGACCGCAGTAACATTACCTTGCTACTATCCACTAAAACAGCAAAAAAACCTCGCTCGTTGAGCTTTTGCAGTGTATTGTATGCTTCTTGTTGGTTACCAGTATGAACAGCTAGCAAGTAAGGGCGTTGTCCGTAGGAAGCAAAACCTATATTACCCCCGACTGCTTGTTGTACGCTATTGGCAAGTTCTGGGCGGTTAAAATAATCTACCAATACAGCATAACCATCTCCTAATACTTGGGGATTAAAGCTGATGGTCTGAGTGGGAACAGGAGTAAGTGCCGGTGCCGGTGCCAGTGTCTGTGTTGGTGTAGATGGTGGAGATTGTACTGCATTTGTCACGGCAGGACGTGTAGCAACGATGGCAGACAACCCAACAATATTGTGGACATATCTTGCCCAACGATTAGCATCGTCGATTCTGTTAAAGCCCCCGATGCGCGTTACTGTATCAGTAAGATATTGACAAGTTATAGTTGGAATTTCACTTGGTAAGGCTTTACGCAACTGCGTCTGACTATTTACCGTGGGACTGACTATTAATAAAAGATATTCTCCAGGACTGGGAGGTTGACAAATAGGAATATTTGGTTGAGCAGTGACAGAAGTTATGCTAGCTATCAAGCCTGCTGTTGTTAGTACTAATGCACTGGATAAAGTATCAAATTTCTGCACAAAATTAGAACGCATAAACTGGATTTTTTCCCAAGATTTCAAAAGTGCATTTAGAGTTCCCTTGATGTTAGGGTAGGTCAACAACCCACCCTAATTTGTCTTTGCTGGCGGAGTTGGCCATTTCCTATTTCTCTAGGTGAGCAACTGCCAAGAATACAAGAGTATATTAAGACACTGATGTCAGAGAGGCCAAAGGATCAGATATGGTTTCAGAGGGGGCCTGAAATTCTCCAGTAACAACGTACTCTAAACGCAATTTGAGCCAGGTAATAAACTGGGAATTGGTGGAAATAATTGCGGCGGCTGGTTTGGGGCAATTTGCCTTGATATCTGCCATCTCAGGTGCTTCTAAGAAAGCTGGCTGCTTGACTAACCAAAAATCAATTTCTTTTTCTTGTTCGTGGTAATAACGAGTGCGTTCTTTCAGCACTTCATCGGTGGGTTCTTCTTGTATTAAAAACTGTTGACTTGCCAAAACGTAATAGTATGTTTGCATTTTTCGTCCTTTGCTTGCTATTGAATAATTTCAGGGTACAGGATTGTATCTGTACCCCTAAAAAATAATTAAACCGGAATTACCTGATCAAAGCACTAAAGGGACAAGCACTAACTTTAGGTTCACCCGTTTGGGGTTTTGCTTCTCCATGCCAAAGACGTTGAAAAAAACTCCAAAAAGTTGGTTGCTTTTGTTCACTAGTTCCTTGCTTGCGTCCTGCTGTCAGCTTGTCTAAGAACTTGGTGTTGTCGTAATAGTGTTCTAAGGAAAGAATTTTTAAGTCGTCGGTAACATGGGCAATGCTCATGCCGATAACTTCTATTGTCTCTCCTGTGGGTGGGTGGTCTTTGTATACACCTTTGAAATGCCCCCAATGCCGCCACTTAAAGGCCACGGTTGGAGGGGCTGAAAACACCTCTAGCACTTCCCATTGAAATCCTTCAGGAAATGCTGTATGGAAAAGGTTTGTCGATGTTTCAAAGTTTTCCTCAGCAGCTTTGTAATGTTCAGTGTTGCCAATTAAGAGCTTGTAAGTACCTGACTCTACCACGTCTGATACCGTGTAGCTAGGGCCTCCATTGGTACTCATGCGGAACTTTTCATTGACAACCGATATCCACTGCTGGGGGTTGGTTTTGAAGTTAGCTTCTACATCGAAGGTTCTCACCAAGTTCTGCACGATCGCTTCTAATGAACCCTCAGGATGATTCTTGATACTTTCCTTAGCCAGATTTTCGTTGGAGCGGGTATAGTCAGGAAATTTACCATAGCGCCACTCAACGTCAGTACTTTGTTCTAGCACTTTATCTCTGTGTTGTACCCAAAGCGGCAGGCTGTTAGACTCTGTTGAGGTCATAGAAGTTTTTGCTGAAAGATTTAACTCCACATTTTTTGGATTTTGCAGTGATAACCCCTCTTGTGTCAGTTATCAGTTGTCAGTTATCAATCTCAAAAATTTTGATTACTGTTCACTGTTAACTGTTCACGGTAATGGCTTGTTTCATTTCGCGGACTGCTCGTTCTATTCCTACTAATGCTGCCCGACTGATAATGGTATGACCAATGTTCAGTTCTTCCATTCCTGGAAGTGCAGCTACCGGATAAACGTTCCAGTAGGTGAGTCCGTGACCAGCATTCACGCGCAAGCCAGCTTTAATCGCTTGTTCACATCCTTTTGCTAATACTGCTAACTCTCGCTGGCGATCGCCTTCAGTTTTAGCCTCTGCATACTGCCCGGTGTGCAGTTCAATAAACTGTGCTTGTACCTTGACAGATGCTTCAATTTGTGATTCCTGAGCGTCGATAAATAAACTCACAGGAATACTAGCACTCTGTAATTTATCGACTATCTCTCCTATTCTACCAATTTGCCCAACTATGTCTAATCCGCCTTCTGTGGTGACTTCTTCTCGTTTTTCGGGTACTAAAGTTACATAATCGGGTTTGATTTCCAGGGCGATTCCTACCATTTCATCGGTGGCGGCCATTTCTAAGTTGAGGTGCGATCGCACTGTCTGCCGCAATAATTGCACATCTCTATCTTGAATATGTCTTCTATCTTCCCGCAGATGCACGGTAATGCCATCTGCACCGCCTAATTCTGCTAGTACCGCCGCCGCTACGGGGTCTGGTTCCACTGTCCGCCGCGCTTGTCGGATGGTGGCAATGTGGTCAATGTTAACGCCAAGTGTAGGCACCCTTATATCTCCCGATCCATAATTCCTTAGGTTTTGATTTTATCGGAATTTAGATATTGCTGATTCAAATTTTATGTGGTTCTGGGAAATTGGGTTTTAAAATTATATATATTTAGTAGTCACCTTAGTTGAACTTTAAACATCAACTAACCGTCAGCGATTCCCGCAAGGGCTGTAGAGCGCCAAGAATAGAACAAGAATATTTGATCAAGTATCTCACGTACTGAGGCGATATGCTTTTAGATTTACAACAAATTATCGTCAAACCTGGTCAAGAGATGTTGCTAAAAGATGTTAATTGGCAGCAGTTAGAAAATATTTTGGCAGAAATGGGAGATAAACGTGCTGCACGTATTTCTTATAGTAATGGCTGGTTAGAAATTATGGTTCCTCTACCTGAACATGAAAAAGATAAAGAAATTGTTGGTGATTTAGTTAAAGTTTTGTTAGAAACACTGAATATTGATTTTGAACCTTTTGGTTCTACAACTCTTAAAAATGAACTCATGCGTCAAGCTGTAGAACCAGATACTTGTTTTTATATTCAAAATGAAGCGGCTGTAATTGGTAAAAATAGACTTGATTTAACTGTAGATCCACCTCCAGATTTAGCCATTGAAATTGATATTACTTCCCGGACTCGATTTGACAATTATGAGATTTTGGGAGTCCCTGAATTGTGGCGATATACAAAAGAAGGTTTAGAAATTTATTTATTACAGCAAGGAAAATATATAAAATCGCTATCTAGTCCTAATTTTCCTGATATTCCGATTGTGGAATTAATTAATGAATATGTTCAGCAGTGTTTAACTATTGGTAGAAGTCAAGCAATGCGTAACTTTAAAAATTGGATGAAAAATAATTTATAATTAGCTGATTTAAACAAGTAATTTCTCATCTAAAATCTAAAATAATCAGGCTGTTTGAGACAGGCGATCGCTCATGAATACTGAGAATAATCCAAAGGTTACTGGTAAAGAAGCATAGTGATTGGTTTAAAAAATATTGGCGCTCAATCTCTTGTACTTAGTATTGATTATGCCAATGTTTCTAGCGAAGTAGAAATGACTGTATAAAATTTATCAAGCATTTATAGGTTTAATAAAGGAATTAAATATAGAATCACTGTCCATTAAATAATTATTGTCCAATTTAAATAATTATTGTCATCTTTGCAATCAGGAATTTAATCGCCATAATCTTTGTATGGCAAGGATTTTAGCGATTTTTTCTCTTTAATTATTATCTCATGAAATTTCAATCAAATGATGTCATAAATACTGTAAACTTTTAAAGTAAAAGATGTCATTTTTTGAAATAGTAATCTATGCCTAGCAAGCCTACCAGTCAAGCCTTTCCAGCATTTGAGACTGAAGACGCAGCAACAACGGAGGAAGAACAGACAAAGTACCTGCTTGTTAACGAAGATTCTCCAGATTACTTAAAAAAGGTGGACTTGATAGATGCCATCCGTCAAGCACCTAACAAGGCAGCTCGTAGGGATGCGATCGCAGATGCAGCGAAAGCTCTGGGTAAAAGCACTCGAACTATTAAGCGCATGGTAGAAAAAGTCGAGCAGGTAGGAGTTGCAACTTGGGAGCATCTCATTTTTTGAAGTAGCTCAAACCGATAATAATCCATTGAGGTAGGCACAACGATGAGCAAGGACTTGAGGCACATTTTCGCGCTTCCATTGCGCTCCAGAAATCTTAGTTCGACGGTCAACTTGTTTAACGGCAGATTCAACCGACCCAGAACCAATTGAACAAATTTCCTCAGCTTG
>JAKOMP010000221.1 GCA_022241785.1 Cyanocohniella sp. LLY | reverse complement strand
AAAGGGAGCATCCCAGTTTTTTGCAAAGAAGGCGAAAATCAGTCAGGATAAGTAAGACGAGTGTATTTACTTACCGATGACCCCAGAACAAAAGCAAGCTCTTCAAGAACATATTCAGGCGATCTCTAAAATATTGTACGAAGATACGTCAAAAGAAAAGCTCACAAATCTTGCAGGAATTGAAGAAGCAGTGCGGAGTCAAATGCAGAAGCATGTCATGCCAGAAGTAGGGGTTTTTTTATCGAAACGGTTACAGGTACAAGCGCAGGATATCAACGACGACTGAAAAGTATTTTGGGAGAATTGCCAATAACAAGCAAGCAGGCGCAGCAATTAGAAGTCCCGAACAGTAATCAATTGAGTCCGTATCTGGAAATTTGCTGTCTACGTGTGAGTGCCAATGTCAGCTATGAAGATGCAGCATCAGATATTGAGTATTTCACAGGCGTGCAAGTTTCCCGCAGTAGTCAGCAACGATTGGTACATCGCCAGAACTTTGAATTGCCGACACTAGAAGAGACGATTGAAGAATTAAGCGTTGATGGTGGGAACATTCGTGTCCGCACCCCTGACGGAGAAGTATGTGCATGGCTGGGCTATAAAGGGATTAGCTTACATCATCTAGGAACTGTGGGAACGTCCTTTCAAGATAATCAGGTTGTCATTGATTGGGTGAATGACCAAACACTGGCTAGCACAGTCACTTGTGTTGGTGATGGACATGACGGCATTTGGAACATCATTGACCAACTAGCGCCTAACGTACAACGCCGAGAAGTGCTTGATTGGTTCCATCTCATGGAAAACCTTCACAAAGTCGGGGGTTCACTCAAACGTCTGAAAAAAGCACAAGCTTTACTTTGGAAAGGTCAAGTAGAGGCAGCTAAAGGCTTATTTACTGATTGTAAAGGTAAACAAGCACAAAACTTTTGTCATTATCTCGATAAACATCGCCAGCGCATTATCAATTACGAATACCATCAAGCTGAGGAAATTTGTTCAATTGGTTCTGGGTCGGTTGAATCTGCCGTTAAACAAGTTGACCGTCGAACTAAGATTTCTGGAGCGCAATGGAAGCGCGAAAATGTGCCTCAAGTCCTTGCTCATCGTTGTGCCTACCTCAATGGATTATTATCGGTTTGAGCTACTTCAAAAAATGAGATGCTCCCAGCTACTTCAAAAAATGAGATGCTCCC
>JAKOMP010000054.1 GCA_022241785.1 Cyanocohniella sp. LLY | reverse complement strand
CTTGTGTAGTCATGGATAATTTCAGTTCTCACAAAGTCGCAGGTATCAAGGAAGCCATTGAAGCCGTTGGGGCAAGGCTGGTGTACTTATCTCCTTATTCTCCTGATTTTTCACCGATTGAAAACTGTTGGTCGAAGGTGAAAGAGTTTTTGCGATCGCAAGCTGCTAGAACATATCAACAGTTAGACGAGGCCATTACAAATGCTCTGAATGCAGTAACTAAAAAAGACATTATTGGATGGTTTACCCACTGCTGTTACTATATTGCACCCAACTGAGAACCGCTATATGTATATATGTACCACTTGAGATTAATTGAGATTCAGTTGTTTTATGCTCATTCCTCATCCTCGCAGTGTTACATACAGCCCTGCTTATACAATCGTTCCCACTTACGAGTGCTTTAATCGCTGTACTTACTGCAACTTTCGCACCGAACCGGGTCAAAGCCCCTGGATGACTTTATCAGCGGCCGAAAGCATTTTGCTACAACTACAAAGCCAGAAAGTATGTGAAATACTCATCCTTAGTGGTGAAGTACATCCCCATTCACCCAAGCGTCAGGAGTGGTTTCAGCGGATTTATGATTTGTGTGAGTTAGCTTTGGCGATGGGATTTTTACCACATACTAATGCTGGCCCACTGAGTTTTGCGGAGATGCAACAGCTAAAGAATGTAAATGTTTCGATGGGTTTAATGTTGGAACAGTTAACCCCAAAATTATTAGATACTGTTCATCGCCATGCACCGAGTAAATTACCAGCCACTAGGCTGCAACAATTAACATGGGCGGGAGAGTTGCAGATTCCCTTTACCACGGGGTTACTTTTAGGAATTGGGGAAACTGAGAATGATTGCTGGGAAACATTAAACGCCATATCTGACTTACATCAGCGTTACCATCATATACAAGAAGTCATATTGCAACCCCACAGCCCCGGACATCAGCAAACCTTTGATGCAGCAGCTTTTGACCCCCATCAATTACCGAAAGTCATTGCCAAAGCGCGTGGGATTTTACCACCAGATATTACAATTCAAATTCCGCCGAATTTAGTTCAAGATGACCAATGGTTACTGGCTTGTATTGCTGCTGGTGCGAGAGATTTAGGCGGAATTGGCCCCAAAGATGAAGTGAATCCTGATTATCCTCATATTCAGGAACAAGCGTTGAGCAAAATTTTACAGCCTGCGGGGTGGGAATTGGTGCCACGTTTACCTATATATCCGCAGTTTGATAATTGGTTGACGGGGGAATTGCAGACGGTAGTGAAACACTGGCATAAGTAAGTCGGCGAGAAAAAATAAAACTATGTTAAGCAATATAAAATAATTAAAATTCATTTCGTAGTAAGGGCTACCCTACGGGTTCTGCGAAGCAGTACAGCCCTTATTTATTTGAGGACTAAAGTCCTCACTACAAACCTTTAATTATTTACGTCGTTCTACTTAATGTCTTATATTCTAACCCCATAAAGTTTAAATCTAAATATGTATAAAAATTGAAGATTATGAATCAAACACAGCTACAACCAGTAATTTTCCTTTTGATTGAGGCAAAATCTGATAAGTAAACCTCTCCAATTCCTTGTGCTATCCTCAAGATAAGGTTTTATCAATTCGAGGTGCCTATGGTTAGGCAAGTAATTGGTTTAGCAGCAACGCTAAGTATTTTAGCGGCGAGTGCTGTATCGGTAAGCGCTGCAAACGACATTCGCAGTGTTAACTCTGCTGCACTGGGAATCAGCCGCAATCATCCTTGGTCTGAAGCTGTTCAGATTAATGACCCATTTGAAGGCAATTTTATTGGGGTATTTGACCGCAACTATTTTTACGATCGCCTGTTGAATACCAATAGTCGAATTGAAGTACAGAGCCTGTGGAGTCCACAATCGGTTCGTTTTTTGTTGATCACAAGCGATCGCAATTGTCGTACGGGTTCAATTCGTTACGGTATTCCCACTAATTTGGGTTGTTCAGTAGTTACTAATTCACGCAACTTGACTCAACTGTATGTCAAGCTGAATGACCAAGTGTATCAAGTTTCTGGACAAAATAGTCAGTTTCCCATTAGTAACGAACTCGCCCAAGCATTACAGACTGCGCCAGAGGGTAATGTCAGTATTCGTTTAGTGACAGAAAATGGAGAAACGGTAAATACTGAAATTGGTCAAGGAACCGTAGCAGCATGGAGAACCGTGTATACACCCCAAACTAGAGCCAGTGCTGAATGAAACCAATTCGCAATTCGCAAGTCGCAATTCGCAATTGAATCAAGCCCAAGGGGTGGGGTTTCTACCTACCTTGGGATACAAGGACTGTTTCGCCCACAAGGAGCGAGGTTTTAAACCTTCACTTTTTTCATAAACAGGCAATTACAGATGTATTATTTTTCATAAAATCAGCAAAAATATCCGTAAAATTAAGTTAATATGGCGCTGAACTGGGAAATTACAACTTATGACCCAAGATTTTGCCATATTAAAGCGGATATACAACACCTTCGATCCATTTCGCCCCTTACCGGCGGGAGATCCCGCTTATGTTGATTGTTCAGAAGTGCGGGGAGATGGGGACATTTTGATTGAGGTGGGGAGAGAAAATCATCAAACTAACTTTTTACGGTATCTGGAAAACCTCTCTCTAAATCTCTCTCCTGCGAGGAGAGAGACTTTGAATTACTGGTTGGAAAGTTATATTTTCCGTGGACTTTTCCATATGATGTGTAAATTCAGGTCATCAAAAGATTAATAGTTTTGATATGATTCATTAACAATTAGCATTTATTGGCTAGGTTTATAACACTGGAATTAACTGATTGGGATAACGACTTACCATCAGAAGCAGATGAAGAATATCAAGCCTTAGTGCGTACTCTGAAATTTACAGAAGGCTTTGGCTTATTGTTTGTCCGTTGTTCTCCAGCAGATGGTGAGCAGGTAATTACCAAAGTAACAGCAGATATTGGCAAGAAAAATATTCAGGTGTTGCGCCTGGAGAAAGCAGTTAATAATTTATATGAAATAATTGAGCAATTAGAGAATAAAGAACAAATCAAAATTTTATTTATTACAGGTTTAGAACATTCTTTTTATAAATATGAAGAATGTAAAGCATTAGCAGGGTGGAATAGTAGGGAGATTTATTCATACAGTTGGAAAAGTGTACCGCATATTTTAATTAACCTCAATCAACAACGAGAACATTTTAGAGATAATTTTAATATTTGTTTTGTGTTTTTGCTACCTCAGTTTGCGATTAAATATTTTATTCAACGCGCTCCCGATTTCTTTGACTGGCGTTCTGGTTTATTTGATTTTCCTATAAATGCAGAAACTTTAGAACAAGAATCATTACGTCATTCTTTGGTAGATGATTATGAAAAACAGATTCAGCTAAGTCCAGAGGAAAGAAATCAAAAAATTATAGAAATTCAAGAAATAATTGCAGAAGACCATCAAATACCTGAGAGTCAATACGATTTATTGTGTAATTTGGGGAGGTTACAGGCTGCTGGACAAGATTATAAACAAGCGATCGCATCCTTCGACCAAGGACTGAAAGTTAACTTTAATTATCATGAGGCTTGGAACAATAGAGGTGTTGTTCTATGTGATAATCTACAATGGTATGAAGAAGCGATCACCTCTTTTAACGAAGTGCTTAAAATTCAACCAGATGATTACCAAGCTTGGAACAACCAGGGGATTGCGCTCAGGAAATTAGGACGCAATGAAGAAGCGATCGCATCCTTTGACAAAGCTTTGGAATTTAAACCAGATGACCACCAAGCTTGGGACAACCGGGGGATTGCATTAAGAAATTTAGGACGCAATGAAGAAGCGATCGCATCCTTTGACAGAGCTTTGGAATTTAAACCGGATGACCACCAAGCTTGGAACAACCGGGGGATTGCGCTATTTAATTTAGGACGGTATGAACAAGCGATCGCATCCTTTGACAAAGCTTTGGAATTTCAACCGGATGACCACGACGTTTGGAGTGACCGGGGGATTGCGCTAGGAAATTTAGGACGCTATGAAGAAGCGCTCGCATCCTTTGATAAAGCTTTGGCGATTCAACCGGATGACCACCAAGCTTGGAACAACCGAGGGTATGCGCTAGGAAATTTAGGACGCTATGAAGAAGCGCTCGCATCTTATGACAGAGCTTTGGAATTTCAACCGGATGACCACGACGCTTGGAACAACCGGGGGATTGCGCTAGGAAATTTAGGACGCTATGAAGAAGCGCTCGCATCCTTTGATAAAGCTTTGGCGATTCAACCGGATGACCACCAAGCTTGGAACAACAGGGGGATTGCGCTCAGGAAATTTAGGACGCTATGAAGAAGCGATCGCATCTTATGACAGAGCTTTGGAATTTAAACCTGATGATCACCTAGCTTGGTACAACAAAGCTTGCTGTTATGCCCTTCAAGGTGATATTGAACAGGTACTAGAAAACCTGCAAAAAGCAATTAATCTGAGTCCTGATAGATATATTGAATTGGCAAAAACTGACTCAGATTTTGATGGTATCCGCGAAGATGAGCGGTTTCAAGCTTTAATTCAATAACCGCTATAAAAACTAAACTAATGTAGCGATTAATTTAGCGATCGCCCCTAAATAAAATTACACTAAAATTATGAAAATCCTAACCAACAGTTATGCAAAATGAATTGACTACTCTGACTTATGAAATTGAACTAAAACCAGGGGAGAAATTGAATCTCCCAGAATCAATACTGGAAAATATAACTACAGGACGCTGGGTAATCACCATCCAACAAAAAGCGGAAGAATTCCAAAGCACCCGCAACCATGACGCTTTTTTGAACGGCTACGCACCAGAAGACGAAGGACTTTATGACGACTATCCAAGCAGGTGAGTTTTGGGTAGCAGATATTTCATTCACTAGTGGTGGGGGTTCCAAAAAACGCCCCGTACTTGTGTTGTGGATAGATGCAAATGATGTTGTAGTAGCAATAGTCACATCTGCAAAACCACGCACACAAACCGATGTACCTCTCAATGATTGGGCTGCAAGTGGCTTGCGTGTTGCTTCAACTGTGCGTCTGTCTCGATTGGATAGCCTAGAACAGTTTTTATTGCTGGCTAAAATAGGGCAAATTTCCGAATCAGATGCAAAGCGTTTAAAAGAAGTATGGGATTTGCATATCAAGCCTCAATTTTAAACAACTGAAATTAACAGCGATCGCACATACGTTCAAATCAATATCCCCGCGAACAAATTCACAATGCATCCCTCAAAGGAGATAGATAGGAGCCTAAACCCTGTTGTAAAATAGACATATAAGGATTCGGGGGGCCATTTACTGGTCATAAACGCCTATAGAAACTATCTTTGGAAATCTTCAGGGCTTAAAGTCCAGTCAGCTGAAGCAACTACAGCGACTGTACCACCAGCGTATACCGGGCGATCGCATCACAACGCCTGAGTTCTCCCAGCGTCTGGCAGCCATCAGTACAGAAATCAATCAGCCCGTGTCTGCCTACCTCAATCGTCGTGGACAAGTGTTTCGCGTAGGGGTAGGCACACCGCGTCAAACGCAAATCCCACCGCTGGAATTGCCCCGTTACGGTGCAGAACGTCTCAGCGGTATTCGTTGTATTTCTACCAATCTGAAGCCAGAACCGCCCAATGAATCGGCACTGACGGCTATGGCGATGCAACGTTTAGATGCCCTAGTAGTATTAAATATTACGGGGACAGGATTTACGCGACGTGGTGGCGGCTCTACTGGATACGTTAAAGAAGCTTATTTAGCTCACCTAGTATCAAATACTAAACAACTAGTTTCAACTGAGCAATCAGCTATCGGTACGCAAAATGCTGAAATCTACTCCAGTGTATCGCCGCCTATGAGCTTAGATATGCTGGCAGAACAGGATTTTATCGAATTGGTGGAAAACCTGGAAGCAGAATTTCAGCGAGAATTTGTTGCCCAGGAAGTAGATGCGGAAAACGATCGCGTGTTAATTGTAGGAGTAGTAACAGATCATGTGACTGCCCAACAATTCCAGGATACCCTGATAGAATTAGCGCGGTTGGTGGATACGGCTGGCGGCGAGGTACTACAAACATTACAACAAAAGCGATCGCGCATTCATCCCCAAACAGTAGTAGGTGAGGGTAAGGTGCAAGAAATTGCTCTAACGGCCCAAACCCTGGGAGCTAATCTCGTCGTTTTTGACCGCGACCTTTCACCCGCCCAAGTCCGTAACCTAGAAAGACAAATTGGTGTCCGGGTAGTTGACCGCACTGAAGTGATTTTGGATATCTTTGCCCAACGGGCCCAATCCCGTGCTGGTAAATTGCAAGTAGAACTAGCACAGTTAGGATATATGATGCCGCGACTAAGTGGTAGAGGTCTTTCCATGTCGCGGTTAGGTGGTGGTATTGGGACTCGTGGCCCTGGTGAAACTAAACTGGAAACAGAACGCCGGGCTATTCAAAGACGGATTTCCCGATTGCAACAAGAAGTAAATCAGTTGCAGGCTCATCGTTCGCGGTTGCGCCAACGTCGCCAACATCAGGAAGTGCCTTCGGTGGCTTTGGTGGGCTATACCAATGCTGGTAAGTCTACCTTGCTGAATGCCCTAACCAATGCTGAAGTATATACCGCAGACCAATTGTTTGCGACTCTTGACCCCACTACCCGCCGCCTGGTAATTTCTCATGGCGAGACTGGGGAAACTCAAGAGATTCTACTGACAGATACGGTGGGATTTATACATGAACTGCCTAATTCCTTAATGGACGCCTTCCGCGCCACATTGGAGGAAGTCACAGAAGCTGATGCTCTACTGCATTTGGTGGATTTATCCCATCCGGCTTGGTTGAGCCATATTCGCTCAGTGCGGGAAATTTTGGCACAAATGCCAGTAACTCCTGGACTAGCGTTGGTTGTGTTTAACAAGATTGACCAAGTTGACAGTGAAACCCTGGCTCTAGCCCAGGAAGAGTTTCCTCTAGCGGTGTTTATTTCCGCAAGTCAACGCTTGGGATTAGAAACCCTACGTCAACGCATTACCCAGTTGATTCAATATGTTGTTGATAATCGTTAACCTCTAAAAGGGAAGTTAACCTGACGTGAGTTCGATAAGCTGGAAATGACCCCTCTCCAAACCTCTCCCCTGCAAGGAGAGAGGCTTAAAAAGCTGATTATTTCGTACCATGTGAGATATTTTTTGCCCCTTCCCTTGTAGGGAAGGGGTTGGGGTTAGGTTCCGTCGAATCCACGTTAACCTGGGTGGATGAAAGAAGTTAAGATTTTGAGCCTGCTGATGCAGGCTTTATTTATGAAGGATATTTTACCCTTTTCGCGTCGGAGAGGGTTTGCGGGAGCAGTTTGGAGCCAGGAAACGAGCAAAAATGATGTTTTTAACTAAACTGTTGAGCATAAAACTGAGCGTAGCGTTGCTCAAGTGCGATCAATTCCTCATGGGTTCCCGATTCGACAATTTGACCCCGTTCGAGTACTAAGATGCGATCGCATCGGCGCACTGTACTTAAACGGTGGGCGATAATAAATACTGTCCGGTTTTGCATGAGTCTTTCTAGTGCTTCTTGGACTAGTGCTTCTGATTCGGAATCTAACGCAGATGTGGCTTCGTCCAAAATCAAGATTTGCGGGTTGAGAAAGACTGCACGGGCGATGGCAATTCTTTGTCTTTGTCCACCAGATAAATTCACACCCCGTTCACCTACCCAGGTATAATAACCTTCTGGTAATTGGGTAATAAATTGGTGGGCGTTAGCAATTTTCGCTGCTGCGGCTACTGCGTCCATGTCAAACGAGTCTTGGCCAAAGGCAATATTTTGGGCAATAGTTCCCGAAAACATCACGGTTTCTTGGGGAACAATGCCAATTTGTCGCCGCAGACTCTGCAACTTCACATCCCGAATATCCACACCGTCAATTAAAATTTGCCCAGATGCAGGGTCATAAAAACGGGGAAGAAGATTAACAAATGTGGTTTTACCAGCACCGGAAGCACCCACAAGGGCGATCGCTTCCCCTGGTAAAGCCAATAAACTGATATCTTTTAATACAGGTTCACCCTGTTTATAGGCAAAGGATACATGATGATATTCCACTTTGCCATTAACTGGAGGTAAGGCGATCGCGTTGGGCTTTTCTAATATCGTGGGTTGAATTGCCATCAATTCAAAAACCCGGTCAACGGATGCCTCACCTTGTTTAAATTCGTTGTAATTATTAGTAGTGTGACCGATGGGGTCAATTAATAACGCCGCAGCTGCTAAGTAGCTGAAAAATTCCCCTACCGTTAAGTTATTTTGGGAAATTTGCCAAGTTCCCACTATCAGTAAAGATATGGCGCTTAAGGCTTCCAGAAAGCCCACTATGGGTATCTGAATTGCTTTTAGGCGTTCGGCAGAGTATTTGGCTTGAAAACTGCGTTCTGCTTCATTACCAAACCTAGCAATTTCGTAGTTTTCGGCGGCAAAAGCTTGTACTAAACGAATACCGCTAAATACTTCCGTAAGAATTGCCGATAAACCAGAAACGCGATTTTGGCTTTTGAGAGAATATTTGCGTAACCTTTCGCCAAACCAGGTAATTAAAACAGCCATCAGTGGCGCAATAATCACTATAGCTAGTGTCAATTGCCAATTCAGGTAAATCATGTAGATGGGTATGGCTATCAGTTGCAAAATGCAGGGAATAAAGTCGTGAAATAGTTTATTTACTACTTCCCCAACACGGTCAATATCTTCGGTGAGGCGGTAAGATAAATCACCTGCTTTGGCTGTCTCAAAATAGCTTAAATCGAGCTTTTGTAAGTGGGAATAAACCTGCTTGCGGAGATTAAAAGCTACTCTTAAAGCAACTTTTGCCATGTAAATATCTTGCAAAGACTGAAACAAGCCACGCACCAGAAACACTAAAACCAGACTTCCAGCCAATTGGGCGATCGCTACTACATTACCTTCACCGAAGGGAGTTGCCAATCTACCCGCCAGATTAATGAGCGTTAATGTCGCCAGGACATATCCACAGATACCAATAAATCCCTTGGTAATGTTTCGCCACTGGGGTCGAAGATAGGGTGATAATTGCCAGTAATTAGAACGGGTTTTCAAGCTGCAACTTCCACAAAAATATTTTATCTTGTTTGACGCTATCAGCTTTTGCGTAGTTTCAGGAAAATTATCTATTTTTCTTGGGGCTAGAGAGTAAATGAATGTTTGCAAAAGTTGATTGACACGAACAGGGGTAATAAGTGATGGGTTAATATCAATACCCTATTTATGACTCAGAAATTATGACGTTAATTTTAGCGCTGGATTTTGGTGGAACTAAGCTAGCCGCAGCAGTGGGAAATTCTGGTTCTCAGGAATGGTTACGGTATGAACGTCGTTTTTCCCCAGTTAATGCAAATGCTAACACTGACTTAGATATTATGCGATCGCTCATTGATTCTCTACTACAAGGAGAAAAACCTGCTGCTATTGGTGTCAGCTTTGGGGGTCCTGTTGATGCTTCCACTGGTAAAGTGCGGTTATCTCATCATGTGGCTGGTTGGGAAAATATTCCTCTCAAACAGTTGTTAGAAGATGAGTTTAGCGTGACTGTGAGTGTAGACAACGATGCTAATGTGGCGGCTTTGGGTGAATACCGCTTTGGTGCTGGTGCGGGACACGATAGTTTGTTTTATATCACCATTAGTACTGGTGTGGGTGGTGGTTGGATACTCAATGGCCAGCCTTGGCGGGGTGTGGGTGGTATGGCTGGCGAAATTGGACACATGGTTGTCGATCCTGCGGGGCCATTGTGTTTGTGCGGGAAGCGGGGATGTGTGGAACGATTGGCGTCGGGGCCTTATATGGCGAAGAATGCGCGGGAAGGTTTGGAAAATCAACCGCAGAGAGGAGATATTTTGAGGGGGTTGGTGAGTAATAATTTGGAGTTGATTACGGGAAAGGTGGTGAGTGAAGCAGCAGCCCAAGGTGATGAGTTAGCGCAAGATATTTTATTGAAGAGTGCTTGGGCTTTGGGTGTGGGTATTGGGAATGTGGCGAATTTGATTAACCCCCAGTTATTTATTTTGGGTGGAAGTGTGACTAAAGCTGGAGATAATTGGTGGGATGTGGTGCAAAAGGCGGCGCGGGAGACGGCGTTACCGGAAATTGATTTTGCAGTTGTTCCAGCAGCGTTGGGTGATGATGCACCGCTTTGGGGTGCTGTGGCTTTAGTTGAATTAACTTAGGGACTGATAAATTGGGGAACTCCAAAAACTAAATCATGGCTAACAGCGATCGCGTTATCGCAGCCATCATAAAAGAGAAAGTCATGGCAGAATGACAGTATCCTGATCCAAACTAAAGAGCTACTTATGCAGCGTGACCAAATCTTGGCAACTCTAAAGCAACATCAGACTGTATTAAAAAAGTTGGGTGTGAAATCTTTAGCATTGTTTGGTTCTGTCGCACGCGATGAAGCAACACCTGTTAGTGATGTGGATATTTTGGTTGAGTTTGAACCTCCAGTTACTTTTGATCGCTATATGGATGTGAAATTTTATCTAGAGGATCAATTGGGAAAAAAAGTAGATCTAGTCACTAAGAAATCACTCAAGCCTCAAATTCGTGCATCAGTAGAACAAGAGGCGATTCATGTCGCGTGATTTTCGACTTTATTTAGCCGATATTGTAGTGGCGTGTGAAAAGGTGCTGCGTTACACCGATGGGATGGAATTTGAGCAATTTGTAGCAGATGATCGCTCTTTTGATGCTGTTATTAGAAATCTTCTAATTATTGGAGAAGCTGTCAAAAATGTTCCTGTTGATGTACGCGATCGCAATCCTGAAATTGAATGGCGAAAAATAGCTGGCTTAAGGGATATTTTAGCTCATACCTATTTTCAAATTGAAAATGAAATCATTTGGGATGTTGTACAAAATAAAATACATCCTCTTTTAATCAAGGTAAGCCAGTTATTAAAAAGCCAAGGAGATATTTTATGACCCTGACAACATCACCAGTATAAAGTATACCAATCAATAGCAACCATCACATCTAATGCTTTAATTATGCCAATTTCACCGACTCAAAACGGCTGTTACTTCCCCCTGCTCCCCTGCAATCAACGCGTAAAGCCCTAACGGGCAC
This sequence comes from Cyanocohniella sp. LLY, assembly GCA_022241785.1. Lineage (GTDB taxonomy): Bacteria > Cyanobacteriota > Cyanobacteriia > Cyanobacteriales > Nostocaceae > Cyanocohniella. The sequence continues at coordinate 31,961 of JAKOMP010000054.1, read as the reverse complement.
AGCTGCGCTTACCGCGTAGAGTCCCGCAGGTATGGGAATATTATTTTTTAGTTGGAAGTCCCTTGAACTACCCTCCCCACTCCCGATGGCAGTTATTGATAAATTTGCGTTGCTTTCAGCATATGGTAAGTAATAATCAACTGAGTTAGGGCCAGAGGGTAACTTTGCAATGTCTCTCCAGTTGTCCCTGCGATTTTGCCCAATTCTGGATTACTTTCGCGATCGCACACATTGAGCAGGTAAGGCATATCCGAACATAAAATATGCTCTAATTTATTCACCTGTTCTAAAGTCGCATGACCATCAACTTCCAACACATCCACAGGTTTACTCATATCCCGGTCTAATCCCAGGCGGATGGCTGACTGAGAATTACCATTAGTTAAGTTAAGAATTGGTGTAAAATCAGGATGAGGGATTGTTGGTCGCAGTACTAACCGGACATTTAAATGTCCATTGCTACCATCAGCATCATCACTGGCTGGATAAAAACTCACAACTATATCCGACCATTGCCGTTGCGGACGAATAAAATTTTCTGAGTCTGGTTCACGCTTTTCTAGTTCTCCTAAGACTTGTTCCGGCGTGTAGCCGCGCTTTTGGGTATCCCGCTTGACTTTCCATTGAGCGCGTAGCGGTTCTGGAGGTGCAAGATAAACCTTCACGTCGTAAGCTTCACGAGCTGCACGGGTAGAATAACCCAGTAATCCTTCAATAATTACGAATTTATTGGGCTTGATGTACTTTGGCGCTTCAAATGTCCCGGTTTTATGGCTGTAAACTGGCTTGAGAATTGGCTGTCCTGTGCGTAGCAGCGATAAATGTTGCTGCATAATATCTAGATGATTACAGTCAGGATGGAGGGCTGTGATGCCAATTTCTGCACGTTGCTGGCGATCATAACGATGGTAATCATCGGTACAAATAAGCGTGACATTTTCTGGCCCAAGTACTTGAGCAATTCCCTTAGTCAGCGTTGTTTTACCTGCGGCGCTGTCACCGACAATCCCCAAAATTATTGGACGGCTCATCATACCCTCCTGATACGAGCAATAAGTACAGTAATAAAAGTCTTTCAGATAATGTTCTTTATTTTAGAAGGTAATTGACAAATAAATCAGGTGTATTAGTGTACGCAACATCTCTATACATTTTCCCAGGGAGTAGGGAATTAATATTTACTGAATTTTTGCATACATCAAATAGTAATGCTATTCATTTTTATTAATAGGGTTTGATGACAAATCTAGTTTACCAAAAAGATTTATATGTAAATAAGCGGCAGATATTGACAAATATCAGCAAATATATGCTTACTGGTACGATTTTATGAGTCTCATGGTATAGGCAATAAGAATAATGACTGTGACAGAATTAGATTACTAATATCTCCACTCAAAGAAGTGTTGCATATTCGCGGTATCGGACTTTCTTTGGTATATACCAGAGTAGTAAAGCAGTGTTGGGGACGATGACGGGGTAGGGATTATGGTGACACTAAATATTACAGATTTTGACAAGATAGATAAGTTTCGCCATCTTCAGTTGACTTTGTGCGATCGCTGGCCAACTATCGAGCTATTTGACAATAGTGAGGCGGATATTTTAATTATTCCCTCCCTGAGTATCGACCAGCGGGAACTCCAAAAAATCGAAGGTTGTGAGCATTATGAAGAAAGATTGCTATTTTCCTTGATGCGCTTGCGAAATCCCCGCACAAGGCTGATTTATGTTACTTCCATGCCTCTGCATCCAAGTATTATTGATTACTATTTGCAATTATTACCAGGGATTCCGTTTTCCCATGCTCGTAATCGTTTGTTGCTACTTTCTACTTATGATTCTTCCCTAAGACCCCTAACTGCCAAAATTTTAGAACGTCCCCGATTGCTAGAGCGAATCCGCCAAGCACTGCGGTTAGAAAAATCATTTATGACTTGCTACAATTCCACATTTTTGGAAGCTGAATTATCTTTGAGATTAAATGTGCCATTGTATGCAGCTGCCCCAGACTTACAAAATTGGGGGACAAAAAGTGGTAGTCGGCAAATTTTTGCAGAAAGTAAAGTACCATTACCAGACGGAAGTCAAAAGGTGTGGAATCAGCAAGATTTAGCAGAAGTTGCTTGTGAGTTATGGGAACGCCAACCAACATTACAACGCATAGTGGTGAAACTCGATGAAGGCATTTCCGGAGAAGGTAACGCCCTGCTAGATTTAAGACCAATTATGGATGTAGCACCAGGGAAAGTTTCTCATGAGCAAACAGTAGCAGCAATTAGCGATCGCTTTTCAACTTTACGCTTTCAAGCCAAAAAAGAGAGTTGGGCAAATTTTTCCGGACGGATTACTGAATTGGGAGCTATAGCCGAAGCATTTATAGAAGGAGAAATCAAGCGATCGCCTAGTGTCCAAGGACGCATCACACCCACGGGCGAAGTAGAAATTGTCTCCACCCATGACCAAATTCTTGGCGGGCCAGACGGACAAATTTATTTGGGTTGCCGATTTCCTGCTGATCCCAGCTATCGGATGCAATTGCAGCAATGGGGATTACAAATTGGCAGAAAACTTTCTGAAAAAGGCGCATTTGAGCGCTTTGGTGTTGATTTTATCACCGTTGATAAGGGCAATGGCGAGTGGGATATTCAGGCGATCGAAATTAACTTGCGGAAAGGTGGCACAACTCATCCTTTCATGACATTGAAATTATTAACCAACGGTCGTTATGACCTATCCACAGGATTATTTTACAGTCAGCAAGGGCGACCCAAATACTATATAGCTACCGACAATCTGCAAAAAGACCGTTATCGCGGATTGTTACCCAACGATTTAATGGATATTATCGCCCATCATCGATTGCACTTTGATAGTGGTACAGAAACAGGCACAGTCTTTCATCTCATGGGTTGTCTTTCCCAGTTTGGCAAGTTGGGCTTAACCAGCATCGGCGATTCACCACAACAAGCTGAAGATATATATAACAAAGTCGTGAAAGTTTTGGACGAAGAAACCCGCAGCGACAATCCTGATTTTCCCCTGTTCTCAGATTACACCTTTCCCATTGCTTGGGAAGGCTATAGCTAGCACCGCCGTGAAGCCAAAAGGAGCCAGTCCGTTGGGCGGCTATGCCGACTTGGAGCAACTGGCGTTCAAAAGCTGACTTTTCACGTCATGTGGAAAAGTCCACAGAAAATCTAACTTCCAAATCAGCAATTCAAAGTCTCTCGCCTCGCAGGAGAGAGATTTAGAGAGAGGTTTTCCAGATACCGTGAAAAGTTAGGTTCAAAAGTGAGTGAGACGGAGTAGGGGTGCAGGGTACAGAGGGAAAGAAATTGCTCAATCCCAATCCCCATTACCCCTGATCCCCAGTCTCCAATAAAGACTTGCTGCGCCAGTAAAACTACACAGCCCAGTTATAGAAAAAATTAGAGATGCAATTTATTTAATTCACTTTCTTGAATCATGCCGATTTATTACTTTTTTCACTTTTAGGCGCGGGCGAATTTTTCTGAGATTTTGGCAGTTCCATATCATTTTTAGCTAACCAATCTTCAATAAGTTTGGCTGAAACGTCGGACATATTCAGCCCTTTAAAAAAGCAAACTGTTTTAAACTTGTCTTTCGTTTCAGGGGACAGGTATACCCGAATAGAAGCTTCTCCTTGTGCCACACTATACTCCAACTAATAAACCTATTAACTAGTTTATTGGTGTAATGGTTTATCGGGAAAAATTATACATTGGTTGACTAATGCACTAGTGCATTGGTATAGTATCACCTATGCCCAAGGAAAGATACTCCAACTCTATCCAAAGGATGACACACCACAAAGGCAATAGACGCCAGAAAGTGTCAGAGCGGGTTAATGAATACTCTAGAAGCTGAAAAAGCAAATTTTGGCTTTATTTGGTGCTAAATACATACTTTTCTTATGCGATGAAACCAAATGATCATGTGCCCACAAACCACAAATAATACTTCCGAGGGAGAAATATTGGTAAATAACCTGTAGGCATTATTCCGGGTATGTTTGATCTGCTGGTATCCGGTGACTGTCTAAAAACACTTACCTTTGCAGCTATCTCTGTATTCACGAATAAACCATCATCCAGTAAAAAATCACTTTAGGTTCAGTCATTTATTGAGAATCTTAGGAGCTTAGGGATGCTAAAGAACTTCTGGTACGCTTGTGAATTTAGTTCAGCTGTGAGCAACCAGCCCAAGCAAATTGTGATGTTAAATCAGAGATTTGTCCTCTACCGCAATTCTCAAGGGCAAGTAGTTATACTAAAAGACCAGTGTTCCCATCGTGGTGCAGCATTGTCTCAAGGTTGGCTAGAAAACAACTGTATCCGTTGTCCTTATCATGGATGGAAATTTCAAGCTGATGGAAAATGTCTAGAAATTCCTTCTAATGAAACAGGAATACCCATTCCTCAAAGAGCTAATATCACCAGTTATCCAGTCCAGGAAAAATATGGGTTTATCTGGCTTTTTTATGGTGATTTACCGCCGTCAGAAAGACCACCTATTCCTCCTTTTCCAGAATATCATGACCCCAAAATGCATCCTATTTATCTAGAATACGAGATGCAAACCCACTATACTCGTGTCATAGAAAATGCTCTTGACCCTGCCCATCTTTATGCCGTTCATGCTAATTCTTTTGGGGCGGGATTATCTCAAGATCCCACAGTTGAAAACTATGTAGTTCAAGATGAAGATTGGGGCTTCAGTACCAAACTTATCTACAAAAACTATACCAAGCCTAAAAATGGTATATTTAAATCTTTTTTTCGTCCAAAAAAGACACAATTAAATGCTACAACCAGCTTCTATTTGCCAAATATAACTAAAATTGAAAGTGACTTTGGTCGGGGCAAAATCATCAATTATGCTATCCATATTCCTGTGGATAACCACACCACACTGAGCAAGCGCATTCAATTGCGTAATTTCTTTACCTACTCTTGGGCTGATGGGTTATTCGTGAATTTTCACCATAAAGTTGGTTTGGAAGATAGGTTAGTAACCGAGTCCCAATATCCCAAATTGATACCTGAAACTTTATCAACTGAAGTTCATGTCCCTGCTGATGCTTTAACCCTAGCTTATCGTCAGCTTCGCCAAAAATATTTATCTATGGGCTGGGGCGAGGACTTTAATAGCAGTAAATTAAATAATTCTCAGCAAAAGCAAATACAACCTGTTTATAAATCATCGATGAACTAAATTTTCATACATTACAGGTTTATCTATGTTGCCAATTGTCTTAATTTCCAGATTGCAAGTGCAAATTGGGATTAATTTGATAGGACAACATATTTAAAAAACATTAGGAGACAAATATGTTGAAAGACTTTTGGTATGCTTGTGAATTTAGCTCGGCTATTACCAATAAGCCTCAGCAAGTTGTGATGGTTAATCAGAGATTTGTCCTCTATCGTAACTCTCAAGGACAAATTATAGCTTTGAAAGACCAATGTCCCCATCGTGGTGCGGCCTTTTCCCTGGGTTGGATTGAAAAAGATTGTATTCGTTGTCCCTATCATGGATGGAAATTTCAAGCTGATGGGCAATGTAATGAAATTCCTTCTAATACACCAGGGACACCTATTCCTAAAAAAGCTCGTGTAGAGAGTTACCCAATTAAAGAAAAATATGGTTTTGTTTGGCTATTTTATGGAGATTTACCAGAAGCACAACGTCCCCCCTTACCAACATTTCCAGAATATATGGTTTCTACCATGCGTCCTGTGTATGATGATGGCATAGATAATGCTAACTATGCTCGTCTCATGGAAGCTAATCTCGATTTTACCCATGTGATTGCAGTCCATAGAAAATCTTTTGGTCAAAGAATACCCATCAATAAAACTATTAATTATGATGTGGAAAAATACGATTGGGGTGCAGTTGCTAAAGTAAATTATGAGTCATTAGGTAACTCCAAAAGTTTTTTGAATTTTTTACTAGGCGGGCGACCAGAATTAAAGACCAAATTGACTTTGTATTTGCCTAATGTTACTCTCGCAGAAATTAGTGTAGGTAGAGGTAGCCGATTTGATATCAAGTTTGGAATTTTAGTTGCTCACCTACCCATTGATGAAAATACTACTCGTGTAAAACGCGTTTTATATCGCAATGTTTTACCTGTAACTTGGTTAGATGGCTTTTTTAGAAAAATTGACCATAAACTCGCCCAAGAAGACACAGTAATAGTTGCTAGTTTAAATTCCCAATCAATGCCAAAAATATCAGAGGAACTTCACGTTGCAGCTGATGCTTTAGATATTACTTTTCGGAATTTTCTCCAAAAATTTCAGACTGAATTTGCTGGAAAAAAGATTGATCAACCTCGTAACTATGAAAATAAATCTGCGGAAAATTTGCAAGTTAAATAGTACTAACTTCCTGGCAAATAGACATACATAGATGTACTGCATCAATCCATAGTGGGGAGAGAAATATGACTGATGTCCTAGAAAAATCTGTGCTTCAACAAGTAACTATGCGTGGGGTAATCGACAAGTTTTTCAGACAGATGTTTGATAAGACTTGCAAAGCCTTAGCACTAATAGATGGTAAAGAGCTATGTGAACAGTCCTGGAATCGTGACCATAAGGGCATCTGGAGAACAGGTGAAAGTAGTCAGGAAGCCATATATATTGACCGCGTGCTACACAATGGTAATGTTTTGGAAAAGGTGGGAGCTAATTATGTAGCGATAGAGGGTGAATTACCTCCGGGAATGTCTTTTCAGCAATCAGGGGCCTTGGCTACAGGTGCAGCGGATCAAATGATTACCAAAAGAGGTAACCGCTTTTTCGCCACAGGTTCTAGTTTTGTGATTCATCCTCATAACCCGATGGCGCCAACTGCTCATGTGAACTACCGCTATTTCCAAATTAGTAATAATAACCAACCAGTTTATTGGTGGCTGGGCGGTGGCGCAGACCTCACGCCGGCATATCTATTTGAGGAAGATGCAGTTCATTTTCATCAGGTGCATAAAGAAGTTTGTGACAGGTACGATTCTGCTTATTATCCCCGCTTTAAAAAGTCGTGTGACGAGTACTTCCACATACCCCATCGTGGTGAACACCGAGGTATAGGTGGGATTTTCTTCGACCATCTCAATCACGGTGATGCCCAAAAACTGCTGTCTTTTGTGACCCATTGTGCCGATGCTTTCCTTCCTGCTTATATACCCATTGTCGAAAGACGCAAAGATATGCCGTTTACAGAAGAGAATAAGTATTGGCAGCGTCTAGTGCGCGGACGTTATGTAGAATTTATTTTGTCATGCGATCGCGGCATTCGTTTTGGTTTAGCCAGTGGTATGGTGAAGCAGCAAAGTGTGTTCAATTGTATGCCGCCTGCTGCTAGCTGGGAATACGACGACCAACCCGTACCCGGTAGCAAAGAAGCAATGCTCAAAGAAGTATTGAAAAACCCTCGAAATTGGCTATAAATTTGCCGAGCCTGATCATTATTAGGAATTGATGGAATCCTGAATCGAGAAGACCCAGCATAATCAATTACATAGTCATTTTTGAGATGAAAAAAACAAAATCGCTGAAGAAAAAAGCCAAAAATGCGTTGAGGAATCGCTCCACTACCTACAACCAACCACTGTCAGTAATGGCCAATGGCTTTAGCTATGGCATAACAAAACGGCAACAAGGGACAACTAGTGAACTGGAAATAGATATTGCCTTATCTTGCCTGAGTGCTTGTAAATATGGGCTGATTTGGATAGTTGGACTTTGCTTGTATTCGAGTATGTGAGGATTTAGAGGCTAGGGGCTAGAGGCTAGGAAATTTTTCCTCTGCACTCTGCCTTTTTTCTAGTACTCCCTACTCACTCCCTACTCACTACTCACTACTCCCTTATTAATTATGAACATGGAAAATGAACTGGTTACGGGTAATCTTCGCATGGAAGACATCATCAATTTAGATGAAGCTAAATCCATGAATTTGTTTAGGAAACGATTCCAAAAATATAAAAAGCTGGTAGAGGAAATGGGCGAAGCCGCGGCTTTTGAAAAGATGATGGAAAAATATCCTGAACAACAAAAGGCGTTGATGGGTACTTTTATTGATGACAATACTCTCGCTCAAGGTTTTCAGCAAGCTGCCCCACTACTGGGTTTGATGGGTTTTGTGATGGATGTAGTAGATGTTTCTCAAAATGGGACAGATGCAGCGTTGGAAATTCAAAGAGTTTGCCCGGTTCTGTCTCTTGCCAAAGAATACGGTTTTGATCATCCCTGTCATCTCTTTTGTGAAATGGAACAAGAAGCGACAAGAAGAGCTTTTCCGGGAATGAAAGCGGCGATTTTAAGTAAACAAGCAGCAGGTGATTGTGTTTGTGTATTTAAGTATGAAAGAGCAACTAATAAAACATTATTAAATAATACACAAAAACCAAGTTTAAAACATCGCTTTTTATCTTTTGGGGGATTAATTCCTAACTTGTGCAAAATTGCTTTTAAAATGATTAAATTGCGTTTTTAACTGATAATAACTATCGGTTGATTAAGATTTTTACTCAATTTCAATCAATTGGCAGGAATAAATGGAATTTTTGAGGACTGAAGTCCTCACCCTACGGGTTCGTTAGTCGCTCATGGGGGAAACCCCCAAGACCGCGCTAACTCACTACAAACCTTTTTCGTAGATAAAAAATTAAAAATACCAGTTTTATGAACAGCATCATTACTGATTTAAAACAAATTATTGCTGGAGAAGTTAGCAATAAAACGACAGATTTAGAGGTGGTTTCTCAAGATTTTGGTGGCATTATTCAAAAACAACCTCAAATTGTCATTCGTCCGCAAAATACTAATGATGTGGCTCAAGCTATCAAATATGCTGCTAAACAAGGGTTAACTATTTCATCACGGGCCGCAGGACATTCGTTAGGTGGTCAATCTTTGAATCAAGGTGGAATCCTCTTGGATATGCGAAATCTCAATCAAATTTATGAGTTTCGCGCTGATGAACTTTGGTTCCAAGCTGATCCTGGTGTGACTTGGAAACAGATAGTTGATACAGCCATACCTCATGGTGTGATTCCGCCTGTTCTCACCAATAACTTTGAAGTTACCTTAGGGGGAACACTCTCGGCTGCTGGTTTAGGTTTGAGTTCTTTTCGTTACGGTTCTCAAGCTGATAATTGCTTGGGTTTGGAAGTCGTCACTGGAACGGGAGATATTGTTTGGTGTACACCATCAGAAAATAGTGAACTTTTCTATCACGTTTTGTGTGGTTATGGTCAGTTTGGGATTATTACTAAAGCCAAATGTCGTCTGAGAAAATATCGCCCTTATACTCGTAGTTATTTTCTTTGCTATGACGATTTAAATACTCTTTTACATGATGAACGTCGTCTAGTTTCGGAGGGGCATATTGATGGTTTAGTATCTTTATTTTCTCCCTGTTTACAAGGTGTTTCTAGGGCAGAAAGTAAAATAAAACCTCTAATACAGTGGTTTTACAGAATGCAAATTACCCTAGAAGTTGATTCTGTTAATGATATTAATGATGTAGAATTACTTTCTGATTTGAATTTTTATCGTCATGTGCATACCGAAAACTTGACTTTTGAACAGTTCATTCAACCCCTGGGACAAGTACCTCATCCTATGGGTACTGCCAATACTTGGATTGATATTTTATTGCCTGGTAAACGGGCCAAAGAATTTATTGATATTGCTCTCCAGAAAATACCTTCTTTTGTTGATTTTAGGACTGTACCTGTAGGTTCGTTTTGTCTCAATGCTAGTAATCACAAAATGCCGATGTTTCCTTTACCCGATGATGATTTAATTATCGGATTGGGTATGTATCCTACTATTCCTAAATCTCAGATTACACCTGTGTTAGAGCAGTTAAATTTACTGACTGATTTGGGTTTCCAAATGGGTGGGAAAAGATATCTGGCGACCTGGGCGGACTTTGATTTACCAAGATGGCGATCGCAATTCGGTGACTACTGGCCTAAGGTCAATGAAATGAAGCAGAAATATGACCCTCAGCAAATACTCAATCCTGGTTTCTTTAAGTATGAAGCACAGAATCCAGTCCTGGCGACTAGAAGTCGCGGCTAAACAAACGAAACCCGCCTACACGGGTTAAGACCTGACCAGTAAAACTTATTTGCACCGACCAACTTACAAAAGGGATTTGAGATGTTGCGAAATTCTGAGGAAATTAAGAAATCGTCTTTGTTTCCAGCTAATTTGCGTTGGTTAGCTGCGTTGGGTGTTACTTGTATACTGGCGATGGGAACAGGTGTAGTTTATGTAACTCGTCAATCTAATACTACTAATACGAAAAGTCCGGTTGTGACTACACCAGTGAATCAACCTGTCATGTCAACCATCAATGCACTAGGAAGATTAGAACCAGCGGGTGAAGTAATTAGAATTTCCGCTCCTACTGATCCTAGTGGTGGTAGTCGTGTAGCTGAATTGTTGGTAAGTGAGGGTAAAGAGGTACGCGCTGGGGAGGTAATTGCTATTTTAGATAATCGCGATCGCCTGCAAGCTAATTTAAAAGAAGCACAGCAAAAAATCCGCGTGGCTCAATCAAAGCTGGCGCAGGTGAAAGCCGGGGCGAAACAAGGTGAAATCTCGGCTAAAGAAGCAACTGTCAGTAATTGGCAAGCACAGTTAGAGGGAGAAATCCAGACTCAAAAAGCCAGCATTGCGCGTTTAGAAGCAGAGTTACAGAATGCAGAGATAGAATTTGGCCGTTATGAAAATCTTTACCAAGCAGGAGCGATCGCAGCTTCAGCGTTAGACGGTCGCAGATTAACTCTCAAAACCGCCCAAGAAGAATTAAATGGCGCAAAAGCCAGTTTAGCCAGAACCCAACGGACAATTACCGCCCAAATTCAAGAAGCCCAAGCCACCCTAGAACAAACAGCAGAAGTGCGCCCTACCGATATAGCCATAGCACAAGCAGAAATAGATAGTGCGATCGCCACGGCTGAAAAAATGCTAGTTGAACTGGAGGTAGCATATATCCGCGCACCCAAAGCCGGTCAAATTCTGCGAATCCAAGCCCGTCCCGGCGAAACCATCGGCGAAGAAGGAATAGTTGAACTAGGACAAACTGATCAAATGTATGCGATCGCAGAAATTTATGAAAGTGATATTGGCAAAATTCGCCCCGGTCAAACTGCTAGTATCACCAGTCCTAGCAACGCCTTTGAAGGTAATTTAATGGGAAAAGTTGATCAAATAGGTTTAAAAGTAGCCAAAAAAGACGTTTTAGACAGCGACCCCACAGCAGCCACAGACGCCAGAGTAATTGAAGCCAAAATCCGTTTAGATCCAGCCGCCAGTCAACAAGTAGCTAAATTTACCAACCTCCAAGTCAACATCGAAATAGATATTTAAATACTTTTGGCTACTTCCCCACTCCCCACTCCCTCTAATGTTTAAACCAAAAATCCCCTTAGCTTGGCGACAATTAATGAAGAAAAAAGGGCGTTTTATTGTCGCTCTTTGTGGAATTACTTTTGCTGACTTTTTAATGCTAATGCAATTAGGCTTTCAGTCGGCTTTATATGATAGTAATACCCGCTTTCATGAATTGATCAAAGCAGATGTAGTATTAATGAGCCGCCAAGGGCAAAATTTAGGATTACTTAGTAGTTTTCCCCGGCGGCGGTTGTTTCAAGCTGCCAATTTATCTGAAGTTGAGTCAGTCAATCCCTTATATATTCGCATAGGAGTTTGGAAAAATCCCCAAACCAAATTAGATGAATCAATTTTGGTCATTGGCTTTAATCCCGAAAAAATTGTATTTAATTTACCAGAAGTTAATCAAAAGTTAGACCAGATTAAATATCCCAACACCTTGTTATTTGACCGCAACTCTAGTGGTAAATATGAACAGGCGATCGCCCAAATTTCTCAAGGTCAACCTGTAACGACAGAACTGCAAGGACGTAAAGTAAAAATTGGTGGTTTGTATGAAGTTGGGGCATCTTTTGTTGCTAATGGTAGTGTCATCACCAGTGACCAGAATTACTTGCGAATTTTTTCCGCACAGCAACCAGGTCAAGTCAATCTGGGTTTAATTAACCTCAAACCAGGTAGCGATGCTGATGTAGTAGCCAAAGCATTGCAGTCTTACCTTAACGATGATGTGAAAGTTTTTACACGGCAGGAATTTATTGATTTTGAAAAGAAATATTGGCAGGAAAATGGCGCTATTGGTTTTATCTTTTCCTTGGGTGTCATCATTGGATTTCTAGTTGGTGTAATTATTGTTTATCAAATTATATACAGTGATGTCATGGATCACTTACCGGAATATGCCACCCTCAAAGCAATGGGTTATCGCAATGCTTACTTATTATTGGTAGTGTTGCAAGAGGCATTAATTTTAGCTGTATGTGGTTTTATTCCTGGTGGATTTGTTTCGTTTTTTATGTATGGCTTTACCAGAAATGTCACCAAATTACCCTTATTTATGACTCCTGACCGGATAATTTTAGTTTTATTTTTGACAATTATCATGTGTTTAATATCTGGTGCGATCGCTATGCAAAAACTCAACTCAGCCGACCCAGCCGATATTTTTTAATCTGAGCAATTGAGACTTTTGACTTCCGCTTTCTTGTACTAGGTATCAATATTGAAGTTTCTCATAGTATTTTGGCTTAATTTATGACAATAATCGAACCGAATGATTATGCTAATTATACGTAATTGTAACCAGTAATTTTTATCACGAAAATAATCAATTTATGAGAAAATTTTGGATACATCCTAAAGGAAGATGAACTGTAAAGTGAGTGTGTTTAAATGAATTTAGTACGTTGTTAAGCACAGCAATTATTTAGGTTTGGTTCACAGCCAAACCTTTTTTCTATATTATCCAGTAATTTATTATCAGTAGTTAAGATATTTGCACACATCCTTTAGGAGGATGAACTAAAGTAATAGAAGTTTTAAATTAATATTGGTGTAGTAAATGCTTGGTATACATAAGGGCTTGGCTTAGCCGAGCCTTTTCTCATGTGTTGTTGTAGAGCGACAAATTAGTTGTCTGTGGCGACACATTATTTGTCGATTAACACTTTATTGGTTATCATGACTTACTTTATACATCTGCGAGGTGGGAATCTCTGATGCTACATTTTATTTCTAATTATATTTAAATTTCTCAATTATGTAGCTAGCAACAGTCAACAGCAAGGTATAATTGAATATAAATGTCCTACGCCCAGAAAGCCAAAAAGTAATTGCCAATTTGTTGACGGTAGAAGGCGTGAAAGTTGACATGCTGACCAAAGACAACAAGCGAACAGCTAACATATTTGATTACAGGCGATCGCAATGGCGCGTTAAGCCAGAAAACTAATTTAGCAAAATACCAATATTATTGCCATCCTTAACATAGCAGCAATGGCGATCGCAGTTTTGTTTGGTCTCAACCCCGTAGCCGCAACAGTAGTTAACAATGGCTCAACCATTGTTGCCGGAGTCAACGGTTTACGTCCCATCCTCAGAAACAGAACTCTGCCATTAGCAGGATGAGATGAGCATACCGCCCAGACTAACCTGAAAAGCTTTATTACATCTATGGAGATAATTTACTATGGCACCTAAAATTACTGATTTTGTTGAAGATGCTGGCGCTCCTGGAATCATAGTCGGCATAGGCGCTGTACTATTAGCACCTGTGATTATTCCTGTAGTTGCTGGAATTGGTAAACCCATAGCCAAGTCACTGATTAAAGGTAGCATTGTCGCCTACGAAAAGAGCAAAGGCGCATTTGCAGAAATGGGCGAAATCTGGGAAGACATCATGGCCGAAGTCAAAGCGGAAATTGCCGAAGAAAGAGAAAATCCCGCATTTGAAACTGCTGTTGGCGATAACACAGGAGATCATGGCTAATTTATCTGCCATGAAAAGTTTGTAGTGAGGACTTCAGTCCTCAAAATAAAACTCAAGCCCTCACTACAACCCATAAGTTGATCTAGCAAAATCACAAACATAATTTAGGAAGGCTGCTGTGTGTTGACAAATAGTCATGGTAATCCCACCAAAATAGCTAAAATCATTGAGCAAGCAAGCTTAAACAAATTATCTAGACCTATATCTACCAAAATCATCAGTGAAACCCCAGGAAGACTTAGGTTGAGAATTGCTCGACCATATCGTCATACTAGGCAAATGCAGCGCATTACTAATGTCTTCAAAGCGCAACCTGAAATTAGTCAGGTACGGACAAATATAAATTATGGCAGCATCATCATCAACCATGATGGTCAAGAGGAAACCTTAGAAAAAGTGCTGACCACATTACTGGATTTAGGCGTTAATTTTGTAGATATTACTGAGGGTAAATCTGAAGCCGTAACCAATATCACTAGCGCATTTGCGTATTTCAACCAACAATTTGAACAGGCAACAAATGGCGAAGTTGATTTGCGCTTACTGTTCCCTTTAGGACTGACTATGCTATCTATGCGGCAAATCTGGGTTAAAGGTTTGCAACTAGAAATCATCCCCTGGTACGTGTTGGCATGGTATGCATTTGATAGTTTTATGAAACTAAATAGTCCCAACGAAGTACACAATAGCACTTACACCAGAGAAAACTAATCTCAGCCTGCCTCCTAGGCAGGCTAAAAATCTCATTATTGAGTGATGCGGAGGATTTTATCTTGACCTTGAGGACAGTTACCACGACCATCACAATTACTAGTAGTGATGTATAATTCGTTATCTGCACCCATGATGACATCCCTAATTCTCCCAAAACCATTTGGCGAACTTCCCTGAAAGTAAACTTCATGAGTTTGCACTTGTCTAGGATTATCTGCGTCAAATACAACTCGATGCAGATGTTGGGAACGCAGAGTGCCAATAATTAAATTACCCTTCCACTCAGGAATAGAATCTCCTGTATAAATTGCGGCTCCACCAGGCGGCACAGCTTCACGCCAAACCAGTGATGGAGGTACTAATCCTGGTTCAGCTTCGCAGTTTTCCACTGCCGGCCAGCCCATATTCTCACCTGCTTGTAACACAGACAGTTTATCCTCACCCCTTCTGCCTAATTCTCCACTGGGGCCGTGGTCTGTGACAAACAGCGTAGATGGATTGTGCCAATCAAAACCTTGGGTATTGCGAATACCCGTAATAAACACTGGATTACCTGGAAATGGATTATCTGCGGGAACTTGTCCATCTGGAGTTACACGCAGAATCTTACCTGCTAAACTATCAACATCTTGAGCTATTTGTGGTTCCCTGGCATCTCCAGTCCCGATATAAAGCATTCCATCTGGGCCAAAGCGCAAGCGACCACCATTATGATAAAGAGCTGCGGGAATATCATCAATAATTATCTGGTCTGATGATGCGCTATTGCCATCTGATGACAATTGCCAACGTTCTACCCGATTAACTGGCGAGCCATCTTTATCCACCGTGTAGTACAAGTAGAAAAATCGGTTAGTGGCAAAATCAGGATGAGCGGCAATTCCTAGTAACCCACCCTCACCTGAGGCTGTTATTTCTAAAGTAGCTACAGGCGATTCTTGCAATTCTCCATTTTGCACTAATCGCACTCTACCCGGTCTTTCTGTCACCAGCATCTGGTTATTGGGTAAAAAGGCAATTCCCCAAGGAACCTCTAAGCCTGTGACGACTTCTTCTGCTCGTACTTTGACCTGTCCTGGGGAACCAACACCGTTTTCCACAAATTGACAAGTTGCAGCTTCGGTAGTTGCGGCTGTTGTTTGCACTGGTGATGTTGGTTCTTGGTTATTGTTGGTACCGATTGAGCCAGTTGTATTACCGTTGCAAGACACAAGCCCCATGAGGCTGAGACTAATTAGCAGTTTGCTAGTTTTTGGTAGCTTCATGTTGAAATTCAACTGTTTTTCATCTATACCCAACTTAGATCATAATTAATACTTCATGGGTAGATTAAAAGATATTATCCAAAAAATTTAAGTGCAGGAGTACAATCAAGCCACTACCTGCACTCTTTCCTGTTCTGCTATATCAACTAAATACGCGATGTTCTAGAGAAGGCATTTGACGACGGACTTGTTCTAATCGACTGGGTTTGATTTCGGCGATCGCAATGCCCGGTTTTTCACCAGCATCAGCTAAAATGACTCCCCAAGGGTCGATAATCATGGCGTGTCCGTGGGTTTGACGACGACCATAGTTATTGCCGGTTTGAGCAGGAGCGATAACGTAGGCAGTATTTTCAATCGCTCTGGCTTGTAATAGTACTTGCCAGTGGTCTTTGCCTGTAAAGGCGGTGAAAGCAGCCGGGACAAACATGACATCAGCACCTTTATCTGACAAATGCCGATATAGTTCTGGGAAGCGGACATCGTAACAAACCGAAAGTCCTATATTACCCAGATGTTCTGAGAAATAAACTGAGGGTAAGTCTTTGCCAGCCACCACCGTACTAGATTCTCGATAAGTGTTGCCATCTGGGACATTAACATCAAATAAATGTACTTTGTAGTAACGGGTAAGTTCTTGACCACTGGAGTCGATAAGTATTGTCGTGTTATAAACTTGGCTTGTATTTTCCACGGGAACTGGAAAACTGCCACCCAAGATGGTAATTTGGAAGCGCTGCGCCATTTTTTTGAGAAATTGAGCCGTTTCCCGGTAAATTTCGGCTGCTTGCGCGAGTTTCTCTGTTTCTTCTCCCATAAAAGAAAAGTTTTCTGGCAACCCAACTAATTCAGCACCTCGACGCACAGCAAGATCAATTAACTCTTCTGCCTGTACCAAGTTTTTGTGTAAATTGGGTACACTTGTCATTTGAATAGCGGCGGCTAAATAAGACTTCATAGATTCAACAAAAAACAGTGAATTTATCTGGGATAGATTTTAAAAATATATCCTTACTTTCAGAGCTGCGGGGCTTTTCTTAAATTTGGACACCTTTTTCCTCTATGGTGATGGAAAACTGAGCAAGAGTCAGGTGAGGTTGTTATCAAACCTTGATAAACCCTGTTTGTTGTGGATACTTATGTTGTTGTCTAAACCTTGTTTGCTGTGTTTGGTGTGGCGGATGCTGTAAGCAATATAGCAGTAGTTTTAGTTTTGACCAAAGGCATGAAACCAGAAAAGAGAAACCAAGTTATGGCTCAAGCGATTATAGTAGCGATCGCCCGACTGGATTATTTACTGTTACTGGTCAAATAATTTTGATATGCTCCCCCAAATTCTCTTCGGGGGATTCTACATTCACACAGCGATAGCAGGCAGAGCCAGTCTTATCTCACCGTATGGTACACTATATAACTTTTGATGCGATAATACCAATAAATACAGCCAGCCCTAACGCTCTACGAAAATAATTAACGCCTTGAAATAATTCCATCCACGCCCAAGTAAATAAGGAGCCATTTGCCAGTACATCTAACACTGTATTGATTTTGCCCTCTGTAAAAACTAGAGCGAGTGTACTAGCTACTATCCACAGAATAAGCGGTGGGTTTGGCATCTGAGCTAAAACAATCTCGCCATTGCTGTCTTTGAATGTTTTATCAATTAATGTATTTTCCATCATTTTAGATTGTAATTCTTTAATATATTGAAACATTCAGGCAAATCTATTTCCAAGCATCTAATTGCTGATATTAGAGCGGTAAAGACTATATTCAAAGGCATACTCACAAGGAATCAGCCAATATATCTGTAAATGAGGTACAGACTTATATATTGTAAATCTTGTAGGGTGGGCATCTTGCCCGCCATTGTGTACTAAAGCTTTTTGGGGACTATATTACTGAGTAATAGCCAATACTAATGTATAAAATAATTCATTAAACAGTTGAACTATGTGTTATAAATAACTAGTTTTTAAGTGAGTAGCTTTGATTACTGGATGGAAAATTAGCATCAGTTAAATAAATTGTGCTATTTTTGAGGCAAATTTAAGCATTTTTAGAGAAATTACTTGATTTTTACGGCATCTTTATCAATCTAGTGCCAGAATAATACCTACAATTGGTTACAAATGCAATTGTTAGGAAAAATGTGTTTTTTCTTGTCCTTTAACGCCGACATATTGGTTGTCTAGGGATGCTTGACTTGGTCAAAATTAAAAATTAACTAGCGATAGTTATCAGGGATTAATTAAATGCATAAAGTAACTTTTTATATATTTTTGTTGCATGGTTTGTTTTTAGGAGTAATGACTGCTGGTGCTGCTGTCACTTCAGTTTTATCCACCCAGAAACCAGCAAATGCAGTGTCAGCAATTCCAGAGGCTAGAAAAAATCAGGAACGTAATTTAGAGACGAAAGTCTGGGGAGAATCACAGTCCCGTCAGTTACTAGGGCGTTACGACCAAGTGTGGGTAATTAATCAGCAAGAACAGGCACAAAGTCAGGCTTTTACCTGGGTAGTTCCAGATCAGAAAATCTCCGGACAGCAACCTTTTTTACAAGCTGAAAACACTACCGAAAAGCCTGATACGTCAGAAAAACCAACAAGTAAAGATGAATTAGAACCTTTTGATGATGTAGTAAAAGACACTGAAAAGTTGTCTGGTCTATTCAACCTTTATCGCCATAAAGAAAATAATAAAATCTATCTAGAAATTAAACCAGAGCAGCTTAACAAAAACTACCTCGCTACGGCTACCCTAGAATCAGGCATTGGGGAACGAGGTATTTACAGTGGGATGCCTTTACAAGATTTTTTATTTTACTTCCAACGGGTGAATAACAACTTACAGTTTGCCATTCGTAATGTAAATTTTCGCACCCGTCCAGGAGATCCGCAAGCGCGATCGCTCGCCCGTTCGTTTAGTGATTCTATTCTCTATACAATTTCCATCAAAAGTATTCATCCAGAACGCAAAACTCTCCTGATTGATTTGGGTGATTTGCTGCTGACTGATTTAGCTGGTCTATCTTTGAGTTTAGGGCTTTCCGCCAGTACAGACCAATCTTATTTTGGTAATGCCAAAGCCTTTTCGCAAAACTTAGAAGTGGAATCAGTGCTGAATTTTTCAGGTGGTGGTAGTAGCAGCGATTCGGAAATGCCAGGTTTTAGCGCCCTGGCTGACAGTCGAGGCTTCACTTTACGAATTCATTACAGCCTTTCCCAACTCCCAGACAATAGTTACCGTCCACGATTGGCTGACGAACGTGTAGGTTATTTTATCACCGCCTACCAAGACTTAACTAAAGACGATCGCGGTGATCCTTTTGTGCGTTACATTAATCGTTGGCATTTGGAAAAACAAGACCCCAACGCCGCTATTTCTCCACCCAAACAACCCATTGTCTTTTGGGTAGATAATGCCGTACCTTTTGAGTACCGCGATGCCATTAAAGAAGGCGTACTCATGTGGAATCAAGCCTTTCTCAAAGCTGGATTCAAAGATGCTATCGAAGTCCGGCAAATGCCAGATAATGCGACATGGGACCCCGCAGATATTCGTTACAACACAATTCGCTGGATTAATACCATAGATGGTTTCTTTGCAATGGGGCCATCCCGGGTTAATCCCTTAAATGGGGAAATTTTGGACGCAGACATCCTCGTTGATGCCAGTTTTGTACGTTTACTCAAGAGTGAGTATCGCAAAGTTGTCCAACCCAACCAAACGCAAACGCAAACATCAAATCGCAATTCCTTGACGGCGTGGGTGCAAAATCGCTTTCTGTGCCGTAATAGTTTCACAGCCAAGGGTAACGAAGTTTCTCCACAGCAAAAGGGGATTTTTCAGCATTTATCTAAATTAGCTGGTGAGTATGACTTGTGCTATGGCATGGAAGCAGCTAATCAATTGGCCTACGGTTCTTTGGCCATGTCACTACTGCAAGACACTCCACCCACCAAAGACCAGATGCAAAAGTATATTCATCAATACTTACGCTTAATTATTGCTCATGAAGTGGGTCATACTCTGGGTTTACGCCACAATTTCCGGGGTAGTACGATGCTTTCCCCAGAGGAAATGAATAATCCCGAAATTACCCGTACCCAAGGAATGGTATCTTCGGTCATGGATTACATTCCACCCAATATTGCCCCTCCAGGAGTAAAGCAAGGTGAATATTTTCCCAGTACGGTGGGGCCTTATGATGAGTGGGCAATTCAGTATGGTTATACTCCCTCTAACGCCAGAACTCCCATGGCCGAAAAACCATTTTTGCAAGAAATTGCTAGCAAGTCTTACAAGCCTGAGTTGAGTTACGCCACAGATGAGGATATTTTTGATCTCGACCCCACCGCAGATGCTTGGGACCATAGTAATGATGTGCTGCTGTATTCGCAATGGCAATTAGATAATTCGCGGCTGATGTGGGAACGTCTGAAAAAACGTTATCCGGCATCTGGCGATAGTTACAGCGATTTGAGTGAACGTTTTAGTACAGTGTTGGGGAACTATTTTCAGAATGTTTACTATGCTACCAAGTATATTGGTGGTCAATCCTTCTACCGTCTGCGGTCTAGTGACATTTCATCCAACCAACCGCGCCGATTACCATTTGAACAAGTGAGTGTAAAACAACAACGGCAAGCATTAAAAACACTACAAAAGTATGTATTTGACGAAGATGCCATAACTTTTTCCCCCGAACTGCTGAATAAATTAGCACCTTCTCGTTGGTATCATTGGGGTAGTTTTCCTCGGATTGGTCGTTTAGATTATCCCATTCACGATTTAGTGTTGTTGTTGCAGAGTGGGGTTTTACGGGATTTACTCTCAGGCGATCGCCTTTCCCGCATTAAGGATATCGAACTCAAAACCGAACCAGGGGAAGCACTGACTATGCCAGAGCTTTTTGATACTTTACAAAACGGCATTTGGACAGAAGTAATCCAACCCCAAGGCGGATCACTAAAGATTAACAGTTTGCGGCGAGGCTTGCAACGCGAGTATTTGGATATCTTAATTAGTATGGTATTGCGAAAAGAATATGTACCTGAAGATGCCCGCACATTAGCTTGGTATAACCTCAGACAGCTTCATGGACAATTGCGGCGAGTCAATTCACAAGATCAATACACCAAAGCCCACTTATTAGAAACACGCGATCGCATTGAGAAAGCCTTGAATGCGCCGTTGCAGGGTAATTAGTTTGGGGATGGAAGTGAAAAAGCAGGGGGGCAGGGTGCAGGGGGGAAAGACTTCGCATTAGTACCAAAATCTTTGTTTTTCATCTCCCCATCTCCCCATCTCCCCATCTCCCTTATCTCTCTTCAGCCAATCGACCGAGGAGAGATATTTAACAATGTGTTAGTTTATTCTTGAGGCTCATCAGAAATAGCTTCTGATTCAGGTTCCGATTCAGCTTTGACGGGAGGCTGAAATTTAACGGGTTTTGGCCCCCGTGCCAGGGCAGGATTACCCTGCTGTTTAATTTCATCCTTAAAAGATGCTTTCTTGCCACCGCCAGACGAGCGATTAAGATTAATACTTGGTTTGGAGCTTTTGGGATTAGATTCAATAGAAGGTGTAGACTCTGAGTTTTCGGCGTTGTTGTCAGTATTAGCTTGGGACTGACGTTCCGATTTCTTAATAGGACGTTCTACCATTGTTAATTTTTATAAAGTTATTTGTATAATACATTGGTTTGTCGAGGAGCAAACAGAAAAAATTTTTCTATGATTAATACCATTCAACCATTAACCCGTAAAGCTTGGGCAGGTGCGATCGCTGAACCAGCAACAGAATTTCCCCTCACTCCATTGCCAATTATTGCGGGTAAAGTTCCTGATGGCTTGCGGGGTACACTCTATCGCAATGGCCCTGGACGGTTAGAACGGGGTGGTGTGCGTGTAGGACACTGGTTTGATGGTGATGGGGCTATTCTGGCAGTTAATTTTACTGATGCCGGGGTGACTGGCGTTTATCGTTATGTGCAAACTGCTGGTTATCAGGCAGAAACCGCAGCAGGTAAATGGCTATATGGCAATTATGGCATGACTGCACCGGGGCCAATTTGGCATCAATGGCTCAAACCAATTAAGAATGCGGCTAATACTTCGGTGTTGGCATTACCTGATAAGTTGTTGGCACTTTGGGAAGGCGGAAATCCCCACGCCCTTGATTTGGAAACTTTAGCAACGCTGGGTTTAGATAACTTAGATAATTTGCCACCAGAATCACCTTATTCTGCACATCCTAAAGTTGATTATCAAACCCAAGAAATTTTTAACTTTGGTCTTAGTCCTGGACTCAACGCTACGCTGAATGTTTACAAGAGTGATTTTACTGGCAAGATTATTCAAAAAGCCAAATTTACACTAGAGGGTGTTCCCCTCATCCATGATTTTGTTTTAGCTGGACAGTATTTGATATTTTTTCTGCCTGCGGTACGGTTAAATATATTTCCTGCCTTAGTGGGACTTAGTTCTTACAGTGAGGCGCTGAATTGGCAACCGCAAGCGGGAACTCAAATTTTGGTGATTGATCGAGAAACCTTATCTTTAGTCAGCCGGGGAGAAACTGAACCTTGGTATCAGTGGCATTTTGGTAATGGTTATGTAGATGCTGATGGTTTAGCAGTAGTAGATATTGCCCGTTATCAAGACTTTCAAACAAATCAATATCTTCAAGAAGTCGCTACAGGTGAAACTCATACCCCAGCAAAATGTACACTTACAAGAGTGCATCTGCAACCCCAAACAGGTAAGGTGACATCAATTCAGGCATTATTTGACAGAAGTTGTGAATTTCCCAATGTGCTACCACAAAATGTAGGTCAGGCTTCGCGGTACACATACATATCTATATTTCGCCAAAACACAGACATTAGCCAAGAAATATTAAATGCCATCGCCCGTTTTGATCACCAGACGGCAACCCTCACCGAAGCAGACTTAGGAGAAAATCGCTATCCTTCGGAACCTCTACCTGTACAAGATACCCAAAACCCTCAACACAGTTGGGTGTTAACAGTGGTTTACGATAGTAATTCTCATAGTAGCCAAGTGTGGGTATTTGATGGCGATCGCCTAGATGGGGAACCTGTTTGTAAACTAGGATTACCCAGTGTCGTTCCCCCCAGTTTCCACGGTAATTGGCAGACATCCAAAAATTAAAGCCGCTTCAAAGAGGGGTTGGGGAGAGGTTCATCAAATTTTCAAAATTTGAACAGTTACAACAATCCGCGATAATGAATAAAAACTAACATCACCGACCACGACCCCAACGCCACCTTGACTGCAACTAAGATATTTAGCAAAGGGATCACCCCACCACTGACAAGTGCGCCCAAATCTCCGTGGGGTAACTCAACTCCTACCAAAGTTATCACCGCGAGTACAATGAAAATCAGCACTGAAACCTTCTCCCATCTAGCGGCGTTCCAACGCTGGTAAATGGCCTGCATCCACTCCGATGATGAGGTAATGGCAATTAAGCCGATGGCCGTACCACCCGCCACCCCAGCAGCAAAACCACCGCCCGGACTCAAATGACCCCTAATCGCCAGTTCAATCCCCACCAATGAGCAAATAGTCGCTCCCAGACGCGCCAAAATAATTGATGGTTCATCTGTAAACTGATAAATAGTGCAGAACGGTCTTTCATCAGCCAGTAGAAAACGCGCACCCATGACTGCGATTGTAAATACTACTACTTCAAAGATAGTGTCATACAGCCGATTCCTGAGAATGATAGCTGTAACTGCATTGGGTACTCCACTATCTTTGACAATCGATTCCACGATAGAGATATCCGATAACTCCGGTGTCTGATTGGGCATAACCAGGAAGATCATGTAAAGCGCTATCCCTGCTGCAATATAGACCCATTTCATCAATGTTCCTCCTCTGAATCTGGTGTATTTACATAAGTAACTGTTGTTGCTGGTGACAAAAGTTCAGATTCCATGATGTCATATAGCCGTTGAACTCTAGTCGCAGTATGATATGTTTGCTTTTCGTCGCCAGATAGGGAGTTATTTTGATCACTCCTGGCACAAGTCGCATGAACTTCTTTATTTATAAGTGCTTGCTGCAAAGCCTGGATATTCATGTATGGGACTAGCTCAAGACGCATATAATATTTGCTAAAAATTCGGCGTAAGTCTTCTAGCAGGTGCCCAAAATCACCTGGAGATTTTATGTCTGCATCAGCCTCCTGTGACTCGTCTTCCAGGACACCCAGACGCATCACCAAGGAAGAACGGACGGCGATCGCATATAGTGTAATTGCCAGCAGAGTCCCCATTAAGGCTTGGGTTAAAGCCACATCCGCCGCCCCCAAAACTGCAAACACCAAGGTTGCCACAGCGCCCAGTATTCCCTGAACTACCAGGGCATTGTAGGGATTAACCTGAATTACCAGCATTAACGCGGATAACGGCAACAATGCGGTAATTATATACACATAACTATTATCATTCATGGCGATCATTGGGACTAGAACAATATGCCAAAACATAACCTAGCACTGTATTCCAGATAGCCAAAGAGATGATGCCCAGAAGAAGTAGCGGCCATTCACTGGGTATCTTCAGCAGTAACCCGATAACGATACTCATGGAGCCGAGGGTATCTGCAACCGAAAGACTATGTAGCTTGAATAATACCGAGCGATGACCCAGTAGGGGAAACGTTCCCCAAAACCAGAAGAACAGACCTAAGCCTAAGCAGGTATAACTCAACAAGTCAATCATAAATTACTCATACGTTTCAGTAGATGTGCTAATAACATTAATCCGGCATTACCCACACTGAGGATGATAATCCCGACAACACCAATCATCCAATCATCCCGTAACACGGAGACAATCAGGATCATAATTGATGTTTTGGTGGCAATACTGGCAAAAGCCAACATTTTTTGCCAAATATCATCATCTTGCCAAGCCTCATACATGGGTATGAGTAGGGCTAAAATCATTGCAAACAATACCAGATTCACGCTTTCCTCCTCCGTCTCACCCGGTGTACTTCATACAACCCCTGTTCGTGGTATTTCAAGACAATGGTCTTGGGCGTAAAGGTAATCAGGAAGATATCTAGGAATATGAGTCCAGGTGTACGTTGAGGCTTGACTCGTTCCATGATCACATCTTCGTGTTTATGGGGACGAAAGATGATTTCAAATGCCTCAATATACGCCTGGGGAATGGCTACTATCACTTCACCCAGTACACGTAACCAATCCCTTAAAGCTTCTGGGACTTTTTGACGACCCGGTAATAGGAGGGCGACACTAACACCAATGATGATATTTGCCCAACTCAAATCAGAGGTGAGCAAAAACCAAATAGTCAGTCGCAATATCAGATTCAGATGTCCAATCATGCTAATACCATCCCCAACAGCAAAAGCAACATCAAACTCATTACTCCAATCAGATTTTCAAGTTGCTCAAGTACACGTGGTAAGTTGACAACTAACCGTTGAAAAATTAAAAAATGTGCCAACCAGCCAATACCGATGATCGCTAATGCTTTGGTGATATTTGCCACAGTGTACGCCTCGTAGTAAAGACTACTTGCAGCAATGAGCGCCCCTAGTAATAGGATCAGTGGCGGCCAAAAACCAGGTTTGACATCCTTTCCTTGTCCATGAGGTAGAAAGACGAATTTAGCATAGATAATTGCCGTTCCTACAGCCCCAATATTCATTAAAATCACTTGCCAAGAAAGTACATTTTCCAGTGTCAACATCTTCGCCCCAAAGCCAACTAGCAAGGGAAAACCCGATATTGACAGACTACCCATAACCAGGGCAATCCACAGCGCATGATTCATTGGCTGATTTTGCAATTCCTTGAAGTCTCGACTGGGTAAGTTACCTGCAATCAGGAAAAGCGTTGATTTTGCCAGTCCGTGGCCCAAGGCATAAAAACCTGCTACCGCCGGTGCAACGAGAAGCCAGCCTAGCTGAGAAATACTACTCAAGGCCAGCAAACGCTTCGTATCCTTTTCAAATAAGGCATAAACTACGCCCAGAAACGCTGTGGCTACTCCAAATATCCTGACAATGGGATCAATCTCTGGCACTAGCAAAGCACAGCGCACCAAGGGAAATACACCAGTTTTGACAACAACGCCTGATAGTAAGGCTGACACAGGGGTTTCTGATTCGGAGTGTGTCAAGGGTAGCCACAATCCTGATACAAATATTCCCCCTTTTGTCAAGAGTCCGACAAAGATTAAGGCGATCGCCTCTTTCGGTGTGTCAGCCAAACCTGTAAAAGCAAAGGAACCACTGGCCTCATAGACCAACACCGCGCCCACCAAATAAAACAGCATGGCTGTATTACTGACAAACAGATAGCGCAAAGCTACCCAAATCGACCGATTGGTGCGGGAATAAGCAATTAAGAGAAACGCCGCAATCCCAATTACCTCTAACGCCACGTATAAACTGATAAAATCCGCAGAGGCAAAAGCGGCGTTAACGCTGCCATGCAGAATGATTATTTGTGTATAAAAGTAAGCTGACTTATCAGTGCGCCAACAATAGAGGATGACCGCAGTAGTTACCAGCGCATTTGTCAATATAAAGTAGGCACTTAATTGATCAACTACTAAGGTGACACCGAAACTATCCAGTAACTCCAGTGTCAACGGCGACTGGGTAAAAAATAGCGACAACGCATATCCAGCCGAAACCAGGCTTACACACAGGGCGAGGTATCGGTCAAGCTTGGGAAGCAGATAAATAACGAATCCCAAAAACAACGGTAGTGCGATCCATGCAATAGTAATGTTATTCATGGCGTGTTATTTTTCTCAATTTCGTTGCTTTCCAAAGTCGGATTATCCCGTGCTAGCTTCATCACACCAACTAGCATTATGGCCTGAATGGAAAATCCGATCACAATTGCCGTCAATATCACCGCTTGGGGAACTGGGTCAGCATAAGCGGGATTGTCTCCATTAACAACAATCGGTGTAAGAAAGCCCTTTCGTGATGAAATCAGCACGTAATAGGCAATAACCCCCGTACTCATCACATCCATAGAGATGATCTTCATCACAAGGTTCTTTTTCAGGATGATGCCGAAAAATCCGCACAATATTGTGGCGAATACGTATGCTTCTAACACGGGAATGACCTGTTGGATAGTGGGATAAAATTAGCTATTAAAGCACGGTGTAAATAAACAGATTAGTCAAAAGTCAAAAAGCCGACATAATCAACCTTTTGACTTTTGATTTTGGATTTTGGATTTCCGTGTAGCGGTGCTAGCCTATTAAATTGGCTTTCTCTAAAGCTTCTTTTTCTTCTGGCGATTGTTTAAATGCAAACCGCAATAAAGGCGGTGCTAAAAAGGTTGTCAAAATCACCATAATAATGATCGCCGCTTGTAATGGTTTATCAAGAGTACCACTAGCTGCACCAATCCCGGCAAACACTAACCCAACTTCACCACGGGGAATCATCCCTGCACCAACCGCTAACCGATTAATTCCCTCTTTGCCGAAAACTGACCAACCCGCGACAAGTTTACCGATAATCGCTACCACAATTAAGAAGGCCGCAATAATTAATCCGGCGCGATTTTCTGGAACTATAGGATTAAGAACGCTTAAATCAACTTTCGCACCAACAGTCACAAAGAAAATTGGAACGAAGATATCAGCAATGGGTTTAACCTGCTCATCTAACTCCTTGCGTTTATCTGTTTCATCCAAAACCAAGCCAGCCGCAAATGCGCCTAAGATAGCTTCTAAGTGAATGGCATTACCCAAAAACGCCATGAAAAAGGCAAAGATAAATGCTGGGATAATTAAGTTTCCTCGTGTTTGCAATTTATTAGCAATAGCAACAAAGCTCTGATTGAAATATTTGCCTAATAAAATCGAGCCAATCAGAAATACAGTAGCACTGACAATCAGATAAATGACGTTGAGAATATCAATCTCACCAGTTTTAGCAAGGCTGGCAACTACTGCCAAGACAATGATGCCTAAAATGTCATCAATGACTGCTGCACCGACAATAATTTGTCCTTCACGAGATTTTAACTGCCCAAGTTCTGACAAAACTTTAGAGGTAATCCCAATACTAGTAGCTGTCAGTGCCGCACCTGCAAAAATTGCGGGAATTACTGGGACATTAAATAGCAAAATCAATCCCGCAGTACCAGCCGCAAAAGGAACAGCTACCCCAACACAAGCAACAACTACCGCTTGTGAACCGACTTTCTGTAATTCTTTTAAGTCTGATTCTAGACCAATTTCAAATAACAGAATAATCACACCTAGTTCTGCAAGAACGGAAATGATTTCACTCTGACTTTGAAAAATTGATGTAACTGCTTCGGGATTGATGTTGTTAATAAATTGCAGGACAGTCATAATGATGGAGTCTGAAGCAGCTGCACCACTTTCAGAAAAGACAACCAAATTTAGTGCAGAAGCACCTACTATTACGCCACCAAGTAACTCACCTAAAACGGGAGGTAAGTCAATCATTCGAGACAATTCACCGCCAATTTTACTGGCAAGATAAATGACTATTAAACTTAGTAATACACCAGCTAAGACAATAGGGGCATTTTCGGCTTCGTTTGTGCTTGCAAGTAAAGGGTTCTGCCACACTGAGTTAACTATTAATTCTGAGAAAATCATATTATCTGTCTGTTGTGTTGATGAATTCTGCGGTTAGATTAAGTCCTTGGAGAAATACAAAAGTAATAGTGAAATGGTGGGTAGTTACAGCAACTGCCAAGGTAGTTAGGACATAAAAAAATTTCCAACCCCAGTCACAGCAAACATTTGACTTTTGACTTGTGCTATGCATACCCGGCTTAATTAAGTTTGATACCCGTAGTTATCAGGATCAGTGGCTGTGGAGCCATATTCACTAGTAGCAGCAAGATTGCCGACAAAAGCAGAATTAACTAAAGCCAAAGCTTGCTTAAGTGCCTCGGAACGATTCATAAAGAAATGATGTGAAGGGACAAATTTGTCAATGCCAAATTTTTCTAAGCGGCGTTTAACTTTGCCACTTGCACCAACAACTAATATTTGACGACCTTGCTCATAAGCATCTTGGATAGCATTTTCAATTGCTAAAGAAGCTGTCACACCCAACATGGGGACATCGCTGAGGTCTAAAATCAGCACATCAGAGTCTGCCATTGCTGAATGTTCACGAGCGATCGCTTTGGAAACTCCAAAGATCATCGGTCCACTCAGGTAGAATAACAGCACCCGTCCGTTAGCTTGATCAAGTAATTGCTTCTCTTGTTCGTTCAAGACAATGGCATCATCCGCATCGGTAATCGTCTTCACATCCTGAGCTTGTAACTGAGAAAGACGTTCGATAGTTAAGATGTTGGCAATGAAAACTCCCACACCGACAGCAACAATCAAGTCAACGAATACGGTTAAGAACATTACACCGTACATAATCAGCGCACCCTTCAGGGATACCTTATGAGCGCGTTTCAAAAAGCTCCAGTCGAGAATGTCAATCCCCACCTTAAGAGCAATACCAGCCAATACTGCCATTGGGATAGGTTGAGTTAAAACAGCAGCCCACAAAACTACAACCAGTAAAATTAAAGCCCGAGTCAAACCAGATACAGCCGTTCTCGCACCAGTCTGGATATTAACTACTGTTCCCATCGTTGCACCAGCACCAGGGAGTCCACCACAGATACCAGAGATTAAGTTACCGATACCTTGACCAATTAATTCTTTATCAGACTTGTGTTCAGTACGAGTCAAACTATCTGCAATTACTGCCGTTAATAACGTATCAATACAACCCAACATCCCCAACATTGCCCCATCAACGAGCATTTTAATGATTTGAGATGTATTAAAGGTAGGTATTTGCAATGTTGGCAGTCCCATCGGGATTTCGCCAATTCGTCTGATTTCAGCATTCCCAAAAAATACCAGGGAAACTATTGTTACTAATACTAACGCCACTAATTGTGGTGGGACAAGGCGCTTGAGTTTAGATGGCATTAAGAAAATAATTGCCAAGGTCATCGCTCCCAAAGCTGTTTCCACAGGATTAATATTTGTGAACAGCTGGGGCAAATTTTGCACCAATCCTAATACGCCACCTTTAGGATTGGACTGTCCCAGAAAAGGGCCAATTTGCAGCAAGACCAGAATGACTCCAATGCCAGACATGAAACCCGAAATTACGCTGTAGGGCATGAGGGTAATATATTTACCCAGCTTAAATACTCCCAACAAAATTTGAAATATTCCGGCTAGCATAACTACTGTAAATGCCATTGCCAAACCGTTTTCTGGGTTATTGGCTATCATCGAACTGACAATAGCAGTCATGACTACGGTCATCGGCCCGGTAGGTTCAGAAATCAGGGTTGGTGTCCCACCAAATAAGGCGGCGAAAAAGCCCACGCAAACTGCACCATAAAGACCTGCCGCAGGCCCAGCACCAGAGGCGACACCGAATGCCAAGGCTAGCGGTAAGGAAACGATTGCGGCAGTTAAACCACCGAATAAATCGCCTCGTAAGTTTCTAAAATGGATGGTATTAGTTAATGACATACTAGGGTTGTGGTTATAAAATCAGTAAAATTTTGATTTGTAAGTTTCATGTTTTATGAGCGTGACAAACTAGGCAAAGAAAACCTTCATTCTTTGCAAAGCAGCAAATTATAGTGCCTTTGTGCATGGAGAGACGCTGAATCCGCATCCCCATAGATCAGGCTTAGATCAAAGACAGTTCAAAATTTAACTAAAAAAACTGACATAAGATTGCAAGTTTTATTTATCGTCCCCTCAGGCGATTAAGAATAGCTTACAGCCTTATACGT
The DNA here is from genome assembly GCA_022241785.1 of Cyanocohniella sp. LLY. Taxonomy (GTDB): domain Bacteria; phylum Cyanobacteriota; class Cyanobacteriia; order Cyanobacteriales; family Nostocaceae; genus Cyanocohniella. The sequence goes on along the minus strand of JAKOMP010000054.1, from coordinate 1,195 downwards.
CAATTTTGTTAATTTACAAGCCTTAATATTAAATAAATATTAAATTGCTTTCATAGATAAAAGGTTATACATTTAATTAAATTTTATTGCAATGATTTATATTATAAGCAAAGCTTATGTATCTTTCTATAGTCATATTCTTTTTACCAGAATATATAAATAAAAATTAAGCTAATAATTATTAAATAGGACTTACGCATTGACAGGAAAAACCAAATATGAGTATGAATTTCAGGCATTAAACCTTGATTATTCGATACTTTTTAGGCGATGCCTGCGGCGGGCTACGCCTACGCTATTTATCAAAGGATGATTCATCACAGTCTGAAACGACGTATTTTAGTTGATGCACAAGATGATAAATTTGTACAGTGCGTAAGTCCTATTAAAGTTACCTATGATGATTGGCAATATAAAATAAACTTTTAGTAAAAATTAGTACAAAATATACTTCATCAAGGATGTGATAATTTTAAACTTAAATAATAATTATCAATGAATGTAAATTAGGTTATAATTCCCAATGTGTAAATTACATGAATTGGCAATCTAGAATATATACATTGCATTATTTAAACAATGCCAGAGCCTGAGCAAAAATCGGTTCTTTTGCTCTAGTTTCTAGAATTGATTTCACTAAATAAATAAAACCCCAATCTGCTTGATGATCATTATCAATTGTTTTAGTAGCGGCATAAAAGCCAACATCATTCAGACATAATTCGTTGGTAGTACCAGTTTGCCATTGTGGTTTTCTTTTATCCCAAGAAAGAGATTTTCCTCTTAATGTAAATTGAAACCATATTATTTCATCATTGTTGCATTCAAAAAAAATATCAAAATAAGCTTCCTCACCCTGAAACCAAATTTTAGTATTACCTGCTTCATGACCTGGTTTAAGTAGCTTTTGCTCAATTTCTCGCAGGGACGCGCCTAGTGAGGCAATCTCATTCTTATCCATAACATGATTTTTTTTGAGCATAAATTCAGATAATTATCAGCGGGGATGAGGCAACAAATTTTGGATAGCAATCTCCCTACTCCCTACTCCCTACTCCCTACTCCCTACTCCCTACTCCCTACTCCCTACTCCCTACTCCCTACTCCCTACTCCCTACTCCCTACTCCCTACTCCCTACTCCCTACTCCCTACTCCCTACTCCCTACTCCCTACTCCCTACTCCCTACTCCCTCC
>JAKOMP010000053.1 GCA_022241785.1 Cyanocohniella sp. LLY | reverse complement strand
GTTGCTCATTGTTGAGCTTTGGTATTTGACCTCCACCATGAGGCTTTGGCTCAATTGTCCCACTACTACGATATCGTCTGAGTAAACTTTGAACAAAACTCAAGCTGACACTAAATCTTTTTGCCAGTTGTCGTTGAGAGCCTTCTGTGTTGTTATGTGCATTAATCACTTTCTGGCGCAGATCACAGGAGTAAGGTTTCATTCCACAGACACTTAGATGTTAATATACTCCATCATCCCATACTGTATTGTACTCAAGCAGGAACCGCTATAATTATGAAGGTATGAGTAGAAAAACGCAAAAATGTATACAAGCAAAAAATTGAACAATTTTTATTTTTAATAATTATTGGTGCCATTATAGTTGCTTGGCCAACTTGGTTATCTGCCAAACCAAAGACAAAACTAGTTGATGGTGTCGGTATGCAAAACAGACCCTAAGTACGAAACACGCTGAAGTCCCAATACCTTCATTAAAGCGTGTTAGATTATAGGGTTTGATCAAGCGATCGCCTTTTATTTGGTGCTATGTGATCCAATGGCAAAACTACTGATACATGCGAGTTTTAACTTTTGTCGATAGCGGAATCAAAGTCGGCATGGCACTGGATGAACCTGATGGTAAACCATTTAAGGCTTGTAAACTTTCTAAAGCGGCATCTCTGATGACTGCTTCTTGTTCTTGATTGAGTAATAGTCGCAAGCATTGGACAACTTCTTCCTGCACCTGAGAATCAAGATGTTTATTGGTGATGATTTTTGTTAATTGGCGGATAGCAATCAAACGCTTCAAGGGATCTGACTCGGTTAAATTGACTATCCACTGATTAATACTGTCTTCCTCTCGGTTTCCATAAAAGTTGATAATTTGCCACACCAATAAAATTAAAGTTAATAGCGTCCCCAAACCCTGCAAAATCATCCCAGTGGCGATCCAAGAACTGGTAGACTCAACCCAAATGGCAGATGCCATATATGTACTAACAGTAGCAATACCTCCACTACCAACCGCTAAGGCTAAACGACAGTTAGGGCCATTTAAAAACTTCCGTACTTCCGACCAGTGTAGTTGCCAGTTCCATTTTGGCATTGAGTAAACTAATAACATTACCCCAATACCTACTATCAGTGCCAAGAGGAGTTTCCAGTTCCACAACAGCATAGCAATGATAATTGTCAGGAAGCCGAGAATGCCACCTGGCCCAGAGAAAGGCTTGAAAGTTCTTTGCTTGTGGCTTCTTGTCTTGAACTCTAAAAGCGACCAAATGGGAATCTGGTTGATCCGTTGCTGCCAAGAAAATGAAGCCTTTGCCACAGTGTGTACCTACCTAATTACAATATTGATTGTCTAATGTATTAGAATAACCGGGCTAGGGGCTAGAGGCTAGAGGTTAGGGACTAGAGAAGAGAGTTTGTGAAAATTTTACAGTGTGTAATTAAATACAAAAACGAAAATTATCTAGGGTGAATTGACCATCAAAGGCGCTAAAGGTAACAGAGTGGATATCCTTGGCTGTGATGGATAATAAGGCATTGGGGGGCATTGAAGAGTCAGTATTGGCAAGATTTCCGGTGGGGAGTATGGTTTGTGCTAATAGTTGACTATCGCGGTTGTATGCAGACAAAACTAGCCGCTGTGAACTTGTTACCAATGAACTTACACAGTTAACAGGATGTGAGAAAGTAGCTGCTAAAAATTTGCTCTTGGGCGAACTCATCAATACTGTTAGCCCTGAATGGGTGGGAAATGCTGGATTTGATGGCTGTATTGCCAGGCAATTATTAAAAATGACTCCCCATCTCTCATACTGATGTTCGACGGTTTCAAAACATTTTAGGTCGTCGAAGTTTAAACAAACACAAGTAGGTACAGTTAACTGAGTAGCTGCAATTACTTCCTTGATCTGATCTCGACTGGATGAAGCCATAACTTGGTTTGGCAGATCATGGTTTTCCAGTGCAAATTTAGAGTCTTCAAACGTTGTTCCTTTCTGCGATTGAAGAGTAGCCTGTTTTACCATGACACCCCATTAAAATATGACTGCAATTATCATCAGATTAGTCATTACATCAACAGCTATTATGAGCTTTATTTAATTGAGAATTTTTATTATTCTCAACGCTGAACACTAACCGTGATTTCCCTTTTAGACTACCACGAAAATCTCATATTATCACTATGTTTTAAGTGAGACTACTTAAGATAGTAAAATCGAAAAAGCCTTGTGGCGGGGTAATTTCCAGCAAATATATTTGTTGGTAGTCCAAAAAAAATCACTAAAACTTTACAAGCAACTCTAGAATTTTATATCTACTTAATCTGACGGGGGCCAGATGTGCCGAAATTATTAGTTCACCAATAATAAAAACTGTAAGGAGTTTGAATTTACAAAGTCAGCGCTTTGGGATCAAGTAAATATCCATCGCATCCAGCAATTATCACAGAACTGTAATCAAGATTTATGTTTCAGCCACAGGGATTTGAGCAACGTTCCATAATTACCTCATTAGGTAAGATGGCTTACTATACAGCCACTAACTCACCTTGGCAGGATAATGTAACCGCAAATCGTGACAGAGAAACGTTAGTGTTCCTGCATGGCTTTGGTGGTGGTTCTTCTGCCTATGAGTGGTCGAAAGTTTATCCAGCTTTTGCTGCGGAATATCGCCTGTTAGCACCAGATTTAATTGGTTGGGGTAGATCTGAGCATCCAGTACGCAACTACAGCATTGATGATTATTTGATCACCATTCGGGAGTTTGTGCAGCAGACTTGTACAGGGCCAGTAACTGCGATCGCATCTTCTCTGACTGCGGCGTTCACAATTCGTGTAGCGATCGCCTATCCTGATTTATTCAAGTCTTTAATTCTAGTCACACCAGCCGGACTGTCGGACTTTGGTGAAGACTACTCCCGGAGCTTTTTTGCCCAGATAGTCAGTGTTCCAGTGTTAGATCGTTTACTATATAGCACCGGAATTGCTACCAGTGGGGGGATTCGCAGTTTTTTAGAACAACGACAATTTGCCCAGTCTAATCGCATATACGAGGAAATTGTTGAGGCTTACTTAAAATCTGCCCAGCAACCAAATGCCGAATATGCTGCGTTATCTTTTGTTCGTGGTGATTTATGCTTTGATTTATCCCTTTACATTCAACAGTTGATAACTCCCACCGCGATTATTTGGGGACAAAAGTCACAGTTTACAGGCCCCGAAATTGGTCGTCGTCTGGCTGAGAAGAATCCCCAAGCAATCCGCGTGTTTCAACCATTGGAAGATGTGGGATTAACGCCGCAGTTAGAACTACCAGCAGTGACTATTGGATTAATTAGGAAGTTTTTGCCTTTACTTAATTAGTAGTCAATCAGTAGTCAGTTATTGACTACTGACTATTGTTTCTTAAGTAAGTCGTTGTAAATAATTAAAGGTTTGTAGTGAGTTAGCGCGGTCGTGGGGGTTTCCCCCATGAGCGACTAACGTACAGCCTGCGGCATCCGGAGGCATCACCCGTAGGGTCAGGACGTTAGTCCTGAATTAAGGGCTAAAGCCCTTACTACGAGATAAATTACAATATTTTTGCATTGCTTCATATATTTAGGTTTATTCTCGCCAACTTACTTATCTGGTCTATTTGAGTATGCCGAAAAAATACCCCCATATACCAGAAGGGAATGGGGATAGCTATTACCAAAAAAAATAAAATACTATTTATTTGTTTTCCACCCTGACATCGATGACAGTGGCATTAAAGTTATAGTTAAAACCTTCTAACTCAAAGGGCATACCAATTTTCACTTTGCTGTTGCCTAAAACTGGCCCAGTGTCAGTAATTTGGGCTTTACCTTCTAGAGTTAACAGCATATCTGTACTAAAATTATTAATTCTGGGATCTGGTAGTTCTTTGACAGATCCATCTGGTTGGGAAACTGTGAGGGTTCTAGGTAATACTTGAATTGATTTTATCCCAATTTGACCGTAGGGTTGATTGCGGATAATCACGTTTGTTTTACCGCCTTTAGTGAATCCTTTTTCAAACAAGCGTTCAGGGTCGCGGACATTTAAACCACGCACAGCTAAATCTACTTCAATGGGTACGGTTCTAGTACCGACTTGGGCAACTGAACCAGTAGTACCAGGGAAGAAAAATATGCCCACTATAACTAGCACAATAACTAGTGCAGCACCGAAATCGAGAATATTGATTTTACCGAACAAGCGTCCTTTGGAATCTAAAATAGCCATATAAACTTTTCCCAAATACAAACAGAATAATTGATTTTAGCAATAAGGTTTATCAAGGACACACCCTGGGGCATTGCAGTCATGCGACAGTTTATCACAAGGAAAGTGAAGATGAGGGGATGGGGGTAATTAACTGGACAATACTGAGAACTGTACGGGCGATCGCCTGAAGGGGTTTTGAGTCAATAATGCAACTTAGAAGACGGTAAATTCGTCCTATAATTTATCCCACTAGACCTAATTACAATGAATTGGAAAGGTTTTTTTGCTAATCACTATATGTGGCCGCGGCGCTGGTTTTATCCGTTAATTTCGGTGGTTGTTGCCCTGAGTGTGTGCCTAACGACACCCATGCCCGGACAGGCTTTCGATATCCGGTCTTTATTGTTCCAAGGGGTACAGATAATTCAGATGTCGAATATCTCTGATCGTCAGGAAGTTGACCTTGGTCAGCAGATGAATCAGCAATTGCAGAGTGGTAATATTCGACTGAGCCGGAATACGGAAATTAATCGCTATGTAGAGCAAATTGGTCGGCGTTTGGCGGCTAATAGCGATCGCCCTAATCTTCCTTTTACCTTCCAAGTTGTGGAAGATAACGCTATTAATGCCTTTGCTACTTTGGGTGGTTATGTCTATATCCACACCGGTTTGATGCGAGCCGCAGATAATGAGGCGGAACTAGCGAGTGTAATTGCCCACGAAATCGGTCACATCGGCGGTAGACACTTAGTACAACAAATGCGACAAAGAGCGATCGCAGGTGGTGTCGCTTCAGCCGCAGGTTTAGACCGGAATGCAGCCGTGGGAATTGGGGTAGAACTTGCACTCAATCGTCCCCGCAGTCGTCAAGATGAATTTGATGCCGATAACAGAGGATTAAGAACTTTGACCCAGGCTGGTTATGCTCAGTCAGCAATGGTTTCCTTTATGCAAAAGCTGATGCAAAGAGGAGGGTCAATGCCTGCCTTTTTGAGTACTCACCCTGGAACAGCTGATCGCATTACGGCTCTCCAACGTGCTATTGATGCCCAACCTAGCAATCAGCGTGACGGATTAGATAATGCTGCTTATCGAGCTAAGATCCGCAGCTTACTATAGTCTTAACTGTTTTGTACTTAGGAAAAAGCCCACATTTGAGATTATTTCTTGTCTTCTTCATCTCAGTTATGCTCGTTGCTTGTTGCGGCGAGCTGCTATTTGGCAGGGATCAACATTAATTACTCCCTCTGCCAAAGGCAAGACGCGGAGGCTGTTGTTAAATATATTGGCCTGATAAATTAAATGATTTGTCATGTCTAATCCAGTTAACCAACCACTGCGGGGATGGTATGCACCAGTATCTATATCTAGCCATCCTTGTCCTTGTGCTAGTTTGCCAGGGGGAACGCCAGGAAATGTAAAAGTTATAGTATGCCCAATGATAATCAGCTTATCAGAAAAGTAGGGCTGCTCAATGCTATGAAACTCATCACGTATCCAGCAAAATTGCTCGGCAGTTTGGGCTGATAAAGGCAGGTAAGGGTCAACACCAGCATGAGTTAACCAAATATCTCCCAAGTCGAGATATGTAGGGAGTGTCTTTAACCAATCCAAATGTTCACCAGGAATAGTGGCTTCTTGGTAACTGGCTATGGTTGCTTGGCCTCCACCATACAACCATGCTTGCATTGCTGCTGTGGCAGTATTTTCGTTGGTGAGAATGTTTAATAACATCTGCTCATGATTTCCCAGCAGACAGACATAATTATTCTGGATGACAAAATCTATGACATCACAGCTTTGCGGCCCACGATCAATTACGTCCCCTAGAAAATAAATTTCATCGTCTGATGCCGGGGCGATCGCCTCCATCAATTTCATCAACCCTTCGTAGTGTCCATGCACATCCCCAATAAAAATTCGACGTTGGCTAGTTTCGCTCATCGGCTCTTAGCTTCAATAGTTTAGCTGAATAATTTGGCTACAGTTTAAGTGGTTTGGTTTCCGCAATAATAAGTAAAAAGCACTTGACAAATTTAACTTTTATCTTATTTTAATTGTTATCTTGTGAAATCAGATGGTATTAAAAATACTTCTGTGGGAATATAACTTGAAAGTGGGTAGTCAGCCGTCAGCAGGAGGTAAGACTGAGTATTGGCTGAAGTTATGGGAAAATATGCAAATTTCATTCAGATTAGCTTAAAATTAAGTAAATTGCTGTATTATCAACCCACGCACTCACCATGTCTGATCAGTTTTCGGCTGAAATTAGTTCACGCATTTGCAAGCATATGAACGAAGATCATGCTAATGCGATTGTTATTTATGCTCAGGCTTTTGGGGGTGTTACAGATGCGACGGACGCAGAAATGTTGTCAATCGATGCTGAAGGGATGAATTTAACAGCCCAGGTAAATGAGGAAACAGTGCCGGTTCGCATTCAGTTTGATCATGTCTTAGCCGATGCAGAAGATGCTCACCAAACTCTGATTGCAATGGTGAAGCAGGCGCGGGTCAAGTTATAGATAGTTTGTATAGCCGCGTACAGCCTAGCGGTATCCTTGGGCTGCTTTTATCATCGCCAGGGTTTGGTGCTTCTTATTTAACAGGTTGCGGCAGTGTAGGTATTTCACTCTGACATCAATGTTTAACAACAGTCCTGGAGGATTGTGTTTAATGGCATTGATAATTAAGTTAGAAAATACTCGTCAAAGTTGATTGAGTCAGCATTCACTAATGACAAATCTGCGGTGACTCGATTTGTGAGTGTTGCCTGATTTTCTGTCAAGATGGGTTGTAAATCAGCGATCGCAGCTTCTATCACTGTAAGTAATTATACTCTATCTGTTTGTAAAATAACACCTTGTATTTCACTAAGATGATCCTCCATCAACGAATTAATCAAATTTAGTTGGCGATCGCTATCGCTATTTTGCACCATCCGCTCTAAAGTTGCGCGTGCAACCGGAATTGAGGCTTTTTTCTCTACGCCCAACTCCCGTGACCAACAAAGGTCTAAATCCTGGTTGATTTGATGTTAAAGCCACTAGATTGTCAACACCCAAATCAATACCAGCTATCCATTTAGAAACGATTACGTTAGATTCCGCGCCGTTCGGTAGTCCTGAGTGCTAAATATTATCACATAGCTAAAGCTAGGAAGTTGCAACAATGAGAGATTTACTTGGTTTATTATGTGTTTTTATGCAGTGATCCAGCCAGATAGATTTTGGTATTATCCCTGGTTAAGTTACGCTGCTAAAACCTAGATATAAAATTTCCTATGCTGGATACACTAGATTTAACACTCTCCTTAGATAAAGCAACCTATAAGTCAGAAACTGACAGGCTCATGCATCAACTGCGAGAACTGCAAAGTGCCTGTTGGGACAAGAAATTACCTGTAATTGTAGTATTAGAGGGGTGGGCAGCCGCTGGTAAAGGTGGGCTGGTAAAGCAAATGGTTTCCTATATGGACCCACGGGGATTTCAAGTACATCCTATTTGGCCGCCTTCGGAAGAGGAGCGCAAGTATCCCTTCATGTGGAGATTTTGGGAAAAACTCCCTGCCCAAGGCAAAATCAGCTTTTTTTATCACAGTTGGTATACTCATGTTCTAGAAGAACGTTTATTTGAGCGGGTAGGAACTGATCAAATTCCCGCAGTGCCTCAATTAATGGGGCAAATTAACGCCTTTGAGCGCCAAATGGTGGATGATGGAGCTGCGATCGCTAAATTTTGGATGCATCTCAGTCGCAAAGAATTAAAAAGTCGTTTAAAAGAATATGCCAAAGATCCATTAACTGCTTGGCGGGTACGGAAAGAAGACTGGAAACAAGCAAAACACTATGACCGCTACGCCACCTATGCAGAAGACATGCTCGTGCAAACAAGTACTGGTGTCGCTCCCTGGACTTTAGTGGAAGCAAACTGCGAACGGTGGGCACAGGTAAAGGTGTTAAGTCAACTGGCTGGCACTTTGACAGCTGCCCTAGATAGACTAAAAATTCAGATTCCCACCCCTAGCTTGCCTACAAAGACACAATTAGAACCCACAGACTCGGATGTACTAGCATCAGTTGATTTGAGCCTGAGTCTTACAGAACCAGACTACGAAGAGCAATTAGCCACCGAACAAGTACAACTACGCAAATTGCAGTTAAGCATCCACAAACATCAAATTCCTGTACTGGTGATGTTTGAGGGCTGGGATGCAGCAGGTAAAGGTGGGGCAATTAAGCGGTTGACTGATATTCTCGACCCCCGGAGTTATTTTGTTCATCCTTTTGCCGCTCCCACAGATGAAGAAAAAGCGCATCATTACCTCTGGCGATTTTGGCGACGATTACCCACTGCTAGTCTCATCGGCATTTTTGATCGTTCCTGGTACGGCCGAGTATTAGTCGAGCGGGTAGAAGGATTCGCTACTGAGATTGAGTGGCGCAGAGCTTACCGAGAAATTAATGAATTTGAAGCGCAGTTAACAAGTGCAGGCTATGTTTTAGTCAAGTTTTGGCTACACATTAGCCCAGAAGAACAACTCAATCGCTTTACCGCGCGCCAAAATGATCCCTTTAAGCAGTACAAACTTACGGATGAAGATTGGCGTAATCGGGAGAATTGGCCTGTTTACGAAGTGGCAGTTAATCAGGCAATTCAGCGCACCAGCACGCCCACGGCTCCTTGGACAATTGTTGCGGCCAATGACAAATACTATGCCAGAGTCAAAGTAATAGAAACAGTTGTAGAAGCCATTGAGGCGGAATTACAACGTCGCCAGAAATAAAACAAAAAGGTATTGACAAATCCAAAAATAATCAATTTTTTTGGCGAGCAGGTATCCATTAACTGGATATTTCTTAACATTTGTGAGAGTATTCACTCACGTTTTTTCTTAACCTGATTCCTTCGTTGTTAATTCTCAATAAAAACACAATTTTAGCGAGAAGATTAAACAGAAAATTGTCAAGTATGTCTAACCCCTTAGTCTCTAAGATTTCTATAAAATAAGGGTTTCAAGATTGTAAAGAAAGATGTGACTACCGCATAGGGTGAGCAGGGGGAGTTGGGGAAGCTGGGGAAACTAAAGCACTCGCTCCTTTAGAATTCCCAACAGATGTGTCTCCTGTCTTTTTTTGAGCGAATATGGCTCATGTTAGAGAAAAAGATAGCGATATTTTCCATAAAGTTTTGAGATTTACGCTGATAATTTTTGAAAGGCGTGTATTTCCTAATTTATTTTTCTAGAATAGATCTAGATTTAAATAGAATATTACTTGAAAGAGCTTGACTTTAAGAAATATATCTGTTTGAGGTTAGGAATAAATTTGATAACTTGCTCTCCTTAATAACTTAACTCGCCTTTTCTCAAGAAATTTACGTAAAGATATTCCTAATGTCAACAGATAATAAGCCCCTAGAGTCGAAAAAAAATCGTCTACTGGCAGCGTTGCCTGAATCTGACTATGAGCGACTTATTCCTCATCTTAAGACTGTCTCATTCTCATTTGGACAAGTTCTCATAGAGCCAGAAAAACCCATCACACAAGTCTATTTTCCCCATAAGGCGGTAGTTTCTCTAATAACTACTATGGAAAACGGCTCTTCGGTAGAAGTTGGTATGGTCAGTAACGAAGGTATGGTAGGTTTACCTGTCATTTCGGGAAGCAACGCATCGAATATAACAGCGATGGTGCAAGTTATGGGCAGTGGTACGCAGATGAAAGCAGATATCTTGAAAAGTGAGTTTGATCGGGGTGGAGTGCTACAAAACTTACTGTTGCGCTACTTCCAAACTCTTTATATCCAAGTTTCACAAGGAGCTGCTTGTAATCGCCTCCATACCTTGGAGCAGCGTCTCGCGCGTTGGCTGCTCACCGTCTCTGACCGGATGGAATCAGATAATTTTCCCCTCACGCAAGAATTTATTTCCCAAATGCTGGGTGTACGCCGTGCTGGTGTTACTGAAGCAGCTAACTCTCTGAGCAAAGCGAAAATTATCAATTATAGTCGGGGTAATATTAGCATCCATAATCGCCAGGCTTTAGAACATACTTCTTGCGAGTGTTATCAAGTGATGAAAGACCAATTTGATCAAATTCTGGGTAAGGAATTTGATCGCATTGAGCAATAAAAGTTTGGCAATTGCTATGTACGGAATCGGACAGAGTTCAAACTTAAATTTATGTAAAATGATGACAACTGTTGTGCAATTGCATGTTATGTACAAGAGCCTATATTTGGATGCGATCGCCAATGAGGGTGCTAGAACTACACGAGGTAATTTTTCATGGATATTCAATCCCTATCCGTTAATGGTCTACACTTACTCGTTGTTGATGATGACACTGATACGAGAAAAATACTCACCATTTTGTTTGAACTAGAAGGCGCAAAAGTGATAGCTGTAGCTTCAGCAAGTGAGGCTCTAAAAGTAATATCTCATTTTAAACCGGACATTTTAATTAGTGATATCTGTCTACCAGATGAAGATGGCTACTCACTGCTGCCCAAAATCAGAAATTTGGTGGCAGCACCAGGAAAATGTATGCCAGCTATTGCTCTTACAGGATCGGCTAAGGAAGAAGATCGTACATATGCGTTGTCCGCAGGTTTTCAGAAACATCTATGCAAGCCGATAAACTTAGATGAATTAGTTTATGAGGTTGCTAATCTGGCTAGATCCCAACAAGCAGTTTGTTTAGTAGGCGATCGCCATTTACTTAAATCTTGATTTTTACTATTAGTTGTCATTGCTAAGATTTTTCAGAAAATAAATTCATATCAACAGACTTTTGCTAGCCTGTTGATAGATATCTTAATAATTGATCAAGCAAAAAACAGAAAATTTTTATTTTTGAATATTTCTAATAATTTAATAATATTTATAAATAATAATTAATTATACTTTTGTTGTAAAAAACTAATGTAATATTTGGATGTTTGCAGGTAAAATAGGCAATTAAATTTGAGGTTTTAAAAAATGATAAAAACTATCAACTGAGTTTATTTGTTTTCATTAATAACTTAGGAATGTTATAGTGCAAATTAGTCTTAAGTAATTATATTAGGTTCTCTGAGACAATTTAAAAGGAGTAGTATTTTTTGAGACAAATAAATATTTGGACTACGGTTACCGATGCTAACTATATGTGTTGATATTTAAGTAGACTTCATGGACTGGGTATAGCAATAACAAACGTAAGTAAATTATCCCGCAGATTGCATAAACCTCTACAGCAAAGGTTATGCTCCTCTCAGCTAAAGCAATTCAGCAGTTTTTCATTGAGAAAAATTGTCACATATCGAGCTTGATTCTTTACGTGATTTGCAAATTAAAGCTTTGCAGTTTATTGCTAATTGAAAATTTCAAGTTATCTAGTCTCAAATGTAACCCTCAGTATTGACAATCTAAAAATAATCGAATAACAAGGTGGCAGCATCACTAAAAAAATGCATTAAAATTCCCTGCCACAAGATTCAGTTACGCACTTAACTAAACTTCACACGATTAACATAAACCATGCCACAAAATACTGATTACAAAGCTGCCAATTCAGAAACTCAACCAGTTGCTTACAAAGCACGCCTTAATTCTTGGGCGATCGCTCGTTTCCTTCCTGATACACAACGAGAAATTGTGGCTCGTTTTCGGAGTCGTTCTGATGCAGATGGCTATATGCAACACTTAAGCCAAACCACACCCAATGCTACCTTCATGGTTGTTTTCGATTGCCAACGTGATGAAGCTGTAATTTAAGGCTCTAATAAAGCGCGATCGCACTGGTCGGTAAATTGTGGTGCGATCGCCTAAATCAGCCAAAAAAATCTACAATCAAAAACTCATCAGAAAATACTCTTATTTTAATCGAAAACGGCCATAGAGTTTGAGGCACCCTTTAATATTTTTTGGTTAATTCAACTTTCACATGATGTGTACGAGAAAAGACCCAATGAAATTATGGCAACTTGGGTCATTTCCAACAATTTAACGGGATTCAGTTCCCTGGTTAGGGCTACCCGCTACAGTGTCCTCACCGGGAGATTCTGGTTCAGCACCGGGTGTTGTATCTGTATTAGCAGCATTACCAGTCTTACGAATACTTGGCTCAATTGGAGTTTGATAACCGCCAGAAGCGCTGGGAGTAGTATTTTCTTCGTTAGATTTTTGTTTTTTTTCTTGAGACATAACTAAGAAATTCCGTGATTTAATCTTGTTGGCATCATTTTAAGCAGTTCAGGAGTACAAATTTATCTATCCAGAATCTGGTTATGCCTGACTTATTCCTCTGTCAAAAGTATTATTTAGTACTAATCACCTGTAATAGTTTCAAAGCTAATCAGTGAATTACTACATCTACCTGCACGGTTTTGCTTCCAGTCCTCAATCTGTCAAAGCGCAGGATATAAGCGATCGCTTGGCCCAAATTTCCCTAAAACTCCAAGTTCCTGATCTAAATGCTGGCGATTTTGCCCACCTCACCATCACTCGTCAGCTAAAACAAGTAGCAGCAGCGTTTCCTGATAATTCTGTACCAGTAACCCTAATAGGCTCAAGCTTAGGTGGTTTGACATCTGCCCACTTGGCACAGCAGTATCCACAGGTACAACGCCTGGTTTTGCTAGCACCAGCTTTTGGTTTTTTATCCCATTGGTTGCTCAAACTAGGAGATGCAGAAATCAAGCGTTGGCAACAGGAAAAATACCGGATGATTTACCACTATGGAGAAGGGCGATCGCTGCCGTTAAGTTACGATTTCGTCACAGACGCAGCTCAATACCCAGAAAAGATATTACAACGCCCCATACCCACACTGATTTTGCATGGCAAACAGGATGAAGTCATCCCCATTACAGCCAGTCGAGACTTTAGGCGATCGCGCCCCTGGGTGGAATTAGTCGAACTCGATAGCGATCACTCCTTAGGCAACGTCATGGCAGAAATGTGGTCAGAAATTTACCGATTCTGTCAGTTACCCGGAAGCTTTACAATATAAAACCAACTCTCTCAAAAACAGCCTACAAATATATATTTTCCTGAGAAGTCCATTAATTAAGAATTACGAATTAAATCATATGCTTCCCTTCATCCGATCAGATTTAGCCCAATTTAACGCGTATAAACCCCACCCCAGCAGCGATACAGACGCAGCCGTTCCCGCGCAGCTTGATCGGCTGGATACAAACGAAAGCCCCTATGATTTGCCACCTGAGTTAAAAGAAAAGCTAGCTTGGACGTATCAGCAGGTAATTGAAACCAATCGTTATCCTGATGGTGGACATGAAACCCTAAAACAGGCGATCGCTCAATATGTCAATCAGTCAGCATCTGTTGCCTCATCATCGTTCACAGCTGCTAATATTTCTGTAGGCAATGGTTCAGATGAACTAATTCGCTCTTTATTGATTGCCACCTGTCTGGGAGGAGAAGGTTCAATTTTAGTCGCCAATCCCACTTTCTCGATGTACGGGATTTTGGCCAAGACTTTGGGGATTCCTGTAGTGACGGTAGACAGAAATGCAGAGAATTTTGAAATTGACTTAAAAGCTGCACAGTCGGCCCTAGAACAAACTGACAATCCGCCGATTCGGGTGGTGTTCGTTGTGCATCCCAATTCCCCGACAGGTAATTGTTTAACTGCGGCGGAATTAATATGGTTAAGAAGTTTAAGTGAACAGATTTTGGTGGTGATTGATGAAGCTTACTTTGAATTTAGCCAAAATACTTTATTGGGTGAATTAGCAGAGCATCCTAACTGGGTTGTACTCCGAACCTTTTCCAAAGCCTTTCGGTTAGCAGCGCTGCGCGTTGGCTATTGTATCGCTCATCCGCAGGCGATCGCTATTTTAGAAAAAGTCCGCTTGCCCTACAATCTCCCCACTTTCTCAATTGCTGCGGCCTTAACTGCTATGCAAAATAGCCAACTTTTGCTAGAGTCAATTCCGCCGACGTTAAATGAACGAGCCAAACTTATAGAAGCTTTATCAGAATATCCAGCACTACAAGTGACACAAAGTGCGGCTAACTTTATTTTCCTGCGTCTCAAACCAAATGGCGCGGATACACAAAACGCGACTTTAAACAATCTGCACCAAAAACTCAAAATTTCTGGCACTCTTGTCCGCCAAATTAGTGGAGGATTGCGAATTACAATCGGCACAGCTCAAGAAAATGCTCGCACCTTAAATAGAATAAAAGCTGCTTTAGCTAATCTCGAATCTTAATTCAGTAATTCAATCTACCATCTACAGTGTTGCCTAAACGACGTACTGTTCCCACAGTTTGGGGAAACACCCCCACTAACAGAGCAAAGACAATATCAGGCATCTGCACCACCATTTCTAAGGGAAAGTATTGTTCAAATTGATCTAAAATCTTCTGGACTCGCTGCTGAGGCAGCGGGTTTTCTGTAATTTGCTTAATTAACCGAATCCACTGTCGCCTAATCAAATAAGCCTTCTGGCGCTCTTCATAGGATTCCGGAGTTAATAAAGACAAATTACCGATAGGCAATACCATTTCACAATCACTATCGTAATTCCCGCCCACGGCTGCACCTGGCCCAGCAAATTCTGCATGGTAGCGTTTAAAGAGTATTAACCCATTGCGCTTACGACTATTGACAACGAAAACCTTTCCACTGTGCAGAAGTGTCAGGATATCCGAGCCATATGATTGCTCAGTTCCATCTGGCATGACAAGATGGTCAAGGAAACTAGTGTCAGGGCGGTAAGTGGATACCATAGCAGCTTGATAGCGTTGGTAGTTTTCGCTATCCATTTTTTCTTGAACTTGGGATTAATTTGGTAGTTGTATGCACTTCAGGTAGGAAGTTGCCATTAAACTAAATCAGATTTTTGATGTTTGTTAAAGTTTTTTGATGATCAGAATTTACTGCTTACTTTAACTTAAGTTATAAAAAACAAGCTTAGAATCAGCAAATAATTAGTTAACCATATTCTATGGGATTTAATTGGATTTGTCTCTGCAAAAATGTTGATTTTTTTAAAGTTTTTATAAAGATGAATATATAAAATACAAAGTTACTATGAGGAATTTAAATGTTATTCAGCGTAATTTCACGGTTGACCCATTATAGTCTCTCTTAAATATTTAAAAGCATTGACTGTTTCGCTGTTTTTTTAAATCTGCATAACATAAAATGTTTAACTATCAGACACAGAGTTGAGTTAATTTTTTAATACATCCATCAGATTATCATAACCAAAATATGTCAAAAATAGCTTTAAAGCTAGTAATGCTAACAGTTTTTTTATTTATCATTCGTACATAAAAAGATATAATATTTACAATTTAGGCGTTATTTGCGGGAAAGACTTAGAGTATATCGTAGTTATATGCAGCAAATAACCCTCAACTTATTTACGTAAATGTCAACTAATTTGCCAAATCTTCAGTCAAACAATGAGTGTAGTCACAATGGCATTAGTCATGATATTGTGACCTGAAACCTGACATTAGCTCACTGAGATTTTATTCAGAATACTTTGGTTACCAAACAATTGATGTATATCAACATTTGTATTTCCTGAAAATCATTTCAAATAATTGAATTAAGTCTTAAGTGCTTGTGCAACAATATCTGCTGGGAACGCCTGAAGAAAAATTTATTCCAATTAGATTCTAATTTATGCACTTGATATCCCAACTTGAAATAAAGTTGCCGGGCCTGATGGTTATTTTC
Source organism: Cyanocohniella sp. LLY (assembly GCA_022241785.1). GTDB lineage: Bacteria > Cyanobacteriota > Cyanobacteriia > Cyanobacteriales > Nostocaceae > Cyanocohniella. The sequence continues at coordinate 27,276 of JAKOMP010000053.1, read as the reverse complement.
CAAAACGTGGAGATATAAATCTTGGAATCCCCACTCATGGGAGAAGTTCTCACAGCTAATCAGTAGCTTTGAAGCCACACCATGCCTACGATATTGGGGGTGAACAGCTAAATTAGATAGATAAGGACAACTCCTACCAATGGGTATCCATGTATCGCTGAAGCGCACACCTAATTCTACCGTTCCCACTAATTTATTAGTCGAATCGTTAGTATCAATGGCCACCAAACAAACATGATGAGGTGCAGGTGATGATAAGCGATATCGGAGATCTTCGTAAATACCCAAACGTAGCAACGGAAAAGCCCATCCCCAAAAACCATCTTGGGAGTGAAAGCTTTCGGCAATAATTTGAGCAATACTTGGCAAATCAGCAGTTGTAGCCACACGAATTTGAAATTGCCGAGAAGTTTGTTCGGCGGCAGGTATGAATGGTTCTTGGTGGTAAGGATCTGAAAACCAGGATGTCAAGGCTAATTTAGTATTGATTTGATTAAACGAAAATCTTCTCAACTATCCTAAAACACTGTACAAGCTATAGGAAAAAGGACTTTAGCCTAGAACACTGAGTGGGAATTGAGATTTTAACTTAGTATGAGTTATTTCCCAGCAAATAGGGAACGAGCAACGGGGAACAGATTCATGAATATAATCTGGCTTTTCAGCGTACCACAGACAAATCTAACTCATTTGGGAATTTTTGTGAGTGGATTGATTCTTACACTACTTTTTTTTATTGCTGCATCTTTTTTCTGAATGATTTCTCACAACTATCAATTCAGTGTTTTAACCTTAGCATCGGTAGTAAAAAGTAAAAAGCCATGCAACATAACATTGCATAGCTTTTGGTGTAGTGTGAGGAGCTTAACTAAGTACCATCATAAAGTAATGCCAAAGTGGCAGGCTGCTCGTAACAATTTTGGTAACGAAATTTTTTGACTCGATGATGCTAGCATTACTTAAGCAAATAAACATTGCCCCCTCCCTGGATACTTGTTTCCAGTCACTAGTGTGGCTATGCTACTTTTGTTTTTGCAAGTAACGAATACTCCGTAGTTAGCAAAAGCTATACCCCAAAGGCACTTTGATAATGGCAACAGGCGAAAATTCTGAAAGCATTTTGATTTAACATTTATTTAGTTAATGTTTGATTTTATCCTCAATAAAAAATAAAAACCGTAGAAAATTATCAAATTCTACGGTTTTTTACTGTGGTGTGAGGAGACTTAACTCACCTCATCATAAACTCATTTAATTATTAGCGATGCACACGTAATAGAATTTGTTACACAGTTTGGGTTTGATGACATTATAGTAAAGCGCCACCACAACTAGAACCACATCCGGCAGTACAACCATAGCAATAGCTAGCTGTTTGGATCTCATTAATTAAGTCTAAATTATCAAACTCTAGCAATTTAGCAACTGTAAGCGACTCACCATTATGAGTTTTAGCAGGTAGATGCATCATCTGGTTAAAATCGCAATCATACACATTGCCCAGGTAGTCGATTGACAGTTGATCTCGACACATTAAATGTTCAACTGTACTGCCATTGAAATACAACTCTAAAAACTGCAAATAGCTAGTATGCAACTTTTGACGTTCTAAGTACATTTTTGTTCTGCCAACTGGTAGGTTGGTGATGGTGAATAAGTTGTTAAATACAATGTCAAAATGTTCTTGCAAAAATATTTTGTAATCTTGCTCCAATTTAGTTTGTTCTGGTGCCAAGGCAAATTTGTCATTTGTAGGTAAGGGTGGATTATAAACCAAGTCCAAAATTAAATTTTTTTGCTTCCCGTACCCTAAGTGATTAAGCCATTGTAAGGCTTGCATTGATCTATCAAAAACACCATTACCGCGCATTTTATCGACATTATCTGCTAGGTAGCAAGGAAGAGAAGCCACAACCTTTAATTGATGTTGGGAAAAATATTCTGGTAAATCATCAAATCCTTTTTCAAAATAAATGGTTAAATTAGAGCGAACAATTATCTGTTTACCAGTGACTCTTGCTGCTTCGACTAATGGCTTAAATCCATAATTCATTTCTGGCGCGCCACCAGTTAAATCGACAATTTGAATTTGGGGAAATTTATGAATTAAAGAAATTAAATCTTCACAAATTTGGGGAGAAATTTCTTCGGTACGTTTGGGACTAGCTTCGACATGACAATGTGTACAGGCAAGATTACAACGCTTACCCAAATTAATTTGTAAAACTGAAATCTGCTTTTTTGTCAAAGGAGAACTCAGTTTATCTTCAAAAGGAGTGGTTGATATAGTCTGCATAGGGAACTAATTTTATAGAGATTGGGGAACTTCAAGTTCAGGAGGTGAATTTATTGTAATAATCGATAGGTTATCCCACCAATAATTGTGGCAACAGGTAAAGTCAAAATCCAGGAAATCAAAATTTGATAAAAAATACGCATATTAGATTTTTTGGTAATCAATCCCACACCAAATATAGAACTAACGGAAACTTGGGTTAGAGATACAGGAAGCTCAAAATAAATAGCGGCAATACTCAGCATTCCAGTCACAATATTGGCAGACAAACCTTGAGTATTATTCATGGAACTAATTTTTTCACTCATGGTTTGGGCAATTTTTTGCGAATTTAGTAACCCACCAAGTCCCATGGCCATTGCTATTGTCAGCATTCCCCCTTGAGCAGAGAAATAATCAATAACTAGAACGAGTGAAACAATTTTGGGAGTAATATTTAATCCTCTAGTAAAACTAATAAAACCAGCACTGATAAAATGGCATGTATCAACTAGTTGTTCATTAGCTTGCCAAGGCACTTGGGAATTGATATATTGTAATAATTTATAAATTCCTGCTCCTAATAAAATAGCAATAATAGGACCGAGAAATAAGGGTAAAATAAATAAAGTTCCTAAAACTAAAAAATTAACTTTGAGTCCAATAGCGACTAATCCAGTACCTAATAGCGCGCCTGTTATAGTGTGAGTTGTGGAAATGGGAAATCCCAGCATGGCGGCAATCAACACAGTCAAACCAGTAGTTATTGCCACTGCTAAATGGATCTCTGGTACGTTAGCTATCTTATCGTCAAATATGCCTTGTCCAGAAAATTTTCCAACTAATTCTTGAAACCAAAAAACCGAAGTTACTGCACCAGCAAAAGTTGTCACACTGGCCCACAAAATTGCTGTTTGATAACTGGTTGTCCGGCTACCAAACAGCGTAGCTACACCTTTGAAATTGTCGTTGGCTCCATTTGCATAAGCTAAAAACAGCGTAGCTAGAAATAAACTAATTATTAACATTTTTGGGGCGTTAAAAGTTAACAGCAACCACCACCGCTATAGTGCCAGGTTGATGGAGTAACCATGATTTCTGCTGGTTGTAAAGCGGCAAGTTTAGCCGCAGTTTTATCACATACTGCCGCAGGAATACCAAGCTGTAGCAGATGTCCTGCCGAGTCATCAAAAAATGATTCTGTACCAGCATAAATTGCCGTCTTGCCGGTAAATATACAAGCACCATCTTCAGGAATATTGACTTTAAAAGCCAGGGAATCGAGACTTTCTAAAAGTAGATTTTCGGGCAAGTTATAAGTCTGAGTATCTAGTAGACGATAAGGGCGACGAGCGCGAATTTCAATTTGACCAAAACCAGCATTAATAATGCGTTGAGTATACTCTTCATAGGTGAGTGCCCCTGATAAACACATGGCGCGTAGCCGTTCATCTTGTTGTAAATGCGCGGGAATTGGCGCAGTGGCAATGGGATCACTCATCTGCAAGCGTCCACCTGGTTTTAACACCCGATATGCTTCTTTTAAAGCACGGGTTAAATCTTCTGGTTCAAAGATATTAAAAAGGCAATTCTGCGCCACGATATCGACGGTAGCGTCAGCCACTGGGAGGTTAAAGGCATCCCCTTCACGAATTTCCACAAAGCTGGTGTCAAACCACGGGTTGTCGGTAGCGGCCAGTTTGAGGTTGCGTGTAGCGGCTTCTCGCATAGCCGCAACTGGTTCAATGGCAATAACAGCACTTGGACGACGAGAAAAATAAGCGAATTGCAGTGCTTCTAAGCCACCGCCAACACCTACATACAGTACGGTAGGATGGTTTGAGAGTTCAGTGTGGTGAACAGTAGTACCACAACCATAGTTCATTTCCTGCATTGGCTGAGGAATTTTTAGTCCTGGTAGTTGCAGGGGAGTACTTTGAACACAACAAAGCCCCAGTTGTGGAGTTTCTGCAACTTCACTATAAAATTGTGCGGCTGTTTCTAAATAGGTCATTCTAATCTTGATTTTGTCATGTAAATTCTACTTTGTGCATCCTAATATAACTAACCGTCATTTAAATGAGTTTTTCCTGAGATCAGCATAGCCCCCAAATGCTTACATACTCAGCTTGTTTGGGGGTGCATCAATCAGCTTAACCTGGAAATTAAGAATCCCTGACCAAAGTGTAGCGGATTTGGAGATAATTCACTCACGTAAGACATAGCCGACACCACGCACAGTTTGAATGAGGCGCTTTTCGTTATTGGTTTCGAGTTTCAGGCGCAAGTAGCGGACGTAGACTTCGATAATATTGGAATCACCCATGAAGTCATAACCCCAGACTTCCTCTAATATGCGATCGCGTGTAATGACTTGTCGCGGATGGGTGAGTAAATATTCTAGTAAGTCAAATTCTTTAGCCGTTAACTCAATTAATCTCTGGGCCCGAAAGACTTCTCTTGTGCGCCGATGTAAACTCAAGTCTTCAAATACTAAAATATCTGCGGCGTCGACTTCTTTAGTTCTTCGCAGGTGGGCGCGGACTCTGGCTAATAATTCTTCAATACTGAAGGGTTTAACTACGTAATCATCAGCACCAGCGTCTAAACCAGCGACGCGATCGCTTACTTCATCTTTAGCCGTTAATAAAATTACAGGTACTTTATCGCCAGTACTTCGTAGGCGGCGGCAAATCTCCAAGCCTGACAAACCAGGCAGCATCCAATCTAAAATGACTAAATCTAGATGTAACTCTCTGGCTGCGGTGAGTGCAGTTAGTCCATCGTAGGCGACACTGACTTGATAGCCTTCATAACTCAGTTCCAATTCTATCAATCGCGCCAGTTTGACTTCATCTTCAACCAGCAAGATGTGCGTCATAGATGATGTTAAGGATTTCAGCAGGGTAAGTTAAGCAACAACACAGACTGATCACACTCTTAGAGAGGTACTGAGGCTAATAAATAGTCAGACATCTAATTAGGTTGACTTAGCTTAGTATAGATTGGCGTAAGTAACAACCGTAAGTCTGTAATTACCGATGGCTGCTGATTAAATCACCACCTAACTTTAGCAATAGACTGTAACATCTTCACCGCATTCATCAGCGAGATAACAAAGCGCGCGAAAACGCAGACTTACCAATTGCTCGTAGAGAGGATTTAATTTACACATGGCTGGAATGTGAAATAACTGATGACCAAACATTGTCACGTCTCGTTCAAAGGGACATTGGGCAGGTATCGCTCTACATAATAAATGCGCTAGTTTGGCGTTATGAATTTCTATGTTGTCCAAATACTCACGAACTGGGTGCAGGAGGTCATTATGTAACCAGATACGAGTTAAGCTTGTCATGATTTTTCACCTTCTTTGTCAAATTGATTAAGTTTGTTAACTGGAACCTTTACAAATACATACACTTGGTAATGTGATTTTATGCAGTGCTGTTTTGTTCCTTGATTCTCCACATCCATATTCAGGAACACATTTAACTACAAATGTCAGCCTTGACATTCCAGACGTTAATGGTAAGTCAGGTTTCCTGACTTTTCACGTCATGTGGAAAAGGTAACGCAAAACCTAACCCCCCACCCCCCTTCCCTACGAGGGAATGGGGAGAAGTCAAAGTCTCTAACGCCACTTGCTACAACGCGGCGGCACTTCCTTCAAGTCGGGCAACCCGCCCAACGGAGTGCCTTGGGAACCCGCCCAACGCAGTGGCTCCTCCTCGCAGGAGAGAGATTTAGAGGGAGGTTTTCTAGATACCGTGAAAAGTTAGGTCAGGAAACAGGCTTGAAGGTTTCAGATATCCGGGTTTTATGATCAGGTTATGGCTTAAGCTACCCAGCGGCTGCTACATCTCCTAGATCACAGGTAGGTATATTCATGTCTCATAACTTTATCAGTGGCAAAAAGCTACTTTTTGACTATTGGGCACCCAGCTACGATTGGCTGTTTCCTTCAGTGATTTATCGAGCTATCCACAAGCGGTTGCTAGAATACGTCGATTTACCAGAGCGCGCCCATGTACTTGATATGGGCTGTGGTACTGGCCGCCTGCTTGAGCGTTTAGCAACTGAATTTCCCGATTTGCAGGGGACTGGATTGGATTTATCTTCTAATATGTTGCAGATGGCAAGATTGAGTAATCGCCACCATCCACGTTTGATTTATATTGAGGGCAAAGCTGAGTCTCTACCGTTTAGTGCAGGCCAGTTTGATGCTGTCTTTAGTACTATTAGCTTTTTGCACTATTTAGAACCGCAACAAGTGTTAGGTGAAGTGGCGCGGGTGCTTGCTCCTGGTGGACGCTTTTACTTAGTTGACATTACCACTAAAAAACAGACAACACCCCAAGTATTACCCATCTCTCCGCGTGGTATTAGGCTCTACAGTCCTCAGCAACGTGAACTTTTCGGCGCTGGCGCTGGATTATCGTGTTTAAGCCACCACTATTTACTAGGGCCTGTATTGCTAACAATTTTTATTAATCCATCTTTAGACTGATGATAAACTTGAGTGTATGAGGTATGCGAGAAGCCCAAAATTTCCCATGCTTCTCGCTGTCAGATGTATTACCAGCAACTATTTCAACTATTATCACATAATTTTATTTTCAGGTTTTTGATTTTTAAATATGTGTTAATCAGCCTCTAGGAGTGATAATTACAGTGGGTGCTTTTTGATATTTAATTTCAAAAATTTTTGCAGAAATAAAATACCATAAAATGGCATCCATTTTTTGCTACATCATATTTACTTTTTTCAAGAAATTATAATTTCTGCCTTGGTTGCCTGAAATAAATAATCAGTTAACTTTTCTTAATTAAATTGTTTTCACTATCATTATGCCAATAGTGGATGAGTTCAAATAAAGTCGTGATTTTCAATACTTGCCGAAATTATTATGAGCCTTAAATACCATCCAACTCTTGTGGCAAAGGCAATCTGCGATTATATCAGCGCTGAAATTACGCAAACATAATCAAACAATATATTTTAAAATCATGGCAAGTTAGGCTGGAATAGTATCAGCAATTTACAGCGTATTTAAACTAATTAAAACTGTTTTTTATTTATTATTAAAATTTTTATGAAAGTTAATACTTAAAATGTTTTGCACCGGATAATTACCATAGCATTGCTTTTTTGATGGGGAAAGTTTTTTAAAATTTAGCTTTTAATACTAACTAAAAATTAAATAAAACATTACCTAAATTTAATCTAAGTTACCTAGTCTTTATTTCAGTGTTTATCTGTGACTGAAACATTCGCATGACATTTTCAAGACGTAAGTTTTTTGCATTAGCAGGTACTACCGCTGCTGGTACTTTAGCTATCTCTCCTCTACAAGCTCTGATTGCCAACAAAGCTTTTGGTCAAACAACGACTGTAGGATATGGTCCCCTCCAACCAGATCCAAATAACTTGTTAGAGTTACCAGCAGGATTTCAGTATCGAGTTATATCCCGCACTGGTGATCTCATGGCCGATGGCAATCCAGTACCTAGCAATCATGATGGTATGGCAGCCTTTCCAGGACCCAACAACACAACCATCCTGATTTGCAACCACGAAATTAACGGTACTGGCGTTACTGGTTCACGAGTACAAGTACCAAGTGATTTGTCCTATGATCCTCTTTGTAAAGGTGGCACGACAAACATAGTTGTAGGCCCCAATCGTAAACTAATCAAACAGTTTGCTTCTTTTGGTGGAACCATTCGTAACTGTGCAGGTGGTCCAACTCCTTGGGGTTCATGGATTACCTCTGAAGAAAATACCAGCACACCGGGTGGACAAATTACAAAGTTACACGGTTATAACTTTGAAATTCCCGCCAGTGCTGACTCTGCTGTTGCAGCAGTGCCTCTAGTTGATATGGGGCGGTTTAACCACGAAGCTGTAGCTGTAGACCCCGAAACGGGATATGTTTATGAGACTGAAGATAGAGGAGATGGCCTCTTCTACCGTTTTATCCCCAATGTGCCGGGCAAGTTAGCCGAAGGTGGTACACTCCAAGCTATGGTAATTCTCGGTAAACCTTTTGCGATCAATACTAATAATCGCGGTGCAAATAGTGGTCAGTTCGCTGTGGGGCAGAAATACTCTGTAGATTGGGTAACCATTCCTAACCCCAACCCAACATCAGATAATGTTCGAGTCCAAGGTCGCAACTTGGGTGCAGCACTGTTTTCCCGTGGAGAAGGTATTTGGTATGGCAACGGTGAAATTTATTTCGCAGCTACAGATGGTGGATTGATCAGCCGTGGTCAGATTTGGCGCTACATTCCCGGTGAAGAGAAAATTGAACTATTTGTTGAATCTGACTCTGCGGATAAACTTAAGGCTCCCGATAATATAGTTGTGGCACCTTTTGGCGATATCATTATCTGTGAAGATGCGTCTGGTACCAATTTCTTAAGAGGTGTAACTCCCGAAGGAAAAATCTATACTTTCGCCCGTAACCCCTTTAATGGTGCTGAGTTTGCTGGAGCTTGTTTCTCACCTAATGGTCTAACTATGTTCGTCAACATCTACAGCCCTGGTATTACTTTGGCAATCTGGGGTCCTTGGGCAAGAAGAAAATAATACATTTTCCCATAACTGAGAAAGGATTGTTTTAGGAAAAAAGCGATCGCCTTGTACTAGTTTCCAGCCAGGCGATCGCTATACGTTTAACCCCGACTTACTGGTGGTAGCATTTCTAAAACCATTATCTGCAAATCGGGAAACGCTAAAGGTGAAATAGTCGCATCTTCACCCAAAACTACTTTACTTTGATAGCTTTCCTGAGAAGGTTCCCGAAAAATATACAATTGACGACTAGTTACATCTAGCACCCAATAATCTTTAATTCCTGCTTGGGAGTAAGCTTTTGCTTTAGTCTCGCAGTCGAGTTTCAAACTGCTATCTGCTACCTCAATAATCAGATAAACTTCAGATGGTGTTGGGTGGTGGTCTGCGTAGTCTAAAGGATCTACTGTCACAACAGCAATGTCCGGTTCAGGTTCAGACCTTTCATTTAATTGGACTGGATCTTGAATGGATACCCACGCCCGATTTCCTAAACGATTTTTGAGTAAGTAATCTGTCCTTCCCACTGCTGAACGATGGGCTGTTCCTTTGGCAATCATCCAAATGATATTTCCCTCTAGCAGTTCCACTCGCTCGTCTGCACCAAAAATCCCCGCCTCAGCCATCCGGTGGTATTCTTCAACTGTCCACAAGCGAAGTTTTAAGCTCGTTTCTGTGTCTTGCATGGCTTATACCATTTTGCATTTTGCATTTAGATCTAGCCCCTAGCCCCTAGTCCCTAATCCCCAGTCCCCACTATAAAACTTGAATTTCATCTAGTTGATTAATCACCACATCCGCACCTTGGACGTGATCTGATTTACCCACCCAAGTGATACCAATACAACCTGCGGCTTGAGCATTACGGGCCATTTGCATATCACCAACCGCGTCTCCCACCATTAATGTAGCGCTCGGTTCTACTCCCAGAGCTTGGCAAGCTTGTAAAAATAGTATTGGGTCTGGTTTACCGGGGCCATCATCCACTCCCTTCTGTATTTGGATGTAATTGCTTAACTGGTATCGGGCGACAAATTCACGAACTTCGGCTGAACTGGCTGCGGAAATAATACCGAGTTTTAATCCTGCGGCTGACAAAGACTGCAATACCTCCAAGCTACCGGGAAATAATGGTGCTGGATCTTTACCCAGATATTTTTCTGCTTCATCCAAAGACTGACGAGCGATTTTTAAAGACTCAAACCATCCTCTACCAGTTTCCGCAATATACGCAGCTGCGGCGATTTCGGTTTCACGGCGACTGGCTACGGATATTAAACCAGCAGGATCTAGGCGATCGCTATCGATACCAAAGGCCATTAATAATGGTTCACCAATTCCAGGTACTTGCGCGTCTATCATTCTGGCTGCTTTTTGCCCAAGCGATCGCAAATACACTTCTGAATTTTCTAAGGTGCCATTTTTATCAAAAAAAATTGCCTGGATATTGGGAAAGCTGATATCTTTACATTTAATAGTTACCAAAATTTTCCACCCCACATAACTCTTTTGCCATAAAAAAAGAGGGGTTTTCCCTCTTTAATCAATACTTTAATGCTCTTATTCGTAAACAAGTAAAACTAACTTTGGATTACTCTTCAACAACAGCAGGAATTTCTTCTTCAGTCTCAGCTACAGCCGATATTTCTTCTGTTGCTTCAGTTGTAGCTTCTTCTGTTGCAGCTACAGCCGATACCTCTTCTGTTGCTTCTGTTGCAGCTTCTTCTGTTGCAGCTACAGCCGATACCTCTTCTGTTACTTCCGTTGCAGCTTCTTCTGTTGCAGCTACAGCCGATACCTCTTCTGTTGTAGCTTCTTCTGCTTCCACAACTTCCTCAGCGCCTACAACTTCTTCAGCTTCCGCAGGCGCAACAGTCAGACCTTGCTGCTTGGCTAGCATTTGTTCACGATACTTAGCTGCCATTTCTTCGGCTTTATCGTAGACCAAATCGCGGTTCTTAATCATATCACCGGGTTCGGGTTCCAATTGCTTGGTAGATAAGGAAATCCGACCCCTTTCTGCATCCAAGTCAATGATCATGACTTTAACTTCGTCATTGACATTGAATACGCTGTGAGGTGTATCAATATGTTCGTGAGAAATTTCGGAAATGTGTAGCAATCCGCTGACACCGCCAATATCAATAAATGCACCGTATGGCTTGATACCGCGAACTGTACCAATTACTACTTCGCCTACTTCTAAGCGGTTCATCTTCCGTTCAACCAACGCTCGACGGTGAGATAGAACTAAGCGGTTACGTTCTTCGTCTACTTCTAAGAATTTTAATGGCAGTTCTTCGCCTACCAATTCTTCCTTGGGTTTGCGAGTACTGATGTGAGAACCGGGGATAAAGCCGCGTAAGCCTTCAATGCGTACCAATGCACCACCGCGGTTAGTAGCAAACACACCGGAACGAACAGTAGCATCTTCTGCTTGTAACTGTCTGACACGTTCCCAAGCGCGCATGTATTCAATGCGACGAATGGAAAGAGTCAGCTGACCATCCTCGTTTTCATCAGTGAGGATGAAAAATTCTCTAGTTTCGTTGGATTGTAAAACTTCTTCCGGGGCATCAACCCGGTTTATAGACATTTCTTGTATAGGTATGTAGGCTGCTGTTTTAGCACCTATGTCAATCAGAGCGCCGCGCGGCTCTATACTGAAAACTGTACCTGGTACAATGTCCCCAGGGCTGAAGTGATAATCGTACTTGTCAAGTAGAGCAGCGAAATCTTCGTGAGTGAATCCAATTTCTGTAGCGGTTAAGTTCTGATTGACCATGCTGATTTGTTCCTGGTTCTAGTCTCCGTAAAGGTTGTGGCATAGGCGTGATGTATATGCGAGGCACTAGGCGGCAGGCAGTTACACCTACATCTTTTTTATCCTAGCGCAGAAAAGCTAGCACTAACACATATTAACTTCCAGATAGAAAATTATATCATAAATTATTGGTCATTGGTCATTAAAACATTTCTTTCACCTTGTTTCCTATTCTTTCATAAACATAGATATCCGCCACTACCACTATTGGTAACAGCGGATAAACCATGAAATTTGCTCTTAAAACTTTGATAAGAGCAGCCTATTAATCATCTTTCTTTTCGATGCGGGGGGGTTCGCGGAATGCGATCGCAAAGAAAAGAACTCCTATTGCTAAGGTCAAAATCAAGATGTATGCAACGCTTTCCATATTAAAAGCTCCTGCCTATCCAGCAAGTAATGATAGTTTATCAATTCTAAGAGATTGAGGATTAGGTATGGGGGATGAGGAAGACTCTTTCTCTATCCCCAGCGCCTAGTCCCCAGTCCCCAAAAATTAGAGGGCTTCCTTCCGGCGGGTTGTTTTATCACCCACTTTCTGGAATAGACCCCACTCAACTTGCTCTTCTAGATCGGCATCAACACCAGCAAATACGTCTCGGTAGATTGTCCGAGAACCATGCCAGAGATGACCAAAGAAGAATAAGAGAGCAAATACAGCGTGTCCAAAGGTAAACCAACCTCTAGGACTGGTGCGGAATACACCATCAGAGTTCAAGGTTTCGCGGTCAAATTCAAAGATTTCACCACCTTGAGCTTTACGGGCATATTTCTTCACATCGGCTGGCTCTGTAAAGGTTTGACCATTGAGATCACCACCATAGAAGCTGACGGTGACACCAGTTTGCTCAAAACTATACTTAGATTCTGCCCGACGGAAGGGAATATCAGCGCGGATAACTCCATCAGCATCGGTCAAGAGAACTGGGAAGGTTTCAAAGAAGTTGGGAAGACGACGCACGGTCAATTCCCGGCCTTCAGCATCTTTAAATACTGCGTGACCTTGCCAAGATTGAGCAATACCATCGCCCTTGACCATTGGCCCTGTACGGAATAAACCACCTTTGGCGGGGCTATTGCCGACATAATCGTAGAAAGCCAGTTTTTCAGGAATTTGCGCCCAGGCTTCTGAAAGGGTCGCACCTTCAGCAAGACTAGTTTGTACGCGACGCTCAATTTCCTGAGTGAAGTATCCTTGATCCCACTGATAACGAGTGGGGCCAAACAATTCAATCGGGGTGGTAGCATTACCGTACCACATAGTTCCAGCAACCACGAAAGCTGCAAAGAAAACCGCAGCGATACTGCTAGAAAGTACGGTTTCAATGTTCCCCATCCGCAGCGCTTTGTATAGCCTTTCGGGGGGTCTAACTGTTAGGTGGAATAAACCAGCAATAATGCCAACAACGCCAGCAGCGATGTGGTGAGCGACAACGCCACCAGGGTTAAAGGGGTTAAATCCGGCCGGCCCCCATTCTGGTGCTACTGCTTGGATGCTACCAGTTATTCCATAGGCATCAGAAACCCACATTCCCGGGCCAAATAGTCCGGTGAGGTGAAAAGCACCAAAGCCAAAACAAAGTAGACCAGATAAGAACAGGTGAATGCCAAACATTTTTGGCAAGTCTAAAGCAGGTTCGCCAGTGCGAGGATCTCTAAAGAGTTCCAAGTCCCAGTAAACCCAGTGCCAAACAGCAGCTAGAAACAACAGACCAGAAAGAACGATGTGAGCAGCAGCAACACCTTCAAATGACCAGAAACCAGGGTCGGTTGCTGGGCCACCAGTAACGCTCCAACCACCCCACGATTGGGTAACACCTAAACGTGACATGAAGGGTAGCACGAACATTCCTTGACGCCACATCGGATTAAGAACCGGATCACTGGGGTCATAAATAGCTAGTTCGTACAATGCCATCGAACCAGCCCAGCCTGCTACTAAGGCTGTGTGCATCAAGTGTACAGAAATCAACCGTCCTGGATCATTCAGAACGACTGTGTGTACTCGGTACCAGGGTAGTCCCATCGACTACGCTCCTCCTCGATGAGTATGTTTACAAAGCAATTTTCTTACCGAGGTTCTGATGGGCGTAAGTTGCCATTCAGTGAACTCTCTGAGTTTTTTTTATTGCCGGGGTTTTCAGTTAAACCACAACTTAGTCTTGATGAATTAGACTGTGTGGCTAGTTTGACAATACCGTGGGACGCTGAGTAGCTTAGACCTACCGAGTAGCCATCGCCTAACTGTCCCTGGGTTCTTGGGGAACCTGGCAAACGCCTGTGAGACGTTTAGACGTTAGGGAATATCACCCTTGAGGAACAAACTATTGGGCGTCTACGCAATTGCCAAGCAAAAATGAGAATGTTTTAAAAAGTGTAACTATTGATGGACTTGTTTGCAAGCGTGTAAATAGATGCGATCGCACTGTATGTCAGTATCATCTGACTCCAAATTGCTGTCACAATTTAATTTGCTTATCTCTCAGTTTACCTAAAAAGGGTCATGATAATGGAGGAAACAAAAAGCAAAATTTGGTTGGTGATACTTGAATCCGCGCTTTTACTTGCTTGTTTGTGACTTATTTATACTTAAATGCTATGTTTTTTATGTAACACTGAGGCTGTGATGGTCTGTTCAACAATCATGAGGTATGACAATAAAGAATTAACCGTTGATAGACAAGACTTACGCAAAATTATGAAAAAACGAACCGCAAAGGACATAAATAAATGAGAGGTTCAAAGAGTTCTTGCGTAAGTTATCAGAGAATGAAAGCAACGAAAAATTAGGTTTATCGGGTTTTCTGGGGCAAAAATTTTTAATATAGATGAACGCAGATAAATTTATATTGGAGCATAAAGTTTAAATATAGTTATGTAGCTCAACGCTCCCACTGTTTAAAATGGGAGCGTCAATTTAACTTACTTGATTTGAGAAAAATGAGCTATGAATAAGTAAGTTTCAAGAAGTAACTTTTCTGCAAAAGGTCGTGGGGATTTTTCTGATCTAGGATGCACTATTTTTGATGTCACGGCCAGTTTCTTTAGCACCTTCTACATAGCCTGAACCAAATTCTTTCAAAGCTTCTCCTGACTCTTGGCCAATCTTCTGGAGTCTTTCAATAGGAGAATCTTCGGTCTGACGGGCTTCTTTTTCCCATTGTCTAAGAGTTTTTGGTCTTTGAGCATCATTTTGTTGTATCTGCTCACGGACATTTTCTTTTAATGCTTGATTACTTTGTCTAGCATCGACATTTGTTGTTAGAACAAGGAAACCAACTAAGACAACAGCAAATAAATTTTTTACTTGCAGTTTTTTCACAAATGAACTGATTTGAGTAATTGTGCTGTAAATCGAATTTAACATGTTAATGCTCCATAGTTACATTATTTACATTTTTGCCATTTCGGCATATATTTGACTTTATCCAAAATGGTAAAAGCCTAATAATTCAGATTATCCCTAAGAGATAAATTAGAAATGAAAGATAATTGATTATTTACCTATCTTTCAGCTAGTTAAACGAATTAACTACAAAATAATAATAATTAATAAAACAAAATCTTTCTTCTAACAAAAGGTATATATTGGCAAAAAAAATTATACGTCGTAAGTTAACTTAATAATTTGGGTATTTACTACAACTTTTTGCAGCCAAGCAAAATTTTTTGGTGTTTTGACTTAATTACTGAGACATTTTGCAGCTTTATCAGGTAGTTAAAGAAATCAAAAAACACAGATACATAGCCTTTAGCTCCCTCCCGCTCGCCTCGTTCGAGCCATGAAGACGCGCTGTATATTACAAAAAGTTAAGTAGCCTGGCCGCATATCTTAGTATGAGTATCATTACTGACCGCTAATTTCAAAAATCTGAATGCTATGACCTGGATTTCCTTGACTACGAGGCGATGGGGTAGGATCACACAATTCTTATCTTTATTTTGTCTGTGTTTACTTTTGGTTGTAAGTTGCGCGCCTCGTCAGCAGACAACTAATTCACCATCTGGTGCGGGTGATGGGCGAATTACTGTAGGTACAACACTGAAACCGAGAACCCTCGATCCGGCTGATACTTATGAGTTGGCATCGTTGGGTTTGGTGTTTAATATGAGCGATCGCTTGTACACTTATGAACCAGGTAACACGGAAATTCAACCCCAATTGGCCACAGCATTACCTCAGGTGAGTGCTGACGGTTTAACCTATACTATTCCTTTACGTAAGGGAGTGGTATTTCACGATGGAACTCCCTTCAACGCCAAAGCAATGGAGTTTAGCATCCAGCGATTTATTGAAAATAAAGGCAAACCCTCTTTTTTACTGTCAGATACAATAGCTTCCGTTAAAGCCACAGGTGAAGATGAGTTAACAATTCAATTAAAACAGCCATTTGCCGCCTTTCCCGCATTATTGGCATTTTCTGGGGCTTGTGCAGTTTCGCCAACAGCTTACGAAATTGGTGCGGGTAAATTCCAGCCGAATACCTTTGTGGGAACTGGCCCTTACAAGTTAGCGCAGTATGGTACAGATTCCCTAAGATTGGATGTATTTGACGAATATTGGGGAGAAAAACCAGCAAATCAAGGCGTTAACGTACAAATTCAGACGAGTCCAGTGAATTTGTTTAATGCTTTCCGCACAGGTGCAGTAGATGTAGCGTATCTGACTTTACAACCAGATCAAATTCGCAGCTTAGAAGCAGGCGCACAAAAAGGAGATTGGCAGACGATTACAGCTCAAGGTAGTGTAGTCAGTTATATGGTGTTGAATCGGAATCAAAAGCCTTTAGATCAACCAGAAGTTAGAGCTGCGATCGCAGCGATGATTGATCGGCCACTCTTAAATGAGCGAGTAATGCTTGGTCAAGCTGATCCACTTTACAGCATGATTCCCACGACATTTAAAGTTTCCCAGCCATTATTTCAAGAAAAATATGGTGATGCTAACTTTGAGCAAGCCAAAAAATTATTAACTAGTGCTGGTTTCTCTAAAGAAAATCCTGCTAAAGTGCAAATTTGGTATCCTTCTAGTTCAGCTAATCGCAGCTTGGCTGCACAGACACTGAAATCTCTTGCCGATCAACAAATGGATGGCATATTGCAAATAGAAACCAGTACAGTAGAAAGTGCCACCTTCTTTAAAGATATTTCCAGGGGTATATATCCAGTAGCTTTAGTTGATTGGTATCCCGACTTTTTAGATCCTGATAATTATGTCCAGCCATTTCTGTCTTGTCAAAAAGGTTCAACTGCCAATGGCTGTGAAGATGGCGGTAGTAGAACACAGGGGTCCTTTTACTATAGTGATGCTGTAAACAAACTAATTGTCCAACAGCGTCAAGAACAAAACCCCCAAGCACGTCAACAGATTTTTACAAAAATCCAAACACAAGTAGCTACCGATGTACCGTATATTCCCCTGTGGCAAGCCAAAGACTATATTTTTGCTCAAACAGGTGTAAATAATGTCAAACTTGATCCCACTCAAAATTTGGTTTACAGACTGATCCAAAAATTATAAATTGATATCCCCCGAATAGACATCGGGGGTTTAATTACGAATTACGAATTATTTAAAACATGTCTCGCTCTAAAGCTTTACAATATTACGTTCTCTCTCGGTTGCTGTTGGCTCCATTGCAACTTTTAACTATCATTACCATTGTATTTTTATTACTGAGAGCCACACCAGGAGATCCAGCAGATGCGATTCTCGGTGGACGTGCGCCAGAATCAGCGAAAGAGGAATTACGCCAACAACTAGGTTTAAATCTTCCTCTCTGGCTACAGTATTTGAATTACATGGGAAACTTACTGCGCTTTGATTTGGGTACGTCTTTAACCAGTCGAGGGCAACATGTATGGGACATAATTGGACAGTATTTCCCGGCCACAGTAGAGTTGGCAGTGTCGAGTATGGCCATTGCACTCATCGTTGGTATTGTAGCTGGTACTCTTTCGGCTTCTCGTCCGGGGACAATTTTTGATATTGGGGGGCGTTTGTTTGGTATCATTACATACGCGCTTCCTATGTTTTGGGCAGGGATGCTTTTACAATTAATTTTTTCGGTACAACTAGGTTGGTTTCCCAATTCCAACCGTTTTCCGCCCAATTTACCTGCGCCTACTCCTATTACGGGATTATATATAATAGATAGCTTGCTCACGGGCAACTTCAGCCAGTTGTTGATATCCTTGCACCATTTGGCCCTTCCTAGTCTGACTCTGGGAATTTTGCTTAGTGGGATTTTTGAGCGTATTGTCCGTGTCAATTTAAAGCAAACCCTCAAAGCAGATTATGTAGAAGCCGCTAGAGCCAGAGGTATTACCGAAAATAAAATTTTAGTCTCCCATGCCTTAAAAAATGCCCTGATTCCCGTAATTACGGTCTTAGGTTTAACTTTTGCGTCTCTGTTGGGTGGAGCAATTTTAACTGAGGTGACATTTTCTTGGCCTGGGTTAGCGAATCGACTTTATCAAGCAATTTCTGATCGCGATTATCCCACGGTGCAGGGAGTACTCGTATTTTTTGGGGCGATAGTGGTCGCAGCCAGCATTTTAATTGATATTTTAAATGCTTATGTTGATCCACGTATCCGTTATTAGGAAGTGAGTAACTCCTTTGGGGAAGTCAAAATTAAATGTAAAATAAGGTTTTGTTCGTAGTGAGCGATTTATCGCTCTATTTCCAGGTTTTAAAGGGCTAGTACCGCTGCGCGGAAGTCAAAAGTCAAAAGGCTTATCAAACAGGCTGTTTGACGATTTCAAATGGTATGCCTATTTATGCCGTGCGGTACTAGTACCGCTGACTACGAACCTTCATTGGATTAAGACTTTCTACTTGTATATCTTTTTCTACCAAAAGATAAGGTTTAAAGCCTCGCCCCTTGTGGGTGGTTTTTCTCCCCTGCTCCCTACCCCCTTGCCCCCTGCTTTTTTACATGTGCCGTTTACTTGCTTATATAGGTTTACCTGTTTCATTAGAAAAACTATTGTATAAACCTGAACATTCTTTAATAGTTCAGAGTTACCAACCCCGCGAAATGACTTCTGGGGTTGTCAATGCAGATGGCTTTGGTGTGGGTTGGTATCATCATCAAAAAGAGGCTGAACCTTTTACGTATAAAAATACGCTACCTATTTGGAATGATGTAAATTTACCTGATCTGAGCCGTTATGTAGAATCTAAGTGTTTACTAGCTTATGTTCGCAGTGCTACAGAAGGACAAGCTTTAGATTTTGCTAATTGTCAGCCATTTAGTTATCAACAACAGCTATTCATTCATAATGGATTTATTGAAAATTTTCGCAAAACATTACACCGCAAAATCCGTAGTATCTTAACTCACGATTTTTACGAAAAAATTAATGGTAATACTGATTCAGAGCATATTTTTGCCTTGCTACTTTCCCAGGCTCAAATTAATAAACATCGACCTCCAGAATATGCTTTACGCAATACATTAATAACTTTATTAGAAATGGCAAAACGCCATACAATCAAAGTTTCAGCCAACATTATTTTTAGTGATGGAAATCGTTTGATTGCTTCCCGCTTTGCCTCTAATTCCCCTGCGCCATCGCTTTATTGGCTCAGAGATGATTTAAATTTTCCTCAATCTGTAATTATTGCCTCTGAACCGTTATTTACTGGGAATTGGACTACTTTTCCAGAAAATAGCATTATCAGTGTGGGAGAAGACTGTGATATCCAAGTTAACCAAATCTAGTGTCAAAGAGTCTATTGCTTGTGCTTTACATGAGTGTCGCCATAAAACTCTGAAGTTGTTTGAGGGGATGGACGACTCTACATTTCGTAGTCAGCCTCATCCTGATTTTAGTCCAGTTGGCTGGCATTTAGGACACATTGCTTATATTGAGTCTTTGTGGTTACTAGAACACAGTGCTGGTTTACCTTGTTTGTTTCCCCAATACCGCAAACTATTGGCTGCTGATGGGTTACCGAAATCAGAACGTGTGCAATTACCTAATTTAGAGGAAATTCTCTATTATCTGGACACGGTAAGAAACAAAGTTTTAGAACACTTGGAAGTAGTTGATATTGAGCGTGAAGAACGTTTGTGGCGCTTTTTGATTCAGCATGAAAGCCAACATAGTGAAATTATTAGCTTTGTGTGGGAACTGTTGAAAAGGGAAGAGGGGGCGCTGGGGAGAGAATTAAATTATGTTCCTTATTGCAGTAATATTACGGAGATAATTAAAATCCCGGCTGGGGAGTTTGAGCAGGGGCAAGATTCTATAGATGCTCTGGATAATGAGCGACCTGCACATAAAGTGTATTTAAATACTTATTTTATTGACCGTTACCCGGTGACTTGTGGGCAGTATCGGGTATTTATGGAAGCGGGAGGCTATGAAAATTATCGCTGGTGGTCAGAGGCTGGGTGGCAATGGCGACAAACTGAGCAGATAATACAACCACTTTACTGGTGTGGCGATCGCAATCTAAATAATCACCCAGTTTATGGTGTGAGTTGGTATGAAGCCGAAGCATATGCGCGGTTTGTGGGAAAACGACTACCAACAGAAGCCGAGTGGGAAAAAGCCGCTAGTTGGGATGCTCAAGCTAATTGTCGCCGCATCTATCCGTGGGGGAATAAATTACCCACACCTGAAAATTGTAACTGCGATCGCCTGATTGGTCAGACTACACCAGTAGATGCCTATCCACAAGGACAAAGTGCCTATGGCTTATACGATACTCTCGGCAATGTCTGGGAATGGACAGCTTCTTTGTTTGATGGTTACAAGGGTTTCCAAAGTTACCCTTACATCGGTTACTCGCAAGTTTATTTTGATCAGCAACATCGCGTTTTAAAAGGCGGTAGTTGGGCAACACGCCCTTGGGCACTGCGTTCTAGTTTTCGTAACTGGTATTATCCCCACATGCGCGAAATGTTCGCTGGGTTTCGTTGTGCAGCTGACTAACTAAACAATTTGCAGTTTGCAGTTTGCAATTGTGTAAAGCTTTTAGTTCTGAATCAGAGAAAATATCTAATGTTAGCTTGAAAGCTTGATTAATCTGGCTCAAGCGTGATGTTATGAGCTATGGCTATGTGTTTCACTGGCTGGGGTAAAGGTTTGCCCACAGATGGAACCTATTACGCCAAACATACGGAGGTTGAATGTCAATATCTAAAGTTGCTAGCACCAAGGTTACACCTGAAAACAGTATTGAACAGCGTTTGCAGATACAGCATTTGGTAGCAGCAAATCGCATAGTTGTCCCCAATACAGGCAATGATGTCATTAAGGGATTAACTCAAACACCCAAAACTATTCCCGCTTGTTACTTTTACGATGATCAGGGTTCTGAGCTATTTGAACAAATCTGTGAATTACCAGAATATTATCTGACACGCACAGAAACTGCAATTTTACAGGAGTATGCTGGTGAAATTGCCCAGATAACAGGTGCTTGTGAATTAGTCGAACTTGGTAGTGGTAGCTCAACAAAAACCCGAATCCTCTTGGATGCTTACCAGGAATTAGACTATCCCCTGCGCTATCTTCCCATTGATGTGAGTGCTGGGATATTAGAAAGTAGTGCTAGGCAGCTATTAGCTGATTATCCCTCTTTAAAAGTTCATGCACTTGCCGGTACCTACGAATTAGCCTTAGCACAACTTGCGCCCACCCAATTACCCAATCGGATGATTGGTTTTATTGGTAGCACTTTAGGTAATCTCCAGCCCCAAGAGTGTGATTTATTTTTGTCCCAAATTACCAATGCGCTGCAAGTAGGCGAATATTTTTTATTGGGAATAGATTTACAAAAGCCCAAAAATATCTTGGAACCAGCTTATAACGATCGCCAAGGTGTAACAGCAGCATTTAACCTGAATATGTTGGCGCATTTAAATCAACGGTTTGAGGGCAATTTTGATACCGCGCAGTTTGAACATTGGGCATTTTATAACGAAACAGCAAATCAAATCGAGATGCATTTACGCAGCTTGCGATCGCAAACTGTAGAATTAAAAGCTCTCAACGTCACTGTTAATTTTTCTCCAGGGGAAACTATCCTCACGGAAATTTCCCGCAAATTTGACCTAGAAACTATTCAACAGCAACTCACCGCACAAGGTTTAACACCGCTTCATGTGTGGACTGATCCGCAGCAGTGGGTTGGGTTATTGCTTTGTCAGCTACAAAATTAGGGAGTAGTGAGTAGGGAGTGGGGAGTAGTGAGTAGTGAGTAGTGAGTAGGGTTAGAGAGTAACGCAGAAATTTCCCCCCTGCCCCCTGCCCCCTGCCTCTTTTCACAACTTTGCCAAACGATACAAAAAAATGTCCCACTTTTTGCCAAGATGATAGTATCATTTCCCAAAAATGCAACTGGCAAGAATCGGCATGAGTGAAAAAATAATAGACAATAACGGGAAAGCCTTTCTCGTTTTACTTTTGCCAATCTCGTTTTTGATTATTTTCCTGGTTGCCACCTGGAGAATTTTGCTGTCAATCATTGTGCTAATTATTGCTTTCAATATTTGGCAACAATATCAATGGCAACAGTGGTGTCAGCGAGTAAATCCGGTTTTCCATCAGATGATTCGGGAAACTCAAGGCAAGATTACGCCAATGGATTTGGCAATTAAGGGCAATTTTTCGGGAACAACGGCAAAACGTTATTTAGAGACAAAAGCTACTGAATTTGGTGCCAGTATACAGAACTCCCAAGAGGGCGGTGAAGTTTATTACTTTATCACTTCTAGTATTCTAGGTAGCATCCTCGACAGTAGCGAACCTGTTAAAGAACTACCCGCTCAACCAGTTACCAAAACTGCACGCTCACTTTTAGTAGCACCAGAACCGCAGGTAGTGGAGTCAGAACCCGAAACTGAAGTTACACCACCAGAAAATCATCAACAAGTCACGCGATCGCTTGAACAGCAATTAGTTTTTGGTTCTCTGATTCAATCAGAACTGGCCAAGCGACTAAATGTTTATTCCAGCACAGTCTACAAACGCCGCAATGATCCAGAGTTTCCTGAGTGGAGTCGTAGCAAAGACCCCGATGGTATCGCCTGGACATACTCGGAAAAAACTAAGGAGTTTTTCCCACTAGAGGAAGATTGAAGGTAAGGAGTGGGGAGTAGGGAGTGGGGAGTAGGGAGTGGGGAATAAGTTTTTTGTTTCTCACTTTTACTGATACTTAACCAAAGTGACTTAGCAGCTACTAGTTTTTAATTGTCAATTCTCTTCCTACGGCTTCGGTGATGGAATTTAACTGATGTTTTTCCATCTGTAACAGCAAACCTGCGAGAATTCGGCGTACCATCATCGGGCCTTCATAAACCCAGCCTGTATATACTTGGATTAAACTGGCACCAGCAGTGATTTTTTCCCAAGCGTCTTGGGGGGAAAATATGCCACCAACACCAATAACGGGGATTTTTCCTTGGGTTTGTTGCCAAATAAACTTAATTACTTCAGTAGAGCGATCGCGTAATGGCGCACCGCTAATTCCGCCGGCTTCTTCCTGGGGTGATTTGCCAGTTTGGGTAATTACTTGAGTTTTTAATCGCTCACGACTAATGGTGGTATTGGTGGCAATAATTCCTGCTAGTTGGTAGGTTTTGGCTAAAGCAATAATGTCGGATATGGCCTCCCATTCTAAATCAGGAGCTATCTTGACAAAAATAGGTTTTTGTGAATTATTTTCTTGTTGTAAGGCATCTAAGATAGTACTGAGCATGGCAGCATCTTGAAGCGATCGCAACCCCGGAGTATTGGGAGAAGAGACATTAACAACAAAATAGTCGCCCAATTCTTTGAGTAAGCGAAAACTATTGAGATAATCTTCAGCTGCTGCTTCTAAGGGTGTCACCTTAGATTTACCTAAATTAATACCTATAGGAATTGACCAGCCTAACTTTTGTTTATCTTCTGCCAAGCGTGCTGCCATTGCTGCGGCCCCACTATTATTAAAACCCATGCGGTTAAGAGCCGCTTGATCTAATGGCAAGCGAAATAAACGCGGACGGGGGTTTCCTGGTTGGGCGACAAAGGTGACGGTTCCCATTTCTGCAAAACCGAAACCCAAATTTGACCAGATACCAGCAGCAACTCCATCTTTATCAAATCCTGCGGCTAATCCTAAAGGATTGGGGAAGTTAAGCCCAAACAAATTTTGTTCGAGGCGTGAATCGTCTAGGCACAAAGATTTCTGTAATCGTTGATTTACCCAACGACTAGAAGAGTTGCGGGTTTGTGATAGCCAGCTTAAACTATGAATCGTTTGCTGATGTAACCATTCTGGATCGGTTTTTACTAGATTGAACAATAGTGGACGAATTGCAGCTTGATAAATATCCATCTTTATTACCCAGAAATTTCCGCAAACACCCATAGCATTATTTAGTCATGGTGCTTTTCTGGGCATCTTATATATTACAAGTTATGTTGACAAATAATCAGATGGGGCAGCCACAAAAATCCATAGCCGCCGAACAACAGATCCTAGCCTTAGGTAGCGTCCTGCAAAGCCTCAGAGAAGAGGATGATGTTGACGTTCTGATTGAAAAGACTATTGCTTTTATCCAAGAACAATTTGACTACAGTTTAATTTGGATTGCACTTTACGATCGCCTGAAGCATACCTTATTAGGTCAAGGCGGTGTAATACCTGATGGAGACACTAATTTTTTACGCAAACGGGTGGTGCTAAATCCCGGTGATTTATTAGAACAAGTGGTAATTGAGCAAGGCCCCTTGGGTGTAGTGGATTTACGCACCGAAACTCGCGCCGCCGTCTGGCAAGAAGTTGGGCAAAAATTCAACATCCAAGGCACAATTTTTTGGCCAATTCGTTACAAAAAACGTTTTTTAGGGTTACTTTTACTCGGTTCTGAACGATGGGGTTATTTACTGCCAGGAGATGCCAAGGCCAGACTGACTATCGTTTTAGGCGAATTAGGGGCTGTACTTTATCAAAAACAGATAGATTTGCAACACAAGCAAACCAAACGCCCTGATGAGCCTTTATTACAATTACTAGAAAATGTCCGCACCCTCAATAACCTAGACCAAAGACTCAAAGCAGTAGTAGAAGCCACTCAAAAATTTGTCTCTCCCACCCGTACCAATATTTATTGGTTTGACCGCCAAGGGCGCTACTTTTGGTGTCGCATGAGTAATCATCTGATCCACATGAGCCGTGATGCCAGCCATCAGCAACCAGCAGCCGGGATGACAGTGCAGGAATTGAGCGAATTTTATTATGCTTTGTCAGTCAATGAAATTGTCTGGATTGGGGATGCCCGCAGTTCTCTAAACAGTCATTTTACAGCTAAATTATTGCAACGCCTGCGGTTGCGATCGCTCTTGGCCGCTCCCATTATCTGGCAAAAAGATTTACTGGGTTTTCTCGCAGTGGAAGGCAATGAACCGAGAATTTGGACAGAGGCAGATAAAAATTTTGTCCAAGGTGCAGCGGGGTTAATATCTTTAGTGGCTCCCATCGACAGCATGGAAAGCACCATTACACAAATTCAAAATGATACCCAACTGACTAGCCAAGTTGCCCAAGCTATTTATCACCAGCATGAATTTAACGAAACTTTACGCACCTGTGCCACAAGACTTTTAGCAAGATTGGCTGCTACCCGCTTTTTACTATTACAATACAACCCTGATCACAATAATTATCAAATTATCTACCAAAGCCAGCCTCATAATCGCCGACCGTTAACGTTGGCTCTTCATACTCTCACAGATGTAGATGGGCAGTTGCTGAAGTCTGCTAAAGCTGTGATAGAGGTGGAAAAATTAGACGAAGATTTACGGTTTTTTAGCTGGCGACCTCCTTTAGTAGAACATGGCGGGCGATCGCTTTTAGTTTGTAACTGCACTCAAGGTCATGCACCAAAAGTGCTTTTGCTCATTGTCCATGAAACTTATCGCACTTGGTCAACTCTGGAAAAAGAACTGTTGTGGGTTGTGAGTCAACAAATTGGTGTAATTGTCCGCCAATGGCAACTGCACACTGATAATGAACAGCAGCAAAAGATTTTTTCTAGTATGAAGCAATGCCTCGCAGCCACCGCACAAACCCAGAGTCAAACAACCGAGTATTTAGAACGTACTGTTATCGAAGAAATTGCCTCGGTCTTAGGCTGTCCCTTGGCGCTGATATTAACTTGGTCGGCTGGTGATAAATACGCCAAAATTGTCCCTGGGGTAATTGCAGATAATCGATTTGATATTGTGATAGATGCACAAGTTGCCATCAAGTCTGAAGCTTTGATTCAGTGGGCGCTGGCCAAAGAAGGTTACTTGATTCTCCACGGCGACGATTTACCACCTGATACTAAAAAATGGTTACATGGTTCAGGTATTGGTCAACTTTTAGTTATGGCGTTACGTACCACGGCTGATTATCAACCTACGGCAGTTGTCGTCATTGCAGACCGTCGAGAACGTCAATGGTCACAGCAAACTATCAATCCTACAGAAATATTAATTAATCAATTAGCTTGGTCCCGTCGTCAACAGCAAATCACCCAACTTTTAGAATCTACAAACCAACAATTAAGACAACTCAACTGGTATAAACATAGTCGTTTAGAAGAAATTCAAAGAAGTACCACGCTTTTACTCAGTCAAATACAGGATTTAGGCATTCCGGTTAATGATTTAACCAAAACACGTTATCAGTTACTACTGCGGCAATTAGACCACACCACCGCTTCCATGACTGGATTGCTGAAATTAGAACAGTGGCAATTGCATAAAAGCTGGGAAGTCATGCCCATTGCCAGTTTACTCAAGCGATCGCTCGAACGTGTCGAAACTTTGTTTCAGCAACACAAGCTATGGGTCGGTGTACATGGTTTAGGACAATCCACCAGTACAGATCAAGAGCCTATTCATAGTTCTTCATTCCTCCAAGGCATCCAAACCTCTGGCTATCCATCCTCAATGGCCATCACTGGCGATATTGTGAAAATTGAATTAATTTTACACGAATTGTTAGTATTTGCCTGTCATCGTTCTCAAAGCGGAGGCAGAGTTGATATTTGGTGTCGCCGCCTAGATGAGAAATCATTAGAGTTATCAATTACAGATAATGGCATCATTGAATCGCAACTCCTAGCAGAACTAGATCAAAACACACCCCAGGATGTTCTAGCTCTTTCTGTTTTAGACCAACCACCAGGCTTACATCTGCTGATCTGCCAAAACCTCATGCAAGAATTAGGCGGAGAATTACATATTTATCAATTACCAGATAATCGGGTAGTCAGTCGTTTACTTTTACCGTTAGCAAATGCCGACAAAAACCCCACTTCTCAAGTGAAGCCGTACGCGTAGTTTGCCGTAGACAGGTGGGAGCAAAAGAGCAATTAGGGACTTGCGAAAAAATAAAGTACCAGCCATTCTAGAAGATAGGAAGCGCGGATCTACCAGCGCCTGCACTAAATATCTAGAATGGGAATGCCGCTTTTCATGTTGACCGACACCATCAAATCTACCTTTAAAGATGCAGCGCAGAAACTGACGGGCAATCGCAAACGAGACTTCATGGCAAAAGTAACCGAAGATTACTTCAATAGTTCAGCCCGCAAAGCAGAA
>JAKOMP010000052.1 GCA_022241785.1 Cyanocohniella sp. LLY | reverse complement strand
TTTTTTTTTGCGCCTTTGCGCCTTTGCGTGAGATTATCCTCTTGACAAATATCAAATAGCAGCGAATGAAACAGCCCTGCCCTGCCCCCCGCTCCCTGCTCCCCTGCCTACACAGCAATGGGATATTTTTTTAGTTGGAAGTCCCTTAGTCCCTAGTCACGCCTAAATAACCCAAATAATGGGCCAAGAATTACCCCAAACACAAAACCACCGATGTGCGCCCAGTAAGCAACTCCACCCGTTTCTACACTCATATTGGCAGCAGCTTGCAGGCTGGCAAGACCAGATATGACATTTTGGATCACAAAAACTCCGATCAGAATCATGGCGGGAATTCTGATTGTGGTGACGAAAAAGCCCAAAAAAGCTAAAGTCAAAATTCTCGATTGCGGAAAACGGATAATATATGCACCCAGCACCCCAGCAATTGCACCACTAGCCCCTAAAGACGGAATAGTTGAATCCGTGTTAATAAACCACTGGCACAAGGCGGCTAAAGCACCACAAGCTAGATAAAAAATTAGATATTTGACATGGCCTAAACGATCTTCAATATTGTTACCAAAGACCCAAAGAAAAACCATATTTGAGATTAAGTGCCACCAACCACCATGTAAGAATTGGGATGTAAATAAAGTTGGCCATTCCTGGGCAAAGTTATTGGTTAATTGTTGTGGTATTAACGCATACATTCGGAAGAATTGATCTAATTCTGCACTTGACAGACGCACTTCATGAAGAAAAACTAAAATATTCATCCCAATCAACCCGTAAGTTAGATACGGTGTGATTCGCGTTGGGTTTTCATCATAGAGGGGAAACACAGGTGCTTTTCCTAATTATCAATATTTGCAATATACCCTGTGTTGTTAACAGGTGTGAATTTGGGCTGCTCAAAAGCCTCTAACATTTTGACTTTAGGCTGATACTCATAGGTATCAGGGATAAAGCATTAGAGGCCTTAGTGAAATGGATGAGATCCCCTAACCGTATTGAGATTCTTCCGCGGATTTGTCACTAAATAAACCCAGCAATGGCCCCAGAATTGCACCAAATATAAAACCACCTGCATGGGCCCAGTAGGCAATACCGCCACCTTCCATCCCAATATTGGTGGGTGCTTCTAGGCTCACAAGCCCGTAAAAAGCTTGTTGGATAAACCATAATCCTAAGAAAAAATAAGCTGGAACGCGAAATGTGGGGAAGAAAAATCCTAAAGGTACTACACCCAAAATTTCGACATTGGGAAAACGCAGAATATATGCTCCCATCACACCTGCGATCGCCCCACTTGCTCCTAAAGATGGAATATTAGAGTTTTGGGCAAAGAACCACTGGGCTAAAGAGGCTAAGACACCACAAGATAAATAGAACAGTAAATATTTGGCACGGCCTAATTTCTCTTCTACATTGTTACCAAACACCCAGAGAAACAACATATTGCCCGCTAGGTGCAAAAAACCACCATGTAAAAATTGTGCAGTAATCAATGTGGCCCATTCTGGTACTGGCTGATTAACAGAAACGCCAGCAAAACTTAATGAAAGTTCTCGCGGGACTACAGCCGCCAAATGTAAAAACCCATCTAATGCCTGGGGAGGAAGACTGGCTTCATAAAGAAAAGCCAAAACATTGGCAGCAATTAGTCCATAAGTCACATAAGGGGTAATTTTTGTAGGATTATCATCTTTAATTGGAACCACTGGTATTTTCCTGATGTTCGAGCAACTAGCCTCACATTACGGAATTTTGTCAGTATTTTCTTCTACCTGTGGTCTAAAATTATGATGTTTTCTAAAAAAACAAGCCCTTCTGACGATTAGCGATGTTTTCTAAAAAAACAAGCCCTTCTGACGATTAGCGTTGAAGGGCAGAGTTATGTCAACAAAAGCACCTCAATTATTTGCAAAATTACGTGAAGTCCGAAATAATAATAAATTTTTACTTTTACCTTTGTTTTTGCGTTGAGCCATAGTCAGATAGTTTTCAGCGTAGCGAAATGCTGATTCACAGTCATAAGCAGCAATAGCTACGGCTTGTAAGAAAACTTTTATGGGAACTTCAAAACCGGAAAGTTGTTGGGTTAAAATTAACAATTCTTGATCAGTTGCCGGAAAAGCAGTCTCTTCTGACCATTCTGGCTCGTTAAAGATATCTTCAATTAACGCTCTGGACATTTTGTACCTCCCCAAACGCTAAAGATGCAAAACCTACGATAAAATTTAGTTGCTGTTCGCGAGTCTGTAAGTTGACTGGAAGTTCAGTATCAGAGCATCCGATTTCTTTTAAAATCTTTAGACAATAAGTACTGATTTCAACATGGGAAGCTTGCTCCCATTCATGAGCAACTTCTTTGGCCATTTCCAGATTGAATCGAATCACCGTATTGGCAGGGCTATTCATCTATGCACCCTAGTAAACTTGATAATTGCAGTTTTGATCAGAAGTACAAGTTAGCGTAACCGTATTTTTGCGGGATTTATGAAGACGGGACATGCAAGTGTCAGCGCATTTGCGTAAAGGTTACTTTAGCAATCTTGCTGAGGAAATTCCTAATTAAAAAATATCCCATTGTCTAAAGCCAAAGAAAGAAGTCGTTTTCATTACAAACATTGGATAATTTATTTCAGGGAAATCCCTTACCTCAGATTTGCAATTTCTAGCAAAAAAATGTTCCAGAATGTTTTGATCTCTGGAACACATAGCATAAGTATTGAGTCTGGGATTTTTCCGGTGTTTTTACTTATGATTAATTAAAGATTTTCAGATACATTAATACGCATCAGGGTTAGCGGTGAGAGTTGTCACTACAGGGTGTATAGCAAATCGGCAAAGCCGTAGAAACTAATGAAAAGCAATAATAGTGCTGTGAATCGGGTAACTTTTGTTTGGGGTGAAGGGGCGATCGCTTCTCGTACTAGGATAGAAATGGATGCTCCCACTACAAGGCTTAAGCCCAATATTAAATAAGGTCTATCGGGTAATATAGTCGCTACTATTAACATAGCGATCGCTACCATCAGCATCAATAACTCTACAAACCTGGGCGGGTTGTATTGGCTAGCTAAGATAAAACTGTTTAACCAGAAATTCCACAATCTCATATTCATTACTGAGTGCTGTAAAGCTATATGGGCATTGGCCTGTGCTGAGTCATGAAACAGTTATTCACAACTCAACACTTCTAGCTTTTAATTTCTTGCCCCTAACTTTTGTCCTGTACCATTTTTTTGTGCAGTATCATCGTCTGGTAGTTCTACACCAAAAATCCGTGCAAAGGCTTTCTCTACTTTGTAGCCAGAATCAATGGACTCTAAGGGGTCTTTCCGCAATCTGTGACGCAGACATAATGTAATTACACGTCTGATATCATCAACAGTGACTTCGGTGCGCCCTTCAAAAGCCGTTAATGCTTTGGCAGCGCGGTTAGTAACAATATCACCACGCAAACCGTCTACATCCAGTTCTGAACAAACTTCCGAAATTTTGACCCGTTGGTCGTATTCAATTTTAACTTCTGGCAACAAATTCTGGGCGTTGACGATTTTTTGTTGCAGTGCTTCTTGCTGGGACTGGTAATTTTCCAGGAAATGTGGAGGGTTTTGGTCAAATTCTGACCTTTGTTCCACAATTTGCACCCGTAAAGCTGGTTCTTTAACTGTGTGAATTTCTGCGTGCATCCCAAAACGGTCTAATAGTTGGGGACGCAATTCACCTTCTTCGGGGTTACCAGAACCTACAAGCACAAAACGTGCTGGGTGACGGATGGAAATACCTTCCCGTTCTACAGTGTTCCAGCCACTGGCAGCAGAGTCGAGTAACACATCTACTAGGTGGTCATCTAGCAAGTTGACTTCATCTACGTAGAGGATGCCCCGGTTAGCCTTAGCCAGTAGGCCCGGTTCAAAGGCTTTAACACCTTCCGATAAAGCTTTCTCGATGTCGATAGTACCGCAAACCCGGTCTTCTGTCGCTCCTAATGGCAGGTCTACCATTTGCACTTTTTTATGAGCTACAGGAATTTCCGCCCCTTGTTCTACCATTTGGCGGACTTCATCGCTCATCACATCGGGGTCGTTGGGGTCACTGTTAAAGGGGTCATTGGCAACCACAGGGATTTCTGGCAGCAAATCAGCCAAGGCTCGAATAGTTGTGGATTTGCCGGTACCGCGATCGCCCATAATCATGACACCACCGATTTTGGGATCAATCACGTTCAACAGCAGTGCCAGTTTCATTTCTTCCTGGCCCACAATTGCTGTAAATGGAAATACCACGCGACGCGCACTTGCCGTGGATTGAGCAGTTGGAGTCACTAAATTACCTTAACAATATTTTTCTTATTACAATTTTTTATTGTGCCACAGTTAGGGAATGGAAGAACGAGAAATAGAAGGTTATACCATTTTGGATTTTGGATGTTAGATGGGAAATAGCCTTTTCAGGGTAGGTTCTGTAAATCATAGCGAAATTAATTTAACAACCCTTTATCGATGAACCAAAACTTCAGTGTTACTCCCACCCCAGAGGAAACCACTCATGAAAATCCTGTTATTGCTAAACCGCTACCATCAATGAAGCGACTAATTGTCCTCAGTTGGGAAATACTGCTGGCCCTACCTTTAGGTTTAGCGTTATTTCAATTACACGTCGGTGGATTTGCTTGGATATTTGGCGGAATTGCTGCTGGTGTTATAGTTTTGCAAGGATGTCGAATTTTTTATCAATACTCTCCCCCACCAAACCGCACTGCCAGAAAGGTAGGGATGGGTTTAGTGGGTTTGTCCGTGGGCATGTCAAGTAGCAGTAGTAATTTCACTGTTCTAGCCTCTGGTATTCCTATATTTATTTTTCTCACTTTATTTTTGCTGCTATGTGGTAGCTGCATTGGCTATATTTACTCCCGCCTGAGTCAAACCAATTTATTAACTTCCTTGCTGGCTACTGTTCCCGGTGGTGTGGGCGTAATGGCATCTATTGCTGCCGATTATGATAGAAATGTCACTTTAGTCGCCCTTGTGCAGGCAATTCGTGTCACATCTGTAGTTTTGCTGATTCCTTTAATTGCTCGGACAGCAGTGTCAGTTGATCATGTACTGACTCCACAAACATTGCCTGTGTCAGATATATTACTGAGTTTTAATCTATCGCAATTAGGATTACTATTATTAGCCCTTCTAACCACCTTCTTAGTTGTGTATCTGGCTGCATTGTGCAAAATTCCTGCTGCCGAGTTCTGTGGGGCATTATTAGTTGGTATAGCTTTTAATCCTGTATTACATTGGCTACCTATGTGGAGTGACCTTAACTTGGACTCGCCATTATTCATCAAATTATTAGGTCAACTACTGCTAGGAATTACTATTGGAGAGTATTGGGGAGAGAATCCCAACTTAGATAAAAAGGCTATAGGTTATGCTTTTGTGTCTGTGGGTATGACTCTTGTAGCCGGTGCTGCTGCCGCTATTCTGGCTATGCAATTAACCTCTTGGGACTGGTTAACTTGTCTTTTAGTCACAGCACCAGGAGGAGCGCCAGAAATGATACTAGTATCCCTAGCATTAAATCATAATGTAGAAATTGTCACAGCGGGTCATTTAGTGAGACTTATCGCTATTAATAGTTCCTTACCACTGTGGATATTTTTATTTCGCCATCTTGATAGTCAGTTATCGGAACCTGTTTAATAAGTCAGGAAAGAGGGATGAGGATACGTCAACAAATACAATAGGACATCGTAAAATCCCAGCTTGTGGAGAAACTGTAACTTGATAAGGACTTACGCAAAAATAGCCAAAAAACCTAATTTATCGTTCGCGTAGCGGCTTCCCGCAGGGTACCGCCAAGACGCCCACGCGCAGCGATGCCCGTAAGATCTGTAGAACGCCAAGAGTTCGTAGAGTTTGCGTAAGTCCTATTGATAAGGGATTTTTAATTCCTACTCTTTTCGTGGACTTTGTGTTCTTTGCGGTTCATACCTCCCCCTCCTGAGAATGAATGTAGCGGAGTACTAGATACTAGCTAACTGTTCTACACGCTGGTAAATAGCCAGAAGATTTAACCGCAGATCATTACTCAGGCGACGTTCAATAATTGTCACTGGCATAGTTAATTTAGGCCAGACTTGGATTGTGTAACAGAGAATGGTTCCGACGTCCTCACCTAGAGAATATGGTTCTAGGCACCAACTACCAGAAAAGCCTTTAAAATCCCCTTCCACCATAGAAAAATTAATTTCTTTGGGGAAGCATTCTTCTAAATCCAAAACTACACGCGCACAAAAGTTGAACTTGAGTAGGCGTTGAGAGCCTATTTGTTCCAGTCGAATACCACCGTGAGGATGCTCAAGGCGACAACTCTTCGCTAAGTTGGGAATAAACTCAGGCAAAGCTTCATAATCTGTCAGCACCTTCCAGATTTGTTCAACGGGGCGAGGAATTTGAACTTTAGCGGTAATTTGCCGTTGTCGCTCCGCTATTTTTTCAATTTGGACTGCCACATCTGGTAAACCAACAGCATCAGCAGCCAAGTTGTTTTCGAGGCTTGTGTCATCGCTAGCAGCTTGACAGTCAAAATTCTCTATGGTGTTGTTTTCTTCAGTCACTTTCGGCATATGGTTTGCTTACATCAGAAAATTGAGGCAAAGTCAGAGTGAAACAAACTTCACTCAATGGGGAATCTGAGATTTGTGTACTCTCAACAGCGATCGCCCCATGCAAGTGCTGGACTAAAGATTTAACCAAAGCCAGTCCCAGTCCAGTGCCTGGATGCCAACGCCCTTTACCACGACGGAATTTGTCGAAAATATAGGTTGCTTCCTCTTCGGAAATGGCACGTCCTATGTTAGTCACCTTAATAATAACTTGATCAACTTGTTCTTCTACTCGGTGAAACGCTTGCAAGTGGACAGCGCTGTCATGCTCCGAATATGTATAAGCATTATTTAATAACTCTTGGAGAATGCGGTCAAAACTTTCTAGTTCGGTTTGTAGTGTTAATGGTTCTATCGGTAAATCTACGGTAATACTCAAACCTTTATCTACCAGCCTTTTCTCAAAAGCTATGCCTAATGATTGAATTTTACTATTTAAATTAATTGTTTCTAACTGCGGTGCTTCTTTCTCTGACTCTAGTTTCTGTAGGGTCAGCAAGTCATTAATGAGGTTGATTTCTTTGGTACATTCTTGCTCCAAGATATCTAAGTATCTAGCCTGACGCTCTGGTGCTATTCCTGGCAGACGTAAATTTTTAATTGACATCAGCATATTTGTCAGCGGGTAGCGCAGGCGATCGCTCATGTTGCTCAAAAATTCGTCTTTGAGTTCATTGAGTTCCCGCAACTGCTCGACGTATTGCCGTGTTCTTTCATGCAGTTTTGCTTGCAGTTCCAGACTGCTTTTTAATTTGGCTGTCCGCTCATCTACTACTGTCTGAACTTGGCGTAATGTCTGTGATTGAATGATGGCATTGCTTACCTGGGCGCAAACCATCTCCACCAGATTTAATTCTGCTAATTGCCAATTACGGGGTACTGCTTGTTGTAGCACTAAGAATCCCAGGATTTTGCCTTGGTTCTCTAATGGCATTAACAGCACTGTAGGTAAAAATTCAATGGCAAATAATGGAGCAACTGTCCAATTCTCTTGGATTTCTGTATAGTCATTGATCAGTACTGGTTTGCCAGAGTCAATAAATACGCGTTGGCACAAACCACAATCGGAAAGCAAGAATGACTGATTTAAAGCATCTTGTTTATGAGTTTGGGTACTGGGTATTCCTCGATTCCATTCACCCGCAACAGTGGCTTTGGCTTTGGGAATTTGCTTTTTAGATTGAATTCTAAATAGTGGATCTGTGTATTTTAAGAGTATCAGTAAACCTCGATCTACCTGTAGCGACTCGGCAGTTGAGGCGATCGCTAACTGGAGCATTTGATTTAACTCCAAGTTAGTCCGACTTAATATAGTTAATTGCTTGATCAAGCTTTGATGATGGTTAGTCTTTTGGAGAGACTGGTTTTGAGTGGCGATTAACTGTGCTTGTAGCACTTGAGCAAAGGCGATGGCGCAAGACGGCTCTACTTGTTTGAGCAAAAGTTTTTCTGACTCATTCCAATCATAAGGCTGGAAATGAATCAAACAAATCACACCGTTATTTTTTCCCCCAAACCGCGTGGGGATAGCCAAAACCGCTTTGATTGGTAACGGTAGGTATTGACATCCAACGACTAAACTATTTTGAATAGTCGAAATGTCCTCAATTGTTAACGGTTCAGCAGCACATTGTACTACTGGCAAGTCCATCATCAATTGTTCTATGGAGAACATCTCACTAGGGTGCGGCATCCCCAGATACTCCTCAGAACACCAATTAGCAACAGTTGCCTCACCTCCACCTTCGCCAGTAACTGTTACTAAACAGCAACAATCTACTTTAAAGGTAACTCCTAGTAATTGAGCAATTTCTTCCAGCATCAATGCCGTAATCGAACTGTCGGCAATGATGTGGTTAATTGTTTGCGCTAGCTGGTGGACTGCTTCTTCCTGATGCTGCATCAGCTTAACTGGGTATGATTGTAATCGCTCTAGGTCATCTGGGGACTGTAGTGGCAATGATAAACGCTTTTTCATTCCTGGCACGCTCTTGGATAATTACCCCATGTTTTCTGCACCCAATCTCTTGGCATATTCTTCACCGTTAGTTACGTTGCTACACCCTGATAGTGAGTTACCAATCTCTGATTAAGACTTTCTCTCACCTGTTATAGCCCCTTTCTCTTTCAGATGACCAAGTTGCTGGTATATTTAACTGATGTCTACATAAGTACTAGAATATTTAAAATATACTAAGATATTTCATCTAAGTACTACTGAGATGTTTGTGCAGACTTAATAAATTAACTTGCAACTAGGATACTTGGTCTGTAAACTATCCATAAACCGTAATTTCTCCTGACTTGGGACTATAACTGTCAAAAAATAACCGTATTATTACTGGTTCATTTTTTAGATATGAGTAGTAGATTTTACCAAAAATTAATACGGTTTAATAATTCTATCTTAGACTGCCAAAAATTTAAATACTCTAATGACAGATATCAGGGAAAAGCTTTGACGATTTCTGGAGCTTGGCAGCAAGAGACTCTGTTGATACTTCAATTTACAGAATATTTTGTGTCGATGAGGTACACAATGGCAGGCAAGAGGCCTACCCTACTTTATTTACTTGCAAAACGCTGTAACTTTTATTTTCGATAATCTCGATCATTTATTGATTTGTTAAACTTATTACTTGCCTTGGTCAACTTTTGTGACGATGAATACTACAAAAATACAATTTTCTTCATAGTTTATAACTGGGGCATATATTTTTCAATGTTTGAATTTATACAATATATCCATCCCAGACATCATAATAAATTGGCGATGCAACCCAGTTGAATGATTAACTGAGCTGCATCCACCAGAATACAAGTTAACCAGCTAAACTTTCGATACACAGAGGAACCATATCGCCATTCCTCGTTAGTCCTAATAACATTGGTTGTTGGGGTTGAATTAATTGACCTGTGAGTACACAACGTTCTTCTTGCTGGGCTGTGGCAGCTATACTAGCTCGGATGTCGGCTCGCGAAAATCGGGGTTTCCACTCACCTGATTTTTGTTGGACATAATTCCACAGGATATCTCGAATCAAGGCTTGATATCCCTGATTGCCAGCTATTTCTTTAAGTTTATCTTTAAGTTCCCGCTCCAAGCGAATGCTGGTAACTTCCATGTCTGTGGTGGGGGTGCGAGTGATTGTATGCATTACTTTTTCTCCTTAAATGTGTAGACAGGATAGTAATACAAGTGTAGTATGTTTAAAGGAATGTTCAATAGGTGAAATTTTCTGTGAAATCCGTTTACCCCATCTCTACTTTCTTGTGTGCTACCAATTGTCGAGCCAGTTGGGAATCAGTCGCCGTGGAAGTGGAGTATTTATTTATGGGTGATAGTAATCGAGAGCATCGGCAAATCACAGAGGGTAATGATGATTTTAGAGATATCGGCATTAGTGTGCTGAGTGGACAACTAAAAATAAATGAAATCGGCAGGGGATACAGACTGAGTAATACTGTACCCACATAAGACCAGAAAGTTTTTCGGTCAACTTTTAACCCCTGCTTCATACCAATAAGAAGCGGGGGTTTTTGATAAGGAGCGCAGTTGTGAGCAGATATTCAATACGCTATCCCAAAGCAATACAACTTTTAGAGCCATTTAGTAGTGGTGCTTGCTCAAAATTACCTACCACTGTTTCCGCGTATCCCCTGGGTGAAGCGAAGGGGATTTTGCCAGCAGGGAAAATGTGCAAGCAAACCTGGAATCACAGGAGAGCATAAGGAATGCTGAAATTAACTTATACCGAAGGAAGCTTTTATTTAGAGTGCCTTACTCAGTCATTAGAACAATGGGTAGCGCAGCGAGTGGTTTTGGCAATGCGTGTAGGACAAAGCCTGGGCGTTGAACCTAGCTCGGCTTCCTTTTTGCTTCCTGTTGATTTACCAGGAGTAGATTTGCTTCAGGCCCAGATAAAACAATACGATAGTGAAATTATTGCCCTTTGTGTCTGTGATACGGAGTATATAGAAGTCACTTTACGCGGTTCTTGGTTATCAGAGAATTCTGAAACTGCTTTGGGTGTGTTTGTTACGACTATTAGCGATGCGCCTAATAACAATAGCTATCTTTCTCTAAACGGGGACCTTCTACAAATGGGAGAATCTGTACCTAAGTCTTCACGCATTGAGTTGTTTTTGCATCAACTTTGGCAAGAAGCGCAAGTTTGTGCGTCTGTGATGAGAGAGTAATAAATGTACATAATTAGACCAGTCTCTATCTAGCGATTGATTTTATGGTCAAGACAATTAAAATAAACTTCATTCCACAGGTCGATACGAGCATTAGTCATTTCCCAGTAAAAGTGTAAAAGATGGAATTGACTGACAGAATATTTTTGTCCAACGCCAGAATTATTTAGGCATTTGCAATTTGATGATTCAGGCGGAAATACAAAAAATATTCTTCACTATTTCATAGTTTAAAGTAATTAAACATAGAGGCACAATTGATAATTTAATCCTGTGAAGCAAGGGATTTTATTTATAAAGTGCAATTCTAGCGTTGTTAATGCTGTTATCGAGGACTAAAAATGAAAATTTTTTCTTTTGTTTTATCTATTTTACGCCCAGTACGCTTTGTAATTCTAGCTTTTGCTTGCACAGTGCTACTACTCAATAATACGCTACCAGCTTTTGCAATTAGTAGCTATCAAAGTAATCCCACAGAAGGCACTACACAACTTCTGGAAACCCAACGAAAAACTGATGAAGTCGCTAAATCTGAACCTCTAAAACTGAGAGAAGTTCAAGAAAAATCGAATAAAGGACTTAACGAAGTTCAAGGAGATGCTGACATTAATAAGATGAATCGTCCTGAAAATTCACAAAGTGCAACCTCAGTAGAAGAGAATGTGCAGAATTTCTTGGAAAAAGTAACAGGTAATAAGTAAGCTACATTGTAACAATTGATGGTTATGGAGATACGCGCGCTCCATAACCTTTTTATATATCTAGTAATTACCAAAAAAGAGCATTAATATAAAAATTTCTACTAAATAAAATAAGGTGTTGTTATTATTTTTGATTGATAAAAAAAATTTTGCTTTGATAAAAAGTTTTGTGAAGAAAAAATTATCCTAAATTAAATAGCGTTGAAAAACTCTAAATATTTGTTGGTATAGCTGATAAGCACAAATTAGGCGATCGCTAATATAGAGAAAGTGCCATGATCAGGTTTATACCTTCACACAATCTACACAATGACAACTACTGCTATTAATCCATATCTCGATGGCAACTTTGCCCCAGTGCGTGAAGAAATCACCACCAATACCCTCAAAGTCATAGGTGAGTTACCCCCCGACCTATCAGGAATGTTTGTGCGGAATGGCCCTAACCCTCAGTGGCCACCCATTGGCCAATATCATTGGTTTGACGGGGATGGTATGTTGCATGGTGTCAGAATTAGCAACGGCCAAGCCACTTATAGCAATCGTTATGTGCAAACACAAGGATGGAAAATAGAACAAGCCGCAGGTAAAGCCGTCTGGTCTGGGTTATTAGAACCGCCACAAATGGATAATCCCCACGGTGGATATAAAAATACTGCCAATACTGCCCTTGTATGGCACGCTGGTCAACTTTTGGCATTGAATGAAGGTGGTGCGCCGCACTCCATCAAGCTGCCTGATTTACAGACAAAAGGTGAATACACCTATAATGGCAAGCTGGTTTCTGCCTTTACAGCCCATCCCAAGGTAGACCCAAATAATGGTGAAATGATGTTTTTTGGTTACTCCTTCACTCCACCATACTTGCAATACAGTGTAGTTTCAGCAGCAGGTGAGTTATTGCAGACAGTACCGATTAATTTACCTATGGGCGTGATGATGCACGATTTTGCTATTACCGAAAACTACACAATATTTTTGGATTTGCCCTTGACTTTTAACCCAGAAAGAGTAAAAAGGGGAGAACCTATGATGATGTTTGAGCGCGATCGCCCCAGTCGTTTTGGTATAATGCCACGTTATGGTGACAACAGTAACATCCGCTGGTTTGAGAGTTCTCCCTGCTACATT
Source organism: Cyanocohniella sp. LLY (assembly GCA_022241785.1). Lineage (GTDB taxonomy): Bacteria > Cyanobacteriota > Cyanobacteriia > Cyanobacteriales > Nostocaceae > Cyanocohniella. The sequence goes on along the minus strand of JAKOMP010000052.1, from coordinate 31,191 downwards.
TTTCATACTCTCAACGCCTACGAAGATGGAAATGAAGTAGTACTAATCGCTTGTCGGATGAAGTCTACTAATGTTTTAAATGATGATTCTTCAGCAGATCCAGACGCAGATATCCCCCGCCTGTATTCCTGGCGATTTAATCTCAGCACGGGGAAAGTACGCGAAGAAATGCTAGATGATGTACCTGCGGAATTTCCCCGGGTGAATGAAAATTACGTAGGGCAACCAATGCGATACGGCTATGCTGGGAAGTTAGCGAAAAGTTCCCTGCCACTTTTTGACGGTTTAATCAAGTATGACCTGAGCAATGGCAAATCCCAAACCCATGAATTTGCACATGGATGTTATGGAGGTGAAGCCGTATTTGCCCCGCGTCTTGATGCCACATCTGAAGACGATGGCTGGTTAGTTACTTTTGTTCATGATGAGAATACCGCTACTTCTGAACTTGTGGTGATCAACGCCCAAGATGTGACAGCCGAACCGGTGGCGCGGGTACTAATTCCCCAGAGAGTACCTTATGGTTTCCACGGTAGCTGGGTTTGTGAGGAACATCTGAGAAATTCTCTATAAAATTTCCCATGTAGAATCTAAAATCTCAAATTCAAAATAGGCCGATTATTCTGAAACCTACCCGTATCCTGTCCTGGTACTTGGCGGGGATCTGAGGAATTAGACTGCATCTGTTGAGTAGGTGATTGCCAGATTAAATTGCCGTTGCGATCGGCTATGACTGGGGTCATTGGTGTGACAACATTTGCACTGGGCGGCTGTATAGCAGGAGGTGCCATATTAGTCTGGACACCAGAAGTAATAGGTGATGTCACTGCTGTTGGCAATGTTGGGCTGGTTAAGGGTGAGCCACCATTAAAGTTATTGTATGAATTTGGCGGTAAATTGTTGACTGTATTCGGCTGTAGATAACCAGTCCCAGCATTTAACCCAGTATTTGGTGCAAAAGTTTGGCTGGGTGAAATATTATTAGGTGGCATCTGCATGACTCCACCATTATTTAACCCAGTACTAGGTGTAAAATTTTGGCTGGGTGAAATATTGTTGGATGGGATCTGCATAACTCCACCATTATTTGAACTTCCTCCTACAGAATTGATTTGAGGAGAAGCTGCATTATCTAAACCAAACACATTAGAGTTGGGTTGATTAGGTTGTGTTTGTAAAGGACTAATTGAGTCCTGATTTTGATTATTTGAGGTTTGATTAACTAATCCTATTTCCGGGAAAGAAGATGTTGCGGCGGCTTGTGTTGGTTCAGATGATCCTGATCCAGATTCGATACCTAAAGACTGACTAGCATTATTAAATGCCCTTAACTGCAATAAATTTTCTGCTTCTAGAACAAAAGGATTTTTTGCCTGAGGTACTGATGTACCATTAGCTATGCCTAATGATGTACTGTTAGCAGGTTGTTGTTTGCTAATTTCCTCAAGTAACTTATTGCTATTGTTAGCCTGAGATTTATCTTGAGGGGTACTAGGAATCGGTGGCAAACTTATTGGTGAAAAGTCATTAAACAAGGCTGGTAAGTTATCAATATCCGCAGCAATGGCTTTGTCTTCTGGTGACAGGGAGGAGTCATCAGCCTCTGAGGACGTGAATTCTAGGTTTGGCCGGTAAGTAAACATATCTGGGTTCAACCAGTATTCCCTAATTACCAGCCCCAAAACAGATATAAAAATTGCTGTTACCCAAAAACTAGGTTTGCCTAAATTCCATAACCTAGCTCTGAGATAACGTAAATAAGCGGGGGGATAATGGCGACGTGGCATAAATGTGTATGTATGATAATTGACAAAATTTTGATTTGATCCTAGCCTTTATAGCTAGTTTAATCATGTTTTAATGCCAGACAGGGGCAAAAATTTACTATTTTCCTTTTTGCTTATTTTAACGAAGTATTTTAGACCGACTAGGTTGATTAATCCTCATATTTTAGACTTTGGTCATTTTGGATAGCATCAGAAACTAAAAGTTGCACTAATTTATTGTTGTGGCTGAAAAATATTGCTGGATTCATGCCCTCGTTACTAAACTGTGTGCGGCAATACTTTTCTTTTGTACTTCTAATATCTTCCCACCTTTAGCACTCAGCCATACCCTGGCCACAACTTGTAGCTATAGGTATCTTAAGACTGAATATCTACGTATTGTATTTTAATTATTTACCAGGAGACTACAGTAATGATGAAAGCTGAAGATATCATGACCACAGAGGTAGTTACCATTCGCGGTTCGGCTACCGTCGCTGAAGCTGTGGCGCTATTGAAGGAAAAAGGATTACGTGCTTTAGTTGTAGATTGTCGCCATGATTCTGATGCTTATGGCATTGTTACAGAAACAGATATTGTCTATAAAGTAATAGCCTACGGTAAAGACCCTAAGCAGGTCAGGGTTTACGAAATTATGACCAAGCCCTGCATTATCGTCAATCCAGATTTAAGTGTGGAATATGTAGCACGATTATTTGCGAATACTGGTATCTGTAGAGCGCCTGTGATTCAAGGTAAATTGTTGGGGATTATCTCGACCACTGACATTTTGACCAAGAGCAACTTTGTGGAATCGCCAAAAGCGCCGATGCTAGAAGAGAGAATTCAACAAGCTATTGAAGGCGCTCGCGCTATTTGTACTGAGCATGGTGCTTATTCTAAAGCTTGTGCTGCGGCCTGGGATGAAGTAGAAGAACTCCAGGCCGAAGCGGCTCATCACAAATCTGAAGGCATGGTTTCCGCTAAGGTTTCGTTTGAGGAGTACTGTCGGGATAATCCAGATGCGCCGGAATGTCGCAATTTCCATTCTTAGTTGGGGAGATGGGGAAGAAAGATTTTGGTACTAGTACAGTACGGCGGAAATATGGATTCCCCCCTTGTCCCCTTATCCCCTTGTCTACTCCCTCAACGTCCTGCAACCCGCATTAATAAAAATAAACCTATTCCCAAAAACAGGAAGTTAGGCAACCAAGCTCCTATGAAGGGAGAGAAAATCCCTGCTTGTCCCATTGCACCACTAATAAAGAAAATTAAATAATACGTAAAAATCACGATGACACTGACACCAAAACTTGTTCCTCGTCCAGTCCGTTGGGGTATGCTGCCCATTGCTGCACCTACCAAACCAAAGACTACGCAGACAAATGGCAAAGAAAATTTTTGTTGAATACGTACTTCCAGTTTACGAATTTTTTGGCGATCGCCTCCAATCCGTTCTATTTCTAATTGTTCTAGAGATTCCGCAATATTCATTTCGCCGTAGTCTCGGCTTCTCTCTACCAAATTTAATGGTGTACGCGGTAGTTGCAGTTGTTGGTGTTCAAATCGTAAGATATTGCGATAAGAGCGATCGGGTGCTACTAAATAAACTGTGCCGTTGTAAAAATCCCACACATTTTGAGCAGGATTCCACTCGGCAGATTCTGACACCAGTATTTGATTGAGGCCCGCTGTGGTGCGATCTATAATTGTCAAACCTTTCATTTGCTGACCATCAAACTGGTCGGCGTAAAATAAGCGCGCTAGTATTCTATTTCTACTACCGTCTGGCTGCTCAATTTCTTGGTATTCGGGATAAAAAATATTTTGTTGCCTTAAAATCGGCTTGTCTGACTTCAAAGCTTTCTCAAGAGTAATACTTGCTTGGTAATTTGCTGCTGGTGCGATTTGCTCGTTAAACACAAATGTCAGTCCTGTGACCAAAAGACTCAACATCACCGCAGTTAGCACCATGCGATAGACACTGACTCCACAGCCACGCAGGGCAATCAGTTCACTCTGGCTGGAAAGACGACTATAGGTCATTAAAGTAGCCAGCAGCGTGGACATGGGAAAGGCTAAGACAATAAAATTGGGAAATTTTAATAAAAAAACCTGAACGGCAATGCTTACTGGCAGTCCAGATTCTACAATTCTCCTCACTAGCTCAAATACAGCATCAATAGTGACGCCCAGTGATGAAAAAGCTCCCACACCAAATAAAAATGGTGCTACCAATTCACTGGTTAGGTAGCGATCCATGATTGTAAAAGGCAGCAGTGAATTGAGGCTGTAAAAAAATTTGAGCTTTTTTGATATCATAAGAAATTCTTAAAATTGAGTATGAACACTCCAGGCAAAATAAAGTACAAATATACGATTTTAAACTTAGTAATTAACTTCTATTCACTGAAAGTTTGTAATCTGATTAATCAAGATTTAATTGTTAAAAATTAAAAATAAAAATTATCTTTTTAAGAATTAATTGTTTTAATTAAGCTTGAAAATTATCCCCCAAATAGTATTGACGTACTAATGGGTTGTTATAAAGTTCATCAGCATTCCCAAAAGCGAGAATTTGTCCCTCACGCATGATATAAGCGCGGTCAGTAATAGATAAAGTTTCGCGGACATTGTGATCTGTAATTAAGATACCCATGCCGCGATCGCGTAATCCGGCAACAATGTGCTGAATCTCGGAAACCGCAATGGGATCAACACCAGCAAATGGTTCATCCAAAAATAAAAACTTTGGACCTTCTGGCCCTGCTGCTAAAGCCCTGGCTAATTCCGTCCGACGGCGTTCGCCACCAGATAGTTGGATTCCTTTACTATTGGCTACTTTTTCCAAGCGAAACTCCCCCAGTAAAGTTTGCATTCGCCTTGGCCACTCCCATCGTGGCACATTAGTTTGTTCTAGCACCAAAAGTATATTATCCCGTACCGACAGTTGGCGAAAAACACTTGCTTCTTGAGCTAGATAGCCAATGCCCAATTGCGCCCTTTTATGCATAGGCAGATCGGTTATTTCCTGACTATCTAGCCAAACTCTTCCCTGATTAGGTTTTTCTAAACCCGTGGCAATGTAAAAAGTCGTCGTTTTACCTGCACCGTTAGGGCCTAATAATCCAACGACTTCACCCTGGGCAATGGAAATGTTGACGCGATTGACGATATTTCGCTTACCGTAGGATTTGTGAATGTTTTCTAAAACAATTTTCACGATTCGCGCCTTTACTTACTGGTTAATGCTAATTAGACAAATTTAAGCCTGGTGTCGCAGGGGCTGGTGTGGTAGCTTGTCCACCAATTTCTGTGTCATTCACCATGTAAGTGGACTCTACTTGACGATTAGCTTGAGGTAAAGCCACAAACCTGCCCTCGTCAATCAAATAAGTCACTCTCTCGGCGCGCATACTATTGACGCCCTGTTGCAAAATATAAACGTTACCACTAAAGTCAATGCGACGCTCTCTATTAAAATACTGCGCTTGAGCGGCAGTTGCTTGCAGTTGGCGAGCCGGATACAACATTTGCACGTTGCCACGAGCTGTAATTACTTCAGTGTTGGCATTGTATTCTTGCACATCAGAACGGATGGTTAGGGGACGATTGTCGCCTGATGCTTGTGCCGTAGCCGTTTGGACTTGGGTAGGAAATGCCAACGCACCCAAGAGTGCAGCTGGTAGCATTAAGGCTAATCCAAAACGACGTATTTGTGATGTTGGCAATTGATAGCAGGTGATCATAGATTAATTACGAATTTAGGATATCAGCTTGTATACCACTTATCTCAATTACTTTGTCCAGAGATAAAATCTACATTCTGGAATAACTTGGGATAACTGCTGGCTGAAATATTGACGCTTTGCCCAGCAACAAGGTTTCGCCAATATGCAGCATCTTAGCGTAACTCTGATTTTGCCAGGGATTGGGGAAGGTATGGGAAGTAAAAATTTCTCAATTACATTTTTGAATGCAAATGGCGATGAAAAGACATTTTACGGGATCAGCATAACTGACTTTTCAACAGGTGCGATTAAAGAAGGAGAAGTTATATGGCACAAGTAAAAGTTTTTCATGACAAAACTGGTAATACTCTCGTTGTCTGGTTTGGCAATCCCGAAGATGAATATGAGGTTGAAGAAACGGGGGATGAGGTGTTGTTGATGAAGGATAAAAATGGGAAGGTTATTGGTTTTGAAAAGCTCAATTTTATCTCTGCTGCGTCTGAACCAGTGAGGGTGGCGTTTAAGAAATTTGCAATTTAGTTGGCTACGGAGATGTATAAACTGTCCCTTGCATGAGAACGCTTTGGTAAGTCTGCCAGTTCTAGGAAATGACTTTTTACAGGATGTGGAAAAGTCAGATTAGCATAATGGGGAAGAGGACAGTTGCCCCATTCCCCAATTTTCACCCCGAACCACTTGACTAATCGTTCATGAGGACAATTTTAGGCAAAGGCAAGAACTGATTTTCATCCCAGTCACCAGTGCTAATCTTATCTGCTTCAGTATTTTGTAATGCCGTCAACAATGCTGCACTCTGACTCAAGAACTCGTCTACATCAATGCCGCCATAAATAGATGGGTAGCGTCGCAGGCGGTTGCTGCCTTCTCCCAGTAAAATCACTGCACCTCGCCAGTTGCGATTACCCAAATGATATAGTGCCACAGCAACTTGTAAAATGCCTTGATAAAAGGTTTTTTCTGGTTCGCTTGCTTCTATCCACAAAGCCTCTAAGGTGTCATGACAGGCATAGAACTGTCCAGAGTTGAATTGTTCTACGCCTTGCCAAAACTCTTGGGACATCATTTCGCTCATCCCATACTGTCTCGCACTTCTTTGATGGTTTCTAGAGAAATTTCTTGTTGATCTCCAGCAAATTCGTTATCGGGTGTGAGAAACAGCATACAGTGGCACTCTTTGCGTTCTCTCATGGGTACACAAGGACAGTTCCAGTATGTGGCATGGACTTCAGCTTCTTTGTCTTCGTAGTGGCGGCAAGGACATAAAGGCGCACCTAGTTCATCTTTATGTTTGGCTAATCCTTCAATTACCACTGCGGTGACAGAAGGTTCGGAACAGAAGTATGTTCCAGTCCGCTTGGCATATTGTTCGGAAAAATGCCGCATTGCTTCTAGGCTTTTATCGGTGGATGTGGTGTTGTTTTCTGATGAGATCATGTGGATCGGCGCTCATAATTTAAATATTTCTTTGCATTGTACCTCAGCCTCATGGGGCTATTGATAGGGGAATTTCCCCAATCTGACAAAACAATTGTGATGAGAATTTTGAGTAGTTTTCCAGCTAAGGCGATCGCTTGTCTATGATTCTCCGATGAATAGGTATTTACGCCTTTTGACTTTGGGCAGAAAATTAGGCTGATATATGGGCGGCAAAATGCACTTCCCTACTAGACAAATCGCTCAGTAAACTCATACATCAAGTCTACTCGCCCCTTACGTAACATCGCTGGGTCTAATCTTTCTGTGGTATTGCAAGTCATTAAAACCACTAGTCGCTGCTTGCTCTGAATCCCCGAATCATCAATGATACTTTGGTACAAAGTTCCATCTAACAAACCCAGAATGTGTTCTGTTTTGTTGTTATACTGTGCTACTTCAGATGCTCGATTTTGTGCCAAGTTATCAGCTTCGTTGATGATAATGCAAATACGTTCTAAGTAACCTGGTGGTACAAAGTTAGCGATCGCATCATGATCTAAAATGAAAATTACATACCCTAAAGGTACAATAATTTCTTTGGCTACTGCCTGTGTCCATACAGTTTTACCTGTACCCGGTTCACCATGTACTACAACTGCTAACTGATGTTGATTCAAAACTGCCTGTTGTACTGTGTCAGTAAAGTTTTGAATATCTGCCGGAAAACTGCGAATGGGGTATTGGCTGTGAACCTTACCGACACGGCTTTGATATCCACTCAGCATCACGGCTAAGTCATAGGTTGCTTTGTTAATCAGCGGCGAGAGATTGGTTGACATTAAAGTATATTGTCGTCGGCCCCGCTCATAAGATTCAATTTGCAGCCAAGTATCTTCCTGTGACCAATAAGCATAAACGGTATTGATCACGTCTAGACGCTCCCAATTTACAAATTTATCTACAGGAAAATAAAAATTTCTTTCTAAGTAATATTGGGTAATAATATCGGGACGACCTAAAATTTGTAAAACTCGTAATATGGTAATTTCTTGCAGACGGTTCAGAACGTAGTCAATAGGAATACTGCTACGACTGACAAATTGCACAATAGGCGTTTCTGTACTCAAAACATCTTTGTGCCGATGATCTGGTGATTGCGGATCTGGTGTAATATAATTCCAGAATTTTTCTACTTCGTAACGTGTATTGTCAGATACGACATTCAATAAATTAGCCCACCAAGCATAATTATTGCGTCCTAAAACTTCAGCAAAATTACTCACTAAATTCAAACTTTTTTGAGTTAATTCGTGGCTGTCGTTATGTAATAGTTGCCAGAAAAATTCCCAGTCTAACTCTCTATGAAATGGTCGCCAACCACTAGAAAGTAAACTTTGACCATTGTTATTATTCGGAGTACTTTCTTTGTTTCTAAAATAATCAAATTCCATATTTCTGAATTACGCAGCGATAATCGAAGTTGGACACCAACTAGGAGTTAGGATGTACCTCGTGTAATTGGGAAGTGCTATGTGGCTCTAGGATATGTTAAATTTTTGATTTTTTAAGGTGTATTTGCATACTACAATTGTAACACAAAAATTTCAATAGATAAAAAATTTAGCAATAAGATGTCCGGTTATTTCTACTGAGATTGAGAGATAAATGACAAGTAGTTCAAGATAAAATTGACAGTAATCTCTATTTACGATTCTGTATATTTGGCTCTACGGACATCAGTAACACCAGAGATAATACGGTGGATGATAATTTTTTATGGACACTTCTGATAAACTCTGAGGAACATATTCTGTAATTTTGCGTATAATCGAGGGGTACTTGCTAAACCTATTGGCTAGAGATTTTATTTGTCTTTATCCTTGTAGCGTGACTCATAATTATTAACTGATCAACAAAGGAAAAGTAAAACTTGAGCCAAGCCTAGATTAGCGCGATTCTATACCCTTGCGGGATGACTCGTATTTTTAAGTGAGACGATAAATTCCAATTCAATCTTCTGGAGAAGAGATGTATCTGGCCCATTCCTTCATGAGTGATGAAAAGAAGTACAACTCACAGCAGCCTTTAATTCTAGCAGTGGAAGATCATGATGATAGTCTACTGCTGCTTAGTTATGCCCTTGAGTCACTTGGCTGTAGATTTATTTGTCAAAATGACAGTTCTACTACCCTACTGGTAGCAAAAGAGTATCAGCCAGACTTGATTATGTTAGATATTCTGTTACCCGGTCTGAGTGGAGTCGATATTGTGCATTATCTCAAACAAGAACCGCTAACTTGCGAAATTCCAGTAATCGCAGTTACAGCTTTGGCTGGTAAAGAGGATCGAGAGCGCCTCCTCGCAGGGGGTTTTGATGACTACATCAGCAAACCTTACATGATTGAGGATTTAGAGGCGATACTTCACCGACGGCTACAAGGTAAACTTAAATCTCCCTCGACTCTCAAAAGTGCTGAATACTAAGTTAGGACTTACGCACTCGCCACGAAAATTAAGGCTTTGAGATTGCTTCCCTACGGTCGCAATGACGAAAATACGTGGTTGGTTACGTAAGTCCTGTAAGTAAAACAAGGAAAATAATTTAATAATAACCAATTAACATAGCAGTTCTCAATAAGATGAGGTACACCTGCGCGGAAGCCATCTGGAAAAGCTTTCCCACATGGAAACTCTCGGTTTAAATTTTTGTAAAAGCCTTGGGAACAACGCGATTTTGTGAGATAGCAAGGCTGGGGAAGCAAATACAAGAAACATTGATTATCAAGCAAGGATTTTAGGCGTTTAGTTACCAATTAAAAATATGTTCTTTTCTCCCCCAGCTACCCCTGCTTTCTTCAATGACTACTGATTACTATCTTTCGGTATTGTCACGGTGAAGATACTACCTTTACCAACTTCAGAGGTGAGGGTAATTTTGCCCCCGTGTGCTTCGACAATTCGGCTGGATAAATGCAGCCCTAATCCACTACCTGAGCGTTTATTTCTGCCTTGACGAAATCGCTCAAAAACGGTTGATTGATCTTCAGGAGCAATACCATAACCTGTGTCTTTCACGTCAATTGTGACCCAACCCTGACTCTGAGAATCAGCTAGTTTTTCCGAAATCCGAATTTCTATACCTCCTGTATCTGTAAATTTGATAGAATTACCAATCAAATTGTTAAATACACGGCGTAATTCTAACGGGTCACCCATGACAACACCATTCATTTCTGGCTGTTGCTCTAACTCGCTAGTGTCTATTTTTAGATATAAATTCTTCTCACTAGCAAGAGGATTAAGTTCGCTGACGACTTCTTGAATAATCTCTGGAAGATGGCAAATGTCATCATTTAAAGTCTTTTTACCAGCCTCGAAGCGAGAAACTTCTAGCAGAGTGTTCACCATCTGCATTAAGTTTTGATTACTGCGAATCATCACAGCGATCGCCTGTTTCATTTCCGGGGAAATTTTGCAGAATGTTTCCTGTTCAAACAAACTTAGCATTCGATCAGAAGCTACTAAAGGAGTCCGCAAATCATGGGTTAAACGCGAAACAAAGTCTTCGCGCTGGCGGGCCATCTTCTTTTGTTCATCCAAACTGTGTTTGAGGCGTAGGAGCGATCGCACTCTGGCTAAAAGTTCATCAGTATCAAATGGTTTACGAATAAAATCATCTGCACCTGCGTCTAAGCCTTCCACAACACTAGATTCGTGAAATGCTGTAATTAAGAGAATGGGAATATAATTGACATTCAAGTTGGGGTTTTGACGAATCCGCCGAGTTACTTCGTAACCATCAATTCCTGGCATCATTACATCTAGCAAAATCAGATCGGGTGGAGATTTTTCAATATGCTCCAAAGCTGTGATACCGTCTGTAACTAAATCAATTTCATACCCTTCACTTTCCAGAATAGTCTGAACCAAGATCAGGTTGTCTCTAGTATCATCAACGGCGAGAATACGATCAATTTGAGAATTTTCCACTACAGACATGATTAACGACTTTGTGTAAAAAAAATTGAAATAATTTATATTTTAAAATGGCGAAATCCCGTCGATGCTTTGCTGGATTTAGTCGCAGAATGATGTGGGTTCTGCACAGAACCAAAAATATCATGGCCATCCACATCTAGAGCGGGAAAATTCCCCCCAGAATCTTGGCTTAATAAGACTTGCCGTGGGATTTCAATTCTAAACATAGAACCAACTCCCAATTGACTTTCCAAAATTATTTGGCCTCCCATCATTCGCACTAAAGAATCAATGATGGCCAACCCTAACCCTGTACCAGCATACTTGCGAGTGATACTTTGATCAACTTGGCGAAAAGCTTCAAAAATATAGGGAAAATCTTTGGATGCTATCCCAATACCTGTATCACGAACTACGAGCGCCACACGATTTTTCCCTACTTCTTCAATCTCCACCCATATACAACCAGACTCTGTAAATTTGATGGCATTGGATAGTAAGTTTACTAAAATTTGCCGCACGCGCACTGAGTCATTAAATATCCAAGGATTTTCTATGTCAATGTCAACTCGCAAAGACAGCTTTTTGGCCTCAGCTAAAGAACGCATTTCGGCGACGCCCAGATTAATCGCCTTTGTTAAATCAAATAATTCTGGTTTTAGTTCTAATCGCCCTCCTTCTAGCTTAGAAAAATCCAGGACTTCATTAACTAGCATCAACAAATGTTTACCATTGTTAAGAATTCGCTCTACCATATCTGTTTGCTGTTTGTTCAAATGACCAAACTTAGGGCGCAATAGTATTTGAGAAAACCCAATAATGGCATTCATCGGCGTCCGCAGTTCATGAGACATCGTTGCTAAAAACTGTGATTTGAGCCGTGATGCTTCTAATAACTTGAAGTTTTGCAACTGAATTTGTTGACGTTGACTCTCCAGTTCTTGATTCTTACGAATCAGCTGTTCATTACTTTCTCTGAGCCGCTGGTTGGCCAAAGCTGCTTGCATTTCCGCACGGTGTACCCGCATGGCATGGCGCAAAACTTGTGCTAGAGTTTCTGCACCTACTCTCGACTTAGAAAGATAATCTGTAGCACCAGCTTTCATCAACTCGACAGCGATTTGCTCATCTCCTTGGGCAGTCAGAACTACCATAGGAACTTTCACTTCCGCAGCCCGTAATGTTTGGATCAGTGTTAAACCGTCCTGGTCTGGTAAACGATAATCAAGGAACACACAGTCGTAGGTAGTAGACTTCAAAGCAGCTAGTGCATCATTTCCATTATCTACTTCAGACAGTTTCATACAAACTCCTGCTTGAGTCAGGGCCCGGCCCACTGCCATGCGGTCTACTTCGTCATCATCTACAACCAAAATTCTCAGCGTCTCTTCTTCCATTGGTTTTTATTTTCGCTGTCAAATACAGGTTGATGTTTAGCATCTTTATGTTCAAAATAGGCAACTAAATAGTTTTAAAATTAGATGGGTTTTTAATAAACTTTTCCCAATCACCGGCTGAAGACTCTGAGGATGTCAAACCACGGCTTTGGTTAATCAAGGTATTTCACACAATATCCAATACTTATTCAGTGCTGCCATCATTTCCACAAAATTTGAGAAGGTAATAGGTTTCAGAATATAGCCAGCAACGTTTAATTTGTAAGCTTCTACTCTGTCTTGATCTTGGTTGGATGTTGTCATCACAACTACAGGAGTTGTCCTCAGTTGGGGATCAGAACGTAATTTTTGGAGAAATTCGATCCCACCCATCTTAGGCATATTCAAATCCAGCAAGACCAAGCGTCTTTCAGCCGGTATCTGGGGTGGTTGCCCATTGCCATTCAGCATTTTGAGTGCTTCTATGCCATTGCCTGCAAGGTAAATGGGATTGGTAATATTCACCTTCTTGAATGCCCGCTTGACATTCATGACATCTACTTCGTCATCCTCCACTAGTAATATGTTAATCACTCTTTCTTGCATTTCCTGGCATTGAATTCGCTTTTTTTATGTTCGACTGGTTAATTAAACAGTGTATGAGAATTAAAATGTTAAATTGTAGCTAATGGTTAATAACTAATGGCGGGTAGACAATAAGTTATTAACAATCTGAAATTAGTTAATTTTTCAAGGAACAAAAATCAGCATAACAGCAAGGAAAATAAAATACTTTATTAAGCCTCACAATAATTGTAAATGAGCGAGTTAACGCCCGTCCTCAGTCATTAGTGAGAGTTAAATAGCAAAATGCTGTACCGTAAGCCTGAAGGTTGTTATTCATTTGCTTGTTTCAGCCAAGTAAAACTAAAAGTGCTACCAATACCAGGCTGAGACTCTAAAGTAATTGTACCTCCTTCGGTTTCGACAATCTTTTTGACGATCGCTAGACCAATGCCCGTATTTTCTTGGCGATCGCGGGCTTCTAGGGTTTGAAAAATCACAAACACTTTGTCTTGATATTCAGGGGAAATCCCCGGTCCATCATCTGCCACGATAAATTTGTAATATTTTCCCTGATTTTGCACAGAAATTTTTAATTTACCATTGCTGCGTGAGTGATGCTTAATGGCATTTTCCATCAAGTTGGCAAATACTTGTTGTAAAGGAAATTTTTTTGTAATAAAAGTAGGCATTTCCGGGGCAATGTCGATCACAAATGTTGATGGCAATTCCCAGGAATCGATGATTTCCCGCAACAAAGCTTCAACATTGACTAGAGATAATTCTGTTTGATTGCGCCCCACTCGTGAATACTCTAATAAGCCATTAATTAGCCCTTCCATGCGACGGACTCGCCCCCGCAACAGGCGCATCTGGTGTTGATTGTCTGGGGGTAATTGCTCGCCTAAGTCTTCTTCTAACCATTCAGAGAGACTGGCGATCGCCCGCAGTGGTGCTTTCAGATCATGGGAAGCTACATACACAAACTGATCCAATTCTTGGTTACGCTTTTGTAATAAGCTAGTTGTATGGGCCAAAATTGTGTTTAAACGTGTAAGTTCCTCTGCCCGTTGTTGCAAAGTAAATTCTGCTTGTTTGCGCTGGGAAATGTCCTGCATCACAGCAATCAAGTAACTGGGTTTTTCCTCGTGATTTCCATGCAACCAATCGGCTTCTCGTAACAATGACATTGTGAGATTAATCCAAGCGGATGATGTGTTCTGGCGGATGTAGCGTTTCTCCGTTGAGTAAATCTGAATTTCGCCTGCTAATAGTTGCCGAATTTTGACTGTATCAGTTGCTAAATCATCGGCATGAAAAATATCTTGTAAGGTCAGCTTTAAAAGCTCCTCATGGGTATAACCCAGTATTTCACACAGTTTTTGGTTAACGCGTAACCACCGACCATCTAACGCTAAGTGAGCAATACCCACAGCCGCTTGTTCAAAGGTAGCGCGAAATCTCGCTTCACTTTCGTGTAATGCTTGTTCTGTCTGATGACGTTGAGTCATATGATCAAACCCCATCTTTACACACTGATGAGGTAATGAAAAAACCTGTTCATTGAATAACCTATGGGCATCAACTGCCATAATTTTTTGGTCTGTAATATCTCGACCTTCCAAGATCAGAGAAATAACTTGCCCATTTTCATCTTTGATGGGCTTTATCGAAAAATCTAGGTGAGCAACTCTATCGCCAGTACCGACAATATCGACTTCATAACGCACAAACTGTCCACTAGCTGCACAAGCAATGGAATTTTTCAGTTGTCCCTGAATTTGCTTAGAGATTGACCACCAACGAGTTTCCCATAAAGGCAAGCCAATCACTTGGTGTCTGTAGAGGGCTGCAAAATCTAACGCCGTTTGATTGATTTCAATCAGAGTGCCATCTGGCTTCATTAAGCCAATAAATTCAAAGGCTTGGTTAAAAATAGCACGTAGGCGGTTTTCACTTTGTGTCATTCCATCTTTAACTTTATCTGATTTATGCATATTCTTTAGATCTTTTTAAAGATTTAGAATAGTATTAATTATGAGATGACTGCTTAATACCTAAAGCAATGATACAAGTTATAGTCCGTATCAATATTTCATTTTTATTGCTAAACTAGCTATATATCTAAGGCCAGATTTTTTTCTGTATATATTGTCAGAAAAATAGGTATTTATTATTTCTATCGGTGGATGCAGGATTAATTAAATATCCTCTATCTTTAGGTTTGGGAAAATCAGATAAACTGCTAAGAAAAGCCATAGTTTGCATGATGCAATCAGAAAAGAGCGGGTATAGCGATGAGTGAAATCAGCATTATTTTAATTGAAGATCATGACCTGACTAGAATGGGACTAAAAGCTGCATTGCAGTCCCACAGTGCATTAAAAGTAATTGGCGAGGCAGCAAATGCCACCCAAGGACTAAAACTTTTAGAAACAGCGAAGCCAGACGTAGCAGTGGTAGATATCGGCTTGCCTGACATGGATGGAATTGAACTTACCCGTAAGTTTAGGCGATTTCAAGCGGAAACTGGACAAACAGCAACCAAAATTTTGATCTTGACAATGGATCATACAGAGGATGCAGTACTAGCAGCTTTTGCAGCAGGTGCAGACTCGTATTACATGAAAGAGACAAGCATCAATAAATTAACAGAAGCCATACAAGCAACTCACGGTGGTAACTCTTGGATTGATCCTGCCATTGCCAACGTAGTGTTGCGGAAAATGCGCCAAGGGATTCCTGGAGAAACCCCAGGTTCTGATAAGCCAAAAACGGTAAAAATCGAGGCCCTAGCCACAGAATACGAACAAGTTTTAGAAACCTATCCCCTAACACAACGCGAACTAGAAATCCTCGAGTTGATTGTTGCTGGGTGTAGTAATGGGCAAATCGCCGAACAACTTTACATCACAGTTGGGACAGTGAAAACCCACGTGCGGAATATTCTGAATAAACTCTGTGCCGATGACCGTACTCAAGCTGCTGTACGTGCGTTGCGTTCTGGTTTAGTTGGGTGATGAGGGGACAAGGGGACACTTCTCTTCGAGACGCTGTGCGGTAAGCGCAGCTATGCCCTTCAGGGCTTTACGGCAAGCTCAGTGCGGTGCAAGGGGACAAGGCAATAGGGAAAATGTTGGTCATAGCTAGAAGTCTTTCCCCCCTGCACCCTGCCCCCTGCCCCCCTGCTTCTTCTCCCTACTCCCTACTCCCTAATTTTGCTTGTAAACAATCGGCGATACGTCTTGCAGCACCGGGTTTACCCATGCGTTGCATCCCGTTCTCAGAAATGACGTGCAAACTATCAGGATTTTTGAGTAGCGATCGCACTACTTGTACTACCTTGGTGGGATGATCTATTAAAATCAAGGATGATCCTAAAAGGCGGCTTTGGGCTTCGGCAAAGGCTGGGGTATATTGAGGGCCATTACCGGGAATGGCGATGGCGGGTTTACCTAAGCCGATAAATTGTTCTGTGGCTGTGCCTGCCATTGCGATCGCCACATCACCCCAATGTAAACAATCGTTATATGCTTGTTGTGTTAGCACTAAATAGGCATTTTTTTGCTGAAATATTAAAGCATTGGGGTCAGGTAGGGGGATGGGCGATTCTGTGTGGGGTTGCCAGCGCTGGGATTGAATAGTTTGGGCTAAAATATTGGTATCTAAACTCGGGGCGATCGCTCCTAAAAATACTACGCTGCCAGCAGAGTTTAAAATAGAATCTCTTTCTTGAAAACTAGCCATTAATGCAGATACAGCAGTCATAATGACTTGCCAATTATTATATGCTTCCGGGGCCCGGGAACCAGGCAATAAAGTAATTACCAATGGTCTAGCTGTTTCTTGCTGTTGGGCTGCGACATTATAAAATTTTGCAGAAGAAAATGACGGTTGCAGACCATCCATCATGGGATTACCGAAATCAAAAGCGGGAATTGACCACTTTTGTAATATTTCTGTAGTCAAAGAATCTCTAGGGAACACAGCCCGACAACGGCGACGACTCATCAACCAACGTTCCCAAGGATGATAAATTGAACCAGAAAAGTTTTCCCAATAAGCAGCTTTTGATGTTCTGGATAATAGCCCAACTTCATCTCTGACATGATATTCTGATTTTGCCGTACCCACAAAAGCATAATTAGCACCACTAAAAGCAGCAAACAACAGCGGTACAATATCTCCTACAGCTAAAATAGCTGTCTTGTTACCTAATTTTTTTTGGGAACGCACCCAACGACGTATAGCTTGAATTTGATTCAGGGTAAGTTGCACTAAACCGCCACGCACATCTCTTACTAGTTGACGACTATCCATATACACAAACCCACCAGAAGGCATGGTACGTACTGAACCGATAAGTGGGATATTTAAATGTTGGTAAGCGTGTCCCTCACCCACCAAAGGTAAAGCAAAAATATCTGGGGAATTTTGTAGTTGCTGGAGTTCGTCCAAAATGCGGATAGCAATTATATCCTCTCCATGACCATTGCTTAAAACTAGTAGCTGCAAACGAGAAGTTGCATCTGAAGATAACCGCGAGACATTACTCATATAAATAGGGCGACACAAATAAAACTAACTGGTGAAGGTCATTAAACAATTTTGGATTTTAGACATTCTGCAATATCTAGTAAATAACGCTTTTCATCCAGCATAGAAACAAAATCTGAAAATTAACTGTCTGTTTGGACAAGAGGTATAAATGAGGATATCAATCGGCCAAGCAGCTGGAAGTTAGTATAATCCTCATTAACTCACCTCATTACAACTAACTACCAGTTAATTAAAATAAATATTATGCGAATTTCTTCGGCTGCAATTTTAACTTTAGCTACTTTAGCAGCTAGCAATATTACACAACAAGCAACAGCAGCATCTAGCAAAACCATTTCTCAAGATGAACCAGCGGAAAACTCCGTTGTGCCGGTTATAGAAGCAACACCTGCGCGCATGGAATCTGTTGCATTCCCAGAAACCCTAACTACCGAATCATTTTCTCAAAACTCTGTAGTTGTACCCGCAAGTGTAAATCAAGATTCTCCAGTAGCTTTAACAGCCACAAATTTAGAAAATCAACCCATATCTGCTTCACCAGAAACTTTAGATACCCAACAATTTTCTCAAAATACTGTAGTTATACCAGTAAGCACCAATCAAAAATCTCCAGTAGCTTTAACAGCCACAAATTTAAAAAATCAACCCATATCTGCTTCACCAGAAACTCTAGATACCCAACAATTTTCTCAAAATACTGTAGTTATACCAGTAAGCACCAATCAAAAATCTCCAGTAGCTTTAACAGCCACAAATTTAGAAAATCAACCCATATCTGCTTCACCAGAAACTCTAGATACCCAACAGTTTTCCCAAAATTCTCTAGTTGTACCAGCAAATCGCCCCACCTCCCCACAGCCCCTACTCATCTCCGCAAATACCGATAATAACTTAGTAGTCACAGCTACAAACATCCAAGTCGTAGGTGCTACCGAAGAATTGCAGCAGATTGTGCGCCAAGTGGTGAAAACCCAAGTTGGTAGAGATACGAGTCAAAACCAGCTACAACAAGACGTAGCGGCAATTTTAGAGACAGGTTTATTTACTAGTGCTAATGTCAGTAGCACCACCACACCAGCAGGCTTAAATGTAGTGTATCAGGTGCAACCAGTAATCGTGCGATCGCTACAACTTTCAGGAGCTAAAGCACTGACTTATCCAGTAGCTCAAGAACGTTTCCAATCGCAAATTGGCAAACCCATCAGTCCCGAGGGACTCAAACAAGTTGTCCAACAAATCGATCAATGGTATGCCGACAATGGTTATCAACTGGCAAACGTGCTATCAATTTTGCCCAATCGCCAAGGCGTTCTCACCGTAAATGTCGCGGAAGGCTTGGTGGGTGATATCAAGTTTCGTTTTATTGGCGAAGATGGGAAAACCGTTGACAGTCAGGGTAAACCAGTAGAAGGACGTACTAAAACCGATTTCCTTCAGCAGCAATTACAACTGCAATCAGGGCAAATTTTCCAAGAAAATACTGTCAGGGAAGATGTTCAGCGACTATATGGTACTGGTTTATTTCAAACAGTGAATGTCAACCTCGAAGGCGATGCCAATAAAGTTGATGTTGTTTACGATCTCAAAGAAATGGGGGCTAGGGCGGTTAACGTCGGTGGTAGCTATAACGCTGACTTGGGACTATTAGGAACTTTAAGTTATCAAGACCAAAACATTGGTGGTGTCAACGATAATTTGGCTGTAAATTTAGGTGTGAGTCGCCGAGATGTACAGTTTGATACTAGGTTTACCAGCCCCTATCGCTCAACAGAGCCAGATCGTTTAGGTTATAGCATTAATACTTTCCGTCGCCGGGAAATTTCCGCAACACTTGATAACAGCGTGCCATTACCCAACGGTGACCAAGCGCGAGAAGGTCAAATTGGTGCTTCCTTCAGCCTCCAGCAGCCACTAGACGACTGGAATACATCTTTGGGATTAAATTATACACGTACTAGCATTCGCGATCGCCAAGGTAATATTTCCCCGGTTGATGAACTAGGCAATCGCCTATCAGCCAGTGGTACGGGGATTGACGATTTAGCTACTGTATCTTTCACTGCTTCCCAAGACAAACGAGATAATATTTTTAATCCCACTCAAGGTTCTCTGGTAAGTTTAAGTGCAGAACAATCCATACCCATTGGTCAAGGTAATATTTCCATGAATCGCCTCACGGCCAATTACAGTCAATATGTGCCAGTAAAATTATTTAATACTAACAACACCCAGTCCCAAGTATTCGCTGTCAACTTCCAAGCTGGTACTGTCCTCGGCGATTTACCACCCTACGAAAGTTTTAACTTAGGTGGTTCTAATTCAGTGCGGGGTTACGATTCGGGGGAAGTGGGTAGTGCGCGGACTTATGTATTGGCTTCCGCAGAATATCGTTTTCCCATTATCCCGGTATTGGGTGGTGTCGTCTTTGCTGACTTTGCCTCAGATTTGGGTTCTGGTGATACCGTCATCGGAGATCCCGCTGGTGTGCGGGGTAAACCAGGTAATGGTTTTGGTTATGGGGCTGGAGTCCGAATTGACTCCCCTCTGGGTTTAATTCGCGCTGACTATGGGATAAATGACCAAGGAGAAAGCCGAGTACATTTAGGTATAGGTCAGCGATTTTAATGGGTCTTTGTGGAGACAAATGGCCAATGGCCCCTATTGTATGATCTAAAAGACAAAGCTGTTACGATCATCGAGAGGTTTGACACTTCAACAGTTACCAACATTAATATATTCCTAAATACAAGGCTGATATCCTTGTTAGTTCTTGACTTGTGTCAAGATAGGGAAAAATTGTTGATTAGGGATTGCTTGGAGAATCAGGACTCAGTACTATCTGCTTACTCAGGAATCAGGAATCAGGACTTAGGACTCTCTATGTTAGCAGGCACAATTTTGCAGGGTGGCAAATATACCCTGATTCAAGAAATCGGGCGCGGTGGCTTTGGCATTACGTTTAAGGCTACTCATCACTACTTAGGTCAAGAGGTAGTGATGAAAACCATTAATGAAAGACTGCGACAGCATCCTGATTTTGCTAAGTTTGAGCGTCAATTCCAGGATGAAGCCAGACGTTTAGCCACTTGTCTCCACCCCAACATTGTCCGGGTTAGCGACTTCTTTGTGGAAGACGGCCTGCCTTACATGGTGATGGAATATATTCCTGGAGAAACTTTAGGTAACGCCTTTGTCTTACCAGCGATTCCTTTACCAGAAACAACAGCAATTCATTACATCCGGCAAATTGGTGCGGCATTACAGGTAGTACATAACAATGGTTTACTGCACCGGGATGTGAAACCAGATAATATTATTCTGCGTCAAGGAACTCAGGCAGTAGTACTGATTGATTTTGGCATTGCCCGGGAATTTAATAACGGTGTCAGGCAAACTCAGACAGGAATGGTTTCTGAAGGTTATTCTCCCATTGAACAGTATTTGACCCAAGCACCGCGCACACCCGCTACAGATGTGTATGGTTTGGCAGCTACATTGTATGCTTTATTGACAGCACAAGTTCCCTTACCGGCCTTGTTGCGCGATCGCGAAAAAATGCCATCTCCTCGTGAACTGCAACCTCATTTGAGTGCAGCAGTCAATCAAGCAGTCATGCGTGGTATGGCTGTAGAATCTCGCTTTCGGCCAGCTACGGTTGCTGACTGGTTGCAACTACTGCCTCTAAGTGGCATGAGTACACCCCAAGCACCCCCTACTCAAGCAGTACCCACAATAAATTTGTCTGCGAAGCAACAGCGAGAAAAATTGCCCCACGCAACTGTCCTCAGTCGAGTTAAAAAGCCCTCAAAGTCTCCAACACAGGGGAAGACTAAATTATTCATAGCTTTAGGTGTAGCTGCTGTTGCCGGTACAGCTGGTTTTGGGATCACCAGCCTATTTTCTGGTGCTGAACCACAGTCATCTTCACCACCGCTGTTTGAAGAACGGACAATAGAGCCAGCACAAACAAAACCTGCTGTTAATTCGCCAGCTTCATCTTCTAGGGAAGAAAATAATACGCCTCAAAATACTCGCACTTCTCCCGCCAGGAACACAGCACCAGCCTCAACGCCCAGACAACGCCGGCGTTCTGTACCTGTTGTTCAAGAAGAAACTCCCACAACCAGTAGCAGTAGTTCTACTGAAAACGCGCCGCGCACCAATAGTGTAAGACCTACAAAACCTTCAGTTTCGCCTAGCGTTGAGCCGACACCGCCGTTAATAGAAAGGCTACGGGAAATCCGTTCATCGCGTGAAGAGGCTGCATCCCCAGAATCGCCAGCCTCCAATGTCATACCCACAACTAGCAAGGAGTCTACTTCACCTGCACCGCCACCGCCACCTGCACCTTCAATAGTGAAACCATCACAGCCTGTGGTCATCCCTACCCCCCCACCTGTGGAATCAAAACGCCCAGATAGACCGCCTGTGGTAGTCCCCACCGTGGATATTCCGGCTACTGGTTCATCGCTTTAATTTATAAGGTTAAATTTGCAGGTTCTATCAACGAATTAAGGAACGTCCACAACTGCAAATCAGTAAAGTCTGGAATTGACATCAACGTGCCAACTTCCTGCAAGACTTGCGGATCATGAGTGGATGCTACACCAACAGTGCGAATTTTAGCACCCACTGCGGCCCGAATACCAGAGGGAGAATCTTCTAAGGCGATCGCTTCCTCTGGCTTAATTTCTAAGTTATTTAATGCTACTTGATAAGGCGTAGGGTCAGGTTTACCTGCAACACAGTCATCTGCCACCACAATGGTGTGAAAAACTGTTTGTATTCCTAGCACCTCAAGCATAAATTCTGCATTTAGTCGAGGGGCGTTAGTTACTAAAGCACGTTTTAATTGATGTTTTTCTGTCCATGCTATGAGTTCAGAAAATCCATCGAGTGCTTGGAGATGGGAAGCAAGTTCACGGAATAGGGCTTCTTTTTCATCTGCAAATTTTTGCCCTTCAGCTACTGATAATTGTGGCAAGATATCTTTGACAATTTCTGGATTTAACCGTCCACTAATGCGAGCTTTGTAGAAACTCTCGTCAATTTCGATGTCATAACTCAACAGCATTTGCTGCCAAGCTTGGAAGTGAATAGGGTCAGTATTGACGATAGTGCCATCTAAGTCAAAGAGAATTGCAGCTAGCATGATATTTGGGTAAATTGTAAATAATTATTAACTTTATTTACATAGTTTACATGGTTTTTGTCCTCAGTCATATAAAGAGACTAGGGACTAGTACCGCTGCGCGGAAGTCAAAAGTCAAAAGTTTACCCTGAGCTTAGTCGAAGGGTCAAAAGTCAAAAAGCTTATCAAACAGGCTATTTGACGATTTCAAATGGTATGCCTATTTACGCCGTGCTGTACTAGTGTTTTTAACAGCACTCAGCACTTTTTCCAGTCAGTCAATCACGGAAAAAACCACAACCAAGAACGAGAAACTTTCTTCTCTAACCTCTAGCCTCTAACCTCTAGCCTCTAGCCTCTAACCTCTAGCCTCTAGCCTCTAACCTCTAGCCTCTAGCCTCTAGCCTCTCTTGTAAGCAAATGTCAGCCGCTACAAACTCTTTTCGTGTCGATGACTTATTAGTGCAGATTTACAACTCTGAAGCTGAAATGGCGTTAGCAGTTGCAGAAATCACACAACAGTATTTACAGGAAGTTCTCCAGGAACAAGACACAGCAGCTGTATTGTTAGCAACAGGTAATTCCCAACTCAAATTTCTGGATGCTTTAATCTCACTTGGTGGTGTAGACTGGTCGCGAGTTACTTTATTTCATCTAGATGAATATTTGGGAGTGACTGCTGACCATCCTGCTAGTTTTCGGCGCTATATGCGAGAACGTGTAGAAAAGCGCATTTTTCCCCAGAAATTCCATTATATAGAAGGCGATGCCTTACAACCAATTACAGAGTGCGATCGCTACACAAAACTATTGCAAGCACAGCCAATTGATTTGTGTTGTCTGGGTGTTGGTGAAAATGGACACTTGGCTTTTAATGACCCAGCAGTAGCCAATTTTCAAGATCCTTACAGCGTCAAATTGGTGAAACTAGACATAACAAATCGTCAGCAACAAGTTAATACAGGTCACTTTCCCAATATCGATAGTGTTCCGCAGTACGCTTTTACTGTTACTTTGCCTTTGATTTGTGCAGCTAAAAAAATTATATGTTTAGCACCAGAAAAACGTAAATCACAGACAGTTAAACAGATGTTACAAGAGTCAACTACTACAAATTGTCCAGCATCAATTCTTAGAAAACAATCGCAAGCGACGTTATTTTTAGATATAAATTCTGCTAGTTTATTGTCTTAAATTTATTCGTATTACAGTTATTGACAAGCACCAAAAATTGATCACCAGTCAGCAAATTAATTTTCAGTTACCACAGCTTGTAATGGTTGATCCCAAGTTTCAATAGGTAGTTGAGGTAAATAAGCAAAATTAAATATAATACCGATAGTTGGCTTGTGACTCCACTCTGGAGAACTGAGTAAGCGATCATAATAACCACCACCATAGCCCAGGCGATATCCTTGATAATCGCAAGCAACACTAGGGACAAGAATTAAATCAACTTCTTGGGGATTGATAGTTGGGGCGTGGGCATGAGGTTCAGTAATACCATAAGCGCCTGTTTGCAGAGAATCCTGAGGTTGCCAGATATGCCAATTAAGAGATTTACCTACGCAGCGAGGAAATCCCCAACGGTATTGGCTATTGGTAAATAATGCCCCCAGGTCAGGTTCTTGACGAAAACTGAAATAAGCAAGTATTGTTTTTGCCTGGGTAAATAAAGTAGATTTTTGTAAATTTTCACAAATGCGATCGCTTTTTTCTCGCCATTCTTCCACAGACATCGATTGCCGTTGTTTGATGATAGTCCGGCGTAATTCAACTTTCTGCATCAAAAATAATTTGGGTTGCCAAATAAAAAAGGTGGGCAACGCCCACCCCAAAGTCATTATGCAGCGTTTTGCCGATACCATTCAATCGTATTTTTTAACCCTTGCCTAAAACTTACTTGAGCCGTAAACCCGAAGGCTTGCTTGGCTCGTTCAGTATCTAAACAACGACGAGGTTGACCATTAGGTTTGTCGGTTTCCCAAACAATTTCCCCATCAAACTCCATCAATTCACAGATGAGAGTAATTAAATCACGAATGGATATTTCTGAACCTGTTCCCAAATTAACTGGTTCAGAGTCATTATAAGATTGAGTACCCATAACGATTCCCCGTGCCGCATCTTCTGAATACAGAAACTCGCGGGTAGGACTACCATCACCCCAAACAGGAAGTTGTTTTTCTCCCTTGATTTGGGCTTCATGGACTTTGCGAATTAACGCCGGAATCACATGGGAACTGCTGGTATCAAAGTTATCTTCTGGCCCGTATAAATTTACTGGCAGCAAGTAAATGCCATTAAAGCCATACTGCTGGCGGTAAGATTGCAATTGCACTAACAGCGCTTTTTTAGCAATGCCGTAGGGGGCGTTAGTTTCCTCTGGGTAGCCATTCCACAGATCATCTTCTTTGAATGGCACAGGGGTAAATTTGGGATAAGCACAGATGGTGCCTACACACACGAATTTTTCTACTCCAACTTGATGGGCAGCATGAATTAGCTGGGTGCCCATAATTAAATTGTCGTAAAATAACTCTGCTGGTTTTTCCCGGTTAAGACCAATACCACCCACGTGAGCAGCTAAGTGGATAATAATATCTTGTTGGTCAGCTACCCGTTGGCAGACTTCCAAGCTACGCAAGTCATGTTCACGCGATCGCGGTACTGTAATTTTGGCGCTATCAGCTCCAGCTTGACACAGCTGATCGATCACCTGACGACCGAGAAAACCCGCCCCACCAGTGACGAGAATTCGCTTGTTGCTGAGTTCAAAGGTGGTCATATTTTTAGCCTCATGGGATATGTAAATCAGAAGTGGAGAGCGCCCAGTTCTTGACGAATAGTAGCCATCTCATGAGGAAGAGCTGCACCATTACCGTTGGGTGAATTATGACCCAAGGCCTTTAGGTCTGCTTCCACCATTAAAGCCACTAGTTCATCAAAGGTTACCGAAGGCTGCCAACCCAATTTTTCTTTTGCCTTAGTAGGATCACCAATTAATAAGTCTACTTCTGCCGGGCGCAGATAGCGATCGTCAAACTCGACATGATTTTCCCAATTGAGATTTACATAACCAAATGCCTTCTCTAAAAATTCCCGTACAGAGTGGGTTTCGCCAGTGGCAATTACGTAGTCGTCCGGCTGGTCTTTCTGCAACATCAACCACATTGCCCGCACGTAATCTTTGGCATAGCCCCAATCTCGTTTAGCATCAAGATTGCCCATGTAGATTTTTTTCTGTTTACCAGCCACAATTTTGGCGACTGCTCTGGTAATTTTGCGAGTTACAAAGGTTTCACCCCGACGTGGCGATTCGTGGTTAAACAATATGCCATTACAAGCAAACAACTGATAAGACTCACGGTAATTTATTGTTTGCCAATGGGCATAAACTTTCGCACAAGCATAGGGACTGCGGGGATAAAACGGCGTAGTCTCACTTTGGGGTACAGCTTGTACCAAACCATACATTTCTGAAGAACCCGCTTGATAAAAACGCACCTGAATGCCTGTACGTTGCTGGTAGTCGCGGATTGCTTCTAGTAAGCGCAGAGTTCCCATCCCTACGGCGTCTACGGTATATTCTGGTGAATCAAAGCTGACTCTGACATGAGATTGCGCGCCGAGGTTGTAAATTTCTGTTGGCTTGACCTCTTCTAAAATGCGTCGGAGCGTCGTACCATCGGTCAAATCGCCATAGTGCAGAAACAACCGAACTCCCTCTTTGTGAGGGTCTTCGTACATATGATCAATGCGGTCTGTGTTGAAGGTAGAAGTCCGGCGAATAATTCCATGTACTTCATAACCTTGCTCTAGCAAAAACTCACTCAGGTATGAACCATCTTGACCAGTGATACCAGTAATCAACGCTCGTTTGTTTTGGGTCATACTCAATTATACCTTGTTAGTTTTGGTGGAATTTTTACAAGCCAATTGATACAAGCTAGCAATTAAATACTAGATTGCTGAATGGCGAACCTACGGGTTTTTATAATTAATCGAGGTTTTCCGTCAATAAATATACTTAATAAAAAATTATTTAACAAGTCAACATCAAGCAACTTAATGCATGATGCGAGAAAATGGGTTATGGAGGCTAGGGGAAGAAGAGGCAGGGGGCAAGTTGTAGGGTATAGGAAAGAAAAAAATTATTTTTTTCCTTATTCCCCTCATCTCATCTTCTTCATTTCCCTTTATCTCCCCCAAAGTGAAGAGTTATATTTGAGAACCAAGATTGAGTAGTTCAGTATGCCCCATTATTTTTGGGTAAAATAACCACATCAATTGTTTTCAGTATTATCCATAAATCAAGCCAAAAATTTCTAAATTTGACATAATGTAAGTCTATTTGCACTCGGCGTGGGTAAGGAATATCGTTACGTCCAGATACCTGCCATAATCCGGTAATTCCTGGTCTTATTGTGAGAATGTGATCGATGTGACAACCATACTTGGGAAGTTCCTCCGTTACTAAGGGTCTTGGTCCGACCACGCTCATGTCTCCTTTTAAAACGTTCCAAAATTGGGGAAATTCATCTAAGCTAGTAATTCGCAAAAATTGTCCAATTTTGGTAATCCGGGGGTCTTGTTTGAGCTTAAAGCTGCTTTCAAACTCTTGCCGCAAATGGGGCGATGTTTCCATCATTTGTATAAACATCTCATCTGCATTGCTCACCATTGTGCGGAATTTAATACAATTAAATGGTTTGTAATTTTTTCCTACCCGTTTTTGGATATAAAAAATTGGACCTTCTGAGCTACAAGCAATCAGCAAGGACAAAATTAAGTAGACGGGAAAGAATAAAATCAACACCAACAAAGAAA
Source organism: Cyanocohniella sp. LLY (assembly GCA_022241785.1). Taxonomy (GTDB): domain Bacteria; phylum Cyanobacteriota; class Cyanobacteriia; order Cyanobacteriales; family Nostocaceae; genus Cyanocohniella. Next base: position 3,818 of record JAKOMP010000052.1, on the reverse strand, counting down.
AGATTATATCAAACAGTCGCTTAGCGAACTCTCCGTTTAAACCCTGAAAAGACCAGCCTCTGGGTTTCAGTCTAGGCGCTTTTGTTTTTTGGACGCGTCTTAAAAAAGTACGCGTAGACGCCCTAGTTTCTGGCTTTTTGGCTTTGCCGTTTCTGAAGGGTAGGTATCGCTTGCCGGAGAGGAGTGAGCTCTGGGCAGTCATCATACTCCTTAATAATCCACACCACACATAGTCCCAATCTTAAAGCTAAAATGATTTGCTTCGGTCGGAAAATTGCCAAAAGCTTATAAAATTACCTTTTAAATTTCACTAATCAGTCCTAAGGATGACCTATTTTTGTAACATTGATCTACGAAAGCGAGATATTGTTCTGCAAAGACTTGCGGTGAAAAGCGGGTGGCGTGCGATCGCACATACTCAAGATTAAATAAATTTTGATACATTTCAAATTTCTCTACTGCTTCTATCAAAGATGCTGCTGTTTGCTTGTTGAAAAATATGCCTGTTGCTGTCTCCTTAAAAGAGTGCAAATCCCGCACGGTTTCTAGCGCACCTCCAGCACCATAGGCAATCACTGGCGTGCCGCAAGCTTGTGCCTCTACTAAGGCAATGCCAAAATCTTCACAAGCTGCATACACAAACGCTTTAGCTCTAGCCATATATTTTTTGACTACATCATCAGGTTGCCATCCTAGTATTTGAATGTTAGAGTTTGCTATTTGTGAAATTTTTTCCATCTCTGGCCCTGTACCAATGATTACTAAAGGCTTTTGTAATTGATTAAAAGCTCTGACAATTAAAGATACTTGTTTATAGCTTACTAAACGGGAAACTATTAAATAAAAATCTTCCTTATTAGGCAAAAACGGCAAATTGTCAATATTCACAGGGGGATAAATTACTTTTGCTTCTCGCCGATAGCAACGCCAAATCCGACGAGCTGTATGCTGCGAATTAGCTATGAAGTGATCAACACGGTTTGCACTCAATACATCCCACTGGCGCAACCGATGTAGTAAATACCGTGTTCCCCATCCTGGTAACCCATTTCCCAATTTGCTGTGGCGCAAATAATCAAATGTCAAGTCCCAAGCATAGCGCATGGGACTATGGCAATAACAAATATGCAACTGATCAGGAGTAGTCAAAACTCCTTTGGCAACAGCGTGAGATGACGACAGAATCACGTCGTATTCCCGTAAATCAAGTTGCTCAATTGCCAACGGTAACAAAGGCAAGTATTTTTGGACACCATTACGCGCACCAGGTAAATGCTGAAGAAACGTTGTGCCAATCTGACGTTGATATAAATAACTTTCAGAATTGCTCGATTCAAAATCAATCAGAGCATGTACATTGGCATCAATGTGTTTCAGAATTTCTTGTACAACTAATTCTGAACCGCCTGTGGCTTTAGGTGTCAGCCATTCATGGACTAAAGCATATTTCAAGGGCACAGCTAACTTTAATAGGTAGAAAAAACGCAAGACAATTAATAAGGTTAACTGAACAGTTTCCCTTGGCAATCAACGAATTGGGAAGTGCCCCAGATTCAGCTAAAGACGTAATTATCTCCCAAGAGGTTCCAGAAGGATACGGCAACCTGATAACCTCAAGTTGGGGACTGGGGAACTCGGGGCACCCTCTGGGGATAAGGGTTAATAGGGACTCTCTAATCCCTAGCCTCTAGTCTCTAGCCTCTTCAAAACACGCAAAAGTTAAAAATTGGGAATCTATGCGAATTTTAATCATGGGTGGTACTCGGTTCATTGGTGTCTATCTAACTCAACTGCTGGTAGATCAAGGACATGAGGTGGTACTGTTCAATCGTGGTAATCGTCCTATACCTTCTTTGCAGGGAGTAGGACAAATTATAGGCGATCGCACTGACGCAACCCAACTTAAGGAAAAATTATCATCAGAAAATTTTGATGTCGTTTTTGATAATAACGGTCGGGAACTTACCGATACGCAACCACTGGCAGAAATTTTTCAAGGACGGGTACAACATTTTGTTTATATGAGTTCTGCGGGGGTATATCTCAAATCTGACCAGTTACCCCATATAGAAGGCGATGCAGTAGATCCGAAAAGTCGTCACCGGGGTAAGCATGAAACGGAAGCTTACCTGAGTAAATATAATTTACCTTTTACGGCGATTCGTCCGACTTATATTTATGGGCCGCAAAACTATAATCCTTTAGAAAGCTGGTTTTTTGATAGAATTGTGCGCGATCGCCCGTTACCTATTCCCGGTAATGGACTGCATATTACCCAGTTAGGTCATGTGAAAGATTTGGCTACAGCCATGTCTCAGGTGATTGGCAATCAACAAGCCATAGGAGAAATTTATAATATTTCAGGCGATCGCTATGTGACTTTTGATGGTTTAGCCCGTGCTTGTGCTGTAGCAGCTGGCAAATCACCGGATGCGATTAAAATCGTACATTACGACCCGAGAAAATTTGACTTCGGTAAGCGCAAGGCTTTTCCAATGCGGGTGCAGCATTTCTTCGCATCGGTAAATAAAGCAATAACGGAATTAAATTGGCAGCCTGAATATGATTTAATTTCTGGGCTAGCTGATTCTCTAGAAAACGATTATCTGGCGAACGGGCAAGATAAAGCTGAGGTGGATTTCTCTTTGGATGAGGAAATTTTACAGGCTGTTTAAAGCTGTGCTGAGTATAGGAATCCGGCTTGATTTCTAAAATTATTTGCGTAGGCTGGGAGTGGGGAGTAGGCTTCGCCGTGAGCGTCAGCCGTTAGCGTAGCTTCCCGAAGGGTACGGGAGTAGGGAGTAGGAAAGAAGATTTTCTGAGTATACAGAGTTTTTTCAGAAATCAAATATGATTCCTATATATGCCCAATTTTCGCAGTTTTGCAAATAATTCCACCCGTTGGCGTTTGGAAGTATCCCCATTTGACATTGAGACACTTTAGGGACTTCCAAATAAAAAATAATTAATTGCTTTTGCATCTGGGGGATATGGGCAGGGCTGTTTCATTCGCTGTTGTTCTATATTTGTTAAAAGTTTTTTTAAAATTGTTCGCTTGCCATAAATTTTCATCTCTTTCATACTGGTACTTTCCAGATTTTTAGGCAATGAAACAGCCCGGCGATCTTCTAGAATTTTTATTATTGTAAATTACTTCAAAATCCATTATTTGTGTGTTTAGTTTTTTTTGCACCACTTGTATTAGTTTTTATCAAATAAACTGATCGTAAACTTAGCTGTCTAGGACTCAAACCAGTTAAGCTAAAAAACCTCTAATTTGCACATTTCTATTAGATTAAACTCTTGTGGGGTGGGCATACTTCTCTACGAGACGCTACGCGAACGACAAGCTCAGTACAAGTCTTGCCCGCCCAAGTTATGCAAGTTAAATGTGCAACAGCTTAGTCAAGTGCAGATAATACTTTTTTTTTATTTTCTCATGAGAGTAATATAACAGTGATAAATTAACATATAGCCATATAACAAAATACAAAATTGCAGAAATTTTTGTAATTACTTATTTTTATTTTTTTAGGTTCTTCGGTTACTTTTATGGAGAATTAATAGTAAAATGCCAGTTTAATAAACTGCGTAATCGAAAATTACTAAAGTTACGAAAGCCATATCCAAGCCTTTTAATTAACTTAAGTTTATTATTAATTCCTTCTACAGTACCACTCGTAGTTCTGCCGTCAAAATAGCCGACTATTTCGCCGAACCATCTAACGATGGTACCGATACTCTTCGGAAAATATGAAAGAGCATCATACATCCAATCTAGTAGTTTTAGGATACTATCACCCCAAGATTGAGTTGTT
>JAKOMP010000220.1 GCA_022241785.1 Cyanocohniella sp. LLY | reverse complement strand
CTTCAGGATGATTTTGATCACGTACATCTTGCAAAACTAACTCAGCACGAGATTTGAGAATATCTGCAATTTGAGAAAAAGCAAGTGCTGCGGTTGATAATTGTACTTCCACAGGTAAATCATGCAATTCTGCATCCAAACACTGCCACACCGCATCCAGTGAAGATGTTGGTGGCGCTTCTGACATCTCATCCAAAATATCCCAAATTGTTAATTGGCGATAGCTGGTCATAATTCTGGATGCAATGGACAAGGACGGACTGGGCAATGAGATGGGCTGACTTCAAACATATCCTTATATTGATATAGTGAGACACCATATTCTTTGGCGAACGCCTGCAACACCTTATCTGTATAGGCGCGTATCTTCCCTGCTGTCAGACCAAAGCAGTGAATTGGCTCTAACCGACAAATAGGTTTTTGCCCCAACCATAGTTCTGCACCCAAGGCGTGTAATGGCTTATCCCCTGGTTCTTTATATAAATACAGCACTGCAAAATATGTTGCTGGCGGTTCAACTGCGATTGCCTCAATTTGTCCCGAATCATTTTTGCTGCGATTACGGTAGAACGAACGGCGATTGTGGCACACCTTTGGATTCCAGCAGTTATCTCCCTCTGTCCCATGCAACACTTTTGCTTTCGAGGTTGGTAGCTTGGCGCATAGCTGACATTTAGGGTCTAACGGCTTGGGCATACAGTAAGGGTGTGGGGTGTAGGGTGTAGGGTGTAGGAAGATTAAACATAATCAACGCTCTGTTACGTTCTACTTTCAAGAGACCGAATTAACCCTAGTAGAATTTTGCCCACTAATTCACACTTATTAATAACTGGATTGATTACTTCAGCAACAGCTAATTCCACACGTCTTGAAATTAATAAATGTGTTTCCAGTTCTTTAAGTGAACCTTGAGCTATGTAGAGAAACTGAATATATTCACCTCTTGTCTTTCTACCATAACCCTCAGCAATATTAGCTGGAATAGAAACAGAAGCTCTCCGAATTTGTGATATCATTCCATAAGTTTCTTCTTTAGGAAATTGCTTCGTAACTTTATAACAATCTTCTGCTAAATTCATAGCTTCTTGCCATACTTTTAAATCCTGATATGACTGGATTGATGGTTTATTATTCATACTGTATTTGACGGAAATACTACATTAAATTTTGCATTTATCTCACACATCTACACCCTACACCCTACACCCTTTTATTCTTCCTCGCCAATTGCACGGTAGTAA
>JAKOMP010000051.1 GCA_022241785.1 Cyanocohniella sp. LLY | reverse complement strand
TTCGAGGTCAAGGCATTAAAATGCATCAACTTAAAAATGAAGTTTTGAAGTACCCTATTTTGGCAAGTTTATCGTTCCATTTTTAGTTCCCGGCAATGTTATGGTTCCGATTGTTTAATTAGGGTTGCGATCGCACTTCGGAAAGAATGAACATTACAGCCCCAGTCGCGGCAGTATTATGGTTCCAGTTTTGGCAATATTATCCTTCCACCGACAAGCCCCCAGCAAGTGAGGCAGAAGCTGATCCAAAATAGTAGTCGTCAGTTGTCGGTGCTTAACGTCACTACGCTTCCTGCAATCACCTTCCAGTTGTTTTCAAATAGCTTCCAAACCCTGAGATACCGGAATTTGCCATTAATTTCTTGCCCTAAATAGTTTCCTATTATCTCTACCGTGACGGCAACAACAACATCGTCTGCGACCATGTTGAGCATTAGCTCACTTGATTCAACTGTATGCAGGTTGATGTTTCCCGAACGGTAATTTTCCAGATCCATCGCTTTGGTTACTGTTTCGCCACTAGGCCCGTTAAACAGAAGCTCATCGTGAAGCAGTTGATCTAAAAGTTCCACGTTATTGGTTTTCATTGCTGAGAGAAGATTTTTCTCGTTAGCGATGACCTGGACTTTGGGGGTGGCATCCATGCTGTTTATTGTTTAATTTGACCCTAAATAAGTTCATAGTACAGGGTGTGAAGCCAACGAGCAAGGGTGCTATATTATACCTATTTTGAGTCAAGTTGCTGCAACCAGTTTTGAGATCCATAATTCTTTTTTCGTGTATGGCGACATAACATTCTCCTTTTTGTATTTCGGCTTTCCTATCTCCGCCAAAAACATTAAATCTATCTATTTCTTCAAAGTCACTTTCTGAGGCTTTTGTAATTCTGATTTCTTCAAGCATACTCTATAAAAATATTTTTTTTGTCTGGACAATCCAACCTATTTATTGTAATGCACCATCTTTAATAACCCTTTCTTACCTTTTCTACCCAAGGATGTTTGATTACCTGTCTGTGGAATGTAGTGCAAGCCTTGAGGGGAGTTTACTATTTGAAATATTCAGGAAAAAATCTAGGCAAAGAGCCTGTTTATTGATCGTGGCGAAGCTTAGGTTGAAACTATCTACTATTACAGCAAGTTAAACAAAGGATGGCATATTAATGAAACTACCCCAAATGATTGTTACAACGGTGGCGGCAATCGCCTTTGGTTATCTTGGCTCCCAATACTTCCATAAAAATATGATGTATGTCATCGGTGGAGGAATGGTTGGACTTGGTGGGGTGACATATCTTGTTCCGTCTAAGTCTAAGGAAAAACCAATCCACAACAAACCCAACTCCTCAGCGTGAGAACGATCTCAATTTGGGAAGATTGAACGAATACGCAAAGGTAAACCTGTCCGACCTCCCAAGTTTAAAAAGCGTCGGGCTGCTCAGTCTGCTCGTTTTCGCAAAGGTGGTTTCAAAGTAGGCCGAAAATCAGTCTACCTTGCCAAGATTGGGCAAGTAGAAGTTGTCTGGTCAAGGGCATTACCTGCCGAGCCTTCATCTGTAACAGTCATAAAGGATGCGGCAGGACGATACTTTGTGAGTTTTGTAGTGGAGATTCAATTGTTACCTTTACCACAACTAAACAATGCTGTTGGTGTGGATTTAGGCATAACCACTTTTGCAACCCTTAGCACTGGCGAGAAAGTAGACGCGCCAAAACCCCTTAAAAAACGTATCGGGAGACTACGCCGACTTAGCAAAAACTTGTCTCGTAAAACAAGAGGGTCTAAACGATATGAAGTAGCGAGACAACACAAAGCTAAACTACAAGCCAAACTCAAGGATACTAGAATAGACTTTTTACACAAACTATCAACTAAGTTAATTCGTGAGAATCAAGCAATTATCTTGGAAGATTTGAACGTCTCAGGAATGCTCAAAAACCGAAAACTCTCTAGAGCTATTAGTGATTTAGGGTGGAGACAGTTTAGAACATTCTTAGAGGGCAAAGCCGAGAAATACGGGCGTGAGTTCCGCGTCATCAGTCGATGGGAGCCAACAAGTCAAACTTGTTCATACTGCGGTTTTAGGGGTGGTAAGCTCGACCTCTCAATTCGTGAATGGATTTGCTTGAATTGTGAGACTACCCACGACAGAGATGTGAACGCCGCGACCAATATTAAAGCCGCCGGAGGACATTCGGAGGCTAAAAACGGACGGGGAGGAAAGCGTCAGACTACCGCAAAGGTAGCAGCATCCTGTGAAGCGTCAACCCGCCAAGAATTCATACAGTTAAATCTGTTTGAATAGGTTGGAATCACCGAGGCTTCAGCCCGGTGAGGATGTCAAATTCTACCCGTTGTAGTTCATCCCCCTCGTCACCCCCAAAAATGAATTTAGTTGCGGAAGGTGTGACACTAATTTCGCCTTCTTCATCAGTTAACAGCAAGGAATTTAAAGATGGTTTGGTGAAGCTATTGAATCTTTCCAAGGCTTGCAATTGACTAAAAAGCATCACAACAACACGTTTACCAGTGCGGACTTCTCTCCGCAAACTGATATTACTCAGTTCTTCAAAAACACCTGCAAAAAATTGAATAGAGGGGGTGATAGATGTCATAAGCCATTACCGAAAAATTACCTAGAAGGGAAATATTGCGGAGTCGAGAAAGGAGTTTGATTTCCACCTTGGGGGAGAGTATTTCCTATGGGATTGGGTGTCGGGGAATTGCTGACTGGGTTCTGATAACTCGTGGGGGGAATAGTAGTTGTCGGATTATTGGGTACAGAATTTTGGCTAAATTGTTGATAAGCAACGCGAGAAATTGAGCTAATCAGTTTTTCGGCTGCTGGGTCATTATGGGGGCGTTGTACCATCACAGCAGCAATGTAGCGTTTACCTGTGGGAATATCAATTAAACCCACATCGCCCAGCATGGTGCCAATATCACCTGTTTTATGATATGTTCTGGCACCTGAACCTAAACCCGATGGCAATAAATGATTTCTTTCGGTGCGGCGCATGATATCTAGTATTAAATCACGCGATCGCATACTCACAAAATTACCCCGATTGACCATCGCCATCAAGTTACCCAGTTCTTTGGGACTGGTGGTATTTGTGCCTTGTAAATCTGGTAGAGGATTGCGAATGGCAGTGTTTGTTAATCCCCAACTTTGAAAACGCTGATTTAGCGCCTCCATTCCTCCTAGTCGGGCAATCAGCATATTAGTTGCTGTGTTGTCGCTGATGGTACTCATGCGCGTAGCGACTTCTAATGCAGTGAACTGGGTACCTACGGGTTGCGATCGCATATCTCCCGAACCACCAGCCACCATGTCTTGTTCCATCGTTAGCATTTCATCCAGGCGCACTTTCCCGGTATCGACATCTTGGAAAAATGCAATCAAAATTGGCACTTTAATCGTGCTGGCGGACGAAAAAGGGGTGGAGGCATTTACATCTACGTAAGCACCAGTATCTAAATCAACCAAGAAAACACCAGGTGTCAGATTGGCATTGGCCGCCGCCAAATTTTGCACAGCCTCTTTCAAAGGAGTAATTTCTTGGGAAAGGTATAAACTAGCAGCCGCATTGGGGGTAGGTTGTGGCTGATTTGTTCCCACATTACTAGTGTTAGATTGTACCGCCGGATTTGTGGGCATTCGAGTAGCCGGATCTAATATTGACAATACCGTACCCACGATGGCGCCGATACCAACTCCGACAATTAATAGTCGTAGAGCATACAATAAGGTTCTGGCCATTGGCTTTAACCGCGTTTTCCGCGACACACGTCTGGCTAGTTTTGACGATGGCTGCTTCTGCGCCCGCACTGTCTTTAACTTCATCGGACTATAAGCTGGTATGGTTCGCTGCACATGGGGAATGGGTTTGACTGCTGTTGGCATGACTACCCTTGATTTTGACCGCTGCGCCCCAGTAGCGACGGGAGAAGGGGTAATCGGAGGGTTGAAGCGCGTGAGAGCCACTTCTTGTTTAGCAGCACGTTGTGGCTGAATGGGAACCTTGACTTTTTTCTTAACGACTTTTTGGTCTGGACGCTGGCGGGGGCGGCGATTTGTAGGTTGTCGCTGGGGAAAAGCTTTGAGGTTGTCACTTGACTCTGACACTGTTACTCCTTGTGACTTAATAATTCGTAATTCGTAATTAATGGAAATTTATTTATAGAGATTTTTTCAGGGAGGGTAATCCATTTTTTCAGCTTCTGGATTCATGCCTGACTTAAAACTTACTTCTGAAGTTGCTTGATGCGGAAATTACCCTTGGCTACTCAGTAGCATTTTTGTGTTTAGTTTAAGCTATATTCGCTATTTTGGGGGAATAATTTCGTACATATTAAACGAAGAATTATGAGTTTTCATTTTCTCTGTGGTTTTTCATTGCCCATTCTATTTGTCGGAGAATCCCTCTGAGCATAGCTACCTCCTGAGTTTGGAGGTGAGCGCGATTATATAGCTGCCGGAATTTTTCCATGCGACTAGCTGCTGTATGTGGATACAAGTAACCAATATCTAGTAGTAGAGATTCTAGTTGCTGGTAGTATGTTTCTACAATATCCAAAGGAGCTAGTTCAGTTTGCCTTGGGGTTGGCATTGCTGGTGGTGCTGCATATTGGGATAGTTCATAACAGCAGAGGCCCACAGCAGTAGCTAAATTCAGGGAAGCATAATTTTCATGTGTGGGAATGCGGACAAACCGTTGGGCATAGTTTAATTCTTCGTTACTTAAACCCCGGTCTTCTCTACCGAAAATCAGGGCTGCGGGTTGGTCTGGTGCTTCTAGTAACCAAGGTAATGCCGTCCGGGGTGCTTCTAAAGGTGTTTCCCAATCACGTACACGAGCCGTGGTGGCGATCGCTCTGATACATCCTTGCAATGCTTCTGGTAATGTGGTTACCAATACCGCAGATTCTAAAATCTCTTTGGCATGAACTGCCATTTTCAAAGCTTCCTCTGACAGCGGATCGCACTGGGGATTGACTAATACTAAATGATGTAGTCCAAAATTCTTCATTACCCTGGCGATAGACCCCAGATTTATCGGGCCAGCTGGTTCCACCAATATAATTCTTAACCCAGCTAATCCCATTGTTTACCTCCTGCGATCGCTTGTGCTGATTTTGTGCATTCTACCTAAGAGTTGCCTCAAGGTGAAAGTTTCACAAAAAAAAGAGTTTAAGGTACAAATCATACCCTAAAGCTCTAGTGAAGTAACAGTTTAACTTCTGATTCTGCAACCTATAATTGACTCTGGCGGCGACGCAGATAAGTTATTCCCATTCCCGCCAACAATATACCGCCGATTGTGTTTGGTTCTGGTACGGTTTTGCTAACAGTTCTGTGAGTCAGCAAGAAAGGGCGAATAACAGTGTCAAAATAATTCTCTTCGTTTTTTGTGTAGCCTTGTCCGATAATCTGTCCCTTGTTATTAATGGCTGTTACACCAAATATTTCCCAATTTAAACTAGGGTCAATTAGAGAAATAATATCAACAAGCTCTGTTGTGCTTCTCAATAAGCAGGGTCTACCATCACAAGTCCCTATCACTTGACCAACTTCATTTATTTTACTAGCAAGCATATTTTCTGGGAGATACATGATACCAGCACCCGGTCTCCACAAAAAGTCACGTCTTTCATTACCGTTCAGGGAATATCCCAGAATTTGACCGAGATGATTGATATCGGAAGCAAAAACATTATCTGCACCGATAATGGCACTGAGTTCAACCATACCAGTTTGTCGGTGCCACACAAAGTCTTTTCTATTGTCAAAAAAACCTCCATTTTCACCGCTGCTATAAGATGACCCTAATACCTGACCTGCATCATTAATTACACGGGCATAACTTCTCTCCCCACCTGGAAGAACACCAAGGCTAATCCTTTCGCCAGTGTTACTATTCCACAAAACCGCTTGATAGTTGAACTCATCAATAGAAACAAATTCGCCGAATTCGTCATATATTGGCTCAGAAGAAAAATCTGTATATCCAACTACGTATCCCAGATTGTTGATTCCCAAGGCTGCGTTGCTTCGGAAGTAAAAACTGGTTTCCAAATAAATAAGACTATTTTTCTTACTCCATACACCACTCCAACTGCCGTAATCGCTCGTATTTCTGTATAGTGCAACTTGACCGGCATTGTTAATGCTAGTTGGTAAAATAGCATAAGTATTTAGTGGATTTGAGCTATCTTCAATTGTGATTCTGCCTTTATCAGCATTCCACAACCAACCAGGTCTAAAGCGATTATGATAATATGTATAACCGACTACCTGACTATCATCATTAATATCCGTAGCTATGTATGTCTCCTCAAACCTACCTGCAAAATCATCGATTATATCTGTTAGGTCATAGAAAATTGCTGCCATTGCAGAGGCATTCATACTCAGTGTCATCAGCACCGCACTACTACTGACAACAGCTAGCTTTTTCACTCCTGCTTTGAGACTATTTATATTTACCATGTAATTTGCTCCTTATTAAACGCCAGGTTAAAGTCACAATCTAGATATACAGAGCTTTTCATGTTGATGAATTACACTTTTTCCCAAATCTCCCCTTAATCAGCAGAGGGTGGGGTATTTCTGTACTTCATTAAGTTGAAATCTGCGTTTCTCAATGCTGATGCTTTTTTCATTGAGCAGGGATTCATTATGGATGAAAATTAAGTATATTTATCCAGTGAATTTTCTCTTTTTGATAAAATCCCCCAACCATAATATTCAGTATTGTTTCTAGTCAGTAAAGTATTTCAGTTGCTAAAAAATATACAAAACCGCTTTTATTATTATGCTTTTCCTATTCAAATTAAATTTTGATCAATAAATCTTAAAATAATCAATCTCTACTCCCATGCCACCCTTGATGTCATAACCGTTATGCTGATAGGAGCGTATTATTTCTTGACAAACTGCACCAGTTTCCAGATGCCGTCGTTATGGGCAATGCTGTATTCAGAAGCAATCAAGCCAAACTGCCCTAGTTATTGCACTTTGGGAAAAAATGGGGTGTAACATCAAAAAAGAGCAGTCAGCGCATAAAAGAGGTAAAAAAAGGTGCTGAAAACACTTTTCGTGATTACCGTTGGTTTGTTGCCATCTTTATTTTCCCTGTGGGTAATGCGTAAAACCCAGACAAGAACACGCCCACGGATAAGGCAAGCACCTATAAATTATACAGGAGTGCGCGCCCGGCAAAATATTGGCCCAGTTGAAGGCGATCGCTATTATTTAGAAGGTGTAGGTTATCTAATTGGTGACATCAGTTGTCAATTTAATGCTCGATCTGGCTACATGCGCTGTGCGGTTAACCCCAGTGGACCTTGTCAGGGCTGTCGTCACTATGAACCCAGAGAATTAGCTGCTAGTGAAAAAATTTAAAATATTGCAAAAACCAAGTGCTGCTTAAATAACTCAATTATTATCAATAAATTTAAATATGTTTTCATGCAGGTTTCTCTGTAACTGAGCAGAAACATCAGTTTTTTAGGGTATCTTATTGAAAATGCATTTTTTTAGTAACGCATATATTAGCATTATTACTTAATAACCTTTTCTTAAACTAATGGTTTTATCCAGTAAAATTTAAATCTCTACACATCTGAGTACAAAAATATTGGCAAATAATTTTAAATAGCTGCTTAAAATATGAAAATTATTTACGTAATCTTACAGAAGCTTGCATTTAAAAAATACAATAAGATTAATGGTTGAATTATTGGCTATTCTTGTATTTTTGGCAAATATTAATAGTATTAATATACATGAAAAGGCGAACGTTGATTTATAGAAGTATCTTGTTTGTTGGTGGATGTACAACAGGAATAAATCCCATTAATAGTAGTTCTAAAAAATCGGCTAAACCTGTACCAGAAAAACTTAAATTTGCAGTTGTCGATGCGACTGGTATTGAAGAATTGCAGCAGAATTATGGAGCATTTCGCACTGCATTAGAAGAAGTATTAAGCATCCCTATTGAATTTTTTCCAGTTCACAATCGTACAGGTGCAGCACCAGCTTTACAATCTGGTGAAGTAGATATTATATTTGCCGGGCCATCAGAATATGTAATTTTAAATTCTCGGGCTAAGGCTATTCCTGTTGTTGCTATTCAACGCAATCAGTATTATCCCATCATTGTTGTTCGTGCCTATAGCAAAATTAAATCATTAATTGATTTGAAAGGCAAAACAATTGCCATGCGAAGTATTGGTTCGACATCAGGTCATTTGGCTCCCACAAAGATGTTGATAGATGCTGGATTAGATCCTAATACTGATGTCAAGATTGTGATGTTGGGTAATGCGGGTGTAAAAGCTTTGAAAAAAGGTGAGGTAGAGGCTTGGACAATTGCATCAGATCGATACAAAACTATTTTGAAATCTGAAAATTTTTCTGAAAAAGATTTCTCTATCATTGCAAAAGGATCGCTACTTCCCAGCGATTTATTTGTTGTTAGTAATCAAATGAATTATGATTTTATACAAAATATGCGATCGCGCATGATTGAAAATCAGGAAAAACTAATTCAAAGCCTTTTAGTCTCACAGGTTAATCAACCATATAAAGGTTCTAAATTCATTCCAGCTAATGACGCTGATTACAATATGATTCGTGAAGTTTATCAAAAGATAGGACAGGGAAATTTTCTCTCATAAAGTTGAAGTTAAATGAATGAACACCAACTATAAACATAATTTCCGCAAAAATTTTCACTGGCTACATTACTTAACTAATCGTTGGAGCATCGCTAAGAAAATTGGTTATGGATATACTATAGCAATTAGTATTTCTCTTATAGGAACAAGTAGTGGTTTGTTGCTGGCTTACCATAACGAAACATATGCTTATAAACAATTAAATTTATCTTATCAACAGCAATCTCTATTAAAAGATTTAGAAAATTCAGTCACTAGATTGCGACTACATCCACAACGATTATTTACTGTATGGGGAAATTCAATTTGGCTGGAATTTGAGAAAAATATTTTTTTCGACCAACAAAATAAGTTTAAGGAAAACCTATCTGAATTAGAAATATTTATTAATACCTATCCTCATGACCTGGTAATAAATAAAGCTGAATTTAATCATTTATTAAATAATTACAGAACGACCACAAATTCCTACATTGAAATCATCAACTCTCTATGGAAAAAACTTGACAATGCTGAATTATCAGAAGAATCAAGAAAATTATATTATACAGAGCTTCAGGGAAATGCAGACGTTAACATTAATATTAAGTTTGATCAACTATCAGATGAATTACTGCAAATTATAAAATCTGCGGAAATTCAAAACAAAAATGCCAATATTAGCTTTGAGTCCGCCCAAAAATTACGAATCAAAGTTATCTTAGTAAGTATGTTTTTATCAGTTGCGATCGCCGCAGCACTGGCAATATATACTAGCAGGTTAATTGCCCGTCCCATACAGTTAGTAACTAATGTTGCCAAACAAATTACACAAGAATCAAATTTTCAACTTAGAGCTAATATTAGCAGTAATGATGAAGTTGGGACTTTAGCTACTTCTCTCAATCAATTAGTAGAGTGGGTAGGGAATTATACTCAAGAATTAGAACTAGCACGCCAAAATTTAGAACAACGAGTAGAAGAACGCACTCAAGAATTAGAACTAGCACGTCAACATTTAGAACAACGAGTAGAAGAACGTACTCAAGATTTACAAAAAATCCTGCAAGACTTGAAAGAAACCCAAGGGCAATTAATTCAAACCGAAAAAATGTCTTCTTTGGGAGAGATGGTAGCGGGGATTGCTCATGAAATTAATAACCCTGTTAACTTTATTTACGGTAATATTCAATGTGCCAATGAATATATTAAAGATTTACTGAGTTTACTAGCTTTATATCAGCAAGAGTATCCAGAAGCAAGCTGGATTATTACTGAAAAAATCGAAGAAATTGATTTAAATTTCCTTTCTAAAGATTTATCGAGTTTACTTGCTTCCATGAAAATGGGCGCCCAACGTATTCGGGAAATCGTCTTATCTTTACGTAATTTTTCCCGGCTAGATGAAGCTGATATGAAAGATGTAGATATTCATGAAGGTATTGATAATACTTTATTAATTTTGAATCACAGAATTAAAAATGAAATCGTAGTTATTAAACAGTATGGAAATTTACCTTTAGTTGAATGTTACCCAGCTCAATTAAATCAAGTATTTATGAATATTATCAGTAATGCCATAGATGCTTTATTAGAACAAAAAACACAATCAGATAAAAATATAATTATAGATACATTAAGAATAGATGAGCATTACATCAAAGTCACAATCCGAGATAACGGTGCAGGAATTTCCCCGGAAATCATCAATAAGCTGTTTAATCCTTTTTTCACTACTAAACCAGTAGGTAAAGGAACTGGATTAGGTTTAAGTATTTGTTACCAGATAATTGACAAACACAAAGGTAAAATAGAAGTGTTTTCAGAACTAGAACAAGGAACAGAATTTATCATTACCTTACCAATTAAAAGTATGTCTAATTAAGTCATTAATATTCTTGAGTATAAATTGAATGACCATCTATTTTTACACCACTAAGGAACAATATGGCTGTTTTTCTAATTTTTCATACCACGGCTTTGAATTAGATGACCTATATTGGTATACAAGCGAACACTATTTTCAAGCGCAGAAATTTCTTGGTACATTTCATGTAGAAAAAATACGCTTAGTCAAAACCCCTAAAGAAGTAGCAAACATGGGGCGTGACAGAAGTCGTCCTCTGCGTCCAGACTGGACGGAAGTTAAAGATGATGTCATGCGAAAAGCGGTGTTGCGTAAATTTGAAACCCACAAGGATATTCGGGAAATTTTATTATCCACAGATAACGAAGAAATCGTGGAAAATTCACCCATTGACTACTATTGGGGTTGTGGTGCTAATGGTAGCGGAAAAAATATGTTGGGCATCATATTAATGGAAGTGCGTGAGATTCTGCGTCATCCTCACGAACAAGACAATGAAGGAAATACGTTAGAATAATACTATTGTTGTTAATGCTTGCCCTTGCAGACTTCTCAAAGGGTATCTTAGAGGACAGCAATCTCAAAGTGTGAAACTAATCTTGATAGCCACCCAGTTGTCGTAGAGTCTTATCTTGCAAGAGCGTGTTGCTGGACACAAGTTTTCAACACACACTTGTCTCAACATCAGAAAAGCAGATTCTCGTAGAGTAGCTTGAAAGCAGCAATCCCTTATAGGAGTAAAGAAATTATGTCTCTATCAACACAGATCAAGAAATATTGCAAATGGTTCTGGGATGAATCACTTGGCGGTGACTATGATGCTTGGGGTACCAGCACCTATTTTATGGAAGTGGGCCATGATTTATGTGCCGTCCGACAAATAGAGGTTTACGAAAATGGTAACGTCTTATTTTACGACGGTAGCCACTTTTCAGATAATCATGGCATGTTATGCGATAAACCTTTAGGTGCAGAGGATCTCCAAGAATTTGGCATTACCAAAGCTGAATTTGAACAAGTGTGGAGTACAAAAACACCCATGAATCGATAAAAATGGCGCACTGAAATTAAGTAATTTGTCAAATTACCCCATAGAAAGGGAAGGTGCGTATGTGCAGTCTAAACGCACCTAATTATTTTTCATTGGTAAATCTAACCTCGTTTAGCCGTCCAATGGCGATCGCTTGACTGATAAACCTCCACCCCAGTTAAATTTACAGCCGAAATTAACTGATTCACCTCATCTATTGTCAGTGCAGCGTGGAGAGAATCACGCAATAATTTTTTCTGCTGGGCGTCGTATTCATTACCGATACTTTCTACCAAGCTATTCATAGTCACCTCATCAACTGGGCGCAATAAATCGCGGACGAAAATACCACTGTGGGGTTTAGTGACGCGCTTCAGTTCTTGGAAAAACGGTAGAGGATCGGGTAAATGATGAACTAGGCTATTGGAAATAACCAGATCAAACACACCATCTTCATAAGGTAATTGTTTAGCATCAACTAATTCCAAGCGAATTTGCTGTTGTAACCCAGCTGTTTGCACATGTTGTGAGGCAATTTGCAACATATTTGCTGCTAAATCAATCGCAATAATTTGCCATTGGGGACGCATTTGAGACATTAAGACAGGAATCCGCCCAGGGCCAGTACCAGCATCTAAAACTAAACCCTGTTCTTTTGGCCCCAAAGCGATCGCCTCTTTCGCAAAAGCTGTATTTACCTCAGTAAAGTCCATCCCATCATACTCAATGGCTTCTTCCCAGGTATCCATAACTTCTGGTTCCAGCAGTCTTTGCATGATTAATCTCCCTGTTATTTCGCCAATGAAAATAAAACTACAGTTTTGGGAACAATAGGTTTATCACCAAACTTAACAGGAATTGGTCGATGCCCAACGGTGAATCTAGCCAGAGTCTTAACAAAACACTTCCTCTGCAAGTGCCTGCAAAACACTTGAAACAAATCAAACGCAACACAATTACTCATGAATTTGACCAAAATTCATTAGGGGAAATGGTTTTGCCCCAGGAAAGTGAAGAGCAGTTATCGGAAGCAAGCAAGCTACTGCATCAAGGCATGAAACAGCAGCAAGCTGGTGAAGTAATAGCTGCTTTACAGTCTTTACAACAAGCCTTAGCAATGTTTCAGGCAGTTGAAGATATAGAAAATCAAGAACAAGCACTTTCTTGTCTAGCACTTTTAACCTATGCCTCAGGGGATTACAAAAGCACTATTACTTATTCCCAGCAATGTCTATCTTTAGATACAGCTAACCAAGATTTATCGATACAGATGCAGGCATTTTCTCATTTGGGCAATTCTTATCGTCATTTAAATGACCATAATAAGGCAATTAAGTATCTAGAAGAGTGTTTAAAAATTACCCGTCAGATGTCTAATCAGCGCAGTCAAGTTGCCGCATTAAATAATCTCGGATTAGTCTATAAAGCTGTGGGTAACTTTAAACAAGCCATTGAGTATCAAAAACAAAGTTTAGAAATTGTCCAAGAACTTCAAGATAATTGGGGGATGGAACAGGTACTCAAAAACCTCGGTAATGCCTACTATGCGTTGGATGATTATCCCCAAGCGATCGCCTACTATGAAAAGTGTGTGAGAATAGCCCGCAAACTTAACCATCTTCGTAGTGCTTCTCAGGTACTCAAAAATCTCGGTAATGCTTGTTATGCTACAGGTAATTACGGCAAAGCTATTCTTTATTATGAAGAGCGTTGGCAATTAGCCAAAGAACTCAAAGATCAGCGTAGTGAAGAACAATCCCTTGGTAGTTTAGGGGTTGCTTGTGAAGCTTTAGGTGACTATAAAAAGGCGATTAAATATTATGAAGAACGTTTATTGTTAGCCAGGAAAATTAAAGACCACCGCATTGAAGACCAATCGCTAGCGAGTTTAAAAGTCGCTTGCTATGCCTTGGGAGACTATGCTAAAGCAATGCAATATCAGCAGGAAAAATCAACAAATAGTTAATGTGGCCAAGAGTACATTAAAATATCCATAACCACACAGGAAGAGTAACCAGTAATACCATAGATCCCACAGCTAAGGAGGTAACCGCAAGGTCACGATCAAGATTAAAGGTTTCGGCTATTACTAGTGTGGCAAATGCTGGCGGCATCGCCATTTGTAAGACAATCACCTGGGCTGGTTCACCAGTTACACCAAAAAGTGGTAATGTGCTGCCAACAACTAAGGGTACTAGTAACATTTTGATTACTAAACTGATCCCTGCTTGTGGTAGTCTATGCCAAGAATTTAGTCGAGAAAGTCGCATCCCAATTAATATTAAAGACAAAGCAACGACACTCCAACCTAATTTCTCCAGACTAAATTCTACAAAGTCGGGAAGTTGTATTTCCCGAAATAGTAAGCCCACGCCAAAACTCCACAGGGCAGGATTAATTAATATGGACTTTGTAATGTGCCAATAATTACTAGTACTACCACCGTAATGAGATGCTAATGCTACACCTAAGCCATAAGCCCCAAAGAGTGACCCCAACAAATCGTAAAATAAAGCCCAGGCAAAATATTCTTGTCCTACCGTCGCTAGGGTGATGGGAAAGCCAAGATAACCTGTGTTACCCACCATAGCCCCTAAAATTAGGCTCCCTTGAGTGGGCTTTTGGGAAATGGTATTTGTGAAATAAGCTTGTCCTTGAATGCCCACCCAAGCCAAACATGCTCCTAAAAAAATGGCTATGTAGGCGATCGCCGGCGCAATCCAAATTTGCCCAGACAAGTCGGCTCCCCGTAAAAAAGCTACAATACTTATAGGTACTCCCACCCAAAAAAGCATTTGACCTACACGGTTAGGAACTGTGTTAGATAATTTACGTCCCAGAATAAAACCTACTAGGACTAATCCCACTAATTTGACGTATAGTTCTAGGAGATTTGCCAAGATTGCGCCTAAAAATTATAGATGTAAAATGCTACCCAATATGTTTATTTCTGTCTAGTCTACAATTTGTTATGAATATTGCACACAAGCAGGAGTTGAGTCTTGGATAAAGCTGGATTTTCTGAACAACCGCAAAATTTATCAGGTGTCTTTGGTGAAGATATTCCAGTGGCTTTACGCGATACTCCTGATGCCACCCGCAAACTATCTTTGCGAACCCTAATTTTAGTCATTGGAGGAGTAGGGGGCTTTCTGTTGTTGGCTTTAATCACTGGTTTTTTCTTTTACATGACAGCCCCCAAAACAGCCATTGATCCGCAATCGGCATCAACTAGTACGGCAACTACACCCGATGCAGATACTAGTAATTCTGTCAACCCAACAGTTAAACCCAGCGATGCGCTGTTAGGGCATTTAAAATACCCAGAAGCAC
This sequence comes from Cyanocohniella sp. LLY, assembly GCA_022241785.1. Lineage (GTDB taxonomy): Bacteria > Cyanobacteriota > Cyanobacteriia > Cyanobacteriales > Nostocaceae > Cyanocohniella. Next base: position 29,144 of record JAKOMP010000051.1, on the reverse strand, counting down.
CAGAATCAGAACTCATGGCCATTAGTGGGGGGATCAAAATGCGAAAAGCGGCTGCCCAAAGGTATCAGGCAATGACACAAGCAGCACGCAAGGAAGGTGTAATTTTAGTGCCAATATCTGGCTTTCGCTCGGTGAAGCAGCAGGAACAGTTGTTTTTTGCTGTTGGCGCCCAACGCAATCAAACTCCATCACAAAGGGCAGCCCTCAGCGCGCCTCCAGGTCACAGTGAACATCACACTGGTTACGCTGTAGATATTGGCGACGGAGCAGTACCAGCCACTAATCTCCAAAGCAATTTTGAAAATACCAAGGCCTTTAATTGGTTACAAGCAAATGCTGCCCGTTTTGGCTTTGAAATGTCCTTTCCCAAAGATAATTCCCAAGGCGTGAGTTATGAACCTTGGCACTGGCGTTTTGTAGGCGATCGCCATAGCTTAGAATTATTTTACCAAGCTAGAAACTTGCAACCATCATCGACATCTGAATCAACACCCTAATAGTCGAACAAATCAACGTTTTTTCACAAAAATTAGCAGTGGGGAGTAGCGCTAGCTGGTTTAAAACCACAATTGATAACAATACCCAAAAAGCTATTGCCAAAAATTACATCACTACCATTAACTTAGTCATACTTCCATCTCCGGTGTGTTGTCGTTCAGCACAACGCACCACAATAAATGAGAATTTCTTGACATAAATACTGCTCAGAGTATGCTATAACTCTTTTCTCCACGTAATTTTATGTAATTTTTTGCTGTTTTATGATAAATAACAATCATATGTACTTGAAAAAGACTTACATTATATTTTAAAGTCTATTGATAAAGACTCTCAATTTACACATAAATTCTGCTAATCTGGCTGTGTATCACTGATTTGTAAAGAGGCACTAGATGGGAATTAATAATCTGTTTACAGCAGGCGGCGTTGTGATGCTGCCCTTGTTTGGTTTTTCAGTGTTGGCAGTGGCATTGATTATTGAGCGTATCCGGTTTTGGGTGAGAATCAATAACCGTCAAAGCCGCGTTATCAGAGACGTGTTGAATCTCTATCGGCTAGATAACGTAGTTGGTGCATTGGATAAACTACGGAAAAATGCAGACTTACCTCTAGCACGCATTTTTCTTGCAGCTTTGGAATTGGAAGAAGCAAATCCCGAAGAATTTCGTTTGGCCTTAGAAAGTGAAGCCCAAGCTGAGATACCTTTACTCAAACGCTTTCAAAACATTTTTGAGACAATCATTGGTCTGGCCCCCCTATTGGGTTTACTTGGTACTGTTTTAGGACTGATTACGTCTTTTGCTTCTTTAGATATTGGTGACGTGGGCGGGACGAAAACGGCAGGAGTCACAGCAGGGATTAGTGAAGCGCTGGTTTCTACCGCAACAGGCCTGGTAGTTGCTATATTTACACTCTTATTTGCCAACTCCTTTCGAGGACTATATGTACGTCAAATGGCACTCATTCAGGAGTATGGGGGACAATTAGAATTACTTTACCGCCGACGCTACGAACGAGGAGAGAAAAGTTATGCGTCTACCAGATGAAGCTGATATACCAGCACAAATCAACATCCTACCGATGATTGATGTGATATTTGCAATTTTAACGTTTTTTATCATGTCAACGCTGTTTTTAACTAGGTCTGAAGGATTACCAGTAAATTTACCGTCAGCAACAACAGCAACACAACAGCAAATTCCCACGAGAATTACCATTACGGTAGACGAAAAAGGAGCTATGAGCGTTAATCGTGAACCTAGTACAGTTAATGCATTAGCCGAGCAGCTGCGGACTTTAATTGGTTCTAACTCAGAAGCCCTGGTAATTATTAATGCTGATGAAAAAGTAGGGCATGGTCAAGTAGTGACAATAATGGATCAGGTACGTCAGGTAAAAGGAGCAAAGTTAGCTATCTCTACTCAAAAACCTTAAACAACCAATTAATTACACCCGACCCCTTTATCCATTCGTTGTTCCGGTATATAAAGAGACGTAGCGTTGCTATGTCTCTTCATTTTTGTGTAAACCTATAGTACATTTGCACCGTTTGTTCTTCATTACCGAAAAGTGTAATTGCTTGATGTAGTTTTCGGTAATAACCATGACTTGATTATGAAACAGCAAGTTCTAAATTATGTAATTAACTTTACAGAAAATGTAAATGACTTGGTTATTGAAGCAGGTTAGTGTAATAACAACCAAGAGTTAAGTGGTCTAAACAACTACCGACTCTGGTAATTATTCCTAATACCAAGAGATTAAAACCATGTCTAACCAATTGTTTACTGAAGTATCCGTTGAGCAACAAGAAATCGTCACAGGTGGGTTTGATGTTTTTGCAAGCGATAGTGCCTTCTTTTCAAGCCTTTTCGCAGCGAGAGCATCTAACGCTAGTGCAGGACCTGGTGGTGCCACCTCAAGCTCAATTCAGGTTTACACAACCACCTTTTCAAGTGCTAACAGCTTTTTGAGCGGTTTCGGTTTGTAATTTAATTAACCGAGTTGACTGTGAATAACTACTCAGAAGTTGAATAAATAAAACATGGATTCCATGAGTGTTTAACTTTGCCATAGTAAGTAAACTAATTTTCCGTTTCATCATTGAATTGGAATTTGAGGGGGAAAGTATTACTCTGGAATCCTCTTTTTATCTTCATCTTTCTAGCTCGTAATCTTAACAGATGTAAAAATCTGTCTAATCTTCTTACATTTGCAAACTTTAGAGAGGTAATAAATACTGTGTCTTTCGAGAATAAAATCAAAAAAGATGAATTATTCGTTGATTTACCGGAGCAGCAACAAGAAGAAACCTCTGGTGGAAATTTTTTTCTATTTTTCCAACAGACAGATATCTTCAGCTCTGCTAGCAGTGACCTTAATATTTCAAATGGCAATCAAGGCATTTCTATCAGTGACCAAGCGGCATATCAGTTTTCTCAAACAACCTTAATTCTCGCTTCATTCTCTGGAGGATTAAATCGCTTTAGAAGTTCTAGAAATTGGGGAAGAAATTTATTCAGTAAGTTTTTAAAGTAGCGAGTTTTAGTTGATTACGTCATTCCGTGAATTTTGCGTCAGTCCTATTGGCGTAATAGTCATTTCTGAGGCTAGAAAATGCAAAATCATTAAAACATAGCAACTTTCATTCATTGCATTTTTAAGATAAATCTAAAAGAGCTAATTCCAGAATTACTTGATAATGCATTCTTGTTTGGCTTTTAAGCTTTAGGGTGCTTTACTGATGAAATACCAATTTGTTCGGCAGCATAGTGAAGAAGACTGTGGAGCAGCTTGTCTGGCGACAGTTTCTAAGTATTACGGACGCAATTTTACTCTTAGCCATATCCGGGAAACTGTAGGTACTGGACAGTTTGGCACAACTTTGTTGGGACTAAGACGAGGTGCGGAAACTCTTGGTTTCAATACTCGTCCTGTGAAAACTTCACCAGAGTTACTTGAGCGGTTGCATGAAGCTCCTTTACCGGCAATTATTCACTGGAAAGGAAATCACTGGGTTGTTTTGTACGGCAAAAAAGGCAAAAAATGTCTAATTGCTGATCCGGCTGCGGGAATTCGTTATCTGTCTCCCCAAGATTTAGCCGAGGGTTGGACAGACTGGTTAATGCTCCTACTAGAACCAGATCCCATCCGCTTTTTTGACCAAAAAGATGACGAAGTGGGCGGGTTTTTGCGTTTTTTCAAGCGCGTTTGGATTTATCGAGTAATTCTTGCCCAAGCCTTACCCCTGAACTTGATGTTGGGGTTGCTATCTTTGGCTTCTCCCTTTTTGCTGCAAATTCTTACTGATGATGTATTAGTTAGAGGTGATACAAGTTTACTTACTACGGTGGTAATTGCTGTAGTAGTGATGAATTTTATTTCTACTAGCCTTTCTTATGTGCAATCTAATTTAATTGCCCACTTTGCCCAACGTCTAAAGTTAGGCTTAGTTTTAGACTTCGGGCGACAAATTTTGCAATTACCTCTTGCTTACTACGAAGCTCGGCGCAGTGGAGAAATTGTTAGTAGATTACAAGATATTGATCAAATTAATCAGCTAATTGCCCAAGTCGTTGTCAGTTTACCCAGTCGCTTTTTTATTGCGATAATCTCTCTGTCTTTGATGCTTTTCTACAGTTGGAAATTGACGGTTTTAGCTGCAATTGTCGCTGTAGTTATGACTTTATCTACAATCATCTTTCAACCGACTTTAAGGCAAAAGACCCGTGAGCTATTAGTTAAAGATGCAGAAGCACAAGGGGTTTTAGTAGAAACTTTTAAAGGCGCTCTGACTCTCAAGACAACTACATCAGGTCCGCAATTTAAAGATGAATTACAAGGTAAATTTGGCGTTCTGAGTAACTTAGCATTCCGTACTATGCAGATTGGCATTATTAATAATGCTTTTTCTGGCTTAGTTTCTGGTGTTGGTAGTGTGCTGTTACTTTGGTATGGTGGTTATTTAGTAATCGATCCGGCAGAAAATCTAAGTATCGGTCAGCTATTAGCATTTTACGCTATGAATGCTAATTTTCTGGGATTAATTTCTACAATCATTAGTTTTGTAGAAGAATTTACCCGCGTTAAAACTGCAACTCAACGTCTCACAGAAGTTATTGATGCTACCCCAGAAAATGAAAATGATGGGAAAAAGCCTTTTGCTAAAATTTCCAGTGATACGGATATTGTTTGCAGTAATGTTAATTTTCACTATGCTGGCAGACTAGACCTTTTAGAAGACTTTGATTTGACTATTCCAGGTGGTAAAGTTACTGCGATTATTGGCAAATCTGGTTGTGGTAAAAGCACTTTAGCAAAATTAATTGCGGGTCTATATCCTATACAATCAGGTAACATCCAAATTGGATTATATAATCTCCAAGATTTGTCTTTAGATTGTTTACGGCAACAAGTAGTACTTGTACCTCAAGATGCTCATTTTTGGAGTCGTTCTATAGTCGAAAATTTTCGCTTAGGAGCGCCTCATGCTTCATTTGAAGAGATAGTCAGAGCTTGTAAAATTGCAGAGGCTGATGAATTTATTACTAAACTACCTGAAAAATATCAAACTGTTTTAGGTGAGTTTGGGGCAAATATTTCTGGAGGACAACGCCAAAGATTGGCAATAGCTAGAGCCATAGTTACAGACCCACCAATTCTGATTTTAGATGAATCTACAGGTGGACTTGATCCGGTGAGTGAAGCACAAGTTTTAGATCAATTATTTAAGCATCGTCGGGGAAAAACCACAATTTTAATTACTCATCGCCCTAAAGTAATTAATCGGGCTGATTGGGTTGTGTTGTTGAACAATGGCAAGTTGAAACAGCAAGGAGCTTTGACAGTATTAAGAGAAAAACCAGGAGAACATTTGGATTTCTTCATGTCTTGTTAGTCCTAATTTGCTTATAATAATATGCTCTACACTCATAACCAAAAAATTATTCCTTCAGTAAAAACTGAAGATTTTCTGCCTCCTATCAGCATCTGGATGTCTTTAGCTGGAGTGACTTTAATGGGAACAGTTGTTTCTGCGATCGCACTCTCTTCATGGGTGAAATATCAAGTCACCGTAAAAGCTGCGGCTACCGTTCGTCCTGCGGGAGAAGTTCGACTAGTACAGCCACCAACAGAAGGCACAATTACAGAAATATTAGTCCAAGAAAATCAAATTGTGCAGAAAGGAGATGTGATTGCGCGCCTAGATTCTCGAGAATTGCAAATCAAAACAAGTCAATTACAAGGCAATATTCAACAGGGCAATTTGCAACTAATTCAAATCAATGCTCAAATTGATTCTTTAAACACTCAAATTCTGGCTGAAAAAAGAGTTATAGAACGGACGATTGATGCTGCTCAATCTGATTTATCACGTAATCAAAGAGACTATCAAGAAAAGCAAGTTGCTACTCAAAGTGACTTACATGCAGCATCAGCTGAATTGCAAAGAACACACGCAGAAGTACAAAAAGCTCGTGCTGATTTAAACTTTGCCGAATTGGATCGCGATCGCTACGAGCAATTGTCAGGGACTGGCGCTATAGGTCAACGTGAATATGAGCAGAAAAAGCTCCTGGTTGAGCAAACAGAAGCAATACTGGAAGCCGGAAAGCAAGCAGTGGAGATTGCTGAAAGTAAAGTGCGTGTAGCTGAAGCAGCTCTCAATCCTTCTCCGGCGGCGGTAGATATTGCTGAAAAACGTATCGCCCAAGAAACGGCTAGGGGTGAAGCAACCATCGCTACCTTAAGAAAAGAAAAACAAGCGTTAATTCAGCGGCGGGTTGATATGCAAAATCAAATCAACCAGCTACAAAAAGAACTTCAACAACTGGAGAATCAACAGCAAGGTACTATTATCCGTGCCACTAGTGATGGCGTTATTCTCAAGCTCAATTTACGCAACACTGGCCAAGTTGTACGTGCTAGCGAACCTGTGGCAGAAATCGTTCCGCAAAATGCACCTCTAGTGATTAAAGCGATGATTCCCTCCGCAGATATTCACAAGGTTGAGGTTGGTCAAGATGTACTATTACGGGTTGATGCCTGTCCATATCCTGATTATGGCACTCTCAAAGCTGTGGTTAGCAATATATCTCCAGATGTGATGACAACTCCCAGTCATAATATGGGTGCAGCTGCAACTGGGACTACAGCAGGAGTTAGTTACTTTGAGGCTTCACTACAACCAGAACTTCTGACATTTGGTAATGGCGATCGCCAATGTCGAATCCAATCAGGCATGAATACTAAAGCTGATATCATTTCTCAAGAGGAGACAGCCCTGCAATTTATCCTGAGAAAGGCCAGATTAATCACTGATTTATAAGCATATTTTCATGTAGCTTTATATCATATGTTGCTATTTCTGATGAAAGGCTTTGTGTTCTCCAGCGAAAACTGAAAAATTTTTCATTTTTATACCCGGCAATATTTTTCACTGCACTATGGCCAACCCTTTGGTAGTAGTGTCTCACTGCGACACGGCTGAGAAAAAATGCAAAAGCCCAAAACACAATTCTTGGGACTTTTAACTTTTGACTCCTAAGGTAATAGCACTAGTTTAGTTATCCAACACACAAATTTCGGAAATTACTATGGTGTATTTTATTAACAATCTTGTAAACTTTACAAAATTACTATGGCGCAAACACGTCATAGGTTTCCTAGCATTTTTCTCTTGTGCTAGTAAAATCAATAATCTGCGAATCTCACATGAGCCTGCAACTATGTACGCAAATTATACTACTCGCTGCCTACGTAATTACCTGTGCCTACTTTCTGAAGTCTTATCATAAAATTCAGCAAGCATTGCAGTGGTGGTCTTCGAGACAGTCCATGAAGCTCTTTTTGGAAGCCGAAAAAATTCGTGATGGCTTATTACAGGAATCTTTTATTATCCGTCGTAGCTTAGATTTGCTGACAGTAAAACACCCAAGTTCATCAACCAAAGAAACTCAAGAATGTTTGCAAAAAATTGATAATTTTCATCATTCTTTAGCAAAATTAAGCGATCGCTTGTTTCCCGCATCACTGCAAGATAGTCTGCCGTTAGCTATTGAGTGCTTATTAGCAACGTGGTTAATATCCCATCCCTGTCAATCTTTTTATATCGACATGCCAGGATCTTGGCGACATGAGACAGCTGAACGCAGCATGATTGTTTTACAAGCTTTAGAGGAACTACTAGTCATAACTGTACCAGAAGCTGTTACCCCAATATCCGTATATATTACTTTAAAACAACAAGAAAATGTAGCTCAATTAATAGTAACAATTAGTTATCCCGATGTATCAACACTTACGTTTTATTCCCATCTCGCTGAACTAGATTATCTTTGCGAAACTTTTCGGATTCTAACTGCGGGAAAATGCTTTTACAATAGTAAAAATCTCAATGCTATTTGGTACTTGTGTTGGTAAGTTTCATAACAAAAGCATTAGTGAATGTTGGAAAACAGCCCATAGCCCATTATTATGGTTGAAATCTGGTAAGTGATATGGAACTGTAAATAGAAACTTATAAGTAATATTGATATTGCTGATTTTATGATTTATTAATTACAAATGTAAAAAATATTTAACAATTTTAGTGCAAATTGCCAGAGTGTGAATTATGAAACAAATTTTAACCGAAAAGGCATTAATAAAAATTCTCGTCATCGATGACCACGAACTAGTATTAGGTGGAACAGTTGAGGTACTGAGAAAGCATTACCCTGATGCCGAATTTATCACTGCTATCAACGCTGAAAGTGCTCTCAATCAAATTACCGTATTGCCACCCGATTTGGTAGTGATGGATCTTTCTATACCAGAACATTCAGGAGCGACAGCGCGCCCTGATACAGGTGTGCAACTTCTCAGGACTCTGATGAAAGATTACCAAAACCTCAACTTAGTGGTTCAAAGCGCCCATGTGAGAACATTGGTGAGAATTCGTCCTGACATTGACAGTCATAAAGGAGGCTTTACAGTCGCGGATAAAAGCCTGACCACCAAAGAAATGCTAACCAGGGCAGATTGGGCATTACAGGGATTAACTCATACCAAAGATATTAAAGGAATTCATTCTGGATTGGAAGTCAAACCAGAGTGGCTGCGAGTGCTGACTCTAGCATTTGAAGAAGGATTGCAAGATAAAACCATTGCCGAACGGATGTGTATATCCGAACGGATGGTACGTCATTACTGGAGTAAGTTGCAAGACGCTTTAGACGTTTATCCTGAAGAAGGGAGAAATATCCGCATACAAACGGAAATGCGAGCTAGAGAAGAAGGCTTAATTGATTAATTAATGCAGCTTTTGTGGGAAAAAAGAGGATTAAATGGTAGACTGCTACTTATATATGGACTATGAGACAACTGTGTCATCATTAAATATACGTTGGATATACGCTAAAAACTGTGCTGTTGTAAAATTCTACTTAGATAAGTAGATATTGATTTGTGATTATTTCTCATAGCCAGGCGACTACATAGGGCGTCTTTTTTACCCAGAAGTTTGGATAACTAAGTAGCCCTATTAATTTCAGTACCGAGAGCAATCGGTGAAAATTAAAGTCTATGGCAACAGCTTATGTATCCTGGAGCTTGGCGCAAAATCAAGGAAGAAATTGCTATTTGGCGTGTAGGCGCTTTACCGGGGATGGTGATGATTGCCCTGGTGATTATCCTTCGCCTGATAGGTTCAATGCAAACATTAGAGTGGCTAGCTTTTGATAACTTTCTACGTATACGTCCTGAAGAACTTGTAGATGAGCGGATTCTGATTGTAGGGATTAATGAAGATGATATTCGGATTCTTCAACATTATCCCATACCAGATCGCGACTTAGCGGCACTGTTATTGAAATTGCAGAGTTACAAGCCCAGGGTTATTGGTCTTGATATTTATCGAGATTTACCAGTTAATCCTGGTCATACTGAATTAGTTGCAGCTTTGCAAAATTTACCCAATTTAATTGCTATTGAAAAAGTCTTACCTGAGCAGATTGCTGCACCAGCAACATTACCACCCGAACAATTGGGTTTTGCTGATCAGATTCTGGATAGTGATGGCAAATTAAGACGTAGTTTGTTGGGGACACCAACACCTGAAGCATATAAGTTATCGTTGTCTTTACGTCTGTCCCAGATTTATTTAGCGCATGAAAATCTGAACTTAGCAAATGGCATCCGCGATCGCGCTACGATGAGATTTAGTAATACTGAAATACCTCAGTTTTTACCCAATTCTGGGGGATATGTCCGAAGTGATGCCGGTGGAGTTCAGGTACTACTGAATTTTCGTAGTGGTCAAGAAAGATTTAGAATTGTCTCTTTGACAGATATCACCAGCAAGAATTTCAATCCTGACTGGATACGCGATCGCATTGTGATTGTTGGCATCACTGCTCCTAGTTGTAAAGACTTTATCACTACTTCTGCTGTTAGATCCAGCAAACCCGCAGCAGGCCGCGTTTATGGAGTCGAAATCCAAGCTCATGCTGTAAGTCAAATTATCAGTGCAACTCTAGATTCTCGGCCATTCTTAAAGACTTGGAATGATATCTGGGAATACCTGTGGATTGTGGCTTGGGGAGTTTTAGGAATTATGATTGCTGGACTAACTAAATCGCCTTGGACAAATTTGGCATTTTTTAGTCTGGCTAGCTCAAGCCTAGTGGTATTTAGTTATTACCTCCTGCTTTGGGGTTGGTGGGTTCCAGTCATACCAGCAGTTTTAATTTTAGCTTTAAATAGTATAGAACTCACAGCTTTATATCAATATGATCTCGCTTTAAAGTCTGGTATTAAAGTTCGCCAAACCATTATTGAACGCACATTTGAAACTATTCACAATGGGCCACTACAAAGTCTAGCTAAAGCCTCAAAACTAGTTCGCAGTCAAGATTTACCCATTGACGAGTTACTACCAGAATTAGAAAAAGAAATTGAGAAATTAAACCATGAACTCCGGGGAATCTACGAATTTTTACAACGAGAACCCCTCACCCAAGAGACTAATCTTTATTTAGGTAAGAGTCTCATTCTCAATTTGCAATATCCTGTGCATGAAATTTTGTATCAAGTTTACAGTTGTACCTTAGAGCGAGACCTTCCCTGTTTTAAAAGCATCAGGGTAAAAATCCGCAATTTTGAGCCTATTGATGAGCAATGCTTGAATATTGAAGTCAAGCGAGGACTCTGCCGATTTTTAGAAGAAGCTTTGTGTAATGTCGGTAAGCACGCCACAGGAGCTACTCGCCTGGAAGTTACCTGCACTGCATCTGAAGGCTGGTACACCTTGAGTATTGTAGATGACGGGCTAGGTATCAAGTCACCTCAAGAAGGTCGGGGAACTCAACAGTTTAGAAATTTAGCTCGACAATTAAAGGGTAAGTTTCGGCGAGTAGCCCTTTTTCCTAAAGGTTCTCTGTGTGAATTATCTTGGCCGGTAGCCAAGTTTTGGTGGCGATAAACAATTCCAATGCATGTTTTTATACAGCACTTCCGGCAGCTATGAGGTACATTCTCAAAGCTGAAAGCTATGCTAGGAGAGGAGAAAGGAGAAAAACTGTATTGCATAATAGAGGGAAGCGCTGTAAACACCAAGCCTATGGGGAATTAGACAATATCTCACCCAGGTGTTAATTTTGCTATGTTGACAATTAAGCCTGATTTTATGTGAAGCTTATATATTTTTTTGATTATTTATTCATAAAGCTAATTATTACTATTAAATATTCTTGGTGTCATATATCTAAGGATAGAATATTGGAAAATGAGAATTTTATTTATTATTTAAAGACATAAATAAATTAATATATTCTTAATTAAGATAAGCTGTTAAAAATGTATAATCAATCTTAGGTAAATATACAAAGATATTTTTGTTAAATAAAAAATAAACATTGTAGAATTTCTTGTTCATTTCGTCAGTGCAATGCCGCACGAAGAAAGATTAATTATGACTCGTATTAATAGGCTCTTGCACCAACTTTTTCTGGCCACAATTTTAACTATTGGTGTTTTGAACATAACACTGGCTGTAAATTACGCTGTACCAGCGGGATATCAGGCACCGTCAGATCAAAAACCCCCTAGTGGTTATTCAGATTCATCAGGTGTTAGGTAGGGGAACTCCAATAAATCAATTTCCAGTTTGCAGTAGCAGCCCAAGGATGCCGCTAGGCTGTACGCAATTCGCAATAACAGCCCAAAGTATTTTCCTGCCCCATTACCCCTTTTGCCCTTTATCCCCAAAGGGGGCCCCGAGTTCCCTAGTCCCCATTTACTCTGGCTTTTGATACTTACCTGGGTATTTGCGTTGAAAATAGTCTTCCATAATTTCTAAAATCATCGGGCCGGCAAGACTACCACCACCACCACCCGAATGTTCAGCAAAAGCGACAATGAGGATTTCTGGTTGATCTATTGGGGCGTRAGCACCAAACCAAGCATGATTTTTTTTCACCCCCCGCTTCCATGCTTCAGCTGTACCAGTTTTACCCGCTACTGGGGGAAGTGTGGGCTTATTTAAAACTTTACCAGTACCGTCAGTGATCACCTTCTTCAGCCCGTCGCGGATAATTTTGAGTGTTGTCGGCTTCATATTCACAGGTTCTCGCCAACTTCTGGCTTCTTCATTATCTTTGAGCAAATGTGGTTGGACTCGATAACCGCCATTAGCTGGCACAGCAAACATCACCGCAACTTGCAAAGGTGTAGCCAGTAAAGCACCTTGACCAATTGACATATTAATGCTGTCACCTACAGTCCAAGGCATTTTCCAAGCCTTGCGCTTCCATGCTTCATCTGGGACTAAACCTCTTGATTCTTCTGAGGCAAATTCAAAGCCGGTTTTTTGACCAAAGCCAAACTTACGAGTCCATTCAATTAAAGTAGGGCCACCAACTCCCCTGGCAATTTGATAAAAGAAAGTATCACTACTCCATTGCATTGCGCCGACAAAACCCAATGGGCCAAATCCAGCGTGGTTCCATTCACCAAAGCGAGTACCACCAATGGTTAAGGAACCGTAGGTTTGTAGCACTGTATTCGGAGAAAATTTGCCAGATTCTAGCCCGGCGGCTGTAGTGACAATCTTGAAAGTACTGGCGGGTGGAAAAGCGCTGAGGGCGCGATTAACTAGGGGATGGTCTGCACCTTGAACAGTTTCCCAATCTTTTTGGGTGAGTTTTTGCTTAGAGAAAATGTTGGGATCAAAGGTTGGGTGAGACACCATTGCCAAGACAGCACCATTTTTGGGGTCAAGTGCCACAATTGCACCATCACGCGCACCCAAAGCTTTTTCTGCTGCCATTTGGATATTTAAATCAATAGTTAAATTAAGATCAGTGCCTGGCTTTGCCTGTTTCTCGCCTAAAACCCGAATGGGACGACCCGCACCGTCCACTTCTACTTGTTGACCACCCCATTCTCCCCTGAGTGTGTCTTCATAAGCCTTTTCGGCTCCCATCTGACCAATCACATCTCCTAAACGATAGCCTTCCTCGCGCTTCTCTTTTAATTGTTCAGCAGTTAATTCCCTTGTATAACCCAGTACATGGGCTAATTCTCTGCCTTGGGGATAATAACGAACAGCTTCGGTATGTATTTCTACATCTGTAAGTTCATGTTCATACTCCTTCAAGGCTGTGATTTGGGCTTCATCTAAATCGCGGGCAATGCGAATCAGAGAAGAAGAGTTGGGGCCTGCTTCTTGTAATTTTTTGGCTATTTCCTCTTTAGGAATTTCCAGAATTTTTTCTAGCCGCGCACCCACAATGGGCCATCCTGGCTTGGTGTGGGACATGGGCCACAAATATACAGAACGAGGGTAGCGCGTACTAGCTAAAAGTTTGCCATTGCGATCAAAAATATTCCCCCTTTCTGGTTGTTTGGGAATTACGCGAATGCGGTTAGCTTCTGCTCGTTGACGATGGTTTGCACCTTCGACAATTTGCAAGTGTGCTAAACGAACACCTATGCCCGTGGTCATTAATAAAGTAAAGGCAATTAAAAATACGGGCTGGAAATTTTTGCCAACTGTGCGTGTACTTTTTTTTTCACTGAGTGGGGATGGTTGCAATAAAGCCATAAGATTAATAAAACTTCTCTACTAGGATTACTATGTATTCAATTATGCTAAGTAGTCACCGGATGGAATGCTCAATAGATACTTTCAATCAACTTTTATACTGCATAATTTATTTAGTCTCCAGTCCTAGTAATGAATTTATGGGTCTTAACTCCTGATTTTCTGGAAAAAAGCTACTCATACTTGCCTAGATGCCTGATATCTGAAAGTTTTACCTGGGTTTGTGTTAGTTGCCATGAAAAAAGTATCCTTTTGCACAATTGTTCTGGGCGGATACAATGAACCAAAGAGTAATATATAGTCAAGTTTTAAGACTAGATTAACCGACAATATCACCTTAGATCACGGCATTCTACTGAAGATTATGGCTCAAACTGTCACGCAGAATCAGAAGGGAAGCACTACTTGTAAGCCAATAGATGTTGAGCTGCGTAACGTATTCAAATTTTTTAACCAAGAAGCAGCAGTTCATGGAGTCGATTTAGATATCAGACAGGGTGAATTTTTTAGTATTCTGGGCCCTTCTGGTTGCGGTAAGACAACTACACTCCGCTTAATTGCTGGGTTTGAAATGACTGATGCTGGCAAGGTATTGATTCAGGGACGGTTAATGACTAATGTTCCTCCTTACCGCCGACCCGTGAATACAGTCTTTCAAAGCTATGCTTTATTTAACCATTTGAATGTGTGGGATAACATTGCTTTTGGACTGCGCCTGAAAAAATTACGCAAGTCAGAAATTGAAAGCAGAGTTAAAGAAGCGTTAAATCTAGTGAAAATGGAAAGTTTGCGATCGCGCTTTCCTAGTCAACTGTCTGGCGGTCAACAGCAACGGGTGGCTTTAGCTAGGGCCTTAGTCAATCGGCCGGCTGTCATCTTGCTAGATGAACCGTTGGGGGCCTTAGATTTAAAACTGCGTAAGGATATGCAGGTAGAGTTATCGAATTTACACAAGGAATTAGGTCTGACCTTCATTTTGGTGACACATGACCAGGAAGAAGCGTTATCCTTAAGCGATCGCATTGCGGTGATGAATCAAGGGAAAATTGAGCAAATTGGCACTCCCAGTGAAATTTACGAACATCCCCTAACACCCTTTGTAGCTGATTTTATTGGTGATACTAATTTATTTAGTGGCACAATCACCACAATGGAATCCACATGCGTACACGTTGAAACCAAAACAGGATTCAAAATTGTTGTCACCCGCAATCAAAATACACCAGCTGAATTATCTCAAGCTGTAGTGGTCAGCGTGCGCCCGGAAAAAATTCAACTTTCGCTTTATCACCCCAATTTATCGACTAACTGCTTTGAAGGTAGGTTAGTCAATGTTATGTATTTAGGCACTCATGTTAATTATGTTGTGGAATTGACCAACGGTATCAGCATCAATGTTTTGCAGCCCAACACCTTTGGTAATTTGCCAGACTATGATACACCTATCTATGCTTGGTGGACAGAAAATGACTGTATAGCTTTATCAAATAGTGAGTCATGACTAACAGACGGCAATTTTTACAAAGGATGGCAGCACTTTCTGGTTTGTCTTTAGCTAGTTGTGCTTGGAAGCTAGGTGATGTCAGGACTACTAATACCTCTGGACGCAGCGACCAATTGTATCTTTATACCTGGACACAATATTCTGATCAACAATTACTGCAAACTTTTTCTGCCCAAACAGGGATAAAAGTGCTGGCTGATGTCTATGATTCTAACGAAGTCATGTTAGCTAAACTGTTGGCTGGAGGTGGTGGCGCTTATAGCCTCATCTACCCATCTGACTATATGGTGCAAAAGATGGAGGCACAAAATTTATTAATTGAATTAAACCGCGATCGCTTAATTGGTGTAGATAATTTATTTCCCCAGTTCCAAAATCCTAGTTATGACCCCAATAATCGTCATAGCATTCCCTTTAATTGGGGGACAACAGGTTTAGTTTACAATTCGGAAATCCTCAAAGATGCACCAGAAGATTGGGACTATCTTTGGCAAAACCAGGAACTACTCAATAAGCGGATGACATTATTAAATGATGTCCGTGAAGTCATGGGTGCAGTTTTACGTATGTTGGGTTATTCTTACAACTCCCAAGATGAAAATCAAATTAAACAAGCTTATGAAAAATTAGTAGAACTAAAACCTGCGATCGCCTCTTTTGACACCGATGCTTGGCAAAACCAAATTCTCGCCGGAGATTTAACATTGGCAATGTCTTACTCAGTAGATGCTATCAACGTTATTAAAGAAAACCCCAAACTCAAATATGTCATCCCTCGTAGTGGTTCTTCACTCTGGACTGACACTATGGTTATTCCGAAAACAGCGCCTAATATAGATGGAGCCTATGCCTGGATTAACTTTATGTTACAACCAGAAGTCTCCGCCATGATTAGCAAACGCATGAACATTGCTATTCCCAATAGTGCCGGCTTTGAACAATTACCAAATGAAATTAAGAATAATGTGAATTTGTTTCCTCCCGCTTCAGTTTTAGAAAAATGTGAACGCCTTACTCCCTTGGGAGATTTGGAAGATGTTTATGAGCGTTACTGGACTCAATTAACTAGTAGTTAAACAGGACTTACGTAACCAACGACGTATTTTCGTCATTGCGACCGTAGGGTAAAGCCCTAACGGGCATGGCTGCGCTTACCGCGTAGCGTGCCGGAGGCTCTAGCAATCTCAAAGCCTTGATTTTCGTAGCGAGTGCGTAAGTCCTATTAAATAAAGAGGGGGAGTGGGTAATAAGTTTGAAAGCTTTTTGTTGTCAGATGAATTTGAGTAACTATCCGAATTTATATATCTAGTAAATTTATATTATTTGTAATTAAATTAATATTATGCCTACAAAAAATCGTGATATTCAAACAAATTCAGCAGACGATTATATAGATACAGAAAAAACACATCGCCCCTTATCGAACTTGGTTCAACCTTTAGTATTTCTTGCACCCTCTGCTATTTGGTTATTACTTTTGTTGGTGCTACCAACACTATTAATTTTTCAGTTGAGTTTAGTACCCAATATTAGGCCTGGAGGTGTAGTTAATCCCAGTGGATTTGACAATTATATTCGCATACTTGATCCTTTATATTTGCAAGTAATCGGGCGGTCATTATGGTTAGCGATCGCCACAACAATAATTTGCTTAATTTTGGGCTTACCTGTTGCTTATTGGATTGCTCAAATAGCACCGCAACGCTGGCGAAATCTGCTGCTGTTGGGCTTTGTTTTGCCTTTGTGGACTTCATCGTTGCTGCGTTCTTATGCGTGGATTACTATTTTACGTCCTACTGGCTTATTAAACAGTTTACTGAGTAGTTTTGGGTTGCCTACTTTAGAAATACTCAATCGTATGCCAGCAGTATTAATTGGCATGAGCTATAGTCTATTACCTTATATGGTGTTAATTTTATATGCTTCTTTAGAAAAGCTAGATAAGCGCTTATTAGAAGCAGCAGCCGACTTAGGTGCAAATTCTCTGCAAACTTTTTGGAAAGTGACTGTACCCCAAATTTTACCAGGGATTACTGCTGGTTCAATGCTGGTCTTGATTACAGGATTAGGAGATTTTATCAATCCAGAATTACTCGGTGGCGCTTCTAGTATGACAGCAGCGCGATTAGTCTACAACCAGTTTCTCGGAGTTACCCAAAATTGGGGTTTTGGTTCAGCTTTGAGTATGACATTAATTTTGGCTGTGAGTATTGCGATCGCGCTTATAATCAAGTTTGGTGATGCCAGAGAGTAGTTGTTGGTAATTTTTCTATATTGTGAAACTTCCTCATCCTCAGCGCGCTATCGTTGAAATAGAGAAAATCGCAGGGTATTGTCTCAACCCAGAACATCCAGAAGGTAAACACAAAGCTCGTGTATTCAAATCTGCCTTAGACTTAGATTTAAATAATCTAGAAGAACTACAAGCCATACTTTTACAAGCAGTGGCTAATTATAATGCCATCCCTGGAAAAAGTAATCCATACGGTCAAAAATATATCATTGACTTTCCCATGACTCGCGCCAACAAACAAGCAATGATTCAGAGTGTTTGGATAGTGCGAAATGATGAAAACTTTCCCCGCCTAGTCACCTGTTATATACTCTAAGCAGTGAGGTAATATCCATGAAATTATTAAATGTTGTTGCTTTAACCGAAGATTTACCAGAATTAAAACTATATCGAGGTCAAGTAGGAACAATTGTAGATGAATATGAACCTGGAGTTTTTGAAGTAGAATTCAGCGATTTAACAGGACATGCTTATGCGATAGAAACTTTGAATGCGCGTCAGCTAATGGTTTTATATCATCAGCCCATAGGTGAAAAAAAATTATTAGTTTAACTATCATCTTTGCAGAAATGTCACGATAGCAGCTAAAAGTAATTTTGTTAAAAATTATTTGATCAGTAATTTTTATTAATCTTCTATATTCGCAAATTATTATCAATAATTAAAAATCTTCATTCTTTATTCCTCAATACAGTTCAGATAGAGTAATTAACCGCCGATAAAGCAAGATTCAGATATTGGTATTGAAACTAATTTCACTTTAACTAAACCGTATTGCTTTATTCCTTACTACCTAATCTAACGATTTTTTTTCATCTTTGTTAATTAAACTATTGACAATAGAGAGAAACTCATGTTCTAAATAAGGCTTGGTTAAGTAAGCATTTGCCCCTAATTCTTGGGCAAGTTGACGATGCTTTTCAGCGCTGCGGGAAGTAAGAATGACAATAGGAATATTCACGAAATTTGGATTTTGTCGCAAATTACCTAACAATTCAAAACCGTTCATCCGTGGCATCTCTAAATCGGAGATAATCACTTGAATATCAGCATGTCGTTGTAACTGTTCTAAAGCTTCTACACCATTTTGGGCTTGAATGACTTGATAGCCAGATTTTTGTAGAGTCAGAGAAAGAGTTTGCCTCAAGCTAATGGCATCATCTACCACCAAAATTACTTTGGGAGCTTGATGATTTGACTCGAGAGACTGAGTTGGTGGCTCTATACTATTTGCAGAAGCAGCCAGTAAAGGCAGACTTTCCTCCTGGTTAACTGACATTGGTAAGGCTTTTTGTCCCGAAGAATACACTATTGGTAGTGCTGCAATATCAAGTTGTATTTGGCTATCTTGAGATTCCAGGAGTAGCGTCCCATCAATGACTAAAATCAGATTACCATTGGCTAAACTACTACAACCATAAATATATTTTGGCGGAGCGATCGCATTTCCTAAAGGTCTAATTACTAGTTCTTGTTCGCCTAAAATTTGGTCAACTTCTAACCCAAAAACGCCTTGCTTTCGTCGTAGCAGTAACACAGGATTTTTCATCACGCCTGCTTCATTGGTTATTGGTGTATTGTTGAGATTAGCACTATTGAATACTGAGGTTTTGTAACTTATCAAATCAGAAAATTGATGCAGGTTAACTAGAGTTTCATCCTCATCTGTATGCCAATGCAAAACTCTTTTACCTTCAAATTCCTTCACTTGCTGAGTCGAGGGAATCAAGATTTTTTCTATACTGTCCAATAGCAGCGCATAAACAACACCTCCGGCTTGGACTAGCATTAATTTATCAGTGGTCATAGAAAAAGGTACTTTAAGTATGAATGTTGTTCCTTGATTGGGCAAAAATTGCACTGAAATAGAACCATTTAGTGCTTGTAACTGAGAACGCACGATATCTAAACCCATACCGCGTCCAGAAATTTCATTTACCTGATCAGTTGTGGAAAATCCAGGTAAAAACATCAAATCTAATAATTCGGCTTTATCTGAGTTAGAAAAATAGCCTTTTGATTGTTCATTATCTGAGATCAAATTCAGTTCAATAGCTTTTTTGCGAATACTTTCTAAATTCAATCCCTGTCCATCATCCCGGACTTCAATAATAGTTTGACTACCTTGATGATAAGCACAGATTTCGATAGTGCCTTGTTCTGGTTTACCACGTTCTTGACGCACCTGTGGCGATTCAATACCGTGGTCGAAGGCATTACGTACTAAGTGTAATAAGGGGTCATATAACTTTTCGGCGATCGCCTTATCAACTAATACACCTGTACCAGAAAGCTGCAAGTTAACAAGCTTGTGATAAACCCTTCCTAGTTGTTTCACCATTTGAGGGAAGCGATTTAGGACATTACCCAAAGGTAACATTCGCGCTTCCACTAAATTATCGATGAGATTAAAAGCTAAATTTTGTTTTGCTTCACTAATTTGCGTAGCTTGTTTAAGCAGTAAATCAAGAGATTCTGTTGTTTCTTGTAATTGTAGAGTCTCTTCTATGGCTTCATGTAAAGATAGATGAAATTCTGTATAGACATCCATTTCCAGCGAATCAAATTTCACAGATGCAAAATTTTGTGTTGGTAAAGATGTGAAATTCTGTATTTGAACTGGCAAATCTCGCAATTGATTTAAATTGTCTTGATGTTTGCTCAATCGCTGCAATAATTGCTCTAATATTTCTTGAATTTGTTCATCATATAATGTGCGGCGTTTTTGATGAATTAGTAATTCTCCTGCTAGGTAATTCAGACGTTGTAATCCTTCTACCTCTACACGAATAAATGTAGATTTTCGAGCGTTATTACTTTGTGGTGACGGAGATGGCTCTTCTATTGATTCGTGAATCTGGATGGCTGGTTCAGAAATAGCCTCAATGCCTGTTTCTAGGACATCTGCGACTACCGATAGCTCAATTTCAGGATTCACATTTGGCTCTGCTTCTCCCCCCCATATCGACTCTAATAGGCCATCGCTAAGAGGTGATGCCGGTATTGATATTTCTTTGAAGACTAACAATTGGCGTAACTTAGGACTGTCCAACCAATTTTTTTCTTCAGAAGTCACCGGCGGATAATTTTTATATTCTTTTGCTAATGTGCGAATTTGATTTTGTAGTGTTTGAATTAAGAGGATATAATCATCAGATTTATCAGATGAGTATTGAAATTTAGCAACTGCCAACAGAATAATTAAAATTACCCCGTGGCGATAAAGACAAAGACTATAACTATCTTCTTCATCCTGAACAAACTTGAGAAAAGCACTCAACCAACTTTCTATGTGATTAATATTATTTTGTTCTGCTTTCTGCGGAATCAATAAAGATAAATTAAGTTCTGTTTTAGATATTTCTTGATAGTGATTAAACCAGCCAAAAATATAGTAAATGACTTTTAAATATAATTTAGCCGTTGTCGGTTTAATGCGTTCATTTTTAGTATTACCAGATGCCGTTAAAAATTTATAAAATTCTTCAGCATTGAGCAAAAAATTATCCGCCGATCCAGAAACTTCATCAACCGCAGTTGTTGTCAGTCTTTGTAAACTTGGAGAAGGTGCGCCGCCACAAGTGCGATCGCCTGCCAATACATCTTTTTGTGCTTGCTGCAAATCCACCAGAGCAATTTCTGCAATTTCGCCAACTTCCTGAGGATTCGCTTGCAGTGCAGCTAAAATTGTTTGAGCAATTTCTGCCAATCCCGGTAAATTTAAAGACTCTGCTAAACCCAAAAACACCTCAGCTTGAGAGCTTAAAAACTCTACAAATTCAGTATTATCAGGTGGATTATTAATAACTTCAGCAATACTTTCTAAGCGTTGTTGTACTCCTACTTCAAATATAGACTGGGCAATGTCAAATCCTAACTCTTGAGAGGTAGGTATATGATTATCAGCACCAAAAAAATCACCCAGCTTTTCTTGTAATTGCACAAAAATTAAAGTTGTGCGTTGCAGAATTTCTTCATTATTAACAGCAGTACCTGTCAATTCTGTAGTTAATGCTAAATTAAGACATTCATAAGCTTGATGCAAGAGTGTTTGCAATTCATCATCAATAACTACCTCTGGATTATATAAAGCCTTAAAAACATCTTCTAAAGAATGGGCTATCATCTGAATTACTTCTAACCCAACATTAGCAGCACCACCTTTAAGCGTATGAGTTGCCCGCATTAAGTTATGAACTTTTGCAATGCTATAACCTTCTGAAAGGCTAAACAGTTCTTGCTCAATAATTTGTACTAACTCTGGGGCTTCCGCCAGAAAATAAATATAGCCTTGTTCACGAATTGCCGCATCTGTAATCATAATAAATAAGGGAGTAGTGAGTGGGGAGTGGGGAGTGGGGAGTGGGTACTAGGGATTGGGTAATGGGAAAATTCTTCTCTAGCCTCTAGTCCCTAGCCCCTAGCCCCTAACTAATTCACTTTGAACTTACTAGCAGTTGCTAATAATTCTTGTGCCATTCCTGATAAATCTTGCAATACCGCAGCAATTTCTTGAGATTCGGTAAACGTTTGGTTAGCGATTTCTGCTACATCTTGCATTGATGCTGTTACCGTTACAGATTGCCCCATTTGTTTTTGGGTTGCTTCGGTAATGCGCTGAATTAGCTGACTGATTTCGGCAGTTGCAGAAACAATAGCATTTAAGTTTTGACGGGTTTCACCAACAAAGTTTGTCCCTTCTACAACTTGCTGAATACCTGTTTCCATCGCTACTGCAACTTCGCCAGTTTCTGTTTGAATTTCTTGGACTAATTTTTCAATTTCAATGGTTGCAGCGGCTGATTGGCGAGATAAGGAACGGACTTCATCGGCTACAACGGCAAAGCCTTTACCATATTCCCCGGCACGGGTGGCTTCAATAGCGGCATTTAACGCCAGTACGTTTGTTTGTGTGGCGAAGTTGCTAATTAAGTTCACCACCTTGGAGATTTTTTGTGAGGATTCGCTGAGACGTTTGATCTTTTTACTAGTTTGGGCAACGGTTTCACGAATCGCTTGGATGGCTTTGACAGTCTGATTCATGGCTGCATCGCCAGATTCTACAGTTTGGTTCGCTTGTTGCAACGCCATCTGCACCAAATCTGCATGATTAACTACCGCTTGGGTAGAGTCAACCATTTGTTGAATTTCACCTAAGGCTACGGTAATTTCGTCAGACTGTTGTTTTGCGAGATTTGTTAATCCCGCTAAGGAAGCCTCACTATTACTAGATGTTTGGGCGACTTGTTGAGAAGTTACCTGCACTTGGTTGACAATTTGCCGTAGTGCTTGCAGAGTATTGTTGTAAGCATCAGCAATTGTACCGAGTTCGTCTTCTGTAATCGGTGCGCGTACTGTTAAGTCGCCATTCAAGGCAGGCCTGACTGCTGTGAGAAGTTGAATAGATCGTTGTTGCAATAATTCCTTGGCTGCCTTTTCTCGTGCTGCGGCTTCTGCTAGTTTGGCTGACTGGGCTTGTAGTTGTTGTAGATATTCAGTTTGTTGTAATCCCAACCCTAACTGATCACCAATGCGTGCTAATAAGCTGACTTGTGATTCTTCCCAATCACGAGAGCTAGAATTTTGATACGCTGCCAATAAGCCCCATAATTGTTCGCCAGAAAACACAGGAACTATCACATAAGCTTTGGCTTCAAACTGCTCTAAAACCTCAATATGACAAGGCGAATGACCAACCTGATAAATGTCATTAACAACAAAGCTTTCACCTTTAGCATATCTACCTCCCTGAGTTTCTTGTAAGTGGGTATCTTCCCAAACAGTTTTGATATCAACACCTACTAGTTTTACCCAATTATGCCCCACAGACTCAGCGATAAATTCACCGCCCCAATCAGCATTAAAGCGATAAACAGCCACGCGATCGCATCTGAGTAATTGGCGCAC
The DNA here is from genome assembly GCA_022241785.1 of Cyanocohniella sp. LLY. GTDB lineage: Bacteria > Cyanobacteriota > Cyanobacteriia > Cyanobacteriales > Nostocaceae > Cyanocohniella. The sequence goes on along the minus strand of JAKOMP010000051.1, from coordinate 5,855 downwards.
TTCTTGAGTTGCTGTTTTGAAAATTTCGTCTACATCTAATGATTGCCGAATCCGGTTGACTATCTTGGTAACGGCTTTTTCTTGTTCAGCTATCTGAGCTAGTTTCTCAGATTTCACGCGCACTTGTTCGAGATAATCTATGTGTGATTTAGCTAGGCTAAATTGCAAGCCAATTTGAGTTAAAAAGTTGACTTCCCAAGGTTGCCATGTCCGAGAGCCAGAATTTTGATAAGCTGCCAGTAATCCCCACAATTTATCGCCAAAAAATATCGGTACAATGATATAAGCTTTGGCTTCAAACTGCTCTAAAATCTCAATGTGGCAGGGAGCTAGACCTATTGTATAAATATCATTAACAACGAAATTTTCACCTTTAGTATATCGACCTCCCTGGGTTTCTTGTAAGTAGGTATCGTCTAAAACTGTTTTGATGCCAGGCCCTACTAGTTTGACCCAAATATTACCTACTGATTCAGCAATAAATTCACCACCCCAATCAGCATTAAAGCGATAAACAGCCACGCGATCGCACCGTAGTGATTGACGCACTTCTTGAGTTGTGGTTTTAAAGAAGCAATCTACATCTAAAGATTGGCGAATGCGGTTAATTGTCTTAGTTAATGCCTTTTCTTGTGCAGCAATTTGTACTAATTGCTCCGATTGTGCCTGCATTTGTTCTAAATATTCACCCTGGGAAATGGCTACACCAAATTGCAAACCAATCTGAGTTAAAAAGCTGACTTCCCAAGATTGCCATTCTCGCGGCCCAGAGTTTTGATAAGCTGCCAATAAACCCCACAATTGTTCTCCAGAAAAAATTGGCACAATTATGTAGGCTTTCATTTCAAATTGTTCTAAAATATCAATGTGGCATTGAGCATGACCAACCTGATAAATGTCATTGACAGCAAAGCTTTCACCCTTGGCATAACGACCGCCTTGGGTTTCTTGTAAATGTGTATCTTCCCACACCATTTTAAAATCTGCGGTGACCATTTTGACCCAACCATGACCCACTGATTCTGCAACAAACTCACCACTCCAATCAGGTTTGAATCGGTAAACACCCACGCGATCGCAGCGTAATAATTGGCGAATTTCTTGAGTTGTGGTTTGAAAAATCTGATCGACATTTGATATTCGCAGAATTTTGTCGATGACTTTGGCAACAGATTTCTTAGCTAGTGTCTGCTGTTGTAATTCTTTTTGGAATTCAAATTTTTGTAATCTGTAGGTTAGTTCTGTAGAAATTTGCGATAGTAAAGTGATTTCTACTTCTTGCCACGGGCGAAATGAATTACAATTATTGACAGCTAATAAGCCCCAAACTTTACCTTCTACAACAATTGGTAAACTCAAACAAGCTTTGATTTGAAACTTTTCTATTAGTTGTTTTTGATAGGGAGTAAGCTGTATTTGGTTAACATCATTAATTGCTACAGGTTCCAAATAATCTTGGCTGGTATATAAGCCAAACAAAATACCTGGAAGATTTTCGCCTAGAGTTGGTGTCCAACCTAAAGTTCTTGATTCTGATAAAACTGTGCCAGACTCCAGAGAAGTAAAGCGATAAATTAAAGCGCGATCGCTGCCAAGTTTATCCCTGACTTGTGCCACAGTCATCTTTAGTAGCATCTCCATATCTGGAGCTTGACGCATCTGAGTTGTCATTTCTTGCAACTGCTGTCGCCAAGTTTTAAATTCTTGAGAAATAGCTTTTAATTCTGATATGGCATCGCTAGCAATATTAGCTATTTTTTCATCGCCATTCTCATTTTTTAAATGTGCTAATTCAGTAACTATAGGCTGGTTTTCGTGACTATTATTATATGCAATGCTCATGTCTTCACCCTTAAAAGATTGTACTAGTAAAGTAATATTTTGTCGTTTCCAGTTAAACCCTGGTAATTGAAAATTCATATCTAGAAAAGATAATTAATTATTCATAGTCCATAGAGGCGATCGCACAATTGCTGTGGCATCCAAATTTAATATCATCTCCTCAGCACTATTAATAAAGTAGCCTTGCAAAAATGGTGACATCGCCGGATAAAATAATTCAGCTGATGGAGGTTTAATTTGATTGGTATCTAGCCACTCAATATCCATGAGATTCCGCACCAATAACCCTAAATATTTACCCTCTTTTTCCAGAACAATAGCCATCATTGTTGACAGAAAATTAGCCCCTTGTAAAAGTGGTGGATAACCCAGCATTTCTTCTAAATCAACTAACCACAGCATCTCGCCGCGCCAGTTATAGATACCCAAGACACAATTAGGCATTTGGGGGACACCACATATATCTGCCAACGATACTTGAAAAACTTCTGTGATGTGTTCTAAAGCAATTACCGCCGTATCCCTTGTACCTAATTGCAAACTTAAAAATTTCTGCTTAGTCTCTAAAGTCATTGTTTCTTTGAAATTACTTAATTAATTTCTTTAAAGTAACCACTAATTCTTCGTGATCTATAGGTTTAGAAAGATAAGCTTCCGCACCCAGCATGTTCCCCCAAATTTTATCTACATCGCTATTTTTAGTAGAACAAAAAACCACAGGTATTTTGCTGGTGTTGGGGTTATTTTTAAGTTCTCGACAAATTTCAAATCCACTTTTACCAGGTAAAATCACATCTAAAAAAATCAGATCAGGTTTATTTTTATCTATTTTTTCCTGTGCCTCTTCACTACTGGTGGCACTCATTACCGAATAACCTGCTTGCTGCAAGTAACGGCTGAGGATTTGCATATCTGTTAAACCATCTTCAACAACTAACACTGTATTCATAGTTATCGCCTGTGGAATTTTTGCAATAATGGAACTACCAAATTTAGTAAACATCTGAATAGGACATTTACTGTATTTGAGTTTTACTCAAGTTTGATTCATATTTTTTATATTTGCTTCAGCGTAAATACTAGGCTTTATCAGTTTTTTTAAAATACTTTTAGATTCATTTGATATGATTAATCACTGGACATTTCAGCCTTAAATAACATAATTAAGACTGAAGTATATCCGATTAAAAAACTAATTTAAAACCAGCCAATCAAAAATTTATGCCAAAGACCTTAATGACAAACCCTTAAATTAGATGGAGATAATTTGTCTTTAACTTGAGTTTTTACTTGTACAGGTAAATATTTTCTGACTACACTCATTAACTTATCTTCTGTTACGGGTTTAGTGAGAAAATCTGTGGAACCGACTACTTTAGCGCGGACTCGATCCAGGAGGCCATCATTACCAGTTAAGATAATTATAGGTGTGTCGGCAAAGGCAGAAATACGGCGCAACTGAGTGCAGATTTCGTAACCATTAGCAATAGGCATAATCAAATCTAAAAAAATCAAGTCTGGTTTGTCTTGAATCAAGGTTGGTAAAGCTTGTACAGCATCTTGAATCTTGACAAATCTCAGTCCATTTGAAGTGATAATTTCCTCTAAGATTTTACAAACTTGAGGGCTATCATCTACACAGGCCACCAATGGCGCAGTTGATTTTTGCGATTGTGTAGCAATAGGCTGACTTTTGAGTTCTGTCACTGACAAAGGTAAATCAGGAACTTCCACCAGTTCAATAATGCCTTTAAGGATATAAGGCAACAACGAACGGGTAACAGGGACAATACTCTGCTTCATTTTTGCCGCTAAATCCCGCAGCGTATGCTTACCGTTAATCAAACTGACAAAGTTTTTGTAAACAGATGGACTAACATGCTGCTGGAGTTGTTCTGGTTTGCGGATGACTGGCGCTAAGTCAGGAGAAAAATTTGCTAAACCAGCTTCTGACCAAGTTTTCCACGAGTCTTGCATCTGCTTCATAGACAGATCTGCACTCGTAAAACTCATTGGTGTTTCTAAGATTACTTCCTGCCTGCGATCGCAACTCACAGAAACAAAATCAGTTTTTTGAGCTAAGTCAAATAAAAGTTCTGCTATCGTATTTTCTACAATACCGTGAATTTGTTCACGCTGAATTTTCTGTTTTTTATACAAAATTTCCAGGAGGTGATAATCCCAGTAATCCATCGATATATCTTGTCTGCGTAACTGCAACTTATCTACATCAATGTGGGGGCAATATTGAGCCATCTGTCTCCGCCAGCGCCGGAAAGGATGGGTTCCACCTGTCGCCCAAACTATTCGCCCTAGGCGATAGTAAAAAACCCATTGATTTCCTTTAGGACTTTTAATATTTAAATGTCCGTTATATTGCAGTTGAGTACAAATTTTAAATTCGTTAAAAATGTTATTTGATATCGTCATTTCCGGGTGGGTCATAGTTGTTCCTTTAATTAACAAATCAGCCCTTTAAATACCCAAAATAACCAGAGAAAAAGTGGAGTGCATCTTTAACGATAGCGAATATACTTGTCTAAATAATTCAGATAATAAAGATGCCTTTCATTAGTTATTGATCTACTATAATAAATATATTCAACCTAAATGATATCCGTGTAAGTTCTGAGTTTTATTTAAATAAATAGCGGGTTCGAGATAAATTTTATCTTCTTGTTTCTTGTTAATAAATGTTAATAAATTAAGATAAGTTTACATTTATTCACATTATTTTTAGCAGTTAAGTTAAGTCGGTGAAAAAAATTCAATGTATATTAGGACTTACGCACTCGCTACGAAAATCAAGGCTTTGAGATTGCTAGAGCCTCCGGCACGCTACGCGAACCCTACGGTCGCAATGACGAAAATACATTAGGGTTACGTAAGTCCTGTATATGAAGAAATATAAATTAACTGTAGGCGAGCCAGTGCGTTGCGGAGGTTCCCTCAGTTGTAGCAGCTGGCGTTGTGTTGTCGCCCAGATCAACGCACCTTGAATTATTGACTGTGCGTTAGCTACAGCATTTTTATGTCAAATCGGCATCTGTTATCGGAGGAATGCGCCCTTGGACTGTCAAAATAGAGCAAGGGGAGTGATGCAATACATAATTGCTGACACTGCCGAGCAAAAACTCACTAATGCCAACACGACCTCGACGACCTACAATAATCAAGTCTGCGGGCCAATTACGCGCCACCTCACAAATCATCCGACCTGCATCACCCAAGTTTTGGGTAAACCCAGTTTTTACCCCTGCATGAATTGCTGTATCACTAAGCGATCGCAACCAATCTAGTCTTTGTTGCTTCAGTTCTTCCCACTCCCGCATGTAGCTATCTATAGGTGCAGCTTGTAGAGATGGATACATGGTGTCTGGTTGGGTAAATACAGGACTGAGATAAGGATCTTCTAAAGGAGATAAGACATGCAGCAACATAAGTTCAGCGTCAGCTGCTTTTGCCAAAAATATACCTTGTTCAAAAACAGATTGGCTCATGTCAGACTTATCTATAGCCACCAAAATTTTGTGATACATACCCAAAAATCCTTAGTGATTAACTTGTTATACTTTATGGTAACCAGGTAAATTATATGTGTTTTATTTATTTGTAAAATTAGTATAAAACGTGCCTGAGGGGGGAGAATTATTTATATTTGTAAAATTAATTTTTTTATTATTTATTTGATTAACATTTGTCGATTCACTAAGCCCTATGTCTAATAGCAAGACAACACCAACAGCGCTTAATTGTGAATGGGAAATAGTGGTAAAAATCGGTTCTTCGGTTACTTTTATGGTGATTATGAAAATTAACTGAATTATAAGGGCTATGATTTAAAGACAATAATGCCTACGATTTAGATTTGGCAAGTATTTAAGAGATATTAAGCATTATGTAAAAATACCAAAATTATAATTTATATTATAAAATTGTTAGTTTTCAGGTATTTACGATGAAGTTTCCTGTAGAGCAAATCTTGAATCTCCCCGATATGAAAGTGTTAGATT
>JAKOMP010000219.1 GCA_022241785.1 Cyanocohniella sp. LLY | reverse complement strand
TGCTTCTGCATTTGACTCCGCACTGCTTCTTCAATTCCTGCAAGATTTGTGAGCTTTTCTTTTGACGTATCTTCGTACAATATTTTAGAGATCGCCTGAATATGTTCTTGAAGAGCTTGCTTTTGTTCTGGGGTCATCGGTAAGTAAATACACTCGTCTTACTTATCCTGACTGATTTTCGCCTTCTTTGCAAAAAACTGGGATGCTCCCGTTGACTAGGGACTTTCACATCCTGGAATTGAAGCCACTCCATAATTAAGTCAACTGGGTAATTCACGAGAGTGCGGATTTGCTTCACCCTTGCATCTTGAGGATGTACCACCGCAGTCTTTCGTTGTTTTAGAGCTAATTCTTCTGACTCAAAATCTAAAACCTGATTGCCAGATAATTTAGCTTGAATGTATTGTATAATCCCTGCCCAATCTGCATTGGGATTCCAATCACAGCGAATACTAGCTTTATTGACTGCATAATAAAGTCGGCAGAAAACTGTATTTTCATCCCCAGGCATGGCAGTAATTATTAAAGGTTGAGAAAAGTCCTCTACTTGAGATGCAGCTAATAAAAATGTCTTGGCAAAGTTGGTTTCAATCCCAGTTCGCACCACATAAATTTCATCAGCACTAACAACAATATCTAGTTTAAGATTGTCTTTACTTTTGAACTCTTTTGTGGTTAATCTCAATTCAGTCACATATCCCGTCAATGCTCTTGATTTAATTGGAATTTTCTGTTCTGATTGAAAATCATAGTTGTACCAGACATATTGCTCTCCTTGAACTTCTCCCTGGTTTACATACAGATAAACAGGTAATGGTGGATTACCTAATCCTAATTTAATTTCAGCCATTAGAAATTCTCCAAATCATCTTGAGTATTCTGCTTTGCAGGTTGCTTGTATTTATTCATCTGATATGCAGATGTTTTAATTAAAGGCATTGCGGCTTCTTTAACTGAAGCTTTAGCCTGCATATACAAGAATTTAGTCGCCCCTTCTGCATCTTCTTCTCGGTCTATCTGCGCCCACAGTGAACAACCTAATTCCAATGATTCGTAATCACCCAAGTTGAATTTCCTGTGATACGTTACAGAGATGGTTTTGATTTCCATTTTAGCAATTTCTAAATTTTTACAAAGGTTTAGCGTAGCTATTATTTACCCAATCAATCATCGTTCAAGTTAGAAGATAAGGTACAATAATTAATGAGAATAAAATCAAAAATTCACCAACTAATTCCATTGATTTATGAGTAATGTTTGATAACACTTGCAAATT
>JAKOMP010000050.1 GCA_022241785.1 Cyanocohniella sp. LLY | reverse complement strand
TTCAGGGTTTTGTACCCAACATACAGGTTTTCCTGGTGTCTATTGCGCGGTGGAACCACACTGATCCCTTCCCGAACTCAGAGGTGAAACGCTGCTGCGGCGACGATAGTTGGAGGGTAGCCTCCCGCAAAAATAGCTCGGTGCCAGGTTTATTTTTCATCACATCAGCCTCAACACATACAAGTGTTGGGGCTTTTGTTTTTTTCTGCGTTTTTGACAAATTTTCCCTATTAGATTTGGTATTGGTACAAGTTGCCTTGTCACCCTCTAAGTAAATTCTACGTTTTATAGTCCGAAAGCCTCGCTGCACAGTTTTCAGCATGAAAACTAAACGCGTGTCAGCATATTTGTGTTGAATTTAATGCTGAATTGTCTGCACCATTAAGCCCAAATCGAAGCGTCTGCGAGATTTCTTTGGTTCAGTCTGTCGGCGGTCGAAGGCATCTAGTAGGGTGTATAAATATTGCCGTTCACTGTAGCTCTCATCCTGGCAGAGAGATTCTAGATATGCTCAAAAATCAATGCCTTGGTCTGCAACCATGTCAGTTAATTAACTACATCACATAATTTAGTATTATTACATAATACTCCTTAACATGAGATTGAAGTGCGATCGCTTATGCTGGTGTATACAATCCTTGAGCGATCGCTAGCTATTATCTTAGTAATTATACTGATACATTAACGTTAACTTTTCTCTTCCAGTGATTTAGCTGGGACTTCAATAGCTGTAATATCAATTGTGCCTTCTGGTGTGAAGCGCTGAAAATGTCCTTGTTGTACTGACAGTGCTTCCCCACAATTCGGACACTGCAATTGACTGTTATTTAAGCCTGTGAATTCGTAATTACAAACAGGACATTGATCAGTCACTAAATTGCGTTGCAGCCACCAGCGAAATCCAAAGAAGGCGACCACGGGTGTCAACATGAAGAAGCCAACGATAATTAGCAACGAATTCACCAACCAGCCCAAGCCTAATGACGCCAGCAACCAGAAAACGGCTAACACTGTGAGCCAAGGGCGAAGATTTTCAAGACTCAATTGCAAAGATTTAAGGCTCATTTTTTAAATATTGTCTTGCTCTTCTTCTAGGATAGCGAGTTTAGTTGAGAGTCAAAAGCCAAAGTTCAACTACCCAAAGTCAAGAAATATTACTCAAGCTTTGGGACTATCGGCTTACGAATCAGGACAAAAGCAGTTCTTGTAGTCGCTGTTGAAAGGCTTCCATACCAAAAAGAGCGATCGCTTTTTCTCTAAGCCATTGTCCATCACAACGTTGATCATTCCCTTGGAGAATTTCTATACAAGCTTTTGCTACTGCTTCTGGATCACGATGTGGTACTCGCCATCCTAGTTTACCATCCTGCAAGGGGTCAGCAGAACCATCATCATCACCGGATAACACCGGCACACCACAAGTCATCGCCTCTAGATAAACAATGCCAAAGCCTTCTTGAGAGGGCATAATGTAGGCATCAGCAAGGCGGTAGTGTGCCATTAAATCTTCTGTAGGTACAAAACCTGCAAAAACCACGCGATCGCTCACTCCTAAATCTTTTGCTAGCTGGGCTAATCGGGGTTGGTCATCGCCGCGACCAATTACCAAATATTTTATTTCTGGGAAAACTTTGGCTATTTGGGGTATTGCGCGAATAGTTACATCTACACCTTTGTAAATATCTCCTGACCATAGTCGCGCCACAGTCATTAATACTTTTGTACTATCTAAGCCATATTTCTCGATTAATTCTGGCTGTTTAGAACCAGGAGTAAATTTATTGCTATCAATGGCACAAGCTAACATCTTGATTTTTTGAGGATCTAGACCATTGGCAGCGCAAGCGCGATCGCGGCTGTAGCGACTAATAGTCCAGATACTACTTGCTGATGCTAGTGCGCGTCGTTCCTGCTTTTTGAGTGGTTCCCACACTTCCTTGCCGTAAGTGAGTACGGTGTAGGGAATACCTAAGGGCTGACAAAGAGTTTGGATCAGTACTGCCAGGTTAATATGGCCGCAGAAAACATGCTGGGGACGTTTGTACAAGAGAAACTTGAGCAAAGCCGCTGCCATTTGCAGCCTTCCTATTTGGGAGAACTGATTTTGAAAGTAATGAAATTTTAAATTATCAGATTCAAAAGGATTTGAACCGTTAGAACTATCTCGTAATAAAAAAACTTCGGCTTTACAACCTGGTTTCAACTCTGAATATGCACGAAAAATATCTTTGACATAAGATTGAATGCCACCTTCGCGGGCAAAAATTTCTAAGAACACGAAGACGTGATTAGCTGTTCCATGAACTTTTTCGGCTAAATTGAGATTTTCTCCCACTGTATCAATCAGCATTTATGTTTTTTATACTCCGAGAGAGGGTACAGATGCAGGTGTAAATGAGCTAAGACGCAAGTTGGGCGAGTATTCCATTGTGCGATCGCTTCATCTCTGCTGGTACCAATTTCTCTAATAGTTCTTCAGATTTTTTATACAAAACAAAAAATGTTTATACAAATAACAAAAATTACCTTAGGGCTGAAGTCGCTCTGTCATGGTGATGGCATTCTTTCTAATTTTTACCTTCTTTAGCATATTTAACGATCAGTAAACAATTTCTCCCATCTGGGCTGCGTTCATAGACAACATGGTCAGCCAAACGTCGCAGGAGAAACCATCCATATCCCCCAACTTGCAGAGTACCTGGTTGTGGCTCGGCGATCGCATCGGGATTAAAAGGTTTTCCATGATCCCAAATTCTCATCTCTAGTCTATTAATCCACAGACTAACTTCAATTTCGATGGTAGTTTCCGGTGGTAAAGCACGATGAGCATGACGGACTGCGTTGGTAAAACCCTCTGCTAATGCTAAATTAAGGCGATAAAGTTGGCTTTCTGACCAGCCAAGTTGAGACAGGTATTGTAAACAAAATTGCTCAAACCATTGTTGTACGTAGTTTAGGAGCTTAAGTTCGCTCTTCACCGTCAGATGGTCGTGCTGCACTATGCTAAGCATTGACCTTGACTTGAATATAAGATGAGTAAAAAATGTCTATATTGGTCGTCTTTTGGCGATTTTAGATTTGGGAATCCCTTTTCTGCCAAAATTAAAAATCCCAGATGCTACCTGGATTACTAAAATTGACGCCTGTAAGTTACAAAAGTACATCTGCCAAAAGTATGAGCAGCTTTCCAATAACACTTCCTGGGTGATTGCGCCAGCAGTTGGCCGGAGGAAAACCCTCCGCATAACTGCTAAATTCGGTAGATGCTCTGGAAACTACAGGCGTCAACGGCTTGGTGTTAACTAAATTAGAACAATCCCAAGGTCAGAGATTTATCCAATGGGAGGGCAGCACCAATACCCAACCACAGGGTGACAAGAGTGCCAAAGAGGAATACTGTAGTTGCAACTGGACGACGGAAGGGATTTTGGAATTTATTCACGTTCTCAATGAAGGGAACGAGGATTAATCCCAAGGGCACTGAGGCCATTGCTAGCACTCCTAAAAGTTTGTTAGGAAGCGATCGCAAAATCTGGAATACAGGATACAAATACCACTCCGGCAAAATTTCCAGTGGTGTAGCAAAAGGATTTGCTGGTTCACCTGTCATTGCTGGATCTAGTACAGCTAGAGCCACAATACAAGCGAAGGAACCCATAATCACAATGGGGAATACATAAAGTAAGTCATTAGGCCAAGCGGGTTCGCCATAGTAGTTATGACCCATGCCTTTGGCGAGTTTGGCTCTTAACTGAGGATCGCTCAGATCGGGTTTTTTTTGTGTTGCCATGTTTGAATGCGCTCTCCTGCTCAAATTCAGTTAAAGCATTTGTGGAAGCCATTAGCTATGAGGCAACCCTGGACTGCGGCAAGCCGCTTGGAGGGGGTCTACAGCTTTCAGCTTAAAATACAGCGTTTGTTTTTATTGTCGCTTATGAGTGATTTATTTCTGATTTCTCATAAGTTTAAAACAAACAACTGAATCTGCAAACTGAAAGCTGTTGCCTTTTCGCATTTTGGCTAATTTAAATTACAAAGGTCCGGAAATACCTTGTTTGCGGATCATCAAGAAGTGGAACAGCATGAATACTGCAATTAACCAAGGTAGTACAAAGGTGTGAGCGCTGTAGTAGCGAGTCAATGTAGCTTGACCAACACTAGAACCACCGCGCAACATATCAGAAATCAAAACGCCAACTACGGGAATTGCTTCTGGTACGCCGCTAACGATTTTCACAGCCCAGTAACCTACTTGATCCCAAGGTAGGGAGTAGCCTGTAACACCAAAGGAAACAGTGATTACAGCTAGGATGACACCACTTACCCAGGTCAATTCGCGGGGCTTTTTGAAGCCTCCTGTGAGGTAAACCCGGAAGGTGTGCAAAATCATCATTAACACCATCATGCTGGCAGACCAGCGGTGAATGGAGCGGATTAGCCAACCGAAGCTCACCTCATTCATGATGTACTCTACTGACGAGTAAGCTTCAGCTACAGTTGGCTTGTAGTAGAACGTCATGGCAAATCCAGTGGCGAACTGGATAAGAAAGCAAGTTAGGGTAATGCCGCCCAGGCAATAAAAGATATTTACATGGGGAGGGACGTACTTGCTAGTTACATCCTCAGCGAGCGCCTGAATCTCCAAGCGCTCCTCGAACCAGTCGTAAACGTTGGCCATACAATCTCAAGTTCCTAAAAATCGGTTGCGGTTGATCAATCTCCCAATTAGCAATTTTGGGATTTTCACAAAAGGGAGTTAGTTCGTTTGCTTTGGAGCCTTCAAAGTGATAAGAGTTTTCAGAAACTTAACACTCTGTAAATATGGAATATATTGCGTTCTCTTTGCAAGCCAACACAAAAAATGCTGGACACCAAGTAGATCTTATCGTTTGCTGAGTGGAATACACCGCATCAGTTGTCTTGACAAGTTGATGAGAGCAATGCACCACTTCTATAAAAAAAGTAACATAGTTGAGATATAGATTTCATCAATAACGAGGTAAACGGGCAGTTTTCAGCAATTTGGGATCAGGTGAAATAGAAAATGGGGTTCATGCACAAACAGGTTTTTCGGTTAGGATTTTCACTGCTAATGGCATTTTGGTTGGCGTTGGGCGCCCTCATCCAACCAGCGGTAGCTTTGACGGATGAGCAAAAGCTAGTTTCAGAAGTTTGGCGAATTGTCAATCGTACTTATTTAGATGAGACGTTTAACCATCAAAATTGGTCGGCGGCGAGGCAAAAGGCATTAGAGAAGCCGCTGAAAAACAATCAAGCAGCTTATGCAGCAATTCAGAATATGCTTAAGTCTTTGGGCGACCCTTTTACCCGATTTTTAGACCCGGAGCAGTACCGGAGTTTGCAAGTCAATACTTCGGGTGAACTGACTGGGGTGGGTTTACAAATTGCCCTCAATCCGGAGACTGGAAGGCTAGAAGTAGTGTCACCCATTGTGGATTCACCAGCAGATAAAGCCGGAATTAAACCACGCGATCGCATTCTCAAAATCGAAGGACTTTCCACAGAAGATTTGACCCTCGACGAAGCAGCAACTAGGATGCGAGGGCCAGTTGGGAGTCTAGTTACCCTGTTGATTGAACGAGATGGGGTAGGGGAAAAAGAAGTGAGAATACTGCGCGATCGCATTGAGCTTAACCCTGTGGTGTCTGACTTGCGTTTTTCTCCCCAAGGAACACCCATTGGCTACCTGCGGTTAACTCAATTTAACGCTAACGCCTCTACAGAATTAGCACATGCTATTTCTAGTTTAGAGAAAAAAGGCGCTGCTGCCTATATTTTAGATTTGCGAAATAATCCCGGTGGTTTATTACAATCAGGTGTAGAAATTGCCCGCCTGTGGTTAAATTCCGGTACCATTGTTTATACTGTCAATCGCCAAGGTATTCAGGGCAGTTTTGAATCATTTGGCCCTGCTTTGACAGATGATCCATTAGTAATTTTAGTCAATCAAGGAACTGCCAGCGCTAGTGAAATTCTCGCTGGGGCACTACAAGACAACGGTCGCGCCCAGTTGGTAGGGGAAACTACCTTTGGTAAAGGCTTAATCCAGTCCTTGTTTGAATTATCAGACGGTTCTGGTTTGGCAGTCACAATTGCTAAGTACGAAACACCCAACCATCGGGATATCAACAAATTAGGTATTAAGCCAGATAAAGTAATTGCCCAAGAATCAATTACCCGCGAACAAATTGCCACAAACGCTGATGTGCAATATCAAGGAGCATTGGAATTGTTAAAGACAAATTCTGTATTGGCGGGAGTGGGGAGTAGGGAGTAGGAAGTAAGGAGTAGGGAGTAGGAAGTTTTTTCCTCATCTCTCTACCTCAGCCTTCACAAGTCCCTGGTAAGCATTCTCGATGAAACGTTTGCCCCGAAGGAAGCCTGTGTTAGCGCCGGGACAGATGTAATATAGGGTTTCTGGGGTGAAACGTTCTTGTAGTAATTGCAGACTTTTAATTTGTCTTGGCCAGTGAAATGTTTTTGCTGTCCGCTGTAGTACTGGTTCTCCTTGGTGATTGGGGACTAAATGGCGACCAGAAAACAGCACACCTCCCTGTTCACTGTAGTAGAGGCAAGATGAACCGGGAGAATGTCCAGGTGTCCAAATTACTTGTTTTGTAGCAGAGAGTGTAAAATTTTGGGTAAAGGTAGTTACAGTTAATCCAGGTAATAAATAAGCTTCTTGCTCTTGAATAAGAACTTCACAGCTAAAGATTTGTTGAATTTCTGAAGTTTTACCAATAGCACCTCTATGAGTGAGAAAGAGCCAACGCACGCCGCCATGCGATCGCAAAAAATCTTGATATGTTTGATCTAAAGCCGGGGAATCGATGAGGATATTGCCTTCATTTCCTACAATAAGGTAAGAGGTTCCCCCTAATGTGTCTCTATTTGGTGGAAAGGCAAAGATACTATCTAGTACTGGACGTGGTAGCTTGGCTATCTGACTTGGCTGTTGAGGTAAGGGGCACATGAGCAAAAACCGAACTGAGGAGTGGTAAAAATTGGGTTACAGAGTTGAACTTCTTAAGAATTCACATTTGATACTTAATAAGTTCTGTTAACCGTTGTAGACAAATTGGGGTTTAGAGTCTGTCTAGTAGTGAAGGCTGTGGTACCGACACGCTGGTGAGACATGTTTTTAAAATTACTGAAGAGCAAATGACATCTTGGTTTCTCCTCCTATTGGGACTAGCTACTTATCTAATGGTGCAGCGCAGCGTCGCTAACATCACCCGGACACCAGTCTGGTTGTTGTGGTTGGTGTTAATGACACCAGCGTTGATATTGAGCGGGTGGACGATAATACATGGGGCACAACCACCCCCGCCGGCATCACTGATCATTTGGCCGTCAATTATCTGCCTTCTGTTATACTGGCTGTTGTTTCAATGGGGTCGTCAAGCGCCAAGAGATCCACAAACGGAACCCCCAGCTATTGAACCACAGTCGGCTATCCATCCTACCGCAGAAGCAGTAACAGTGCGTCCCATTGAACCAACGGAAGAAACCCAACTACGAAATTGTTTTCCCTGGTCTGTTTACTACATCCAAAACATTGAGTACAGACCCCAGGCTGTTGTCTGCCGTGGTCAGATTAGAACTACTCCTACTAAGGCTTATCAGCAGATTAAGGCTAATATCGAAGCACAATTTGGCGATCGCTTCTTGCTCATTTTTCAAGAAGGTTTCAATGGTAAACCCTTCTTTGTGCTGGTTCCTAACACTCAAGCTGCTAAAAATGCCAATGCCAGCAAGCCAGAACGGTTAACACGTCCAGGATTAGCTTTATTTCTACTAGTCGCTACTTTACTGACAACTACGTTTGTAGGGTCAACACTCGCTGGTTTTAAACCACAAGAATTCGTCTCTGAACCAAGTATTTTGTTACGGGGCTTACCCTATGCTTTAGGGTTGATGACTATTTTAGGTATCCACGAACTTGGTCATTATATGACCGCTCGGCGTTACAAAATTCGCACAACCCTGCCTTATTTTATCCCTCTGCCATTTTTCTTGGGCACTTTTGGCGCATTTATTCAAATGCGTAGTCCAATTCCCAACCGTAAAGCTTTATTTGATGTGAGTATCGCTGGGCCTATTGCAGGTTTTGTGATCACATTACCCTTTTTAATCTGGGGTTTGGCTAATTCGCAGGTGGTTCCCATGACTGATCAAACAGCATTGTTGAATCCTGAAGCACTCAACCCCAAATATTCAATTTTATTGGCACTGCTGGCGAAGTTAGCATTAGGGAGCCAATTAACAGCACAATCTGCTATCAACCTTCATCCCATAGCAATTGCTGGTTTTCTGGGACTAATTGTCACAGCTTTGAATTTGATGCCTGTGGGACAACTCGATGGCGGTCATATTGTCCATGCCATGTTTGGACAAAGAACTGCAATGGTCATTGGTCAAATTTCCCGCTTGTTACTGCTACTGCTTTCTTTAGTCCAGTCAGGATTTTTTATCTGGGCGATTATCTTATTATTCATGCCCTTGATTGATGAACCAGCCTTAAATGATGTTACCGAATTAGATAATGGTCGTGACATTTTAGGATTAATGTCAATGGCACTACTGGTAATTATCGTGCTGCCAGTACCGCAGGCGATCGCCAACTTATTGCAAATTTAATCATAATGAAGATGGAGAAGAGGCAGAAACAGAGGAGTGAGGGAATTTTCCTAGCCTCTAGCCTCTAGCCTCTAGCCCCCTAACTGGATGTAGAATTAGCTGTCTCTGATACCTTTGCCGCAGGCAGACTACCACCCATGCGTATTTCCGAAGTGAAGGAAGCCATGCTAAAGCCACCAAAACGCTTTAGGATACTGACTCGCATCCGTAAATTGGGACTGGCAAACCATAAGCGTTCTTCAGACCACATGGTTTCATATTCTGTGGTGAGAGTTAAAGCACCATCGCTACCCATTTTGTAGCTTCCAGCAACGGGTGCTTTCTCGGCGTAACCCATTTCCCTGAGTAACTGGCCTTCTTGTGGATTATCGGCATTGGGGACTGAAACTAACACGGTAGATCCATTGTGTTTTTCTTCATCCCATTCCATCGTGCCATTCCAGGTAACTCTAGCGCCACAGGATGCTAAGTGAGGCGCAATTTCGTACTGTTGACACAGTTTAATGACCTCTGGATGATCAGCCGCAAGTGTTTCAATAACAATATCTGATTTACCGTCTTCGGCTTGTTTAAAAGCCAAATGATG
The DNA here is from genome assembly GCA_022241785.1 of Cyanocohniella sp. LLY. Lineage (GTDB taxonomy): Bacteria > Cyanobacteriota > Cyanobacteriia > Cyanobacteriales > Nostocaceae > Cyanocohniella. Next base: position 34,860 of record JAKOMP010000050.1, on the reverse strand, counting down.
ACTAGTCCTATGGGAAAACCATTTACCAGCGCTCAATTCAAAAAATTCTTCAATATTCATGAATGAAATTACCCTGCATCAAAACTCTGAAAAATCCCATTTATTTATTAAAAGGTAGCAGGAGACTTTGTTCTTAAGGTTGATGACCTTTTTCTTCAAGCCTTTTGAGGGAAATACTCGCTGCTGCCGCTACATTGGGATGGCTGTCTTTTTCTAAATATTTTAAAGCGGAAATGCTCTTAATAGTAGGAAGATTTCCTAAGGCTTCTGCAAGACGTTGCCGCACTAACCAATCATCAGATTGGGCAAAGCGCAGAATACTATCTACAGAATCAATGTCTCGAATTTCTCCTAGTGCGGAGATAGCAGCTTCTTGTAATACTGTTTCCTTGCTATCTAAGGCTTGAATGAGAATTTCCCGCGCGCGTGGATCTTTAATATTACCCAGGGAAACGGCGGCGCTAAAACGTACTAGCCAATCAGTATCTTCATAAAACGTCCTTGCCAGTACCTCAAAGGCTCTAGTATCACCTAAATATCCCAATGCACCAGCAGCATCGGCACGAATGCCGTAGTCTGGGTCATTTTCTAAAATTTTGACCAGAATTGAATAACATTCTGCTGTTGGTTTAATTCCTAAGGCAAATATTGCCATTGATCGCAGTTGCAGAGATTCATCATCCAACACCTTTTTAATTAAAGGTACTGCGTCTTCAGGGGGTATATGACGCAAACTGGCAAGGGCTACCATGCGATCGCGTAAGTCTGGACTTTCTAACTGAGCAGAGATTTCCTCTAAGGGTAGAGCAGCCATTTAATTCTTAGCATTTTCTTTACTTATCTTTACTTTAACTGATTCTTGAATGAGGCTGTTGGTAGATTAGTTAGCATTACCACACGCCAACAGTTAGGAATTTTCCCTGATCCCGCCTTGCTTGTTAGTTCTGGTTAACTCACTTAATACTTTTGGTAGATGACTATATACCTACAAAGAAAGACAAAAGGCTCTGCTAAACAGGGTACTATTTGCCTTAACCCTAATAATTGCTGTGCTATTTACATTTCATGCAGTGAGACTATAAACACCTTGCCGCAAATATTACCCCGGATATCGGGGTTTTTTTAACAGTATTTTGAGACAAGCAATAAGCTTAACGCACTTATTTTTTATTCACCGTATAAAAAAAATACCGCAAATTAACAATTTTTTACTGATTTTTTTCATTTTCTAATTGTTATATTTATAACATTAATCAGACTTTTCCTTAGCAAAAAAGTATTCTTTGACAAAAATAATTGCGTATTTTTACAGTGAAAAAGATACTATGACCAATTTAAATTCACTAAATACATCAAATAATACGGTTATTTAGTTAAGTATTTCACTAAACTAAGTACTTTAAGTAAGTAATGACGAATATGTATAAAGGGGTTAGAGTTAGTTCACAAAGAGATTAGATATAGGTAAAAAGCTGAAGTTATCAGACAACAGCTTTTGATATAGAGTTAGAGTTCAGTAATCCATTCATAAAGAACCGTAGTAGTCCAGCTACGGTTTTTTTGTTATGAGATATTCTCCCAAGTATTATTAGAGTGCTTGATTTAACTTAATCAGCCACTCAGAAATTTTTTTAAAATTAAGAGTGTCACTTTGTCTATTTAATCCCTAATATTGGGAATAATAAATTTATAAATCATCATTAATATCCTCAAATCCAGGCTTGACAAAAGTACTGGATTTTTTTATGTGCTTAAATAAACATCCCTAAGTCAATTTTTTTTTCATAATAATTGCTTTAATTGCAGTTTACATATAATTTTTCCCAGTAAATTTACTAGAGCTGCGCTTTTTAAATGTATTAATTATTGCCACTATTGTAGTGGTATCACCGCGCCATAAAGCACCTTTATAGGAATAAGAAGAATATATAGTTTCTTTTTTCCCAAGTATGTTTTTCAAAAAAATTAGTATCTTAGTTGCAGTGATAATTGCTTCACTTGGTAGCACAGCAAATGCAGAAATTACTGGTAATGGTTTTTCCTTGGATATTCAAGTAGGAGCCGATAATTATGGCAATCCGATTATCCTTGATTTGGCATCTGTGAAAGGAACCGAGTATACCCTTTCACAGAAACATGGTGATGGTGTGGCGAAAACGACGTTGCAAGCTGCTTGTAATCAGGGTAAGCTTCATGCCACAAGATTGGCTATCTATAACTCCACAGGGCAGTTAACCAGTGATCAAACAATTGAAAGAGAAATTGTTCTCAAACCTGGCACTGCCGACGCTAACGCTACCTCTATGCAAATTGTTTGTCGAGCAGCAAATAAGCTTGGTAGTGAGTAAGAATGGCATCTCTGAAAAAGAATGCACAGACGTAGCCGTGCTATTTCTCTACAAGGGTTCAGGATAACGCATATTTAATTTCTCGAGATGTCTGATGCCCCATTACCCATATTTTTAACTTAATTTTTTTCTTGACGTTGTTTGAGTTTTAGCATAATTTCTGCGTGCATTTCACGGGTAATTGGGTAAAAATACGTGAGAAATAAGCCACAAATTAGGAAAAATGTGGGTAGAGGGCCAACAGCAAGACGAATAGCTAATAATGCCGAGTCTGGTTGTATGGGTAGTGTAGTTTGTCCTGGTATATTTGCTTGAAAACCAGATGCTTGCAAGGCGTTACCTACTAAAAATAGTCCCAAAGCTAAACCCAGTTTTTGTAGTAAAACCATGAAGCCGTAAAAAATTCCTTCTCGGCGTTGTCCAGTTTGGAGTTCATCTAATTCAATTACATCTGGAATCAGCGACCAGGGGACTAGATAAGCAGTAGATACGCCAAAACCTGCCATGACAGCCATCAAATACATTAAACCGATTTGACCAGGCTGGAGAAAAAACAGTCCCCCGGCGGCTATTATCCATAAACTCATGCCCATAAAATAAACTGGTCTTTTGCCAATTTTTTTGCTTAAAGCACTCCAGACAAATAGCATGAGTAAAGCAGTCCCCTGCACTGCAATCATGACCGAGGGGACATCGGAATCTTGGAGACGCATATAATTAACGACAAAATAGGGAATAATGCTGGCTGTGACCTGCACCCCTAGCCAAGAAAAGAGATATATACCGATAACAAATAGAAAAGGCCGATTGGTAAAAACGATTTTGAGTTGTTCAAAGAAAGGTATGGATGGAGTTGCTTCGGCTTGGCTGCGTTTGGCTTCAAAAGCTAAGACGCGATCGCGGACACCAAAAATGCAACAATAAAGAGCCAAAACCGAAATTACTGCACAAATTGCGGCTAAAACTAAATATTGTTGCTGACGATTGGCGATGGTGGAGAAAACCACTTGTGCCAAAATTAAAGATAGAATACTGCCACCAATGGAAAAAGCAAAGCGAAAGCTATTCAAAGTCGTGCGTTCATCATAATCTTGAGTTAATTCTGGAGTCATTGCTGTATAAGGCAAACTGACAACGGTGTAAAACACCTGAGACATTAACCCAACCACCACGTAGTACCAGAATAATGGCCAAACATTAGTACTCGGATCGGCACTAAATTGCGGTACAATCCACTGCAAGAAAAAGATAATGCCGAAAGGAATTGCTCCGTATAACATCCAAGGGAGACGACGACCCCAGCGACGAGATTTAGTTCTATCTGACAGCACCCCAATAATCGGATCATTGATGGCATCCCAGATTTTACCAATCATTAAAACGCTACCAGCTAACCCAGCCGGAATCCCCGCAACATTGGTAAAGAAAACCAACAGAAAAAATATTGAAATATTGCCAGTAATCGCTGGGCCTAAATCTCCCGCACCATAAGCCAGTTTTGTTTTAAGATTTAGTTTTTGACTCTCAGGAGTAGTTTGGGCAAAGTCATCTGCCGAGTCGGTCATAATAGCTTGCGCTCATACTAAAATGTTGACTTTAGTATCACCTACAAATCTCCTTTCTTATGCCAGACCTTTACGTTTCTTGGTCAGATTATCACCAAAAAATTGAACACCTGGCGGCTCAGATTTACCAATCTGGTTGGGAATTCAATCAAATTGTCTGTCTTGCTAGAGGGGGGCTGCGAGTGGGAGATATTCTTTCCCGTATATACCAACAGCCTCTGGCAATTTTAGCAACATCATCTTACAGTGGTCCCGGTCAGCAAACAAGAGGAGCTTTAACCTTTTCTCGCCACTTAACAATGACAACCGAAAATTTAGGTACGCGTATTCTCCTAGTGGATGACTTGGTGGACTCGGGAATTACACTGCAACAGACTATCCCTTGGTTAAGGCAAAATAGTGATTTTGTCGTTGACAAAATTCGCACTGCTGTACTGTGGTATAAAGCCTGCTCCGTCATTACACCTGATTATTATGTCGATTATTTGCCCGATAACCCCTGGATTCATCAACCTTTTGAACACTACGAGCAGATGAACCTGGCTGAATTAACGGCAAAAATCGGTAATTTGACGGAAATCAATCAAATTATGTTAAATAATGTCACAAAAATATGAAATAAGCTTTTATTGACACTCCCACACATTTCTAGCTGTAGGAGTGTCAAGCCGTCCTAGTCTCAATTCACTCCATGAACCCAGCGAAAAACTCCAGAGTTTCTTTCAGGGCTTTGATAAAAATATCAATTTCTTCGCGGGTGTTGTAAAAAGATAAACTTACCCGTGCGGTTCCCGGTAAATCCAAGTAACGGTGTAATGGTTGAGTGCAGTGGTGTCCAGAACGAATAGCCACACCTTCTTGATCTAATAATGTAGATAAGTCATTGGGGTGGACATCGGCGGCTGTAAATGCAGCTAAAGCAGCTCTACCCTCACCTTGAGCATTGGGCTTGGGCCCGTAAACTTGAATTTGGGGAACTTCCTGCAATTTTTGGAATAAATAAGCAGTTAACTCTGCTTCATAGGCGTGGATTCTCTCCATACCAATATTACTCAGATAATCTATCGCCGCACCAAGAGCGATCGCTTCCGCAATGGCTGGGGTACCGGCTTCAAATTTATGGGGTAATTCTGCGTAGGTAGAATGATCTAAATACACATCGGCAATCATTTCCCCACCACCAAAAAATGGCGGCATGGATTCGAGTAATTCTAACTTGCCATACAAAAAGCCGATGCCAGTCGGGGCGCACATTTTATGCCCAGATGCCACCAACCAATCACAGTTAATTTCCTGCACATCCACAGGCATATGAGGGACACTTTGGCAAGCATCAATTAATACTTTCGCACCGTATCTGTGAGCTATATTGGTAATTTCTCCTACTGGGTTAATACAACCCAAAGTATTAGAAACATGACAAGTTGATACCAATTTGGTTTTGTCAGAAATCAGTTGTTGAAACTGTGATAAATCAAAACTTCCTTCTGGTGTAAGTTCGACAAACTTTAACACCGCACCCGTTTTTTGCGCCACAAGTTGCCAAGGAACTATATTACTGTGGTGTTCCATCACCGACAGAATAATTTCATCTCCCGCTTGCAAATTGTTCATTCCCCAGCTGTAAGCTACCAGATTAATGGCTTCACTAGCGTTGCGGGTGTAGATAATTTCCTGACGTGATGCAGCATTGATAAATTTAGCAACTTTATCTCGCGCTGCTTCATAAGCATCAGTAGCTTTAGCACTTAAAGTATGCGCGCCGCGATGCACATTGGCATTGTATTGTTCGTAATAATCCCGCAGGGTATTTAATACCAACAAAGGTTTCTGGGAGGTAGCAGCATTATCCAGATACACCAAAGGTTTACCGTTGACTTCCTGATGCAGTATGGGGAAGTCAGCGCGCACCTTATCAGCTAGGGTTTTGGTAGGGGTGAAAGTCATCGGTAATTAGTTATGAGTCACTAGATAAAGACTTGAGACTGTTGACTGTATTTAACAGGTTGTTTTGCAAAGAAGCCACTGGAATTTGGTGAATAATTTCCGCAGCAAAGGCGTTAATTAACAACTTACGTGCATCGGTTTCATTAATCCCCCGACTTTGGAGATAGAAAATTTCATCATCTTCCAATTGACTGACAGTTGCACCGTGAGCGCATTTCACATTGTCGGCGGTAATTTCCAACTGAGGTTTAGTATCAATCCTCGCCTTAGGTGACAGCAACAAATTGCGATTTAATTGGCCTGCATCCGTTAACTGTGCTGGCTTCGGCACAAAAACCTTACCATTGAACACCGCATGAGCGCGATCGCCTACGATACATTTATGCAATTGTTTACTACTACCATGAGGATGATTCAGTGCGATCGCACTGTGAGTATCAGCCAACTGCTTACCAGAAATCATCGTCAACCCATTAAGAGTAGTTTGGGTTTGTTCACCAGTCTGGAAAATTTCTAAATTATGGCGTGATAACTTCCCACCACAACTAAAAGCATGACAAGTATAGCGACTATCACGAGCCTGAGTTACAGCCGTCTTCCCCACATGAAAAGCCTCTAAACCATCACGCTCAATCCTAGTGTGAGTTACTTCGGCATTTTCACCAACCCAAATTTCCGTAACTGCATTGGTGAAATAAACCCCCTCTGTTTCTGGAGTAGTGACATAATCTTCCACAAAACCAATACTGCTACCAGTTTCCGCCACCACCAAACACCGCGGCTGCGAAATCACAGCATTCTCACCCACAACCGAAACAAACAGCAACTGAATTGGTGACTCAACAACCACATTTTTCGCCACCAAAACCACCGCCGCATCAGTCATACCCGCAGTATTCAGAGCAGTAAAAACCTCCTGAGAATTTTCAGCCTGAGCCAAATACTTTTTAATATTCTCCGACTCAGACAACCCAGCCAAATTACTGACAGTCACTCCAGCCGGTAAATCTGCAACAGCCGATAACTCTGGCGCATAAACACCATTCACAAACACCAAACGGTGAACAGCCTCAGGTAAAATCAACCCTGAAATATCAACAGCAGTTAATTTCCTATCAACCCGAAACTGCACCTGACGCAACGCCGACAAATCTGTAAACCGCCATTCCTCATCACGAGTATTAGGAATTACCGCATGACGCACCCAATGAGCCGCACCTTGACGTAATTCCTGCAACCAATCTGCACTTTGCGCTGGAGTCACTTCCTGTAACAACCCAGTCAAAAAAGCATCTCTATCCACTAAACTAGCAACTGAAGGAGAAACTTGCATCGTCATTACACACCCACCTCAGCAGCTTCCAGCACCCAGTCATAACCGCGAGACTCTAATTCCAGGGCTAATTCCTTACCGCCACTGGTGAGAATGCGACCATTGGCCATCACATGCACAAAATCCGGCACAATATAATTAAGTAAACGTTGGTAGTGAGTAATCATAATCGTGGCATTTTCCGGACTAGTTAATTGATTAACGCCATTAGCCACAATCTTCAGCGCATCAATATCCAAACCCGAATCAGTTTCATCCAGAATTGCCAACTTTGGCTCTAACAAAGCCATTTGCAGAATTTCATTCCGCTTCTTCTCACCACCAGAAAAACCTTCATTCAAACTTCTATTGAGAAAAGCCGGATTCATTTTTACCACATCCAACTTTTCTTCAATTAAATCATCAAAATCAAACGCGTCTAATTCTTCTAAACCCTGAGCTTTACGGCGAGAATTGTAAGCCACCCGCAAGAAATCCAAATTACTTACACCCGGAATTTCTAGAGGATATTGAAAAGCCAAAAACACACCTAATCTCGCGCGTTCCTCAGGCTCCATTTCCAGCAGATTCTGTCCTTGGAAAATTACTTCACCACCAGTCACTTCATAGGCGGGATGTCCTGTTAATACCTTAGAAAAAGTACTCTTACCAGAACCATTTGGCCCCATAATGGCATGAACTTCACCAGCGCGTATCTCCAGATTCAAACCCTTAAGAATCGGAGTCCCATCAACACTAGCCGTCAAATCCTTGACTGACAGCAAAACTTCACTATTTTCAATAATCATGTTCTCTCTTCTCTTCTCTATTTGGTTTGTAGTAGGCGCTGAAGCGCCTTTTTTAAAGCACTGAAGTGCTGACTACAAGCATTACCCAACGCTACCTTCTAACTTCAGACTCAATAATTTATCAGCTTCTACCGCAAATTCCATCGGTAGCTGATTAAACACATCTTTGCAGAAACCGCTAATCATCATGGAAATAGCATCTTCCGATGAAATACCCCGTTGAGCAAAGAAGAATAGCTGATCTTCTCCAATCTTAGAAGTAGAAGCTTCATGCTCCACTCTGGCAGTATTATTCTGCACCTGAATATAAGGGAAAGTATTAGCATGGGCATTATCCCCAATTAGCATCGAGTCACATTGAGAATAATTTCTCGCGCCCTTAGCGTTGGGATTAACTTTCACCAAACCCCGATAACTATTGCTAGAGTTACCCGCCGATATCCCCTTAGAAATAATGGTGCTGCGAGTGTTATTACCTACGTGAATCATCTTCGTACCCGTATCAGCTTGCTGCATGTTGTTTGTCAGCGCCACCGAGTAGAATTCACCTACAGAGTTATCACCCACCAACACACAACTAGGATATTTCCAAGTAATGGCTGAACCTGTTTCTACTTGAGTCCAGGAAATTTTGGAATTTACACCCTGACACAAACCGCGCTTGGTGACAAAATTGTAAATCCCGCCTTTGCCTTTTTCATCGCCGGCGTACCAGTTCTGCACGGTGGAATATTTAATTTCCGCATTATCCAGCGCCACAATTTCTACCACAGCCGCGTGTAGTTGGTTGCTGTCATACATCGGCGCGGTGCAACCTTCTAGATAAGAAACATAGCTACCTTCTTCAGCGACAATCAAAGTCCGTTCAAACTGTCCTGTATCACCGGAGTTGATGCGGAAGTAGGTAGATAATTCCATTGGGCATTTCACACCCTTAGGAATATAAACGAAAGAACCATCGCTGAAGACAGCCGCATTTAAAGCCGCAAAGTAATTATCTGCTGTGGGAACGACGCTACCCAGGTATTTCTTGACAAGTTCTGGATGTTCTTGCAATGCTTCGGAAATTGAACAAAAGATGACTCCATCTTCGGCTAGCTTTTCCTTAAATGTCGTAGCCACGGAAACGCTATCGAAAATTGCATCGACGGCGACGTTGGCTAGTCGCTTTTGTTCAGATAGGGAAATGCCTAGCTTCTCGAAGGTTTCCAGGAGAGTGGGATCTACTTCATCCAAACTGTTGAGTTTTGCTTTCTTTTTCTTGGGAGCAGAGTAGTAGATGATATTCTGATAATCTATGGGCGGATACTTGACACTGGGCCAAGTTGGTTCCGTCATTTTTTGCCACTGGCGATAAGCCCTGAGGCGGAAATCCAACATGAATTGCGGCTCGTTCTTCTTGGCGGAGATCAAGCGGATCACGTCCTCGTTTAGTCCACGCGGAATAGTGTCGGCTTCGATATCGGTGATAAAGCCGTACTTGTAGGGTTGGTTGACTAAGGTTTTGACAGTGGCACTCATCGGTATTAGTCTCTCGTGTTCAGAACTGAAATCTCTTTAAGGATGGAAGACGGGCTGGGATCTAGCCAATTCCCTGCTCGCGTTACGAGTGGTTGAATGGCTGTTAATATATAAGTTAAGAGTAAAACAACAGTCGTGTTGTTTAATTTATTTTCATTTTACGCTAAATTAACAACAACAATGTTGTTAAAGTCAAATTTTCTCAAAAAATTTTGGGACGTTCGCGAAGCGTCTTGTCAAGAAGATGGCGATTACCCACCAGTCCTCAACTAAGCAAGATATTTTGGAGTATCTGCTGAAACGCTCACAAGCAACTGCTTTGGAGTTGGCCGAAGTTTTAGATGTTAGTCCCCAAGCAATTCGTCGTCATCTCAAAGATTTGGAGACGGAAGAGCTAGTTGTATATTCATCTGTACAAGTGGGGATGGGACGACCCCAGCATATATATCAATTAAGTCGTCAAGGACGCGATCGCCTGTACAGAAAAATAAATAAACATCAAAGCGATCGCTACGGTGAATTTGCAGTTTCCCTGCTGGATACCCTAGCGGAAACCGTAGGACGCGAACAAGTCAGCACAATTTTACAAAAACAATGGGAAAGGAAAGCTCAAGAATACCGCGATCGCCTGGGTCATGGTTCACTGCAAGAGCGTGTTGCTAACTTAGTGGAACTGAGAAAATCGGAAGGTTTCATGGCAGAGTATCACTCTGTAGAATCAGATACATCTTCCCCACAAGATAGTTTCATCTTTATGGAACATAACTGTGCAATTTCCAACGTTGCTGAGTCTTTCCCCAGTATTTGCGGTCATGAATTAGAAATGTTTGCCGCTGTTCTCCCCGATTGTCAGGTAGAACGTACTCATTGGATTATCAATGGCGAACATCGTTGCGGCTATTTGGTGCAACCACGGAAAGTACAGGCTGATGAATAAATTTTGTTTTCACATCCAGTTTAGATCATGGGTCATAACTTAGTAGTAAAAGCTTTTACTAATTGGTAACTACCGATTGTTCATGACTCAACATTTAATAACTAATTTTAAAAAATAAATTTATGGAGACACAACCACAGCAACCTTCCACACAGTTTCTCACTCTAGAAGAGTCAGCCAAAGTAGATGCCGCTTTGTTGTCATCCTCAGAAAAGTTTTTAACAAGATTAACAATTTCATCCCTCAAGCTACTCAAATATATTGCTCAAGAGTATGGTGTTGCTATGGAAGACTTAACCACACAGCAACTAATTACCTGGTTTGAAAAAGATGCCAAGATCAAGCGTGAACAAGGAATTGAAGCTTCTTATCTCAAATGGTAATTTGTAATTTGTAAATAAAAAGCACCTGGAAAATAGGTGCTTGATTAATTATTAGTTCTTAACTATTACTTTTTATGCTCTATAAGCATTAGCTCTGGGGCTACGAGTACCGGCAACTGCACCTATTAGCGAAGCTGCTAAACCCAATAATGAACCAATAACAAAACTCCACAAAGCTCTAGAAGTTGCATCAGCAATCTCACGCGCTTGTTGTGCAGTTACCTCAGTTTGTGTTCCAGGAGTTGCACCAGGTTGTTGTTGTATTTGGTTGATAATGTCTCCTGCATTAGCCGCAGCAACTCCAAATGCACCAGTAACGCCACTCGCTAATAACCATGCACTTAGTGCTAAGGTAGTTGCCCAAAGAATTGCGCCATTCAAAAGCGCTGTATTGCGATTCATGGGTCCACAAGCACGGGCTGTTACCCAACCGCCAACGAATAAAGAAATCAATAAAGCGACAGTTGACCAAATGCCTACATTACCTGCAACATCAGGAGTTATGGTTCTTGGCGCTCCTGAATCGGCAATTCGACCTGCCCCAATGGCACCAAACAAAGAACTCAAGATTAATTGTGTAGCTAAAGCAACTAACACACCAGCAATTATGGGACCCCAACGGACACGATCATGATATTCAGCTACTCTACCTGCTACTCCAGGCTCATCAATAACATCATCATTTACGCGATTTACGTATGACATAGACTATCTTCTCCATTGCTGCTTCAGCAAAGTTTTGCTTAGGTATACTTAATACTTCTCTTTAAAAACATTAAACGGCGATAAATGATTTTTAATATCTATCAATAGAAGGAATTATCTAGTCTATCTTCAGTAAGAATAAAGCAAAATTTATTTATATTTTTTAATATAGTTTATTGATTCTTTATGTCTGAATCTTTTTGAGTAACTATTTGATTTTAATATCTATTTTAGATATATTTAAAAACGTCTTTAATTACTCTCAATTATTTTGCAGACTTGCTAGAGAAACTTTTATTCATGGCTAATGAGTATACCCATTAGCCACAAGCCATATAAAACCCACAAATTAACGCATTTTTACAGCAGTACCCGTGGCAGTAATCAGTAACAAAACTCCCGACTGATCAACATTGATGGTACCCGTATCAAATTCAATTCCAATGACAGCATCTGCACCTAAACGCTGCGCTCGTTGTTTTAATTCTTCTATGGCCTTCTGTTGACCCTCCTCAAATAAACGCTCATAGCTAGCAGTACGTCCACCGATAACATCACGAATGCTGGCAAAAAAATCTCGGATAAAATTACTGCCGTAGACAACTTCCGCTGTGACAATACCTAAATATGATTCAATCACAGCACCTTGAATCACATCAGTTGTAGTTACAATCATTAATTAGTCCCGTAAATGGCAAATTTAGTCATTAGTCATGATTAACAGGAAACAGGGAAACTTCTTCTTGACTCCCTCATCTTCCTCATATCCCCATCTCCCCATCTCCCCAATTAGTCTGTGTAAGGGACTTCCAACTAAATAAATGTCCAATCACTGGGTAAGTAGGGGAGCAGGGGGAGAAAGACAACCTTGCATTCCAGTCAATTGGATAATTTAATTTCTGGAAGTCCGTAATATACTGAGTACTTATAAATGATAGCCAATTCCTGATTCAGTATAAACTCAGGAAGTTTTGTGCTGGAAAAAAGTATCTAGCTTTACAATTTATTAATATTTTATGAAGGTGAATAAATACAGTTTTCAAAAGTGAATATTTTTGTTTTAATGTACAAAAAAAAGTCCTCTAGAATTTCAGGAAATTTACGGTGTACAAACGCATATCACTTATAGTTGGCCTTCTCTCGTTAGGATTTTGTACCATTACCATCCCCTCAGCGGTTCAGGCTCAGGTACTAATGGCACAAACGACTAACCCAGAACTGAAGCGGCTTTTCGAGGAAGGCAAGAGGCTTGTAGAAGCTAACGACTATAATGGGGCGATCGCTATTTATGAGCGAGCAGCTAGCATCGAGCCAAAAAATGCTAGAGTCCATTCGGGTATTGGCTACCTCCACGCCCAACAAGGGAATTTCCAACCAGCACTGGCTGCTTATCGTCGGGCGATCGCTATTGACGGTAATAACAGTGATTTTTACTATGCTGTGGGTTATGTCAAAGGTAATTTGGGTGATACCAATGGGGCCAAAGAAGCTTACCGTCGTGCCATCCAACTCAACCGCAATAACTTGAATGCCTATTTGGGATTAGGTATTACCCAAGCGCGGATGGGAGACTTTACAGCCGCTAATTGGGCATATGAAGAAGCTATTAAACTTGATCCAAATAATGCCCAGACCTATGAGTTTATGGCTGCAATGTATAAACAGCGACAACAAACCTCACGAGCTGGTGACTTACTCAGACAAGCGCGTAACTTGTACCAACGGCGGAATGACTACAATGGCGTTAATAGAGTAGAAGGTATGTTGCGAGAATTAGGAGGTTGATATTTATTTAGCATCTGTTTTTACCATTTTGGATTGTATTTACTGGTTTAGAAGCTGGGAAAAACTCATATTCTCAGTCCCATGCGCTATCATCTCCTGCTTTTGTAATACCTAATTGCTTCATCACTAAATCTTCACCGTGAATAGAATGCAGTTTTTTCCATACAACTCAAGGAGTTGCACATAATAATGAAAATTTGCCATTGATGTCAATTAGACGTCAACACTATTAATTAATCATGGGACGGGTGGAGACACCCATCCCCCAAGAAAAGTAGGGATGTTTTTTATTTGGCAGTTCCTAAACTGGGAGTAGAAAGATTTTTACTTGGGAAAGCATTTGTCACACCAGCCCAGTTACTAGCAATTGGCATTCGCCAACCAGTACCAAAGGCACGATCAGTAATTTTTAATCCGGGGGGTGCTTGTCGCCGCTTAAATTCTGCCCTGGCCACCATTTGGATTACTCGGTTGACAATTACCGGATCATGTCCTGCGGCAACAATTTGTGCTGCTGATTGGTGGTTGTGAATTAAGCGTTGCAAGATGTCGTCTAAAATGTCGTAGGAGGGTAGAGAATCTTGATCTACTTGACCTGGTTTAAGTTCAGCGCTGGGTGCTTTAGTGAGGATATTTTGGGGGATGATTTCGTTGTGGCGATTTAACCAATCACACAGTGAATAAACACGGGTTTTCGGCACATCGGCGATGACTGCCAATCCACCGTTCATGTCACCGTAAAGGGTGCAGTAACCCACTGCCATTTCTGACTTGTTACCAGTAGATAATAAAAGATAACCGAATTTATTGGCGATCGCCATCAATAAGTTACCGCGAATCCGGGACTGGATATTTTCTTCGGCAATGCCAAACTCAGTACCAGCAAACATTTCAGATAGGGTGTGATCGAAGCCTTGCATTAACTCCCCAATCTTCAATAGCTTGGTTGCGATACCCAAATTTTCGGCTAATGCCAAAGCATCGCTGACAGAATGTTCTGAACTATAAGGAGAAGGCATCAATACACCGAGGACATTTTCTTTACCGAGAGCAGCAGCTGCGATCGCCGCTACCAATGCTGAATCAATTCCTCCACTTAAACCCAGGACAACTTGAGAAAACCGACATTTGCGGGCATAGTCTTGGACTCCCAAAACTAAAGCTTGCCAAATTTCCTCTTCTGCTGACTCATATACAGGGGCGACAGAACTTAACTGTAAATCTCGCTGCGCTGCGTCAAATTCAACTGTGACTAAATCGCTGACAAAACCACGGGCCCGACACATAATTTCACCTTGACGATTCAAGGCAAAACTGCGCCCATCAAAAATTAAATCGTCATTGCCTCCTACTTGGTTAGCATAAATCATCGGTTGTTGAAAACGTACCGCGCTATGCTTAAGCATCGATTCCCGATAGTTCTGCTTACCCATGCTATAAGGCGAGGCAGACAAATTGACAATTACATCCACCCGGAGAATTGCTAAATCAGCAATGGGATTTACCGCATAACTGCGTTTACCTAAAAACTCTTCATCATTCCACAAATCTTCGCAAATAGTAACACCAATATCAATTTCATCTAGAGTGAAATAACTCGCTTGTAAACCTGGTTCAAAATAACGGTTTTCATCAAAGACATCATAAGTAGGTAACAGGCGCTTATGAAAGACTTGCCTGATTTTGCCATGTTCTAACAAAGCAATGCTGTTAAATAAACTTTTGCCACCTGTAGTATGCGCTTTTAAATTTTGAGAAACAGTTCCTACCAACACAGCTAAATTAGGCGGTAAATCTTGGGCTAGCTGTTGCAATGTCTTACCCATCGCCACCACAAAACTGGGATTTAATAATAAATCCCTTGGGGGATAGCCACACAAAGACAGTTCTGGTGTTAATAATAAACGCGCACCTGTTGCTGCTGCTTGTTGTGCGGCTTCCAGAATTTTTTGAGCATTTCCAGGCAAATCACCAATTGTGGGATTTAGTTGAGCGATGGCAATTTTCATTGTGGATGTGGGATTTTGGATTGGACAAAAAAATTAATTGAGCTTTTAGCGGTCAACAGCAGTCAATAAATTGATCCATAACTGATGCAGTAACGGTTTCCCTGTTTCTATTTATTAGTTTTTATGTTACTTAATGAGATTGCCAATTTTTCAATTCTTCATCAATAAAATAACTGACCAAATCTCGATATAAATTTTCAATTACGTCGGGATTTAAACCCGCGGCTTCAGCCCAAAGTCTTCTTTGCTGTAACATAGAATTAAACCTTTCTGGGGCTTTGACACTTTCTTGATTATTTTTGAACTTTGCTGCTGCTTTCACGTATTCAAAGCGTTTACCAAAAGCAGTAATAATCTGATGATCAATTGTATCAATTTCTGTACGAATTTCCTGGATGTTCGCACATTCTTTTGCTGCTTTCATAAATTGGTTTCCTGAGATTTTGGTAGTCAAATAAAAACTAAAGGTTTGTCTTTGAAGGGTGCAAAAGCCTCAGCATCAAATTTATATAAACTAGCTGGACGACCAGCACCCCTGGATACTTTAATTCCGGTATCAGATAAAAACCCTAATTTGAGTAACCGGGCCCGAAAGTTAGAATAATCAGCAAAATTATCCCCTAAAATTGTGGTGTATAACTGATACAAATCATTCAACGTAAACATAGCCGGCAAAACATCAAACGCCACTGGGCTATATTCCAATTTATTTCGTAAACGCCTGTGTCCATAAGCCAAAACTTCATTATGATCAAAGGCTAATTGGGGCACTTGCTTGACTGGATACCAAGCAATCCCAGCGACTTTATCAGCAATTAATTCTGCTTCTTCAAACCTCACCAGAGCAAAATAACTAACTGATAGATAACGCACACCATAACTATCAGTAGCTTCCCGTGGATCACGATGAGGGCCCCCGAAGGTATATAACTGCTCTAAATAAAGATTATTAACCCTGATTTTCTCCGCCATAATGCGATAGGCAGCATCTTCTAAAGACTCCCCTTGACGTACCAAGGTACCGGGAAGACTCCAAGAATTGACAAACGGTTCTTGCTGTCGCATGACTAAAAGCACTAGCAGCCGATTTTGAGCAGTATCTACAGAAAAAATTACATTATCAACACCAACCTTGAAATCGGCCAAAGGTTGTTGAACGGAGTCAAAACAAGGTTGTTGATTTAGCGGAGTTGGTATCTTTTTGTGGTTGCGTCCTGGCATTTGTACAAATGCTCTTGATGAATATAAGCGACAATGGGGGGAGTAAGAGCTTCAGTATCTCCATGTTCACGATATGCTGTGGAGGACACGTCTATACCTGTTAAGCTAGCGATCGCAATTTTTCCTCCCAGATTTTGCACCGCTTGCAAACTAGACTCATTTATGGCATATCCCGGTCGTGGCACAATTAACAGCTGCACCTGCTGTAACAAATCTGCAACACGATACCAGCGCGGCAATTGATTCAACAAATCGGAACCAATCACCAAAGTAAACTCAGTCTCCTCACCCCAACGAGATTTAGCCTTTTCCACCGTTTCCAGTGTTCTGAAGCTACTTAAATCCTGTTCTAAAGCAATATTCTGCCGTGGCGTATGGTTGTTGAGCGTAGTCGAAGCATCGATATCCGTAATCAACAATCGCAGCATAGTTGCCCGATGTGCCAAAGGCGTTTGATGCGACTTAAACGGATTATCAGCCGCCCAAACAGCCACCCAATCATAACACTCAGATAACCACCTAAGAATCTTTTGATGTCCAGCAGTTGGTGGATCAGCACTAGTCCCAAATAAAGCAATTCTCATAATTTACCTCTGTGTTCTCTGCGCCTCTGCGGTATGCGCTGCGCGCACGCTACGCGTTAGCGAAGCTTTCGCTTTAGCGATACGTTCCTCCGTCTCTTCCGTCAACCTCTGCAACCCAGGCGAAATCTCCACCGACATCATCCCAGGATTCTGCAAACGCCGTACCTCATCAGGCAAACTAGCCACAGCCGCCGCAGTTCGTTGGCGAATTTCCTGTAAACTTGCAGTTGGTTGCACCTGTTCACCCGCCTTCACCACTAACTGCAACAAAGGCTCACCTGAGATATTACCTTCATTCACTAACGCCAAAGTGTCCTTTGATACCTTGCCTCCCACAAGCGGTCGTACAATTTGCTTGCATCCGGGATAAGTCGCCTTACCACTAGACTTTTTCATCACCGGGATACCATCAATTTCCACGAGTTTATAGACTCCATTGACAGGCGCACCTGTAACTAATCGTGTTCCCAACCCATAACCATTAATTTGGGCACCCGCGGCCTTGAGTCTGGCAATTTCCCACTCATCTAAATCGCCACTAGCAAAAATCGACACACCAGGTAGGAGCGATCGCACTTGTTTTGATAAAGTAACTAAGTCCCCAGAATCTAACCTCACACCAGTTAATTCCATTTCTCCAGCCTTGACCTTTGCCGCTAACTGCTGGGCAGCCGCGATGGTATCGTAAGTATCAATTAACAATGGCGCACCCGGAAAATAGCGATGAAAAGCACTAAAAGCCTGCTCTTCACTACCTGCCATTGCTGACAGTGCCATAACTAAAGCGTGAGCCATCGTACCACTTGGCTGTTCACCCAGTTGTAACGCCGCTAACACATTGGATGTGGAATCTAAACCCCCAGCCAAAGCAGCCCGCGCCGCCCATAAAGATGCTTGGGGACTAAATGCCCGCCTAGTGCCAAATTCCAAAAGTTGTGCTTCTTCCCCCGCAATATCCCGCAGACGTGCGGCCCTGGTGGCAATTAAAGTTTGATAGTTAATCGTATTGAGTAAATAAGTTTCCACCAATTGTGCTTGCCACAGCGGTGCTTCTACCCGTAACAATGGTTCATGGGCAAATACGGCTGTTCCTTCCGGTACTGCCCAAACATCGCCCGTGAAACATCCCTCAGCTAACAATGACCAAAAGCTTTCCTTTGCATGAGTAAAAATTCCCGTAGCCTGTAAAGCTTGTATCTGAGAGGAACTAAAACGAAAATTTTGTAAATATTCCAGTACCTGCGCCAGCCCCATAGCTATTAAATAGCCAAAATTCTCTGGCAACTTTCTCACAAATAATTCAAAGCTGGCCCGTCGTTGTTCCACACCTTCACCTGTATAACAAGCTGCCATTGTCAGCTGGTAAAGGTCAGTGAGCAGGCTGTAATCAGCTGCACACAGGTTAAGTTCTTGTTTCTCTGTGCTGTCCAAGTCTGGAAAAGTTGTCATGCAAGAGCTTCCTTACAAGAATGCTTCTTTTTATTATGGTAGGATTTACCATAAGTAATGTCAACTATAAAACCAGCAAAGTCTGTTAATGAGGTTATACAGCCCAAAAAACAGATTTTAATCCTAAGAAAGTAAATTACTTAATATATATTAATAGTTAATTTTAATAATATTAGAGGACAAAAAACTCTTGCTGGGGAGAGAAAAATAAATATCAAAGTATTATTAGCTCCAGGATCAACAGCTATTATTTTGTTATAATTTAGATGTGAAGATAAAAGTTATACTTCAATTCAACTAAAGTATTGCAAAGATACTTGACACTTGATTGCAAATATTTTCGATATATTGCGAATTAATCCCAAGCGCGAATATCAGCACTAGAGTAGATAAATTAACAATCACTCCACTCAAAAATAGGAGTCCTAGATATGGCTATTTCCAGAATGCTTGATAGGATCACCCAATATATTTCTGAAGCAGTAATACGGATTTTCGGCCCTACCGATGATGCCTATCCCATAATTGGGGTACAACCATTTACGGGGAAACCTTATAAACGAGGCACAGCCCACAGTTGGTAAACCATGACATCAAATCTAATATCAAGGCGTGGGAAAAATCTCACGCCTTTCTGTTTTTCATCAGTAAGTTGGCTCAAAGACAGAATTTTGTTGTTGCTGTAACCAGTCCTTACCTATCTGGATAGTGATATCAGAATCAAGAACACCAGTGCTTTCCACGCGCACTTCGCCAAATCCTAAAATATTACGAACTACATCGGCGTTATCACTATCACCTTGCTGGGCGATAATATTAGTTACCTCTAAAGGTTCATGCCAAGGTGTAGAGATTTGGACATTTCGATAGCCAAATTCGTTTAAACTTCTGATTAAAGGTCTGAGGTCAGAGCGATCGCTCCCTGTGCTGTCTTGAATATAGACTCGTAAAGAACGGGTATTAATTTCTCGGAGTTCACGAGTTAATTCCAAACCAAAATGTTGCGACATCATTCTAGCAATACCAGTTTTACTGGGTAGCCAATAGCTAGCAATATATTCCTCCTTTTGGCTAAAGCGACCTGGTAACATAAACATGTGCATATTGGAACGATTGGTTCGCACACCAAAACCCACTAACGCAACTAATTCTTCAACTGTTAAGTTAGTATCAATATTTTCCTTAACTACATTGAGAACTTTGGGTAATTGAGCTACTGTGACCGGGTTCAAGGTCTGATCCATCAAAGCACGGATAACCATTTGTTGCCGTTGCACCCGACCAATGTCTCCTAGTTCATCCTGGCGAAAGCGCAATAGTTGCAAAGCTTTATCACCGTCAAGATGCTGTTTACCTGCCTTTAAATTAATATACAAGCGCTGGGAATCATCTTGATATTTCAAGTCTTTGGGTACAGTGACTGTCACCCCACCCAAGGCATCAATCAGCTTACCAACTCCGAGAACGTTAATGCGGATATAACGATCAATTCCGACACCACCCAAGAGATTACTCACACTTTTGGCAGTTAAAGCTGGCCCGCCATCAATATTGGCATGGTTCAGCTTTTTCACGCCATAGCCAGTTACTTCTGTCCGCGTATCTCTAGGAATAGAGAGCATGGCTACTTTTTTGTTGGCTGGATCAAACTTGATCAACAGCATGACATCAGATAGCCCTTCAAAAGAGTTTACCTGTGGCTCATAGCCCAAATTCTGCAATTCCGGGGGAGCATTTTGAATATCGGATGGGAGTACACTCATTCCCATGACTAAAAGATTGACAGGACGAGTTAATTCTGAAAATCGCAACCCACCTCCAGAGATGCGATCGCCATCAAAAACTGCCTCATCCTGGGGACTTAACTGTGCTTGCTGCAACGGCGTACTGGTCAAAGAAACTGCCAACAGTGCCCCCGCCGTTGCTGACACCATTGCTATACCACCCATTCCTACCCAGAACAATAGCCAACGTCCAGATTGAGGATTACGGGCCCTTTTCTTCAATTTAAGGGCTTTTGTTGACTGGTTTTCTTCCGCCGAAGTTCTTTGACTGGTCACAGACTTCCTCACACTTACTGAATCAAACTCGGTAAATTTTCTGACTAATTAATATGCAAAAAAATTAACCTATAAAAGTTAACTCTTAATTAACTGTGCCAACTTTTTCACTGTGGTGTTAACCACAACACTTATAGCAGGATTTCTCCTAGCTTTGAAGCAAATCCGGAAATGATTTATTGCAGTATGACAACAATAAGTCGGTTTGACCAGATCTGAATAGAAGATTATTTGTAATTTGGTGAAATTTAAGTAAAAATACTCGTAAATACATTTTTTTGGCTGACATAAATTAAGACAAATACTTGCCCAATACCCGTTCAGCAAGTTGACTGAAACCTGATACACGGTGAGATTTACCTTGAATGAGTCGAATAATTAACCAGACACTAACCAAAAAGTAACCAGATGTCAGAAAGCTATTGAGGATTAAGATACGCAATGTAAAAAATTCTGAAGTTGCTGCCCCTGTTGCCAACAGGAAATACCCCAACAGCCAAGTAAATGCCAAAGTAATAGACAGACGGCTTACAGCCAGTTGTTCCCGTGTTCCTTGACGGCGATAGAGAGTCCACAAGGATGGAAAAAAACCAATTACTGGAATTAAATACAACAACAATTGTTTTTTGGAAGTAGCCGCGTCTTGAGTGTACTGGGAATCGTCGATAGGTTCAAGATTGTCCATGAGGGTGAGTCTAAATCCTAAACTAGAGGGATGAAATACTGTGATGTAGTTAGAGATAATAGGCTGTAGAGAAAGTTTAAGTTTTTATTCAGTTCTATCCCGCAATCGGCTAAAGATGCAGACACGCAAGCTACTCAACTGGTGGCAGACACTTACACCCATAGCGCGAATTGGGGCGATCGCCTTATTCGCCCCACTTTTAGTTCTCAATGGTTGGGCAATTTCGGCAATTTTCCATTATTTCCACTCTCTGATAGTTATTTTAGTGGGAGCTTCAGTTCTAGCATTTCTGCTTAACTATCCTGTGAGTTGGATGGAGCGTCAAGGTGCTAGGCGAGAACAAGTTGCTATTTTAGTTTTTTTGTTAGCCTTATCGGTGCTATTGGCTTTGGGCGTGACTTTGTTTCCCCTAGCCCTGACTCAAGCCCAACAATTGGTGGCTCGATTACCAGAGTTAATCGACTCTGGCCGTTCTCAATTAATGATGTTAAATGAGAAAGCCGAAACCCTGAACTTACCAATTAACCTTGATGCTCTTGTAGTGCAAATTAACGATCGCGTCAAGGGACAACTACAAGCGATCGCCGGACAAGTTCTCAATCTCGCCGTGGTGACTTTCACTAGCCTGCTAGATTTTCTGTTAACGATGGTTTTGACTTTTTATCTTTTGCAGCACGGTGGTGAACTTTGGCAAAGCTTAGTGGAATGGCTACCCACCAGATTTCGTAAACCTTTTTCTCAAACAGTCCGCCTCAGCTTTCAAAACTTTTTTATCACCCAACTGATTTTATCTACCTGTATGGCATCAGCCTTAATTCCAACGTTTTTGTGGCTGAAGGTGCCGTTTGGTTTGTTATTTGGCTTAACTATCGGCATCATGGCCCTTGTACCCTTTGGTGGTTCTGTAGGTATCGCCCTGACGACTTCCTTAGTAGCACTGCAAGATTTCGGTATGGGAATTAGAGTTTTAATTGCCGCAGTCATCGTCCAACAAATTTTAGAAAACTTGATTGCACCACGGATTTTAGGTAGTTTTACTGGATTAAACCCAGTTTGGATTCTGATTTCTGTGCTTACAGGAGCGAGAATTGGGGGACTTTTAGGGGTAATTGTAGCAGTACCTACGGCTGTGATTATTAAGACTGCTTTAACTGCCCTACGCCCGAATGGGTTAAATGGCGAAACTGAAGAGACAACCGCATCAGAAAAATCATCGCCACCCGAAGTCAACAATCCCTTAAGTATTTCCGAACCAACCTTACCCTAACCCCTGCCGGGAAGTCAAAAGTCAAAAGTCAAAAAACAAAAAACTTTAATCTTCCCTATCAATTAACGTCAGTTCGGGTTAAGAACTAAATATCATATCCAGGAGAAAAATTGTCATTGCGACCGCAGGGAAGCAATCCCAAAACCCCTGTGTTCGCGTCGTTCCACTTTGTTTCACTCGCGGCGGCATATCGTAAGTATTCAGCCAGAAGCACGACAGAATCGGGTTTCAGAATTATTCCGAACTCAGGTTAATTACGAATTACAAATTCCCCTCATTGTGGATCTGTAATTGCACCCATAAACAAAATGCTCCCTGTCTGATGATCACGAATAACACAGAAAAAGGGACGGTCAACAATCATGCGGAAAGGTTCGGGTTTTTCTCTAAAAGCCGTAGGTACCATTCCCACTGATGTAGAGGCTGCGGCTTCTGTACCTTCTTCATTGACTTCCAAAAATGTTTTATGCTTAACCTGGCTAATTTTGAGATTTGTACCCATGTCAGAAAAATTAGCTTGATTACTAAAAGCTTCTGCCATCCCTAAAGCTGTTAGTGCATCGTTGAGTGTGACATCATAGTCGGTTTTGAATCGGGGTACGCGAATAAATCCATCTCGATTTTGGAACTGAGTCATCCATTTTTCCCAATTCTCAAAATTCAAGTTTTGATAAAAGGTATTGAGGTTAGATTCCTGTTTAGGCAAGAAGATGTAAAAACTGACTTTACCATCCTCTCCATAAGGTAAACTCACCGCCTGAAATTTATCATTTTCATAGTAGCGATATTCCCCGGTTTGCGACATCATCGGGTGTTGTTTCTGTATGCCAGATGAGGTGTAAAAGGGCTGTTCGGCAGTTTGGGACTTATCAAACTGATTAGTCCATTGCCCTTTAAAATATATGGCATTAATCAAAAACAACACCTGATCTGGTTCAATTTGTTCGACTATTTTGTTGATTTTGCCGCGAGTATTCTCTTGCACCCAATTATTAATAGTATTGAGAGATGTCGCATCTTGAAAGTCTAAATTTGTTATCTTAGCGTTGTAGACATCTTGAGTGCGTTTGATAAAATCTGGCTGCAAGGTAGCATCTTCATTTGCCCATAGCGAGTTAGCAATAGTTAGTTGCACATTTGGATCAGGATTTTCCAGTAATTCTCTTAATGTGGCGTAAGCAGAGTTAATTTCTGGTAGACTCATGCCCTGTAATTCCAGCGCTTTAGCCATTGCTTGTTGAGTGGAACCACTCGCACCATTGTAGGTCATAGCCAAGGCGATCGCTACACTTGAAGGTGAAACAAAAATGTTGTTGTTTCTACTAGGCTGGTTTAAAATTTCCGAAAAAAGTTTGAAGCCAAATTTGTTATTAGCATTCACTAATTTTGTATCAGAAATTAGTTTTTTTTTAGGCAATGGAGTTACTGATTGAGCTAATCCAGATTCTGTCAGGGTATTGGCACTACTATTGACCGGGGAACACCCTAATACACCAAAAAGAACAACACTAGCAGCTGCCAAAACATAGCGTCTTCCTAGACTCACACCGTAACGTCTTTGCAGAAAATCGTTTTTCACACCACTCAATTTCTGCCTATTCATTCTGCCACCTCTCTTACCAAATATATTTAGCTGTATCGCAAAATTGACGTTAGCTAAATCATGTTTCACTTGCTTACTATTGCATTTACAACCACACAAATATTAAGTGGTTACAGTTTTGGTAACAGTGAGTTGGCAGGGACAATTCAATATAACTTATGGCATCTAATAATTGGGGCAGCTAGATTAATTAGGTTGGCAACAACTTGATGCTTTAAAAAATTTTTTCTACCTAAATGTGTTTTAAAGTACCAATTAATAAAAATATCAATTTTATGTAATTGTTAATCATAAGTAAACCTAATCAATTAAATTGAATTTGGGAATTTACTGCACAATGATAACTACTATACATTTTACATTAAATCAGATAGATAGCAACTTTTTGATTAAGGCAAGATTACCGGATTACATAACATTTTCCTAGGTATTTTTGCTTATTTTAATAAACAAAGTCTCCAGAGTATAGCCAATTCTCTATTATACTTCCTAGAAAAGTTTTTGTTTTATTTTTTTGGATATGTTCTGCAAACGTAATTTTGTCACCCGAATTGCTGTCAAATCTTTAATATTAGGAGGAAAGTCCTTTTTATGATCAAAAAAGGTATTTAATTCATCCAGAATTACTTGGAACCGCTTGATAATATTTTCAGTTCGATACTCGGCAAAAAAGTTTTCTGGTAAAGTAGTATTTTCTGAACATTTCAGCACATTTAGAATACGTTGAACATCATACTCTTGAGAATAACAGGCAATTTTATGACAATTAAATCCTGGATCTAAGTAATCGGACAAACCACCATTAATACTAGAAAATACCTGACAACCACAAGCAAGAGCTTCCATTGGTTGTAGACCAAAACCTTCACTCACGCGCTGTTGTGCCCAATATTCACTAGAGTCATAAAGGTAAACTTTGGCTTGATTAAATAAACCAGGCAAATCCTCTACATAAGAATCTACTAATTTGACAGCACATTTTTGTTGCAAAGCAGGAATCAATTCTTGCAGTAAATATTCAGAAGATTTGCGAGCTTGGACTAAAACATCAATATCTCGCTGAAGATGTAAATTTTGAAATTCGTTACTAATTTGATTAGGCAAATAATAAATCAGAGAATTAAGAGACTTTTGCCCCCAATATCCCATTGTGTTGCGGCTAACAGTGATAATGGGAACACTAGCAGGTAGCTGGAAGTTGTAACCTGCACTATGGGCATGGTAAACGACGTTGTATTGCTTAAGCTTTTTAGCGAGTTTAGCTACATCAAAGCCCCAGCTAAGCACAAAAATTACATCATCTAAATTTTTTTCCGCAAGCAAATCATTGATAAACAGTTTACCTGTTTCCCTTTGACGGTAAGTGACAACCTCAGCACTACAAATCTGCCTAGCTAGATGAACTGTTTTTAACTCTGCCCAAAGACCCCCACAAGCAAATTTACCATCTGTGCCTGGAACTAAAAAATAAAGCTTTCTCATGCAATTACTCTTGATAATATTTACTCTTGCCAGCTTACCTTGACAAAATGCCCTTGTCGTCCCCAAACGTCACGAGTCAATGTAATATTTTCAATTGCCAGGTTAAACGGAATGGCAGTTGTCAGGTATCGCTGCGCCATAAAACCTAAATCTGGTGCGATTTCCGCGGCTGTGGTAGCAGCTAATCCCAAACCTATCAATTGCTCTACTGGTCGGAATGGTAGCAACAAATTTACACCCACAGCTAACCCAGCTGTCAACAGCATAGCCACTGATACATTTGTGCCACAACGGGGATGTACAGCCAAATCCCATTCACCATTAATCAACCGATTTAAGCCTAGTATGACCGCACGTCGCAAATCACTAATATTCACTTCTCCATAAAGGTAAAATCCTTTTTCTGTAGACAAACCACCTAGTAATTCGTTATCTACTTGAACCTTGATGGGTTGATTTTTGGAGGTACGGGCGTTGTTGGATTCACTCAGAACCCAAACCGTAGCATGTTCTAAGGCGTGAACCTGTCGCAACATGATCATTTCTTTCAACCCAGGGATGAATGCTAGCTGCTTGAGTAAATCAGCATCTTGTGTGGGTTGAGGTGCTGTAAAATCAAAACTCAAAAAATCGAAGGGAGACGAGCTACCTTGCATAGAAGCAGAAGTATTCATAAGAACACTATGCCCCAAGTTGATGGAGCAACATAGATTTCTTACAAATGTAACGCTTGCAGTAGTGGTTTGTTGCTAATTTTTGTTAGGGAGTAGGGAGGGCTGATAGCTTGTGTGGCGCAGCCCCTCCAAATCATTGTTAAGCACAACAGGATTTTTTCAAATTCTGGCTTGGTCTTGTATCCGCAACTTTTACTACAAAAACTTCCCAACGGTTGCCATCTGGGTCTGTTACCCACACCTTGTCTTGCACAGCATAACAACAGTCCGTATTGTCTTCAGTGAACAATGCTAGCCCTGCCTTTGTAAACCGTTGTATGGCAGATTGCACTTCTTGAGTACTTTCTACTTGTACACCCAAATGAGACAATGCACCACCAGACTGGACATTACTTGCTAGGTTGAGAGTGAGGTTTAACGCAGGATGAGAAATATCAAACTTAGCGTAGTCCGCTTTATATTTGACAGGTTCCACATCAAACATTGCGCGATAAAAGGCTACGGACTTGTCAATATTATTGACATTCAAAGCCACATGAGTTTTTAAAACTGCCATAATTTCGGCTCCTTTATCTTACAAACTATTAATACAGCGTGGATCTGGCAATGTAGCTTTTTGCGGTTCCCGTGGAAACCAATTTGCTGTGCGCTTACAAACTTTAACCAGCATTAACATTACTGGTACTTCAATTAAAACACCTACCACTGTAGCCAGTGCTGCACCTGAATTTAAGCCAAACAACATCACAGCCGTAGCAATGGCAACTTCAAAGTGATTGCTGGCTCCAATTAATGCTGCGGGGGCGGCATCTTCATAAGATATATTCAATTTTAAAGCTGCCACATAACTAATTAAGAAAATGAAGTTAGTTTGAATAAAAAGTGGTACAGCAATTAGCAAAATGTGGAAGGGATTATCAACAATAACTTCACCTTTAAACGCAAATAACAAGACCAAAGTAATGAGCAGGGCAATAATCGAAACTGGAGTGAGATACTTTAAAAACCGCCTTTCAAACCACTCTCTACCTTTGTGTTTGAAAATCCAGTAACGGCTGTACATTCCTGCTGCTAATGGCAAACCAACATAAATTATCACTGATAAAACTATGGTTTGCCACGGCACTATTAAATCATTGGCTGCTAGTAACCATCTACCCAAAGGTGCATACAAAAACAACATCAACAGCGAATTAACTGCCACCATCACCAAGGTGTGTCCTTGATTAGCGTAAGAAAGATATCCCCACATCAAGACCATTGCCGTACAAGGTGCGATTCCTAATAAAATTGTCCCAGCAATGTAGGAATTTGCTATTTCTACTTCGTTACCACGAATTAATTCTGTACCTGTAATTAATGGACGAAATAACCAACCTAAGAAAAACTGAGCAAATGCCACCATTGTGAATGGTTTAATTAACCAGTTAACGACTAAGGTGAGAATTACAGGTTTGGGGGCGCGGACAGCATTCACAGCTTGGGTAAAGTCAATTTTTACCATGATGGGGTACATCATGAAAAACAGGCATACCGCAATGGGAATTGACACTTGATAAATACTCATTGCATCCAGCGCCACCGCTACGCCAGGAAATAGTCTCCCTAGTGCAATTCCCGCCAAGATGCACAAAAACACCCAAACGGTGAGGTATTTTTCAAAAAAGCTGAGATTACTCCCAGCCTGCACTGGGGCTGCATTAGCTTTTGTATTCATCGATATCACCTTTGATTGGTAGCTGGGTGGGGAGTAGGGAGTGGGGAGTGGGGGACGGGAGAAAATTATAAGTACCTATGCAAAAACATTTATATAATTGCGAGCAACCCAAACCTCTGGGATTGCTTCGTGCCTCGCAATGACAAATGTATAATTAATTTTGCGCGACTATTTAACTACCCTAGCGTCTAGCCTCTAGCTTCCCTATTCGCCACCTTCGGATTTCCAAGCGATCGCTTTACTTGGTTGAGGATCTGGTAATTTGGTAGTAATGAGTCCGGCTGCTAAGACTAGGAATGTGGATGTCCACAAACAACCGACTAAGTCAAAGTATTGGAAGACTAATCCTGATAAGACTGTGCCTGCTAATCTACCACCGGAGTTAGCCATGTAGTAAAAACCAACGTTGAGTGCTACTTTATCGTCGTCGGTGAAGGCTAAGACTAGGTAGGAATGAACGGCTGAGTTGAAGGCAAATACTAGACCAAATAAAGTTAGACCGCCGACAATTGCTATATTACCAGGTACGCCTAATTGTAATGCTATGGCGATCGCAGCTGGCACAACTGTTAGGGTAAATGTCCAAAATTGAATAGTTTTTGATTTAGGTGGTTCACCATTACCAGAACCAAATCGCTGAATCAGTACTGGTGCAATAAATTGAATAATGCCATAGCCAATGACCCAACAAGCTAAAAAACCACCAACTTCATAAAACGACCAACCTAAAGTCCCGCGTAAGAAAACTGGTAATCCCACCACAAACCAAACATCTCGTGAACCAAAGAGAAAGAATCTGGCTGCTGAGAGAATATTAATTTCTCTGCTTTTAGAAAAGAGTTGGCTAAACTTGACTTTCGTTTTGATTTTACCCATGCCTCTGGGCAACATGAACCCAGTGAACAGAATCAAAAACAGTCCCCCGGCCATAATCCATAGGGCATTGTTAAACCCAACAGAAGTTAAGAGAACACTACCGACAAAGAAGCCAACTCCTTTGAGGGCATTCTTAGAACCGGTTAATACTGCCACCCATTTAAATAAAGATGATTGGGCTTCTTGGGGTACAACCAACCGAATGGCACTTTTAGAACTCATTTTAGTTAAATCTTTGGCAACCCCAGAAAATGCCTGTGCCACCATCACATAACCAACAGCCATCCATTCAGCCCAATCTGGATTCAGCCCTGACAGCATCACCATCGAGAAAACTTGTAGCCCGATACCAGCATAAAGAGTGATTTTTAATCCAAATTGCGAACCAATCCAACCACCTAAAAAGTTAGTAACAACGCCAAATATTTCATAGAACAGAAATAAAGAAGCGATTTGTAATGGTGTGTAGCCAATACTGTCGAAATACAGCAGTACCAGCATTCGCAAAGCACCATCGGTAATGGTGAAACCCCAGTAGGCTAGGGTCACGAGGATATAGTTTTTCAGATTGCCTTTAGAAGCTGTAGAAGTCATGAAAAATTGGGGAGTGGGGAGTGGGGAGTGGAGAGAACAAACCGCCTAATGACCAATGACTAAAGACTTAAAGCAACTTTTTGGGCGAGTTCAACCATGCGGTTGGCGTAGCCCCATTCGTTGTCGTACCAGGCGAGAATTTTGACTTGGGTTTCGTTTACCACCATTGTGGAGAGGGCATCAATGATGGAAGAACGTGGATCATCTTTGTAATCGATGGAGACTAATGGACGTTCTTCGTAACCTAAGATGCCTTTGAGGGGTGCTTGTTCTGAAGCGGCTTTTAATAAACTATTGATTTCTTCTACTGTCGTCGGACGTACAACTTCAAACACACAGTCTGTTAAAGAAGCGTTGAGTAATGGTACTCTGACAGCTATACCGTTAAGTTTGCCGTTGAGTTCGGGATAAATTAAACCGATGGCTGTGGCGGAACCGGTGGTGGTGGGAATTAAAGATAAGCTGGTAGCCCGCGCCCGACGTAAATCTTTATGAGGTGCATCAACAATAGTTTGAGTATTGGTGTTGTCATGGATGGTGGTAATGATTCCATGTTTAATACCCAACCCTTCATGAATAACCTTGACTACAGGGGCTAAACAGTTGGTGGTACATGAAGCCGAAGTTAGCAAATTATGTTTTTTGGGGTCGTAAAGATGGTCATTTACCCCCATGACAATATTTAAGGCTTCTTCCTTCACAGGGGCGGCCACAATTACCTTTTGTACCCCTCTTTTGAAATAAGGATCGAGGGTGGCGGGGGTACGGAATTTACCGGAACATTCTAGTACTATATCAACACCAAATTCTTCCCAAGGCACTTCACCCGGTTTACTATATTCACTAAAGCTCAGAGGTGTGCCGTCAATTAAAACGCGATCGCCTTGGGCTTCTACTTCTGGCGTCCAACGTCCATGAACAGAATCAAACTTTAATAAGTGTGCAGCTGTGACAGCCCCACCTTTGATTTCGTTGATGTGAACAAACTCTAATTCTGGCCAACCCCACGCAGCGCGCAAGGCTAACCGTCCAATGCGACCGAATCCATTGATGCCTACACGAACTGTCATTGACTTTTTGGGGTGATGTGAAAAAGTTATGTTTATATCATTTCAAAAAAAATTGATATGTCAATCACTCTAATGGCACTGTACATAAAAATTCATCAAAAAAAGTTGATGTATTAGTCAGGCTTATGTAATTCGTAATAGCAGCCAACGTTGGCTGCTAAATTTGATAGGCGATCGCTTAAAATTTAGAAGTTGGTGATTTCTATCTTCCCAAGAGAATGTCTCAGTCAAGTTTTCAACGTGCTAATACTCTTAAAGCGGCTTTTTTGGCTTGTAATGTTGAGCCACTGGAACCAGCAGAAATGGAAAGGTATTATGTGGATCTGTCGGTGGTGCGGAAAACTTCGGCTATTGATAATGTCAGCACAATTTTGGACTTTCAAGACGCAGGTGATTTTACAACAATTTTATTTACCGGACATCGCGGTTGTGGTAAAAGTACCGAGTTAAAAAAAATTCAAAGTCTTTGGGAAAACAATTATCGGGTGATTTATTTGGAAGCAAATGAAGAGACAGATATTAATGATGCACGGTATACAGATTTATATTTAATTGTCATTAAACAAGTTGAATTTGAATTACGGAAATTAGGTTTGACTTTTAATGAAAAGCTATTAAAAAGTTTTGAAACATGGTTTAAAGACATTACTCAAGAAACTGAGCAAAGTGTTGAAAAATCAGTCAACCTGGAAGCAGAAGCAACTCTCAGCCCTACAGCGCCATTTCTCGCCAAACTCATGGTCAAATTGTTGGCGCAAATTAAAGGCTCAGACAAGCAAAAGACAACTATTCGGCAAACTCTAGAAAAAGATTTATCTCGCCTCAAATCTGATACTAATCTGTTATTAAGCGACGCTTACACAAAATTACGCCAAAAATTTCCTGAATGCAAAGGTTTACTAATTATCTTTGATAATTTGGATCGAGTTCCGCCTGTAGTCGCAGAACATTTATTCTTTGATTATGCGGCGCAGATGCAGGAATTAAATTGTACAATCATTTATACAGTACCGATTTCAATTCTTTGCTCACCGAAGAATCCCCTGAATCAATTTGATGGTAATCCTCATATTGTGCCGATGATTAATATCTATGAGTTTGAGCGACATAAATGTGATTTAAATTATAATCAGACGGGCTTAGATGCAATGGCAAGTGTAATTGAAAAGCGGGTTGATATTGAGGCAATTTTCCACAGCCGTGAGGAATTATTAGAATTAGCAAAAGCCAGTGGTGGACATGTACGTCAGTTAATGCAAATGATGCGTTCTGCATGTCAAACAGCGAGTACCCGAAAACATGCAAAAATTACGTCCGAAGATATAGAATACGCAGTTAAACAACAACAGTTTAGTTTTGAGCGATTTATTCCTGAAGAACATTATGCTCATTTAGCTCAAGTTTGTTTAACTAAAAATGTCAGTAAAGATGAAATTGGACAATTAATGTTATTTAATACTTCCGTGTTGGAATATAACGGCGATAAACGATGGAATTATCCAAATCCGGTGGTGAAGCGAAATGAGTTCTTCCAACAAGCTCTCCAATCAGCACAGCAACAGTGAAATTCAAGCTGAAATAGCGAAGTTTATTGCTTATAATCAAGATGAATTTGCTGAATTGGTGACATTTGTCGATTTTGCCGAAAAATTTACATTAGGTTTTATTGAAATTAACTTTCCGCCCGATATAGATTTATTAGTTGCTGGGTTGCGACAGGATTCTCAATGTCAAGAAATCCAATTTGTAGTTTTAGATTTTCCTGATCAGAATTTGCGTTTTCTGCGGGATGAATTGGTGCAGCAATTAGCCAACATTACCAAAGAAGCAAATAAAAAACTTGTTTTATTAATTCGGAATTTAGAAAAATCGATTGGTGTCTTTGGCGATTATCCACCAGTTCTACAGGATTTAAACTTTGTCCGCGATTCCTATCGTCAAACTGTACCCCATCCGCTTTTATTTATCTTGCCAGATTATGCGATTTCGCGGTTAGCAAAATTTGCACCTGATTTTTGGGCTTGGAAGTCTGGTTTATTTCGCTTTAAAACTACAGAATTGACCAGAGATAAGGCAATTGCTAACACTCTGAATGCAGATATAGATATAGAACGCTTACCAACACCAGAACAACAAGAACGCATCGATTTATTACATCGCTTGTTAATGGAATATAACCCAACTGGAGGAAAACCCAGACCAGAAAATCTTCGCAATTGCTGCAATATTTTAAATGAATTGGGCAAAGCATATTTAAGTCAGCACAAACCAATCCAAGCCAGAGAATATTTAGAAAAAGCTTCAAAAATTATTCAGAAATTTCCTGATTATTCCTTACAAATTGAAGTTATCAATCAGTTGGGTAAAAGCTATCGGCAGCAACGACAGTTTGAATCTGCAAATAGCTATCATCAACAAGCTTTAGATATTGCTAAAAAGCAGAAAAATCATCGTGCTGTCGCTGATTCCTTGTTTTATTTAGGTAATGTCTCGCTGGGTATGCGACAGTTCCACCAAGCACGGGATTATTATCAACAAGCCTTGGAAATATATCTCGAATTTGGCGCTAGCGAAGCTCTTCCTTCGGAAGCTCGCTATGAGTGTGCTGGGACTTACCACCAGTTGGGAAGGATTGCCCAACAGTTGCGGGAATACGACCAGGCACGGCATTATTATCTACAAGCTCTGGAAATATATCTCGAATTTGGCGCTAGCGAAGCTCTTCCTTCGGAAGCTCGCTATGAGTGTGCTGGGACTTACCACCAGTTGGGAAGAGTTGCCCAAGAATTGCGGGAATACGACCAGGCACGGCATTATTATCTACAAGCCCTGGAAATATGTATCGAATTTGGCGCTAGCGAAGCTCTTCCTTCGGAAGCTCGCTATGAGTCTGCTGGGACTTACCATCAGTTGGGAAGCGTTGCCCAAGAATTGCGGGAATACGACCAGGCACAGCATTATTATCTACAAGCTCTGGAAATCTTTATCGAATTTGGTGCTAAGTATGAGTGTGCAAGCACTTACTATCAACTTGGGAAAGTATCAGAAGAATTAGGAGAATTGGAGGAAGCAAAAGCCAATTACCTACAAGATTTGGTAATTACAACTGAGTTTAATGACGAGTATGGTTTGGGTATTTCGCTGCGTAATCTGGCGCGTTTTTATCAAACTATCCAGGATGAGGATTTATTGAATGAGGTAGCGAAGATATTCAAGACAACGGTGGAGGAATTGAAGGAGGCAATAATCATTGAGGAGTAATATATCGCGTTTGGGGGTTTTGTGGAGGTGCGACTGGGTTTATGTTTGCAAAAGTGCGATTGGTGGGTTTGGTTTTGTGGAGATGCGATCGCTCTGCCGTTATCCTTAAAAGTTACAATGAGTATGGTATTTACAGGAAAGGCAGAAATGACTGCAAAAGACAAAATTCATGCTGAAATTGATAGCCTTGACGAAGAATATCTAGATGAACTGTATCTTTTAATCAAAGATTTTACCCAATCTAAACAACAACCGAAAAAACCGAGTTTCATGTCAAAATTGAAACAAATCAAGATAAATGCTCCAGAAGATTTCTCTAGCAATCTTGATTCTTATCTAGCTGGGGATGAGGGTGATAAATAAAATCTTTGTTGATACGTTATTTGTGGTAGCATTAATTAATCAGCGTGACCAATATCACCAACGAGCCTCCGAATTAGCAGATAGCTTAGAAAATCAACTCTTAATCACAACTGATGCGGTTCTTTTAGAAATTGGTAATGCACTAGCTCGTAACTACAAAAATGAGGCTATTGAAATTATCGAGCATTTTTTTGGCTCAGACGAAGTAGAAATTGTGCGACTGACTCCAGAATTATTCGCACAAGCATTTACACTTTACAAAACCCATCAAGATAAAGCATGGGGTTTAGTTGATTGTATTTCGTTTGTAGTTATGAAACAAGCTAAAGTCTCTCAATCTTTGACTTTTGATCAGCATTTTGTACAAGCGGGTTTTCAAGCTTTAATGAGATAAGTTAGAAACTGTGACTTAATATATGTGGTTCTTCGGTTACTTTTATGGTGATTATGAAAATTAACTGAATTATAAGGGCTATGATTTAAAGACAATAATGCCTACGATTTAGATTTGGCAAGTATTTAAGAGATATTAAGCATTATGTAAAAATACCAAAATTATAATTTATATTATAAAATTGTTAGTTTTCAGGTATTTACGATGAAGTTTCCTGTAGAGCAAATCTTGAATCTCCC
>JAKOMP010000218.1 GCA_022241785.1 Cyanocohniella sp. LLY | reverse complement strand
TTGAGGCGATGAAGCCTGTAACTCAATTAGCATAAGGGTTATGGCTTATTTGCAGTTAATGTGGTTTCATTTGCAGTTATTGTGGTTTGTTTGCAAATAATGTGGTTTCATTTGCAATTATTGTGGTTTGGAGACCCCTCTTATTTGCAGTTAATGTGGTTTCAAAATTGCCTTGTTTGCAGTTTGAAACGTTTATGTTTGCAGTTCGCTACAAGTAGGAGTTGTCCTGGTTCCCGATGATGAGCCTGTAGCAGAGTTTTGTGCAGGTTGACGAGGTTCTCTGACTGGTGTTGTCGTTGTAGGAGTAGAACCTGGAGCTGGATTCGCTGCTGGTGTAGGTTCTCGCCTTGCTCTTACTCTGGGTTCGCTAGTTGTTGGGGAACTAGGTGCTGCTGTCTGGCGACTTCTTTGTTGAGYTTGTGCTTCTTGTTGTTTTTTTCTTTCTTGGACTTGGCGGTGTCGCTGGGAACCTTGGATAGCAWAATCAGTAGCTATKGARACTCCYTGTCTACCACCTTCTGAGGGTTTTAATCTCCAATTACGCGCTTGTCTTACTGTTTCTTCATCTAATCGGGTATTGCCACTAGAGTTAACAATCCGGACATTGGTGACATTACCTTTGGCATCAGTATCAACAGCTACTTCTACTCTACCTTCGATTCCTCGTCGTTTAGCATACTCTGGATAGGTGGTACGGCACTGGGTACAAGCTGCACGACCATCACCTGAACCACTGGAATTACTGCCAGGATTAGGAGTTTGTGGTACTGTAGGTGCTGCCGCTATGGGCGATCGCGGTACTCGTGTATTGTTAGTACCGGTAGCTGTAGTTTGTCTGGGGACGGCATTACTATCTACTGTATTAGTATTACTACTTTGAGTAGCTCTAGAATCTCTTAAGCCGCTTAAAGACTCCCTCAATTTCTCGTTACCTTGATTAGTGGGAGCAACAGCAATTGTTGATGGTGATGATTCTGAAGTTAGTAAAGATTCTAACTTGGCTACAGCTTCCTGGCGTGGCACATTAGTAGGCTCTGGCTTTTCGGTGGCTGTTGTCGTTGGTTGTGGTTGTGGTTGAACTGTTTGCGGTTGAACTGGAGGAGTTTCTACACTCTCAACCTTGGGTACGGGTGGAGTAACTACGGGCTGTTGTGGTGCAACTACAGGAGGCTGAGGCGTAGTCTGTAGTGGGGATTCCCGCACAACTTCTGTTCTAGCCGGACTAACTGGAATTTCGCTACTGGTAATTGGGCGCGGTTGGGGTGGTTTTGTTTCTTGTTTCT
>JAKOMP010000049.1 GCA_022241785.1 Cyanocohniella sp. LLY | reverse complement strand
AACTTCCTCAGGGAATACAAATTGTTCGTGAGGCTGATCTTGAGGAGCCATCCAAGCGCGGATACCYTCGTTCAGCAAAATGTTTTTGGTATAGAAGGTTTCAAATTCGGGGTCTTCAGCCGCGCGCAATTCCTGGGATACGAAGTCAT
Organism: Cyanocohniella sp. LLY; assembly: GCA_022241785.1. GTDB lineage: Bacteria > Cyanobacteriota > Cyanobacteriia > Cyanobacteriales > Nostocaceae > Cyanocohniella. The sequence goes on along the minus strand of JAKOMP010000049.1, from coordinate 45,132 downwards.
ATGCCCGGAGGTTGAGTGCTAAACCGACAATCCCAATGGAAGCCATCCACAAGCCTGTGACTGGCACAAACAGCATGAAGAAGTGTAACCAACGTTTGTTGGAGAAGGCAATCCCGAAAATCTGTGACCAGAAACGGTTTGCKGTCACCATTGAGTAGGTTTCTTCAGCTTGGGTGGGGTTGAAGGCGCGGAAGGTGTTGGATGCTTCGCCGTCTTCAAAYAAGGTGTTTTCTACTGTGGCTCCGTGAATGGCACACAATAGCGCTCCACCCAGGACTCCSGCTACACCCATCATGTGGAAGGGGTTGAGTGTCCAGTTGTGGAATCCTTGTAGGAATAGTAGGAACCGGAAGATGGCTGCTACTCCAAAGCTGGGGGCAAAGAACCAGGAAGATTGTCCCAAGGGGTACATCAGAAATACGCTGACGAATACCGCGATGGGGGCTGAAAATGCTAGGGCGTTGTAGGGACGAATACCTACTAACCGCGCGATTTCAAATTGCCGTAACATGAAGCCGATTAAGGCAAAGGCTCCGTGTAGGGCGACGAATGGCCATAAGCCACCGAGTTGGAACCAACGGGTGAGGTCTCCTTGAGCTTCTGGTCCCCAGAGTAACAACAGGGARTGTCCCATGCTGTCTGCGGGGCTAGATACTGCTACTGTCAAGAAGTTACAGCCTTCCAGGTAGGATGAGGCTAATCCGTGGGTGTACCACGAGGTGACAAATGTTGTACCGGTTAACCAACCGCCTAGTGCTAAGTAAGCGCAGGGGAATAATAATATCCCTGACCAACCTACAAATACGAAGCGATCGCGCTTTAACCAGTCGTCTAGTACGTCAAACCACCCTCTTGTACTGGGGGCGCGTCCTACTGCGATGGTCATTAGAACAAATCTCCAAATCTTATAAGTACAAATCTGCTGACAGACTGGCTTTTTACAGCTATCTCTATGCAGAAAGTTAACCAGATTGTCAATCTAGTTTACAAATTTTTACTGACTCTCATAATTATAAGTGTAAATTGCTAATTTTTCCAGTAATTTTTTTCAAAAGGACATTGGGTACTGAGTACTAGGAAAATTCTTCTCGCATCCCTAATCCCCAATTCCTCATGCCCTGACGCTAAAATGAGTCCTACAGTTATGTTTTGATTAATCCTAAATGTTTACCATCGACTTAAGTCTCAGAAACACTGCCTTTCCTATCTCTGTACAACGTAAGTCAGCAGAGGATGCTGAGGCGATTTATCAGCTAATTTTGGCAGCCATGCGCTCTGGTAATCCTGACCTTGTGGAACTGAAGTGTGAAGGTAAGACAGAAAAGAAAATTGCTGTGCGTGCTAGTGAAATTTCTGGGGTACAAATTGTTCAAAAAGATGGTACCAGCACCAGTAGCGGCAGACCACCAGGCTTTTTTGCCGTAACGGCTGAATAAGGGAATAACTAAGGTATACACATGGCGGAAGCAGGCATTGAAGTTAAAGATTTACGCTTCAGTTGGCCTAATGGCGAGACGGCTATCCAATCTTGCTCTCTGGAAGTACCTGTGGGTGAATTTTGGATGCTTTTGGGTACAAATGGCAGTGGTAAATCAACATTACTCCGACTGCTGGCGGGGCTATTAGCTCCCCAGTCCGGGGAAATTCGGGTTTTACATCCGGTTGGCTTTGTCTTTCAAAACCCTGATCATCAATTAGTCATGCCCACAGTTGGTGCTGATGTGGCTTTTGGTCTGGTGGAAGAAAAATTGCCGCCTGCTACGCTGAGGGATAGGGTAGAAGAGGCGCTGGGGGCAGTAAATTTGTCTGCTTTACAACTACGCCCTATTTATGCACTGAGTGGAGGACAAAAACAGCGCGTCGCCATCGCTGGTGCGATCGCCCGGCGTTGTGAAATCTTATTGTTAGATGAACCCACAGCTTTACTCGATCCAGATAGCCAAATGGATTTAGTGGCTGGTGTCCGTCGCTTAGTGAAAAGTCGTGGGATTACAGCTCTATGGGTAACTCATCGTCTAGATGAGTTGAATTACTGTGATGGTGCTTTTTTATTAGAAAAAGGCTTTTTGGTAGATCGAGGTGAACCTCAGCGTCTCAAACAACGTCTAATGACTCTAGAAGATGAAACTTCTTAAACAGTCAATTTCTACTAATTCTTTTTCTTCAGTTAATTAATCAATAATTAATCACAATTGCAGCGCGCCTTAAACGGGCGCGTTTCCTTTTGATAAAGCTTTTGCACTTCCAATTTTGCTAGCATTTCGCATTTTTTGCTGTTGTGTAACATAGTGTTACAAGCAGTGTTTCAATTACTATAAAACTTATGAATGGATTTTGTTAACTCTAGATAACTGTGATTAAAAACCATGCCTCGTTCCTTACTCCGAGCCATTTTGTTAGTAGACGGCTACAACATCATTGGCGCTTGGCCTTGCCTGAAAAAAACCCGTGATCAAGCAGGATTAGAGGCAGCCCGCTGGGAATTAGTAGAAGCGATGACTAGTTACAGCTCATTTCAAGGTTATGATACGCAAATAATTTTTGATGCTCAATATCATAAAGCCTCTAGTAATCAAGAAACAATTACAGAACTTTTATCAGTTCATTACACTGATTTTGGGCAAACAGCAGATACTTTTATTGAAAAATCCTGTGCATCTTTGCGTTATCAAATAGCCCAATCTCTGATTGCTCGCGTGATTGTGGCAACATCAGACCGCGCACAGCAGTTGATGGTACAGGGTTATGGGGCTGAATGGTTATCGGCACAACAACTGTGTGGTGAGGTCGAAACCACAGTTTGTCGGATGCGACATAAATATCAAAAACGCCAACAACCTAAAGGTCGGTTTTTAGCCAACTCCATTGACGCTAAAGCACGGCAACGATTAGCGGAATTGCGGATGGGATTACAGTAGGGGCTAGGGACTAGGGACTAGAGTGGTATACTTTCTCGTTCAAAAGTCTTAAACCATTATCTAGCATGGTTTTTGGTGGGAATTTTATAAAAATTTAGCATATACGAAAAAAAGTTTGGTAAAGTACTTGCCAAATCCTATGTGTTGGGTTTACTATTAGAAACTGTGAGCGTTCCTCAGTAGCTCAGTGGTAGAGCGATCGACTGTTAATCGATTGGTCGCTGGTTCGAATCCAGCCTGGGGAGTTTAAAAAATATAAAGTTAAATCGTAGAGTTATATTATCTAACTTGCACTTTTGCTTGGTTGCCGATTAATCAAGTGCGATCGCAGCTAGAATATAAATCTCTTCTTGTGGTAATTTTTCACAACCCATGCATGAGATGGTCGCATGAAAAGCATTTTTTACCAGAAATTTTCCAGCCTAACCATAGCTAAATCGATCACTCTGGTCATGGCAGTTTTATGGGTTAGTTTACCATTGGCTGCTAAAGCCAGTCAGCCAGTAATCAACGGTGCAATTAACCCCAGAGAGCCAAACTTTTTTACACAGGGTAGAGAGGAATTTGAGAAAGAAATTCATCTTTTGCTCAACAGAAGCCGTTCTGCTTTAGATACACCTCTAAAAATTAATCTCCAACAACAGCAGCGGATACAAGAACAACTAGCGCCACTAGAAAAGCGTCCTGACTCACCGAGTCATCCTCATGAATCTCAAAATTAGTTCCTATCAGCAAGAGGATTTGGCATGAATCACTGGATACCTGAGTGTGTAGCGCCAGATTCTTGTTTTGATGTGACCTAATTTTCCCGCTTATGTATGAAACATCACACTCACTAGTGGTATAAAGGCCAGGAGAAAACTATTCCAGTAATGCCAGTTGATTTCTGGTGTGGGTTCTGGTGGTGCTAATAAAGCTTCTATTCTCTGTTCTAAGCGTAGCCTACCACCGTAGGTATCGCCTCCGCTAGACCCTAAAGCTGCACAGCAAATTTCTGATGATACACTGCTGTTACTCACCACCATTAGCAATGACTCTGCTAACAAAAGCGGGTCTGCTTGTGACGCAGCGTAACTGTCAGCACGTAATTCACGCAAAGCTAATAATTCTTCCCACAAAGCATCTGTATTGGGCAACCAACTAGTACAAGCGCGTACCCAACCCAGCCAGAAAAACCAAAATGTGTCGCGGTAATGATAGTGTCCTTGTTCATGTGCCAAGACACTATCTACATGGTCTGGGGAGAGGGTTTGCAGTAATCCTTGACTAACTACTAGTTCTGGATGCCAAAAGCCAATTTGACCAGCAAACGGTGCGTCTGTGTTCAGTAATCTAACTTGTTTACCTCCAAGATGCACCAAAGGAGATTGACGAGCAGATTCCACAGATTGCCAACCTTGGAAAGACAATTTAATGCATAAAATAGCAAAAAAAGCTAGACAAGTTAACGCAAATTCATAGCTTAACCAGCCAGTATGTACCCCACCCATATTGCCTTGGGGTCCCATAAATAAAACAGCGATCGCCGTCATAAAAATTAATAATGGCGGAAAGAGAAATAAAAATAGCGATCGCCGCCACCGGACACCCCAGTTACTTTGGAGATGATTCCCAGAGCATCTTAAACTCCAAGCAACTGTCAAAGCAGTCAAAATCATCATCAGATGCATTATTGTTGTTCCTCCCTGGCTTGGCGTGCGGCTTGAATGCGTTTAGCGATCGCTTCTAATTGCTCGCTGGCGGCTTCATCTAGACTATCAGCAAAGGCAGCAATCACATCAGGGTTGCCCACGGCTAAAAACCGTTGTAACTGGTCGTGGGCCTTAATTACCTGTGCTTGCTGCTTTGTTAACTTGGGTTGCCAATAAAATGCCCGTCCTTGTTTATTACAGGTTAACCAACCCTTATCTGTCAGGCGGCGCATGACTGTGGTGACAGAAGTATAAGCTAATTCTCGGTTCGGGTCAGAGAGAATGCGATCGTGTACATCCTTGACTGTAGCTGAACCCAATTCCCAGATAATATTTAAAATTTCTGCTTCCAAAGGGCCTACAGACAGTTGTTTAGGGCGATAGTCGGGTAAAGGTGCCATATTGATTTTGTCACGGATTTTAGATGTTGGATCAGCGGATGAGATGCAAAAATTCCGGCTCTATTTACCAAGCTGAAACTGCGTAAAAGACTGTTTTAGCAGGTTGATTCTGTTTTCAGATTACCGCTGTTTGTGTTCCTTGGCTGCAAATCCCCCATCTAAGATAATGAATACTCTTGCCTAAAGATAAGAAATACTCTGACTTTAACTGTGATTATGGTGAATGACACCAATTAGAATGTAATCTCGGTAACAGTATTTAGAGCAGGTGTATCCAGCGCGTGAAGCTATTCATATACCACACTCCGGAATTGACTCCCACGGACAAAACTCCAGACTGCGCGATCGTAGTTGATGTTTTGCGAGCTACTAGCACAATAGCCACTGTCTTGGCATCTGGAGGCGAAGCTGTGCAAGCTTTCAGTGACTTAGATCAACTAATTGCAGTCAGCGAAAAATGGCCATCAGAAAAACGACTGAGGGCTGGAGAACGCGGCGGCGCTAAGGTAACTGGCTTTGAATTAGGTAATTCTCCCCTCGACTGCACACCGGAAGTAGTCCAGGGGCGACGTTTGTTTATCAGTACCACTAATGGGACTCGCGCCTTACAACGGATACAACACTCCCCAACTGTCATCGCCGCAGCTTTGATTAACCGGGCGGCGGTGGTGCATTATCTCTGGGAAAAACAACCAGAGATAGTGTGGATTGTCGGTTCTGGTTGGGAAGGAAGTTTTTCTTTAGAAGATACAGTATGCGCCGGGGCGATCGCTTATAGTCTTGTAGAAAAGTCTCAATTATCCCCAGATGATTTAGCTGGTAACGATGAGTTAATTAGTGCGATCGCTCTTTACTCCCAGTGGCAAAATGACTTATTGGGATTATTCCACCAAGCTAGTCACGGTAAAAGGTTATTACGCCTTGAAGGTCATGAAGATTTAAAATATTGCGCTCAAATCGATATTTTAGATGTCTTGCCCATACAGCAAGAAACGGGGGTGTTAAAAAGTCAATAATTAAAAGATTGTTGCTGCTGTTTGAATATGCCTCCTTCTGGTTTCAACTAGGAAAGGGGCATGTTCGTTCAATCTACTGCTAAACTGAGGACAAATCTTTGTTATTGGTAATATTCTCCATTGTTTAAAATATGGCAGCAATTTGGGATGGTTTCTTGATCCTGATGACTGGAGTATTTTAGTATTTTTACCTGGACAACAACCAGAACTACTTCCTGACTTTTCACGTCATGTGGAAAAGGCAACGCAAAACCTAACCCCCCAGCCCCCTTCCCTACGAGGGAATGGGGAGAAATCAAAGTCTCTCTCCTCGCAGGAGAGAGATTTAGAGAGAGGTTTTCCAGATACCGTGAAAAGTTAGGAACTACTTCAAGGAGAAGATTGTTTACCTGTTTTACCAGAAATTGACTTGACGCTAACTGTTAATCAAGTTTTTAGTTGGTTGAAAATGGGGGGTTAAATAAAAATACCCTGATATCTCTACCAGGGGTCAATTTTACGTTAGTAAATTACTCGCTAAAAAACTGAGTTACTATGCACGTTAATTAGCATTAGCTAATAGTAATTCACGTTTTTCTGATCCTTGTATTCTCACCTGATTGTCATCATCAACATCGACAATGGCTGTAACTCCATCGTGGACTTCACCAGATAACATTGCTTCGGCCAGAGGATCTTCTAACAAGCGCATAATTGCCCGACGTAACGGTCTAGCACCGTAGCTGGGGTTATAGCCTTCTTCGACTACACGCTCTTTAAAGCGGTCTGTAACTTCGAGGATAATGCCTTTTTCAGTCAAACGGCTAGCAACTTCACGCAGCAAGATGTCAGCAATTTGCTTGACTTCATCCTTGGAAAGTTGAGTGAAGACGATAATATCATCCAAGCGGTTGAGAAATTCAGGACGGAAGTAAGCCTTCAGTTCCTCATTAACTAAGTTACGAATACGGTTGTAACTAGCATCGGCTTGAGTATCGAAATCAAAGCCTAAGCCGCCGCCACCTTTTTCAATTACCTTAGAACCAATGTTGGAAGTCAAAATAATTAGCGTGTTCTTGAAGTCCACTTTCCGACCTTTGGCATCGGTAAGATGACCGTCATCCAAGAGTTGCAGCAGCATATTGAATACATCGGGGTGCGCTTTTTCGATTTCGTCGAATAGCAGCACTGAGTATGGTTTGCGCCGCACGGCTTCGGTAAGTTGTCCACCTTCGTCGTATCCTACGTAACCAGGAGGTGAACCAATGAGCTTGGATACGGTATGTCCTTCCATGTATTCGGACATATCCAGGCGAATCATGGCTTCTTCAGCACCGAAGAAGTACGATGCTAAGGATTTGGCTAATTCTGTCTTACCAACTCCGGTAGGCCCAGAGAAAATAAAACTAGCAATTGGACGATTGGGATTCTTTAACCCCACTCTGGCACGACGGATGGCGCGAGATACGGCTGTAACTGCTTGTTCTTGGCCAATTAAGCGTTCGTGGAGTGTGTCTTCTAGGTGCAACAGCAACTCTGACTCAGATTCAGTGAGTTTGTTGACTGGTACGCCTGTCCAAGAAGCGACGATTTGAGCAATGTCTTCCTCATCCACAACGGGAGGTAAGACAGCTTTATCGGTGTGCAATTCTGCTGCCAATTTGATTTCTTCGTCGCGCAGTTCTCCAGCTTTGTCAAAATTCTGCATTCTGACGGCTTCCTCTTTGGCTTTAGTCACACCGACTAATTGCTGTTTGAGTTCTTTATTGGCAGAAATGCGAGAGTTGCGTAGCCGGACGCGGGAACCAGCTTCATCAATTAAGTCAATGGCTTTATCTGGTAAAAAGCGATCGCTTATGTAACGATCTGACAATTGGGCTGCTGCTAAAACAGCTTCATCAGAAATGTGTACTTTGTGGTGCTGCTCATAAGCACCGCGCAAGCCGTAGAGAATATCAACGGTTTCCTCTACTGATGGTTCGCCAATTAAAATCGATTGGAAACGCCGCTCTAAGGCTGCATCACGCTCAATGTGTTGACGGTACTCATTCAGGGTAGTTGCACCAATACACTGGAGTTCTCCCCGTGCTAAGGCAGGTTTGAGGATATTGGCTGCATCCAAACCGCCTTCTGTACCACCAGCACCAACTAAGGTATGAACTTCGTCAATTACGAGAATGATATTGCCAGCAGAACGGACTTCTTCGACAATTTTCTTCAGGCGTTCTTCAAAGTCTCCACGAAAGCGAGTTCCAGAAACTAGTGAACCCATATCTAGGCTGATAACTTGCCTATCTAGCAAAATTTCTGGCACATCTTGATTGACGATCCGTTGTGCTAGACCCTCTGCGATCGCAGTTTTACCAACTCCTGGTTCACCTATCAATACTGGGTTATTTTTCGTCCGGCGACCGAGAATTTGAATGGCACGCTCAATTTCTTTGGCCCGACCGACTACAGGGTCAAGCTTACCTTCTTGCGCCATTTTGGTGAGATTTCTGCCATATTCTTCTACACTCAGGTTTTGGGTGCGTTTGGCACTGCCACCACCAGAGAAAACAGAGGCAGATACACCTTCACCTAAACGACGGATGACTGCTGTACGAACACTCTTGAGGTCAACCCCTAGATTTTGTAGCACTTTGGCGGCGACACCTTCACCGGCCTCGGTCAATCCCAAGAGTAAGTGTTCAGTGTTGATGTAGTTATGTCCCAGACTATTAGCTTCTCTAAACGATTGCTCGAATAAGCTTTTTACTTTGGGGGTAAAAGGAATTTCTGGTGGTACAAAACCAGAACCTCTACCAATAATCCTTTCTACTTCCCGACGTGCTTCTTTGAGAGTAACGCCCAATTCGGCCAGCACTTTAGCAGCAACCCCAGTTCCTTCTCCAATCAAACCCAGGAGAATTTGTTCAGTTCCTACAAAATTGTGTCCCAGGCGACGGGCTTCCTCCTGAGCTAGCATAATTACTTTAATGGCTTCGGAAGTGAAGTGTTCAAACATAGCGGGTTATTGCTCCCTTGCTGCTTGGAGTTTGGGTGAGATAAATCAATTCACCCTCATTTAAACTTTCTTGTATTTTCTTAAAGATAATGTATCTTTATTTAACATGTAATGGCAGTGGTGAGAGCCGTATGGGATCAGGTGTGGTTGCCGTCTTCATTCATTATGGCGCGAAGGCAAGACTCTGGACTCTAGATTTTGGTTGAATTAATAATCCGACTAAAGGTATAAACTATGTCTGAATTACACGGAAGTAAAGATCAACAACACCCACTTTACAACCGCGATCGCCCCTCTATTGATATTTTACTCGCTCAAGAGCCAACGGACTACAATTTAGCCGAATTGGCTAGGCTACGGATTCGTTATCAAGGCTTTCCTGGAGCCAGAGACATTCAAAAAGATTTAGATAAAGTCTTACAGCAGTGGGGTTTAACTGAAGCTGAACTTTTGGAAAAAACTCGCAAAATGCATGATAAGGGAGGAATTTATAAAAGTCGCGGCAAAAAGGAAGAACAGGATTGGAATTAGAAATAGGGAGTGGGGAGTAGGGAGTGGGGAGTAGGGAGGGAAAACTTAACTCCATCGCCCTCATCCCCCTCATTCATCCAATTTCCGCTCTTCTCCATACTGTCGTAGTTGCTTTAATAACTTTTCTTGGGGTGATTCTGTAATTGCTAGACTGGGGGTTGGTTGAGGGTTGGGTTCAGCAAGTTCTACAGCAGCAGGTAAGGGATTAATATTTAGCGCCTGTTGCTTTGGGGTGGGGAGAGAAATTGAAATGTCGGGTTTGTTAACTGGTGATTTGCTAACTGGAGCTTTTTTAACAGTAGGGCTTTTAACAACAGGTGTGCTAATTTCAGCTTTTACCGAATCTAAAGTAGCAGCAACTTTCACTTGTTCTTGCATTTGTTCTGTAGAAGACACCAAGCCGCTTAAACCATTGACTAACTGCCGTAGATTTTGCCGGAAAGCAGGATCACCAGTCAATTCATCTAAATCAGATGTAATTTTTTGGGTATTTTCAAACGTCACCCTGGCTGAATCTAAGGTTTGTTGTACTAATAATAAATTCTGAGGATCATTTAAGGTGTTGGACGCATCACGTAAATTAGCTGAGGCTTGTGCTGCATTAGCCGAAAGTGATTCTAAATTATTGAGTAGTTCGCCTTGGGTTAACTGATTCACAGCAGGCGATAGGCTACTAACTGTCACACGTAATTGATTACTCGTTTCGGTAATATTATTCAAAGCGCCAACCAGCGTAGAACGATTGGTTGTGACCAAATCATCCAGGTTATTCAGCAGACGATTAGCTTGAGTTGCCGTACTACTAAATTCACCTGCGGTTACACCTAATTGATCTACTGTTCTAGTTGTAGATGTAGTGAGTGCATTGGTTGCTCTTTGGACTGAATTAGCTGTGGATGCAAATGTGCCTAGCTGTTGTTGAAAGCTTTGACTCAAACCGCGAATATCTTGACTGAGTTCGGCTACGCCAGTAGCGGCTTCTGTTGAGCTTTCTAAAAGTCGATTCAGTCTTTGATAAAATTGGGGGTCATTGTATGTAGTGGCTAAATTAGTGGAGCTGCGAATCAATTCATCAACACTAATGCCAATTTGACCGCTTAACCGCGAACCCTGACAAACTATCAGGCTTGGATCACAATTTCTATCTAATGGTTTAGCAATAGTCACCCCAGTAGGTAAAGACCTTCTAGGTACAATATCGATGATGCTTTCACTAATTAAGCCGCTCTGATTCGCTTCAATTACCACATCACGGGGAATAATTAAATCAGCTGAGGCAATTTCAATTTCTACTTGGACAGTGTTTGGCCCTGGTTGAACTCGAGAAATATTGCCGACTTTCACGCCACGGTAACGAACTGGTGCGCCTCTTTGCATACCACCGGCGTTGGCAAATTCAGCAATAAATTTATATGAATTGCTAGTAGCTGTAAATCTATTCAACCACAAGACAATCACGACAAATGCCCCTATTCCCAGTAGAAATAATAACCCTACTGAGCCTTCTCTTAATGTCCGCTTAGACGCGAAGCGGTTTGTGATGATATCTCGCATATTTTTTTCCCACCTAGCCAGCCACCTGAATTGGGCCTTTGACACTGCCGCTGACAAATTGTCTAATTAAAGGATTCTCTGTGCTATCGATGTCACTCACTGTACCTTGCCACTGCACTTTACCTTGATAAAGAAAAATTAGTCTATCAGTGGTGCGGCGAATGGTGCTGTCTTGATGCGTAACTATCGCATAAGTGCTACAGACTCCCTGTGTAAGTTGTAATTGCCGGATTAGATCTTCTATCACTGTTGAGGCAATGGGGTCAAGTCCAGCTGTTGGTTCATCGTATAGTAAAACTTCTGGGCCTTCTGAAAGGTTTTCGGGGTTCGAGATAATCGCACGGGCAAAACTCACGCGTTTTCGCATTCCCCCAGATAGTTCCGCCGGGTAAAGATGACTGATTCCTGGCAAACCTACCATATCTAGTTTTTCTTTGACTATTTGCCGAATCCGCGATCGCGGTATTTTTGAATGTTGATAAAGTAAAAAACCTACGTTCTCATCTACTGTCAACGAATCAAATAATGCCGCTTGCTGAAATACCATGCCAATGTCAATGGGATCAGCACCATCCTCGATTAACCCGTTTCGCCGTACTCCCTGGACATAAATTTCTCCAGCATCAGGTGTCATTAACCCGGCAATAATGCGTAAAACTGTTGATTTCCCTGTCCCGGAAGGCCCAATAATCCCTACTGCTTCTCCCCGATAAATTGTCAAGTCTACATTATCTAAAACTTTATTGCTACCAAAGGACTTAAAAATGCCTTTGAGTTCAATTAGTGGTTCCTTCATTAGTCGTTAGTCATTAATCATTGGTCATTGGTCAGGTAAATATGAATTCAGCACTCACAACTCAGGACTCTCAAAGTGATGTCATCGTTATCGGTAGCGGTATTGGCGGGTTATGTGCAGCTGGTTTACTGGCGCGTTATGGTAAGCGGGTAATTGTGTGTGAAAGCCATGCAATTCCTGGCGGTGCAGCCCATAGTTTTAGACGTAGGGGTTTTGAATTTGATTCTGGCCCCTCTTTCTATTGTGGTCTGACCCAAGAGCAAAGCTTGAATCCTGTAAAACAAGTTCTTGAAGTTTTAGGTGAATCTCTTCAAGTTATACCCTATGATCCATTGGGACTTTACCACTTTCCGGAAGCGACTTTTGCCGTTTATGGCAATGTTGAAAAATATCGTCATGAGTTGCAAAAAATTACGCCCCAAGGTGCTAGAGAATTTCAGCAATTTGCCGAACGCTTGTTAGGGCTATATGAGGCGATGAAGGGTATTCCTACGTTGGCTTTGAGGTCAGATTGGCAGGTGATTTTGGTGTTAATAAAACGTTACTTGCCATCTTTACTAAAAATGCTGCCTTATTTGCCCATTGTTCAAGCATCTGTTGGCAATATTATGGATAGCACAGTGCAAGATTCTTGGGTACGGCGACTCATTGACCTAGAATGCTTTTTACTCTCTGGCTTAAAAGCACACGGCACAATTGCCCCGGAGGTGGCTTTTATGTTGGGCGAACGCTCCCGTGCTGGGGTTGAGTATCCTGTGGGGGGTAGTGGGGCGTTGGTGAAAGCCTTGGTGCGGGGTTTAGAACGCTGGGGGGGTCAGTTACGCCTGGGGTGTCATGTCGAGCAAATTTTGGTGGAATCGGGTCAAGCTGTGGGAGTACGGTTGCAAAATGGTGAAGTTCTCCAAGCACCTGTAGTAATTTCCAATGCAACCATTTGGGATACTTACAATCATTTGTTACGCCCTGAAGATTTACCTGCATCTTACCGACAAGCGGCATTGGATACGCCAGCCGTGGCAAGTTTTATGCATTTACATTTAGGTATCCGGGCGAATGGGTTAGAGAATTTAACCGGTCATCATGTGGTAGTTCATGATTCAAGCCAAGATATCACTGTACCAGGTAATACTTGCATGATTTCTATTCCCAGTGTTTGGGATAAAAGTTTAGCACCAGAGGGACATCATGTGGTTCATGCTTATACTTTGGAATCTTTTGCTGGCTGGGAACGAAATGATGAGTATGAAGAAAAGAAAAAACAGAAAGCTCAATCTTTATATGGTGCTTTAGAAAAAGTGATTCCAAATATTCGTGAACGTGTGGAATTAGAACTTATTGGCACACCTTTAACTCATGCTCATTATTTAAGAAGATATCAGGGAACTTATGGGCCTGCTATAGCTGCTGGTAAGGGGATGTTTCCCAGCACGCGATCGCCAATTAAAGGTTTGTATCGTGTGGGTGATAGCACTATGCCGGGAATTGGAGTACCTGCTGTGGCGGCTTCGGGGATTTTGTGTGCAAATAGTTTGGTTAATGTGCAGCAAATGGCAGAAGTATTAAATTACGCTTAATGTAAATTATTTTTAATGCCAAAAAATTTCAAAAATATGGTATTATCCAATATATTTTGTTTCTCCTTGTGCCGCTAATAATTTAAAAATATCCCATAAGGGGAAACTCTATATATTATTAATAGTTCTACAATAAATAATTGAATATTTTTATTTGAGTAGAATAAAAAAATTTTTCTTATTTACTTATAGTTTCGTAGGCGCTCTTTTTTTAATACGAAATCATAGAGTCTGATAGTGTAGTCAACTGCTGTGTAGATAACGGGACTTTGGAGATGAAGATGATAGATGAACCCACAATTCAATTTACCTTTGCCATTGATGACCCAGAGTTAGATGATGAGAGACGGCAAAAACTAGCTAACAAACTGCTGCGGGAACTCCGGAATTTGGATGAAGTGGAAAAGGCAGATCGCGTCGAAGATTTGAACCCAGAAGCGGGAAGTAAAGGGTTTGCAACTTTAATCGGAGTGCTGACGGCTGAAGTGAGCATGAAGAATGTTAAAGGGTTTTTAAGCTTTTTGGGCGATCGCCTGCAAGATAAGCCCATAAAAATCAATGTCAAGCTTGGAGATAAAGAAGTCAACATAGAGGCTAAAAGCCGACAAGAGCTACTAGAAAGCGAAAGAGTGGCAAAAGAGTTATTAGCAGCAATGGGTGGCGGTAATGGCTAAGATAGCACTACTGATTGGAGTCAGTGAGTACGGTGAAGGGATTCCTCCCCTATCATCGGCTCTCAATGATGTAGAAGCTATGCAACGAATTTTGCAAAACCCAAGCCTGGGAGGTTTTGAGCAGGTTGAACGACTGCTAAACCCCAATGCGACTGAAATGCGAAAGGCAATTTACAAACTGTTTAGAGAAGCTGCAAAAGACGACTTAGTATTATTCTTTTTCTCGGGTCATGGTATTACTAACGATGATGGTTATCTCTATTTAACAACTCGGAACACAGCTAAAGACGACTTTGAAGCTACTGCTGTAGACGCAAATTTTATCCAAGGACAATCAAACAATTGCTATGCTAGACGGCAAGTATTGATTTTGGATGCTTGCTACAGTGGTGCTTATGCTCAAGGTTGGCGAACAAAAAGTGTGGGTGTCGATATCAAAAAGCAGCTAGGTGCTGAGGGACGGGTTGTTCTCACTTCTTCAAGTGCAACTCAAACTTCGTTTGAACAAGAGGGTTCAAATCTTTCGCTTTACACTCAGTATTTAGTTGAGGGAATTGAGACAGGAGCAGCAGACAAAAGTGGTGATGGCAATATTTATATCCAGGGATTGCACGCTTACGCTAAGGAAAAAGTTCAAGCAGTAAAGCCGAAGATGACTCCAGATATCATTCTGGATAAGGAAGGCTTTAATATTATCATAGCCAATGCACCAAGGAATTCAGAAGCAGAGTATCGCAAGTCTGTTGAACAATATGCCCAAAATGGTGAACTTAGTGAATTTGCCTACTTAGTCTTAAAGCCAAAACGCAAAACATTTGGACTCACAGATGAACAAGCCGAGGAAATAGAAAACGAAGTTCTAGAACCTTTTCGTGGGCGGTTGGCGAACCTGGAACTTTACAAACAAGCTTTGACTCAAGCAGTTAAACAAAAATATCCTCTGGATGAGAACACTTTGAAGATACTGAAGGATTATCAGCAAGATATTTTAGGACTTAAGAATGAGGATGTAAAGGAGATAGAGAAAGAGATTACATCTGTCAGAGAAGCGAGATCTCAAAAACTGCATCAGATACAGCCAGAACAAAAAATTCCGCATCCGCTACTAAAACACGAGCCGCCTCAAAAACCCACTCCACCAACAGAGAAAGGCAAAGCTGTAGACTATAGCCGATTACGCGATTTACTCAAAGCTGGAGAGTGGAAAGAAGCAGATCAAGAAACTCTGCAAGTGATGTTAAAAGCTGCTGGTAGAGAAAAAGAAGACCGACTTGATCCCGATTCAATCAAACAATTTCCCTGCACTGACTTACGCACTATTGACCAATTATGGGTAAAATATAGCAATGGTCATTTTGGGTTTAGTGTACAAAAACGTATCTGGAAAAGTCTGCGTGGGAATTCCAAGGCAAATTTTGATTATGAAATTTGGTGCAGGTTCGGCGAGCGCGTCGGCTGGAGAGACTTATTAGGTGAGCCCGCCGGCTGGAGAAATAAATTTATGCGGAACCCCATGAGATGGGGACCAATGCTGGGACTGGGACTGGGACTAATGGACTGGAAAAGATACACTCGACTGACCTTCAACAAATTCGCTCCCAAAGGGCATCTCCCTATTTGTGGCGGAAATGAGGAGAGTTTTGATAATGAGCTTAGGATGTTAGGGGGGGGATGGGGTGACTTACAGTTAGTACTCTTCTCTCGCTTCGAGACTTGTAAACTGTAACATATAGTGCGATTCGTTGGCTAGAAACCATTAACAGAAGGAAATAGGAGGATTAGCTGCTAGGCAAAGGGAAAATATCCCAATTACGTTGATAACTGCATAATCATATAGGTGAGGCAATTACAAGCCAAGTCCTATCCCGTAGGTGCAACGGTGACAGCATATCCCCCAGCCCAGAGACTAGTTATCAAAGAGTTGAAGCGGGGATAAAAGGAGGTAAATCGGAACCGAACCGATAATCCCTTCAAGCAAGAGTTCATGGGTACGAATAGAAAGATGGGGCAGAACCATCGTTAACAGTAATAGCCCACGTCGTTTAATGGGCTAAGCCAAAAGGCAAGAGAATGGTCGGAGCGCAATTTATGTGGTGACTAATCAGCACTGACCGAGAAACCCTCACATTAGCCAAGATAAACTGAGAGAACACTTTTTATACTTCTTCGTTAGTCGCTTCCCATTCATCAAATAAGTAAGTATTTGTAGAAAATTTAACTGAGTATTGAAACGAGTATTTATATCTGACAAATTGTTTTTAAAACTTGTAATAATTCAATTGCACGGGGAGGTTCCATAAAATTTAGTAATGGCATCAAGTGATAAATAGGAGGATTACCTTGTTCAATATAAACAAACTGATAAGCTCTACCATTAGTCGTTAAACCCCAAACTGATGTTTGATTATTTAAACTTTTATAAGCATAGGTGAGTAATTGAGGTAAGCCAGTTGATATATCAATTTGACTATTTTTTGATTCAATTAAAAGTATCCAAAAATATACTTGAGATTTGGTATGTTTAGCTTTACTAATAGCTAAGATATCCATCCTGCCTTTGATTGTGATATCTTCATCTTCAATTTCAATATCAGCAATATCTTCTTCTAGGCGAATCTCGATAGGATAACGGTAAAATCCAGCTAACCTGAGCAAGGGAGCAAGCACAAGAAATTTTACCTGTCCTTCTGAAACTTTGCTAGATTTAAGATAGCATCGAAAGTCATCTCTAATTTGCAGAAGTTCATGTTGTTCTACTTCTGTGAGAGGTTCCAGGGCTAACAGAGGAGAAAATGATTCACTGTACTGTTCTTGAAAGCCAAACAGACGCTGAACATCTTCTAGAGATAAATTACTAGTGTTGAGAATTGTCATTGTCTAACTTCCCTATATATAAAATAATTTTATTCCACAGCAAACTCTGTAAACTGTCGTTTTTAAGGTTAATTAAATCCTAATAAAATATGTTGTTTCACAACACGTATTTGTACTAATTCATCAGCAATATTAGAGGTTGTTTTAAAAGTCATCTGGTAGGTAGCAAAACGTTTTATATCCCCCTAAATCCCCCTAAACCCCTTCGGGGATGCGCCTTCGGCGTAGAAAAAGGGGGACTTTGATTCTAAATAACCCCATTTTTAAGCTATGCCTTACCCACATCTTTTTATCTATTGGCAATTAACACCAAGTTTGTACTACACGTCCTTTTAGTTGTTGTCCTAGCCAGGGTGTATTAACAGAAAGTGTATGCAGGTTTTTCTTTTCTAGTTTCCAAGTTTCTTGGGGGTTAAATAAAGTTATTTCTGCTGGTTGATTGGGAGTAATTGTACTTGGTTTCTGTCCTAAACATTTGGCAGGATTAGTACTTAAAGCACTCCATAATTCTAAGGCTGTAAATTCACCAGTTTCTACAAGGTTTTGCCAGAGTAATGGTAAGGCTAATTCTAAACCGATCGCCCCTGGTAATGATTCGGCAAAGGCTTGGACTTTTTCTTCGTAGGTGTGGGGTGCATGGTCAATGGCGATCGCATCGATAATTCCCTGTTTGACCCCGGTACGTAACGCTCTTACATCACTAGCATTACCCAAGGGTGGTTCTAAATGCAAGCTGGTGTGATAACTTTTAACGGCTTTGGTATCTAGTAACAAATGCATCCAAGTAGTGCTGGCGGTGATGGGTAAACCAGTAGCTTTGGCTGAGGCGATAAGTTCTACACTCCTGGCTGTAGATACTCGCATGATATGTACTGGTGTACCTATGGCTGCGACTAATTCTATCAAAGAGGCGATCGCAGTGGTTTCGGCACTGGCTGGTACGGGGGGTAAACCGAGACGCAATGCTTCTGCACCTTCGCGCATGACTCCATTGGCTGATAATAGGCGATCGCTTGGCCAAAAGGCTACAGGTTTGCCCATTGGTTGGAGATATTCCAACACTCGCCGCACTAACCCTAAGTTTTCCCAAGGTTTACCATCTGTAAACCCCACAACTCCCGCAGCAGACAACTCTGCTAATTCTGTCAGTTGCTTCCCAGCTAAATTTAATGTAATTGCACCCCAAATATGCAGATGAGGTATGGGGCTGAGGGTATTAGTATTTTCGTGATCTCGCTGCTTCTGCAACTTTGCTATTAATGCAGGATGATCAATAGCTGGGGATGTATCAGGTAGGATACTTACTCTAGTAAAGCCACCCGCAGCCGCAGATTGTAATAAAGATAACAAAGTTTCTCGTTCTTCAAATCCTGGTTCACCGGAGTGACTATACAAATCAACTAATCCGGTTCCTAAAACTAATCCTTGACAATCTTTAATTTGAGTCTCAGCACTGATATCGGAAATTTGTGGGGCGACAGCTTGGATTTTACCATCAGCAATGAGGACATCAGCTATTTGATCAGTTCCAGTTGCAGGATCAATTACTCTAATTTTTTGTAAAAGTTCAATCATAAAATTTTAAATTATTTTTTCTCTGTATTTTTTAGAATAAAGCGTGCGCGCAGCGCATACTACAGAGACACGGATAACACGGAGAAATTAGAAAGGGGGTTGGGTGTCGGAAGTTGTTCTATTTGTGACATGGAGTTGGCGAGTGCATAAAGACTATGAGCTATTCCCTAAACTGCAAAGACATTTATTTACCTTGCCATGATTCGGATGATGGTGAGGCATACTGCAAGAATAAGTTACTTTTTTGAGTCTCCTAAACCTCTGTAAATTCAGGGTTATATTTTTAAATACACCTGATCCATTGTGAAAAGTGGAGTTTTTGCCATTGCGACATCCGAAGCAATCTCATAATCTTGATTACCAACTACAGGTTTCAAAATAGGCAAAGTTGAGGTAAATTATTTCTAGGAGATTCCTGAGGCAATTGGCGCAAAATTTGCTCTCTTATAAGCCGGAAAAAACCATGCATTTTTCATAGCAAACTGAGGTCACTATTCTATTTTTCATTTAAATAATTAATTAGCTGGGTACTAACAACATATTAACTTAATATTAAACTTCAGAAATGAATTTGTTTAAATAATAATTTGCAATAATGCTAATTTTGAAGGCAAATTAATTTATTTTAATATTTTTATGAATAATTATTATTTATTCACATAAAATATTCAATACCGTAAGATAGAATCTTATCTATTTAAAAACCAGTAGTTGTCTCATTACCATTCAGATTTTAACAAATTTAAAGTAAAAGTCTGTGCGATCAGTGTTGGAGGACAAATAAGTGGGTGTGCGGCACAGATATGCTCAATTTAAATCTGTGCATTGTTTCAGCAAACGATTGTTGTTGACACTGTTAGTGGGAATTTTCGTCTCAATTGCTGTGGTTATATTATGGCAAAGACTACTAGTTGAAGAGCAAAGCAACATTCAACAACTGGTACAACAACAGGCCATCGCTCTGCAAACTGAATTGACGACGGAACTGAGGACGCGCATTTTGGCATTAGAGCGTATGGAAAAGCGCTGGCGAATGCGGGGCGGTACTCCTCGTCTGGAATGGGAAGCAGATGCAGCCGCCCAAGTGGAAGACTTTGGCGGCTATCAGGCTATTGAATGGGTGGATGCATCATTTCGGGTACGCTGGATTGTCCCGTTAACAGGGAATGAAACTGCCCAAAATTTCGATCTGAGCCAAGAACCACGGCGTAAACAAGCATTAGAAACAGCACGCGATCGCCGTGAAATCACTTTTAGTCGTACAGTTAATCTTGTCCAAGGTGGCAAAGGCTTTTTAGCATATGTTCCTCTACATAAACAACAGCAGTTTGATGGATTTATCTTAGGAGTTTTTCAAATCCAACGCCTACTAGATGTAATTGTCAAATTACCAACAGGGTACAAAATTCAGGTATTTGACGGTGAGGAGTTGATTTACAGCGATGATTCCCATTTGCCCACTTTACTAACCTTCCAGGAAAATGCATACATTGACTTGTACGGACTCAACTGGCAAGTGCAGGTTTATCCTACTTCAGATTTATTAACAAGTGGGCAATCACTTCTATCTACAGTTGTATTGGTTGCTGGATTATTACTGGCTGGAACCCTAACTTTATTAAGTTACTTTATCCAGGCGACTCAATTAAGCAGCTATCAAATAGCCAAAATAAATCACGAATTAGCTCACAGAATTATTGAGCAAAAACAAATAGAAATTGCTCTGCGAGGCAGTGAAATTCGTCTGCGGCAATTATTAGAAACCGTCAAAGTTATTCCCTGGGAATTAGACTGGAAAACTTGGCGATTTACCTATGTTGGGACTCAAGCAGAAGTATTACTAGAATATCCCATTGATGACTGGTATCAGGAAAATTTTTGGTTCAGTCACCTGCACCCACAAGACAAAGCAAAGTTTTGCAGTTTTTGCCAGGAAGTAGTAGTTAAAGGTGAAAGTCACGAATGGGAATATCGCATGTTAGCCGCCGATGGACGGGTTGTTTGGCTGCGAAATATTCTGAATGTGGCTCAAAAAGTCGGATCTCCTGCGGTTGTCCGGGGATTCATGTTTGATATTACCGATCTGAAGTTGGTAGAAGAAACCTTGAGATTGCGGGAACGGGCGCTGGCTGCTACCAGTAACGGTATTATTATCGCCGATGCCCGACTACCTAACAATCCGGTTATTTACGTCAATCCTGCATTCGAGCAAATTACAGGTTACAGTACCACTGATGTCATTGGGCATAACTGTCGATTTTTGCAAGGTCAAGATACCCAACAATCAGCACTAGATCAATTGCGGTTAGCTGTGAAAAACGGCAAGAGTTGCCAAGTGATTCTCCGCAACTACCGTAAAAATGGCAGTGGTTTTTGGAATGAATTGAGGATCTCACCTATTCATGACGACAACGGACTGTTAACCCACTTTGTGGGAGTGCAAAATGATATTAGCCAACAGCAAGCGGAGCTACGCCATCGCCAGCAAGCCGAAATCACCCTCAGAGAAAAAGAGGAACGTTGGCAATTAGCATTGCAAGGAAATAACGATGGCATTTGGGATTGGAACATCAAAACTAACGAAGTCTTCTTTTCTCCTCGCTGGAAGGAAATGTTGGGATATGCAGACAACGAAATTGCTAATGATTTAGATGAATGGGTAAAGCGTCTTCATCCAGATGACTGGCAAATGGTGATGGAAGTACGTAAAGATCACTTAGCTAAAAAAACATCCTTTTACATTAGTGAGCATCGAATACTGTGTAAAGACGGTAACTACAAGTGGATTCTTGACCGGGGACAAGCACTTTGGGATGAACAAGGAAATGCCCTGCGGATGGTGGGATCTCACACTGACATTACTGAACGCGTACAAGCACAAGATGCACTCAAACGCCAATTTAATCGAGCGTTGCTACTAGGACAAATCACGCAGAAAATTCGTGAAAGTCTCGATACTAAAGGCATTTTTGAGACGGCTGCTAGCCAAATTGGTAAAGCGTTTGCAGTAGATCGCTGTTTGATTCACTCTTATATTCGTGACCCGATTCCCCGCTTACCTGTAGTAGCAGAGTATGTTGTCTGGAATTATCCCTCGGTGTTGAATATCGAGATGCCCATTATTGGCAATCCTTATTTTCAGCAAATCATCGCTCAAGATCAAGCGATCGCTTCGGTAAATGTATCCATTGATCCTCTACTCCCAGATGCTGAACTGGTATACCCAGAAATTCACCTCAAATCTATACTTTCAGTCCGTACCTCCTATCAAGGAGAACCTAATGGCGCTATTTGTTTACATCAGTGTAGAGATTTTCGCCAATGGACTCCAGACGAAATTGAATTATTAGAGGCCGTAACCGCTCAACTAGGCATTGCCTTAGCCCAGGCTCAATTACTAGAGCAAGAAACCAGACAACGTGAAGAACTTACCTTAAAAAACTTTGCTTTAGAGCAAGCAAAACGTCAAGCAGAAGCGGCAAATCGGGCCAAAAGCGAGTTTTTAGCCATGATGAGTCATGAAATTCGCACACCCATGAACGCCGTTATCGGCATGACAGAATTACTGCTAGATACTGAATTGACTGCCCCACAACAAGACTTTGTAGAGACAATTCGCAGTAGTGGAGAGGCCCTACTGACGATTATTAATGACATTCTCGATTTTTCTAAAATTGAATCAGGCAAACTAGAACTAGAAGCAAAACCTTTTGATTTAAGAACTTGTATAGAAAAAGTCATCGACCTCTTTGCCCCGAAAGCCGCTCAAAAAAATATTGAACTGGCTTATTTAATCAAGCCCCAAGTTCCCGCAAAGATTGTGGGCGATTTAACTCGTCTGCGTCAAGTATTGATGAATCTACTCAACAATGCCATTAAATTTACCAAACAGGGAGAAGTGATCCTCTCTGTGGAAGCCAGGCAAATAACCAGCAAGAAAGCCAAAAACATTTACAAAATTCTCTTTACCATCAAAGACACAGGCATTGGCATTCCACCAGCAAAAATGTCCCGCTTATTCCAGCCTTTTGCCCAAGCTGATGCCTCCATGAATCGCCGCTATGGGGGTACAGGACTGGGACTGGCAATTAGCAAACGCTTAAGTGAAATGATGGGCGGTAGTCTATGGGTGGAAAGCCAAGGTTCTGTAGGTGGTAATCCCCGTTCTGGATGGCATTTATCAGCTAATTCGGCTGTAGTAGGCTCCACTTTTTATTTCACTATTACTACTCAAGTTGTCGCCAATTCAGATCCTGATGAATTTTATACTTTCCCCACCCAGCTTATTGGCAAACGGGTATTGATTGTGGACGACAACGCCACTAATAGAGAAATTCTCAGCTTACAAGCAGCATCTTGGAAAATGCAAACTCATGCAGTTAAATCCGGACAGGAAGCTTTAGCTGTACTCAGTGAGGAAAGACAGTTCGATATTGCCGTGCTGGATATGCAAATGCCCGATATGGATGGCTTAACTCTAGCCCAGCAAATCCGCCAACAATTTGGCTGTCAGCATTTGCCCTTGGTAATTCTCACCTCTTTAGGAAAATCGGCAACTTACAGTGAATTTAGTGATCTCCTGTTGGTGACATTTTTGAGCAAACCAGTTAAACAGTCTCAACTCTACAATGTCTTCACCTGTGTTTTAAGTAATCAACCGATTAAAGCTAGTATTTCTGTTCGCCAAACTCCCGTGCTTGATCGGCATCTAGCACAACGATTGCCGTTACGTATTCTGTTAGCAGAGGATACTATCGTCAATCAAAAAGTTGCCCTGCTGATGCTAGAGAAAATTGGTTATCAGGCCGATGTCGCAACTAATGGACTAGAAATACTCCAGGCATTGCAACGTCAGCCCTATGATGTGGTGTTAATGGATATACAAATGCCCGAAATGGATGGGCTGGAGACAACTAAGATTATCTGTCAACAATGGGACATTAATTCTCGTCCTTATATTATCGCCATGACTGCCAATGCCATGCGTGGCGATCGCGAAATCTGTTTGGCAGCAGGTATGGATGACTACATGAGCAAACCAGTCCAGATCGCAGAGTTAGTTCAGGCACTCAGCAAATGCCGACTGCGAATAAATTCGGAATTTACTGTCATTAATGCCCAAATTCTACAATCCTTACGCAATATGTTGGCAGGAGATCAGGCAGCACTTACGGAACTACTTAATTGTTATTTAACAGAGCTTCCCCAGTTGATACAAGATATTAAGGCATCTGTGACTACTCAAAATGCCCAAGCTTTATGGCAAGCAGCCCACAAACTTAAGTCCAGTAGCGGTACAGTGGGAGCCACAGTTTTAGCACAACTCTGTCAACAACTAGAAGTACAAGGACTTAGTAGCAATTTGACAGGCAGTTTAGAAGTATTCTCAAAACTTTATCAGGAGTATGAGTTAGTCAAAACCGCTTTGCAACGAGAACTGAAGCAGGAGGCAGATTGAAAAAAATTTTTCCAGAAGACCAATCTTTAGTTCTCATCGTGGACGATGAACAATTTATCCGGATGCAGCTACGACTGGCCTTAGAACGAGAAGGATATCAAATAGCAGAAGCTCAAAGTGGAAAAGAGGCTATCAATCTCTGTAACAAATTGCACCCCCAGATAGTACTACTGGACGCGATGATGCCTGATATGGATGGATTTGAATGTTGTACTTTGTTACAGTCTCTAGAATATAGTCAGTACACGCCAGTCTTAATGATTACAGGGCTAGATGACCAAGAGTCTGTTGATCGGGCATTTGACGTAGGTGCCATTGATTTTATCACCAAACCAATTCACTGGCCTGTTTTGCGTCAACGAGTCAGACGCTTGATTCAACAAGCTCAAATTCAGCGACAGTTAGAAGCAGCTAACCGAGAATTGCAGAGATTGGTGACTATCGATGGATTAACTCAAGTAGCTAACCGCCGCCGATTTGAAGAGTATTTCACCCAAGAATGGCAACGCATGGCACGAGATCAAATGCCTATTTCTTTGATTCTATGCGATGTTGATTTCTTTAAATTTTTCAACGATACCTATGGTCATCAAGCAGGCGATCGCTGTTTACAACAAGTCGCCAACACTATTAAAAATACTTTTAAACGTCCTGCCGATTTAGTTTCTCGTTATGGCGGCGAAGAGTTTGCCATTATTTTACCAAAAACCGATACCGAAGGGGCTATTCTCTTGGCTGAAACCGTTTGCTCTGTCATCAGGAAATTGGCTATTCCTCACGGTACTTCCCAAGTTAGTCCTTATGTGACCATCAGTATTGGCGTATCTACAACAATTCCTCAGCCTGGCTCTGACTTACAAGAAATGATTGCTATGGCTGATCAAGCATTGTATCAAGCAAAATCAGAGGGGCGCGATCGCGTTAAATTTATACCATTGGATCAATAAACTGCGCCAATACTACGATCAGGATGAATTTCAATCACTAAATCGACTGCTGAAGGAGATTTCACTAACGGCGTAATAAATAATTCTGGGTGTAGCGATCGCCAAAAATAATTGACAAAATCTTTTATTTGTGCATTACTCATACCTGGCTTACCGGCAGCGATCATTTGTTGTTCTGCCTGTTGACGCCACTCCAGAGAACAACGATAGTCGATGGGATATAGCACCATTAAACTGTCTAATCGCTCCCACAATGGTAGATAATTTTTTAACTGCTCATTTAGATCCCTAGCAAATGCCTGATCCTCTTCTGTAACGATGGGTGGCGGTGCATGATCAAAGACATCGGGATTAATGGGTTGTACTCCGACAAACCAACCTTCAAATAATACAATATCCACATCGTGGACAATTTCTGGTGTAGTGCGATCGCCTGCACCGTTATATGCAGATTTATCAAAGCGGGGAATACTCACAGGACTTTGGCATTGACGAATTTGATCTAGGACTTGTAAACCTAAATCAATATCATGGGTTCCCGGTGGGCCGCGCCAAATTAACCGAGGATCTTGTTGTGTTAAAGCCAGGCGATCGCTATAAGTTTTATATAAATCATCTAAAGATAAACTCAAGGTGCGGTATCCCAATTCCTGGAGAATTAAGTCCAAAACCTGACACATGGTGGTTTTACCTGTTCCTTGTCCTCCCAGGATTCCCTGGATAAAAGGACGGCCCAACTCTTGGTGCTGCGACGCAATTTTCATTCCTAGTGGTAGCCACAAGTCCCATAATATACCCAACATAGCCTCAGGTGCCACGGAGAATTTAATTTGGCAAAATTGGTAAAAATTGGGTAGTACAGATTTTAGTAAGTGCGATCGCTTTTGGATCATTTCATCCACATTTGAGGGTGTGATACCAAAAGCCTTAGCCACTGAAGTGTCTGCTAAAGCCGCTGCCTTTGCTTGCTGCTGCCATGTTGCATTTGCATCATCTAAACACCAACTCATAATTACGAACCCAATTTAAAGGCTTCAACAAACATGCTGTAAATAAAACCCACTTTTAGTAAATTGAGTGATTCTACCCAAAGTGCTTGCCTAGCCATAAAGCTGCGACTATAGAATATTCTGCTAGTAACCTCTGTAAATACCACTAAAATTCCCGCAATCAAAATGTCTAACGTACCTCTTTGTCCAGCTATGGTAGAAATCGCCGTTCCCAGAAAAAAGCCAAACAAAAAACTAATAGTCAGTAACGATAAGCGCCGCCAAGGATTTAAAAACCATTGCCCCAAACGCCTAGCGATGGCGTCAAACAAGTTAGTCAGACGAGTATTTTGCATCGTAGGTTCGGAACTTTCGCTAAAATTTTCAGTAATGACATATTTTACACCAACCGCAGCCAAGTGAAGGAGAGAAGAGCAATTTAGTACAGGACGATGTAAATAAAGCTTTTAGACTTATAGAAGAATACGCTAAGATTATTGTAAATTATTAATAAATTTAAAGATGTCTAAGAGTTCAGTTTAATACTTGATGAAAAAGCACATGGTGACTCACACTACCTGATTCTGAAAAGCTGCTTTTTGTATCTCTACAAATAGATTACTTATTTGTGCATCATATTTTACGTAATTTTTGTGCTTATGCTGAATTAATTGACGCAAAAGCTGGGTTTTTCGTTCTTGTTTAGTAAAAAAGCTATGTAATTATTTATGCCAATATTTTATAAAAAGACTGCCATTTCTGATACATGGCATCACTTGATTTTCTCAGAGTGCATATCAACTTAATAGGCCAATATCTGGAATTACCTCTGCCGATAATAGGCTAGTATTTGGTCAAGGCTAAACAAAATATTATTGCTAACCATTATTAATATGAAATCTACAGTGTATCGTAACGCTGTTGTCACAGTTTGTGCTTTGGGGATGCTTGGTTTACTAGTGGGATTCTGGGATATCAGTGTTTCTTTTGAGTCAGTCGATCCAGATACATCACAATTAGATGAAGCTCCAGTATCACCTGTCTCTGATAAAACAAGTACTTCTACTAATATCACCAATCCATCTGCCACCCCAACTCCTCCAGAGGGGTTAAGCCAGACTCACATTTTGGCAGATCGGCAAAACTCAGTTGCTGATGTCAAAAATCAGGGCAACTTACGCATGAGCAATCGCACCAATCAACCTGTGCGTTTAGCCTTACTGGCTCGGCAACCACAGGTAAAAAATGCTGATAATAAACAAATAAACAATGATGTTCCAGCCCATTGGGACTTTGATCCCCAAGAAGGTAGTGAAAAAGGGTTGAAGTTGTCCCTACCTAATGGGAATCTGAAGTTAGAGCCAGGAGATATTATAATTGCCTTTGCACAAGATGGTTCCCGGCGCTACTGGGGGCCCTATGTAGTGGGGGAAACTTCCTTGCCTGAATGGAATCAGCAAAATCAAGAATGGTTATTGGTACTAAATCCATAAGAGGAGTGAGTACAAGAACAAAAATACTTCTTCATCTCCCTACTCCCTACTCCCTACTCCCTACTCCCTACTCTTTACTCCCTTTTCTTTTAAGAACAAAACACAGCTAGTTAACGACTATGGACTAGTTATGTTTAATTGTGGACTATTGACTAATAACTTATGAGGATAAAATTGAGTGTTCCGCGTACTGTTAACGAGTGGCTCAACAATTTAGCGAAGAGTCCAGTTTTTACTGTGACTGTGTTAGTTGTGGTTAGTTGGGTTGCTTACGGGTGGAATTTGGGCAATGTCGGCTTAGTTGATGAAACAGAGCCATTGTTTGCTGAAGCCTCCCGGCAAATGTTTATCACAGGTGACTGGATCACTCCTTTTTTCAATGGCGAAACTCGGTTTGATAAACCCGCTTTAATTTATTGGTGTCAAGCGATCGCCTATTCAATTTTTGGGGTGAATGAGTGGGCAGTACGTCTGCCGTCGGCGATGGCAGCATGGGCCGTAATTGGTTTAACTTTTTACACTTTACACTGGTATTTCACGCAAAAAGATGCCTTAGAACAAGTTTCACGTCCTCATCGTCGCTACGCCATAGCTGCCATAGCAGCAGCGATGCTGGCACTTAATCCAGAAATGATTGTCTGGGGCAGAACGGGTGTCTCAGATATGATGCTGACTGGCTGCATGGCATCGGCATTGTTGTGCTTTTATTTGGGATATGCCAAAAATTCTAGTACTCAGGGACAAGCACCTCAAACTAGATCTATATTCCCTAATAAATGGTATTTGGCTTTTTATGTACTCATTGCGGGCGCAATTTTGAGCAAAGGGCCTGTAGGAATTGTTCTACCTGGGCTAATTATTCTGGCATTTCTACTTTATGTAGGCAAATTTAGAGAAGTATTCTGGGAAATGCGTCCCTTCATGGGTACGCTGATTATTTTCGGGTTATCAGCCCCCTGGTATTTGTTAGTTACCTGGCGGAATGGGTGGGATTTTATTAATGCTTTTTTTGGATACCACAATATAGAACGGTTCACAGAAGTAGTTAATAATCACTCTGCACCTTGGTATTTTTACTTTTTAGTAGTACTGCTAGGCTTTGCGCCGTACTCAATATATTTACCTGTAGCCCTGGCTAGACTAAAATTTTGGCAGCGATCGCACTGGCTATCTCAAGAACGCTCTCAGCAATTGGGTTTATTTGCCTGTGTCTGGTTTGTTACTATTTTTGGCTTTTTTACTATTGCTGTTACTAAACTCCCCAGCTACGTTTTGCCGTTAATGCCAGCCGCCGCTATTTTGGTAGCGCTATTATGGAGCGATTTTTTCTCTGATAACAACCAAGAAATTACCTCTGCATCCTCTTTTATCAAGGTCAGTGCTTGGATAAACGTTGTATTTGCCACTGTACTTTCAGTAGCACTGTTTCACATATTTTATTTACTAGGTGATAATTCAGTAGCACCCGACTACCCCTTACTAATTAAAAATGCAGGTTTACCAGAACTAGGCGGCTTTATTTGGCTATTTGGTGCCATCATCATGGCATTTTTGATCCTTAGTCGCCGTTGGCACTCACTGATCAAGATGAATTTAGCAGTGTTTATGGCATTTTTGATCATTGTCTTGATGCCTGCTTTGTTTTTAATGGATCAGCAACGCCAATTACCTTTGCGAGAACTGTCTGCACTGATGTTAGAAGTCCAAGAACCAAATGAAGAATTACTCATGGTTGGCTTCAAAAAACCGAGTATAGTATTCTACACCCAACGGCAAATAAATTTCCTTAAACTGACTAAAGAATCTTTAGATCATATTCAGCAACGGCGTTCCCAGCAAGAACAGTATCCCTCTTTGCTAGTCTTGGCTGAACCGAAAACTTTCGTAAACATGGACTTACCGCCAGATAGTTACGAAAATTTAGCCACTAGAGGTAATTACCAGTTGATTAGAATTTCTTTTAGGAAAATGAAAAAAGAAAAGCTCAAAATATCATGAGGAGTGGGTAATGGGAAGATGAAGGAAAACTTTCTTCCCCATGACTAACGCCTACTAACCGCTAAAGCTTGATTAATTTGACTCAATAAATCCTCCATTGAGATGGAACGAGGCAAAATCTGGGCAACCATACCACCCATCACAGCCGCTAATGACTTTGACCTGATTTTTTGCTGCTGGACACTGGCTACGGCGGAAATATCCGGCAGGGAATTGATTTGATGACTACTTAAGCGCTGATCAATGACCAGAATAGGTGGTAAGTCACAAGGCAAATTCTCTAATGCTTTGAGCGCTGTTAGTGCCTCTTTCCGAATCGATGACTCACCTAAGCAAATTAACAGTAAGTCAACACTTTGATGACGAATTTGTTGCAGCACTTCTGCCCAACAGTGGCCCATTGCTGCTTTCAATCCAGCCGTTTGTAAGTACTGAATTAAAGCTTGAAACCACTCAGATCCCCTTTCTGTCGTGTCACCGGAATTTTTGGCTAGGCGCTGACCCCTGGACTGTTTGCCCTTGATTTGTGGTATGTCACGCAGCATCGTTAAATCTACTACTAAGATGCTGGGTGGACAGGAGACACCAGAGGCAATTTGCAGCACGGATAATAAGGGATCTGTTTTATCGGTACGGTTGTGGTTGTCTTGAGTAAATGGTGTTAAATAAGGAAATACAGATAAACCAGGAATCTGGGAGGCTGCCAGGGTGGTTTCAACATCACAAGTTACTAGGGGCAGCTCGGCCAAGATGGGATGCTGAGTTAACTGTTGTAAGTAAGTTTGGGCTACAGAAGTTTCTATATCCAGCAAAATCACGTCGAACTGCCAAACCCGTGCCAAAAGTTCTGCTTGGTCTAGGTCATCTACTTCTATCACCCGATGCTCCCGCAGTGAAGGGTGGGGGTTAATGGATTCTAAATTGTGATCAACCAACCGGAGAATTCGTAGCGGAGTTTTAATGGGGATGATTTCCGGATTATCTAATCCTGAGGGCAAAATTGCTGGCGTAGCACATAACTTTTCCACAAGTGGTACCAAAGACTGATGCTCAACCGGCAAGTTCAAAAAACCATCGGCTCGGTTAGCAAATGCTTGGTCTTTTTCGGCTCCCGTTGCTGTCACCACTACGGGAATGTGGCGAGTAGCATCATCAGATTTTAGTAAAGTCAGCACATCCCAACCCGAAAGTAAGGGTAATAAGGGGTTCAAAAAGATGGCTTTTGGTTGTAAACGCCGAGCTTTTTCTACAGCTTCTGTTCCTGAGCGGGCAATTACCACCCGATAACCTAAACCTTTGAGCTGTTCGGTAACGTCTTCAATATATCGGGCTACTGCCTCAACTACCAAGACTAACCGTTGTGAGCTAATGGGATGATGGGCGGTAGTGCCAACGACGCGCTGACGACCGGAGTTTGTGGCTTCTCTTGTGGGAGTACTTGGACTTTGGGGGTCTTCTTCTGTTAGCTGTTCTGTTTCGGTGAAGTTTGTTGTCGGTGGGCTAGGTGGTAGCAGTAATGTAAATTGACTGCCTTTACCTTCACGAGATAAGAAGCTGACATCACCTCCGTGAAGGCGCGCCAAAGCTCTAGTTAAGACTAGCCCTAAACCGGTACCTTCAAATTGGCGGGTCAGGGGATTTTCCAATTGTTGGAATTTTTGAAAGATTAAGTGTTGTTGATGTTCGGGAATGCCAATACCTGTATCCCAAACTGTAAAAGCAATCCAGCCTTCCCAGCGATTTACCCGCAAACCAATTTCACCAGAGTGTTCTGTAAATTTAAAGGCATTGGACAGTAGATGTACCAGCATTTGCCGCAAGCGCAATTCATCTGCCACGATTTGGTCTAAACCTGGTTCAATACAAATAGTGAATTCTGGAGTAGAACTGACTACTGGGGGCTGAGTGGTGGTAGCTTTGGTAGTTTGAGTATGAACAGCTTTGGCTTCTGATAAAGCGCGATCGCACACTGTACGAATTTTCACTGGTACCAAGGCCAAATCCATCTGCCCGGTTTCCATGCGGGTCAAATCCAAAATGTCATTGACCACACTCATTAAATGCCGTCCGCTTTGATGAATTAGTCCAGCATAACGGGCTTGGCGCTCGTTGAGTTCTCCTAATTGCTGGTCTACTAATAACCGCGATAATCCCAAAACGGCGGTGAGGGGTGTCTTTAATTCATGACTAATACAAGCTAAAAATTCATCTTTTAATCGATTTAGTTGAATCAGGTCGGCATTTTTAGCTGCTAGTTCTTTACAAATCTGCTGCTGTTCGGTGACATCAGTAGCTAATACCAACCAGAGGTCATTGCCTAGTTCAGCCCCTATGCTTACCGCGGTTGCTTCTGATGCTAAACTCGCTGGTAATTTTTCACTTAGTACCAGTTCCGACTCTGGTTTATCTAAAGGAATTTTGGTAAATTGCCAGATGCGCTCTTGACCATTTTGTACTTCCACAATACAAGTACAAGTACCCATCTGACTATCTAAAAAGCAGCGACTAGATGCAATATTTGTGCCTGTTGGCTGCTCTTGTTGGTTATTTAATAATGGTGCAGAATATGATGCCAAGGGCGATAAGTTTTTTGGTGGCGAAGCTTCATTTTTTACTGCAAAGCTATGTTCTGCTGCATTTAGCGGTGAGGATTGTTCCTCGTCTTTATGCTCATAGCTTCTGTGATGAGGACGATATTTGGTCCGGCTTGGCTGACTGGCGTATTCTGGCTGTTGATCGCGAATTGGGGCCAGTATGCTTTCTACCTGTTGTCGCACGCCTTCAGGATCTTTCAATGCTCCTAGTTGTTGCCACCAAGCCGGATTTTGTGCCACTACCTCACCTGTTCCCCTTTGCAGCATCAAAGGCCAAGGCAGTAATTCCAATAATTTTATCAGTGGTTGATTACCTACTGACTGGCGTTGATGAGTGCGACGCGATCGCCAGTGAGTTTTCACTGGTTTACTGGCGTTGTTTGTTGGTTCTGGGGTAGTTGTCTGAGATTTTTTCTGGACAGATGCGGTTCCCTTTCCCCCTGCACTAACTCCTAATTTTTCCTGGGCTAATAATTTTAATAGCCGGGCGCTATTTAACAGCCCCAGAAATTTACCATCTGTATCTATCAGTGCCCAATCTAAATTATTGTTTTTTTGTGTTTGTTGGTAACTTAAAAGTCGCCGTAATTGATCTATACAATAAGTTGCGGGTATTGTTTTTAATGGCTCAATAATGGTTTGATCCCAACTTAATAATGGCTGCTGCAAATCACCATCTAGATCTTCACCAGATGTGGCCAACAATTTTTGGGTTAATCGGGCAGAGTACACCAATCCCAAAGGGCATTGCTGCTGATTCAATATTACTAGGCGATCGCACTGCTCTTGCTCAAAAATTTCCAGCACCATTGCTAGAGTGCTGGTTTCTACGCAGTTGGGTACGGTTGCTAGAAAGTCATAAAGCGGGTACTGTAGCATTGACATAGGGCTTTTGGGGTCATTCTTCTGGGGGAAACCTGCGGGCTGCACCATCAGCATTGCGGCAAATAGTGTTTGTACCTGAAGTAATATCCTTGCAGAAGACTCATTTTCAACGCCATTGAAACAATTAACTTGATTCTCAAGATACACCGCTGATTGGATTTACTCGTTTTGGGAGTAGCAGTGTTCGTCTTTGCCACTTTGAATTTTGGGGGAAGATCCTTGTCAGTGTTCTACTGGTGCTGAAACTTCTTTTCGATAAGTGACAACTAAAACAATTATGGCCCCAAAGATTCGCTTTAGAACCTTGAGGAATTATAATGATTTAGAATGCGACGATACTTTAAGTTAGTTTAAGTATCTTATCAACAAGAGAAATAAAAGAATCTATATCTAAGGAGATATGCATATGCAAATTATGAATTAAGTAATGTAACTGCATTTACCAAGAACACTTGATCAGCAACTTGTGTCAATCCTAGCGCTGATTAAACTGCATTATTTTGCGAAGTTCTGATGTCTGAACTATCTGTTGATACGCAGTGTTATTTCAGATGGAAATCGCAACTTTCCTCAACACCCAGTCAGAACCGAGAATTGTGA
Organism: Cyanocohniella sp. LLY; assembly: GCA_022241785.1. Classification (GTDB taxonomy): domain Bacteria; phylum Cyanobacteriota; class Cyanobacteriia; order Cyanobacteriales; family Nostocaceae; genus Cyanocohniella. The sequence goes on along the minus strand of JAKOMP010000049.1, from coordinate 11,578 downwards.
TCTTAACCTATTAGCTCACCAAATCTTGGTCAGGATGGTTAATAAAATATATAAGTATACAAATGTTACTACATATAGATGTTACTACCCATCTTGATTGTTCCACCAGATATTAAGAAAAATTTAGATAACCCAACTCAAATAGGGACTAAACCAAGATGGAGTGGGCAGAGGTGGCGTTATAGACAGCACCACCAAAATGAGTTTTGGTTATCGCCTCTAGTTGCCACCGCTAAAATTTACTACTTACTGCACCAGCGGCAACAATATCTTAAGGAAAATTTCACTAATAAATATTTCTATGTGTTTGCATGTCAAAAGCAAAAATCACAGCAGTTCTTTCCGCACATGACTCAAGTTGATCAGCACGTATTATTACAACAACTCAAATCAGATTATCGTCAGATTCTTATAAATTACTTTACTACAGACAAAACATTGAAAGAACAAATTGATAAATTTATCAATGCAGTATTTTGTGCTAATATTCCTGTGCCCCAAATTATTGAATTTCACATGGAACTAATTGAAGAGTTTTCCAATCAGCTAAGATTAGAAGGTAGGAGTGATGAAGCTTTAATGGATTACCGTCTGACACTTATAGACATCCTAGCCCACCTCTGCGAACGCTATAGATGTTCTATTTTTAAATAAATTAAATTTATCATAGTTAAAATGATGTCAATTAACGGATATAATTCCCGCCGCATTCATTTGATTAACTTGTATTTTCATTTTTATATCTAGCTTTACCTTATATGAATAAAGCAAAGAAGACTTATGTTCTCAAGCTCTATGTAGCGGGGAATACACCCAACTCAGTAAGAGCATTAAAAATACTCAAAAATATTTTAGAACAGGAATTTCAAGGTGTTTACGCTTTGAAGGTAATTGACGTGTTGAAGAATCCACAGCTAGCCGAAGAAGATAAAATATTAGCTACGCCAACATTGTCTAAAATTTTGCCCCCACCTGTTCGCAAAATAATTGGTGACCTATCAGACAGAGAAAGAGTGTTAATTGGATTAGATTTACTTTATGAAGAACTGAGCGAAGAAGATTGGGAAGAATAAAATTATCTTTAACATAATTTTGACGATAAAGTAGCAACTTGAGTAATATAAAAACTGGGTTTAATACCCATTTATTATGAAGCAATGAGCGAAAAAGACCAAGCAGCACCATATAATGCACCAATTGGTGGCATCGAAAAAATTCGCACGATGATAGAGGGCTTTGACGATATAAGTCATGGTGGTTTGCCAGTGGGTAGAACTACTTTAGTTAGTGGTACTTCTGGTACAGGCAAAACCTTATTATCTCTGCAATTTCTCTATAATGGTATTACCCGTTTTGATGAACCGGGAGTATTTGTTACCTTTGAAGAATCTCCCAGTGATATTATTAAAAATGCCCACATTTTTGGGTGGAATTTGCAACGCCTGATAGATGAAGGCAAGTTATTTATCCTGGATGCATCTCCCGACCCAGAAGGTCAAGATATTGTTGGTAACTTCGACCTTTCAGCACTGATTGAGCGCTTGCAATATGCTATTCGCAAGTACAAAGCTCAAAGAGTTTCCATAGACTCAATTACAGCGGTCTTTCAGCAGTACGAAGCGATGGGAGTAGTGCGGCGGGAAATTTTCCGTTTGGTAGCACGTTTGAAACAACTGTATGTCACGACAATTATCACCACGGAACGTAGCGAAGAATATGGTTCGGTGGCTTCCTTTGGGGTAGAAGAATTTGTATCTGATAATGTGGTGATTGTCCGCAACGTTTTAGAAGGAGAACGCCGCCGCCGGACAATTGAAATCCTTAAGTTACGCGGTACAACTCACATGAAAGGTGAGTATCCCTTCACAATTACCAATGAAGGAGTGAATATTTTCCCCTTGGGAGCAATGCGTTTAACCCAAAGGTCTTCTAATGTCAGAGTATCTTCTGGGGTAAAAACCCTAGATGAAATGTGTGGTGGTGGTTTTTTTAAAGATTCGATTATTTTAGCCACGGGAGCCACTGGTACTGGTAAGACGCTTTTGGTAAGCAAATTTATCCAAAATGGCTGCGTCAATGGTGAACATTCCATATTATTTGCCTATGAAGAATCACGCGCGCAATTATCGCGTAATGCTTCTTCTTGGGGAATTGATTTTGAGGAATTAGAGCGTCAAGGTTTACTGAAAATTATTTGTACCTATCCTGAGTCAACTGGTTTAGAAGATCACCTACAAATTATTAAATCAGAAATTGCCGATTTTAAACCTGCGCGGATTGCCATTGATTCTTTATCAGCACTAGCTAGAGGCGTAAGTAATAACGCTTTTCGTCAGTTCGTTATCGGTGTGACTGGTTATGCCAAGCAAGAAGAAATAACTGGTTTTTTTACCAATACAACTGACCAATTTATGGGTTCTCATTCGATTACTGACTCCCATATTTCTACAATTACTGACACAATTTTGATGCTACAGTACGTAGAAATTCGTGGAGAAATGTCACGAGCTATCAACGTATTTAAAATGCGCGGTTCGTGGCATGACAAAGGTATCCGTGAGTACAACATTACCGCTGACGGCCCAGAAATTAGAGATTCTTTCCGAAATTACGAACGAATTATCAGTGGCGCTCCTAGCCGCGTGAGTGTTGACGAAAAGGCGGAACTTTCTCGCATAGTTCAACGTTTTGAAAAGAAACCGAGTGCTGATTCCTAAATTTAGTGTCATGATATATTCATTTCTAAATTTAGGATCGTGTTATATTCTGTGGAGAAGAAGGGGTTTCTGCCGCTAGATTGATTTTTGTGTGAGGGGATGCGGTGAAAGGACAATACTTATTCCATAGTTTCTTACCTGGTGTCACAGCAGCGGTATTAACGACCCAGCCTGCTTTGGCTAGGATAGTCAGTGAGGTACATCTGGCGTCTTCTCCTGATGTCTTGACTGCTACTGATAGTCGAACCTTGTTTGCAGACAATATTAATACCCAACTGCCTCATACTGCAAGACAAATTTTTCCGGATATAGTACCCAAACCTGGGTTGACTCCACTTAATTTACGACTTTCAAGTAGTAAGAGTAACCCAGTAATCTTAACAGTAAATACTGGGATATCCGGAGAACAAATATCTAAAAAAGACGAAGATAAATTTTCCCATCTCAGGGCTAAGTTAAAATCTGCTAAACGTTCAGAAGATGGCGATTTTAAAATTAGTCAACAACAAAGTCACATTGATACTTCTGAGCAACAAATAGTTGCGTCTACGGCTGTTGTTACACCAGATGTTAAACAGCAACCAGCAGTATCATCAACAAATTCCGCAACTCAGTTATCGACAGTTTTACCAACTGCGGTTAGAGGTACAGGAGCCGCAAATTTACTAGCAGCGAACAATTGCCCCCAGGAACAGAAGCATAATAGTACATTGGTTTCTGCGTCCTTGCTTGCCAGTAGTTGCCGAACTCAAAATCTCAATAGAAATCGGGTAGTTCAGGGATATAACTTTACTCCTGACAGCATATCCAGCCCTGAGGAGACTATTTGGGAAGCAACTCCTACGCCACAAGAATCAGAGGAATTTTTGGCCCCAGCTGATACCGGACAACTGCTTCAGCAACCAGAAACTCAACCAGAAACTAGGGAATTTGCCCCAGCAGGAGCAGTATCAATTCCCGAAAACCTAATTCCTGATGCAAATCCTCTGCAATTTCCGACCAAACCAGAGGAAGTGACACTGGAAGAAAACCAGCCGATTACTTTGGCACAGGCTTTAGAAGTTGCCAAGCGTAACAATCGGGATTTGCAAGTTTCTCTATTGGAGCTAGAACGTTCTCAAGCCGCTCTACGTGAAGCACAAGCGGCATTATTGCCCAATGTCGCACTGAGTGCTGATATCACTCGCAGCCGCTCTGCCGGCAATGAGCTACAGTTAAGACAACAAGAACAACAAACAGGTATTCCATCGCCTAGTGCTGAATCGGGTACAGGGTTTAGTGGTCAAGCCCAACTCACCTATGACATCTTTACTTCGGGCAGACGACAAGCCAATATCAGACAAGCAGAAGAACGGGTAAAGTTCGATGAATTAGCTGTAGAGCGTCAATCTGAAGAAATTCGGTTGAGTGTCACCACAGAATATTACGACTTGCAACAGGCTGATGAACAAGTACGGATTGCTCAATCATCTGTGGAGAACGCCCAGGCTAGTTTACGTGATGCTCAAGCCTTAGAAGCAGCTGGGGTAGGTACGCGGTTTGATGTCTTGCGATCGCAAGTAAATTTAGCCAACTCTACTCAAGAACTGACTAATGGCCTCTCCCAGCAGCAAATTTTCCGGCGACGTTTAGCGTTACGCTTAAGTTTGCCACAATCGGCCAATATTAGTGCCGCAGATCCAGTGCAATTAGCAGGTTTGTGGAACCAAGACCTAGAAAGTAGCATTGTTTTGGCATTTCAAAATCGCCCAGAATTGCAACAACAATTGGCACAACGTAACATCAGTGAACAACGGCGGCGAGGGGCACTTTCATCTCTAGGGCCTCAAGTGAGCTTGATTGCTAGTTACAACCTGTTAGATCAATTTGATGATGGTGTTGGCATTAGCGATGGTTACTCTGTCGGAGTCAGGGCCAGCCTCAATTTATATGATGGGGGAGCAGCCAGATCTATAGCATCTCAGGAACAAGCTAATGTGGCGATCGCAGAAACTCAATTTAGTGAACAACGTAACCAAATCCGTTTTCAAGTAGAGCAAGCTTTTTCTACCCAGCAAGCTAATTTGGAAAACGTGCAAACAGCCAACGCTGCTTTAGAACAAGCTAGAGAAGCACTCCGTTTAGCTCGATTACGATTCCAAGCCGGTGTAGGTACTCAAACCGATGTGATTAACTCCGAAAACGACCTCACAAGAGCCGAAGGTAATCGCATCACCGCTATCTTAGATTACAACCGCGCTTTGGCTCAGTTACAACGTGCTGTCACCTCTAGGGCATTTACTGAATAAGTTATTGGTTATTAGTCATTAGTTATTGGTCATTGGTCATTAGTACTTCACAGGAAAATGATTATAGGCTAAAACTTTTGACTAATTTGCCAATGGTCTGTGTTTATAGCAGAATATATTCGGCTACCATATCTGAGTATTCCAATACTTAGCTTGTGAAGATTATATGACTACAGTTACATCTCAGGAAATTGCCCTATTTCGCTCTCAATTAGCAGACTATCCCAGCGCTATGGAAGCATTGGACTTAATTGAGGATTGCGACGGAGATTTAGAAGATGCAGCGATGACCCTCGCTATCCGGGTAGGTCAAGAACCAGGGATGACTAACTCAGAGTGGTTAGACGCTATGGCTAGAAGATGGCGGGCGGTGATTTGTGAGCAAGAATATCGGTCAGATTTACTCAATAATTCACTTGTGGGGATGATGGCACATCTCCAATCAATGCCGGCATTCCCTCAGCTTTTAGCAACACCGATTTTAATATATGTTCTTAAGCAAGGTGTAAATGAGTTTTGTGAACCTCTGGATGCGCTCAAAAGTTCTGAATGCTAATTTCTAAATCCCGTAAACACTCTCTGCTCTAGAGGGTTTCGTCGCTTAGGAAGGTTTCCTTCCCTATTTGCTGTAGGATAATCGCTCCTAAATTGGCGAACAAGCAGATGCTTCCCAGTGCCAATAAAATGTATGTGGGAGCCATGACAACTCCGATGGTGAACCAAGCAAATACGTGCAGTATCATTAATAAAGCAAAAATACTGGCAATTGCTGCACTTCGCCAAACCTCCATAGCTGGACGAGATGATAATGTGAGTCCTATTGTCAATGAGGTAGCTATTAGGTTGGCGGGAATCAGAAAGGCACAAATACCAATACAGTAAGTGCTGGAAAATACCGTCAAGGTATTGAAGTCTAACATTATTAATTCTCCTAGGCTAAGTTGTCAAATTTTAGATGAATATTTTTTCTAATATTTTAAAGGCTAATCTTTTACTTAATAATTTGAACCACCAACTTTTTGATGGTTCAAAAAAGACATTGTATTAACTACTAGTTAAGTACTTAAGCAGGAAAGAAACTCCGGAGAATCAGTGTTCTGGCGAATCCGGAAATACCAAGCGCTAGTAAAACACTCGTAAAAAGCAGACTTATTCGAGGGTTAGAATCTAATTTTTTATCTTCTCTACCACCTGTAAAGAATAAAGACCAGGCTTGGGAAGCATTGATACTCTTAAAGCTATTAAACTCAGAACTGAAAACGACAGGGCGAAATAGCTGAGAAGATTTGAAGTTTAAATTATGTGTCATGTAAATAAGTATAACAATAATCTTGCAAAATGACTATTTTTTTGATATGTACCTACAGATGAAGGCAGGGTAGACATATCGAGGTTAGCGATCGCCTAAGAAGTATTCCTCCTGTTAGATGTCCATCTGAAATTAGGTACAGGATTGATCAACCCTAGACTGATAAGCTGTTAATTAAGACAAACTTTTATCAGATAACTACTATTCCATCAATGAATTACCTTGTTGCTGTATTACCAGACCGCTTTCAAGCCGAAGCAGCTTACTTAGCATTAGAAAAACAAGCCATCGATAGTACCATTCTCGGTAGAGGATATAAAACTGCTGACGAGTTCGGCTTGATTGACCCCAAGGAACAAGCTAAAAAGCAAGCAAAGCTAATGTCCTACTGGTTGATACCTTTCGGCTTTTTCGCTGGGTTTACCTTCAGCCTGATTACGGGTTTAGATACTTTTGCCTGGGCTGGTGAAATTGGTAATCATATTGTTGGCGGACTTTTAGGGGCTGCTAGTGGCGCTATGGGTAGTGTTTTTGTTGGTGGGGGAGTGGGTTTAGTGTTGGGAGGCGGTGATGCCTTACCCTACCGTAATCGGTTAGATATGGGTAAATACATCGTTGTAGTTCAGGGTTCAGAAACTCTGACTCGGCAAGCTACTCGGATATTACGTCAGTTTGACCCAGAAAATATCCAAGGTTACGCGGAGACAAGCATCACTTGAAGTGCTATCGGTAGAGCATTTTTTCCTTGATTTCTCTTAGTGAGAAAAGATAACTCATAATTTTTAAGCATGTTGCCAAGAGAAGAACTGTTAAAGGGTGTTGAAAATCGCGATAGTGTAGCTCGTGTCATTGATCAGGCAGAACAAGCCATTAAAACTTGGGAAGTAGTGTTGACAGATTTTTTGTCACCGCCAGAATTAGCAGAAATTCAACGGGTGTTCAGTCGGTTAACAGAAGTACAATTAGTCGCCTGGGGTGGCTATCCGCAAGCAGAACGCCAACGAATTGCCATTGCCCGTTCTGAACTACCCTTAGATCAATCTCAAGTTGCCCTGGTGGCTTTAGAAATAGCTGGGAATTTCCTGTTTGATACAGCTACACACCGCGACTTTTTGGGGGCCATGCTGGGTACAGGTATTATCCGCGAAAAGACCGGAGATATTATTGTGCTGGGAGAACGCGGGGCCCAGGCTATCGTCGCCCCAGAGTTGGCTGAATTTTTAGCCATGAGTCTGCAACAAGTGCGATCGGTGCCGGTAAAAACTCAACAAATTGATATCAGTGAGTTAAAGGTTCGGGAACCGAAGAAAAAAGAATTAACCACAGTAGAAGCTTCATTGCGGTTAGATGCGATCGCCTCCGCTGGTTTTAGTATGTCCCGCAGCAAAATGGTAAATTTCATTGACGGTGGTGATGTGCGCGTCAATTGGAAGGAAGTCACTCAAGCTAGTTCTCAGGTGAAATCAGGCGACTTAATCGCTATTCGCGGTAAAGGACGTTTGGAAGTTGGGGAAATTGCCGTGACCAAAAAAGATCGTTACCGAGTGCAATTAGTCAGGTATATGTAGAGACAGCAGTGGGGTAAAATTTCTCAAATCCAAAACTAAAACTTAATCCCTGAGTATGATACAAATCAGCACAATATATATAAATATAATTGTTGTGTAGTCTACTCAGTGCTTGTGATTCATCAACACGCAGAAAACATCCTCAGCACTCAACAGACAAAAACATCAGATGAAGGTTATAGATTTAGCTGGTTTGACTGGTTTTGTTTATGGTATCCTCCTGGCTGGCTGATTTTATTTAACCGACACTGGCAGCACTATCACGCCGATCCAGATGGTTGGAATTGGCTAGAATATGTATTATTTTTAATTCCTGGGGGATTTTATTTAGCGCTACTTAATCGGTGGTTGCGTCTTGGTTGTCGTTTACCCAGACAAGAAGTTAGCGATTTTAACCCTCAATATCAAAAAGCCTTTAGTCAAGAAATTCTGGCTTTCATCGTTAAATATTATTTTCGTGGAGAGTTGCAACAAAGCGAAAATTTGCCCTCTACAGGCCCGCTGATTGTGGCCATGAATCACGCAGGTATGTGTTTTCCCTGGGATTTTATCACCTTGAGTTATTTATTAGGAGAAGCCCAAGGCTGGGTAGTGCAACCCATAGCAGAAGCATCATTATTTGAACATCCTTGGGTGGTGTGGTGGTTACCGCCTCAATGGTCAAAAGTTTTAGGTGGGGTACGCGCCGAGTTAGGTGATTTTGAAGCCGCAATGGCACAAGGTAAAATTCTCGTTTATGCACCAGAAGGAGTGCGTGGCCCCCTGAAAGGTTGGAGTCAACGTTATCAGTTGCAAAAGTTTAATGTCAGCTTTATGAAATTGAGCGATCGCTATCAAGTTCCCATTCTTCCAGTTGTGTGCATTGGTAGCGAATCTTTACATCCTTGGACAGTAAATCTTCAGAGATTGCAGCGATTATTTAAATTACCTTTCTTGCCCCTTTCGCCATTCATAATCATTTTAATGATATTTCCCTCTATGGGAGTTTGGGCTATGAGAACTCGTCTGCGTTACTTTATTCAGCCTGTGCAACGAGTCAACTTAGTCCAGGGACGTGCGGCGATTTATCAACAGGTACAACAATTTAGAGACAAGCTGCAAGTTCAAGTCAATGAATTAATTAATTTATTCAATTAGTTCCCTGTGAGTACAGAAACCTGTTCCTCAGCATCTGTTAGAGAAGCCAGGGCGGTTTAGGGATATCCGGAGATAAAATTTCCAGTCCGTGGCGGTGCTTGCGGCATCTCCCCGAGGCACGCATTCTATCTAGTTAACCTAAGTTCTAGATGTTGAACACCATTTCCTATTTTAAATAATGAAGTTAAGTAGGTAGGCGGAAAAATTTCAAGGTATGTCATTACGTTCGCGGAGCGTGGCGTTAGCCATACGGAGCGTAGCGGAGTGAAGCATAAGACCGAAGCGGTCACGCTCCGCGTTAGCGGAACTTTCGCTTTAGCGATACGCAAGGGTTTTGAGATTTTTATATTTTGTTACATAGTTAGGTTTATTTGTGCCTATCTACTTAGATGTGTTAATTTTATCTAAGTAAAACTTTTATGATTTTCTAGTAAAAATTTACACCAAATTTATTCTAGGTTAGAAATATTTAATTATAAAGGAATTAGTAGTTTAGTTATCTAAATAAAAATGAAAGACGAATTGATGGCGGGGCTTGGAGCTTCATTAGGTTCAGCATTAGGTTCAGTTACTGTCGCGACAGTACCAATGGCTGTAACGGCGACAGTACCTGCTAGTGGTTTTCTTGGTTGGGTGGGTTTGACAACAACTGCGACAACTGTTATTGCTGCTCCAATTACTGTGCCTGTGGGTGGAGTTATAACGGTAGGTGCATTATTAACTTATGGAGGATATAAAGCTTATAAATTTATCAAGAGTACCAGCAACGAAAATAATTCATAAGCTTTCGTTAAGTAATAAAAATCCTCTGTTGTATGGTAGGGGATTTTTTAATGTTTATTTATTCTAGAAATACTTTTGTATTTCAGAATGATACAATTGGTGTCATGAATCTAACAGAACAATGTCAACAAATAATCTACAGTATCCTAATCGGTTGCATATTGATGATAAATTTGGGTCTTGGTTCAGTGGTTTCTTTGATGGTGAAGGTTCTTTTATAGTTAATAAATGCCCCAATGGATTAGGATCACCGAGAATAAGAATTGGTCAACGCAGTGACGACCAACAGGTTTTAGATTTTATTAAAAATAAATTATGTATAGGTAATGTTACTGGACCTTATCCAACTCAGAAAGGAAAGCCGGTAAGTTTCTACCAAGTTACTAACAATAAACACTTGGCAGAGATAATTATTCCTTTATTTGAAGCTTATCCTTTGCATTCTAAAAAATCTCAAGAATATTTAATATGGAAAGAAGAAGTTCTACGTAAGCACAGTTATTTCATCAATGGAATCCCTAGAAAAGCAACAAAAGAAGAAGTAGAATTGACTCAAAAATCAAAACTAATGATAGAAAAATTGCGTAAATATAATTATTTTCAAGTTTAAGTCAATTTAAAAACTACTGAAGATGAACACTAAACTTGTTGAATCTTTATTACAAATAATCCTATCTCTTTCTCATGAAGAGCGCACACTCTTAGAAGAAAGGCTATTTTGTGATTCATCACAGCCTTCTACCCATGACTTAATGCAACTTGCTCAGACTGGTGGAGCTTTTGAGTTTCTGAATGAAGAACCAGACCTATACACACTTGAAGATGGGAAACCGATCTAATGTCTTTGCAGAAGGGAGATATTGTCTTGGTTCCATTTCCTTTTACAGATTTGAGCGCAACTAAGTTACGCCCTGGTGTAGTTTTATGGGTAGATAGTCAAGGGAATGATGTTAGCCTATGTTTTATTTCATCTCAAAATGTCACTAAGTTAGATCCGGAAGAGTTCATTTTGGATACTTCAGATCCAGATTTTGCGACTACTGGATTACGAGTAGTTTCTAAGGTAAGAGTAACTCGAATTGTTACGGTTGAACGGAGATTAATTACTAGACGTATAGGTAAATTAGGAAAAAGCCAACTTCAGCACTTGAATACAGTAATGGTTCAAGCTTTTCAGTTGACATAATCTTAAAAATATTGTGATGTCAACTAAAACTGCGTTCCATGCGATCGCACCCTAAATCCTAAAATGAAATTAAGCTGGCTCCAAAAGAAATATTTGGATATTCTTTATTGGGAAGTCACTAAATTGACAGCCTACCGACACTGATACGGGCTTTGTTTGTCAAAATCCGATAAACTATACTTCACCAACAAGCACAATAATTGTGTCTGTTTTTGTTTTTCTAGTTATTTTTAAACAACTGTGAATTTATTCACTGAAGCCTGTGGTGAGTGGTTTAGCATTCAGGACAAGGATTTTCAGTGCTAGAGCGGCTAGATTACAAACAAGTAGGTTGATTGACGAGTTACAGCACTTTCCAGTAACGTGAAGTACAATAATGTAAAATAGATAAACTATTATTATGAAACCATATTCCGTCGATCTCAGAGAAAAAGTAGTCAATGCTTATCATTCAGGAAATATTTCAGTTAGAAAGTTAGCTGTAAACTTTGGTGTTGGTAAAGCTTTTGTGCAAAAAATGTTGAAACAGTATCAAGAGCAAGGACATGTTAATCCTGGTAAGCAAGGGACAAGAAAAAAAGCAGTACTAG
>JAKOMP010000048.1 GCA_022241785.1 Cyanocohniella sp. LLY | reverse complement strand
AAAAACTACTCTTCCGCCCATGCCCGATATCTTATCACTGTTACAATGCCTGCTACCGCAGATCAACGCGACAACCATGCGGCAATTTAACCAAATAATCCAGGCCATGTTAGCGATGAGCGGGCGAGTCACGATGCTGGGAATCTCTCGTTGGGCAGGCGTTGGTGGTAGTTATCGGACGATGTTGAGATTCTTTCATACAATAATACCTTGGGCGACGTTGTTTTGGCTATTTTTCCGCCAGCATTTGTTTCGAGCAAATGAGGTATATTTGCTGGCAGGAGACGAAGTTGTAGTCAGCAAATCAGGGAAACAGACTTATGGGTTGGATAGATTCTTTTCTAGCCTAGTAAGTAAACCAATATCAGGACTATCTTTCTTTACATTATCATTAGTGAGTGTTGAACAAAGGCACTCCTGAACAATTCAAATAGAACAGGTGATTAAGAGTGATGTAGAAAAAAGTGTCCCATCAGCAAAGCCAGAAAGAAAACCATTAGAGAAACGTAAGCGTGGACGACCAAAAGGGAGTAAAAACAAAAACAAAACAGAAGTAGTTCTCACATGGGAATTACTAAGAATTAAGAAAATGATTAATGAGTTAGTCAAATTAATAGCTAACTTTATCCCACTCACTTACTTAGTCTTAGATGGTCATTTTGGAAACAATAATGCTTTGCAGATGGCTCGACAGGTTAACTTGCATATAATTTCCAAGTTACGCCACGATTCAGCATTATATATACCTTACCAAAATCCTGACCCCAATCATCGTTCACGCCGTAAATACGGAGAGAAGCTGGACTGGCGTAATATTTCTGATGAATATTTGCGTCAAAGTAGTATTGAGTCAGATATCCAAACCGATACTTATCAAGCTACTTTACTACACAAAGAATTTGCCCAGCCACTCAATGTAGTTATTTTGGTGAAAACCAATCTAAAAACTAATGCACGCAGTCACGTAATTCTATTTTCCAGTGACCTAACTTTGTCATATGAGAAACTCGTCGATTATTACAAACTACGGTTCCAAATCGAATTTAATTTTCGTGATGCCAAACAATTTTGGGGATTGGAAGATTTTATGAACCTGAGTCAAACTGCGGTGACTAACGCTGCTAATCTTTCTTTTTTCATGGTCAATTTTTCCCATTATCTTCTAGCTCAATTCCGTCAAGAGAATCCTGGCTCTGGCATTGTTGATCTTAAGGCTTACTGTCGCGGTTTCCGATATGTTCATGAAACGTTAAAAATGCTTCCAGAACAGCCTGAGCCTATTTTATTAGCCCAGATTTTTGCCAAGCTTACCTCTCTTGGTCGTATTCACAATACTTCTACAGCCGTTGAACCCTCGTAAATTGGCTAAGGTATTGACATGAGAAGTCGTATTGCTTTACGCGGCATCCTTCAGGGTTTGTACTTGCAGATAAATAATCCCCAAAACTGGACACTGACCTATCCGTTAATTAACCTCAACCAAGTCAGTGGGAATTTTACTCTGTAGCAACGTATTAGTAGCATTGATCACAACCTGCGCCGCACCTGTAAAAAATGATTTCTCAATATTGGCTGGGACATCACTCGGTAGGTGGTAATGGGGAGTACGGAGATTAGCGGTATCTGTTACCAATACAGCACCCACACCCTGATACCAAAATGGTGCATGGTCACTGCGTAGGGTATCAGGTGTCAGCAATCCTTTTAGGGGAATAGGTAACCGTAGCACCGATGGGACATGAGGTTGATCAGATTGTTGAAAGGCGTTCAGCAAAGACAAATGTTCTGTATCCCCAACCGCTACCAAAAAGTCGCCTTTATCGCTGGGTGGGGTCACAGGTAAACCCGCAGGATACTGCTGACAACCGGCAGTGTAGCAGGCATAACCCACCATATCCATGACAATGACACCGCTGAGGTTTTGCAAGCGTTCCGTTTGGGTAACGAAAGCTTTACTACCTAACAGTCCCGTTTCTTCCTGGTCAAAAAAAGCTAACTGCAAAGTCCGTGGTGACGGTTTCGAACCCAGAAGTCGGGCAACTTCCAACACCACCGCCACACCACTAGCATTATCATCAGCACCAGGGGAAGCGTTAACAGTGTCGTAATGTGCAGCCACAAGAATTGCACCAGCTGCTTGATTAGTCCCCAAGCGTTCAGCAAAAATATTCACACCGGCGGAAAACTCTTCTAACTTTGGTTCCCAGCCTAACTTTCTCAATTCAGTTGTAATATAACTGCGAGTAAGCGATCGCTCTGTTGGTGAGTAGCGCTGAAAATCTAAATTTTGAATGTGCTGGAAAAGCTCGTCAGCCGACACCGCTGGGCCAATTTTCACTGATTGTAACTTTGGTTGGGGTTGTGGCTGTTCTACAGGCATCTCAACTACTTCTGAATTAGAAGGCTGCTGCCAAAATGCTCTAATAACAGTATCCCTACTACCCACGACCATCACCACCACCAGCACCAACAGCCAAATCCATTTTTTCATGTAAATTTATACCTCTGCATACCCACTGCATTCAAAAAACTGTATTTATACTAAGTTGCGTTCAAACATAATATTCCTACTCCCTACTCCCTATTCCCTACTCCCCACTCCCCGCTCAAGTTACTATCTTTGACTGCAACTCGGTATTAGAATAACGTGGCTAAGTTTGACAACTCGTCTTTTGACACAGGCAAAAACTTAAGGTAAATTTCCGCACTAGAAACGTGCCTCAGGAATTGATCAGAATGTTAGATTTGTCGCTAATCACCATCTTGGGGTTCCTGGGCAGTTTTGGACATTGCTTTGGTATGTGTGGCCCCCTGACAGTGGCGTTTTCCCTGTCACATCAGCAAAAAAAACCAGAAACATCACCCCTAAAAATATCTTCTACCTGGCGACAGCAATTAAAATTTCATATTCTCCTGAATTTAGGGCGGATGTTGAGCTATGCCCTAGTTGGTGCTGGCATCGGGGCCATAGGTTCCGTATTACTACAAGGTGGGCAGTTTGCGGGTGTAGGTAGCGATTTCCGTCGGGGGATGGCAATTGTCACAGGCGTTATGCTGATTTGGTTTGGCTTAGGGCAAGTAACACCAGAACTACTACCACGGATTCCCTTATTACATCCCATACTCAAAGGTAATTTACACGATCGCCTGAGTGCAGCGATGGTGAAACTATCCTTTCAAAACCGCTGGTGGACACCTTTGCTTTTAGGCATGACTTGGGGTTTAATGCCTTGTGGTTTTTTATATGCTGCCCAAATTAAAGCCGCAGAAACTGGTAATTTATGGATGGGTACAGCCACCATGCTGGCTTTTGGACTAGGAACCCTACCCACCATGTTAGGTGTGGGTGTTTCCACCGCCTTAGTTAGTAAAGATAGGCGCAGTCAATTATTTCGCTTAGGTGGCTGGGTAACACTGACCATTGGCATACTCACCTTATTGCGAACTGGTGACACAATGGTAGATTACAGCGGACACGCTGCCTTAATCTGCTTAATATTGGCACTGATTGCCCGTCCTCTTAGCCGAATTTGGGCTTTTCCCCTGCGTTACCGTCGTGGGTTGGGAGTGGGTGCTTTTGTCTTAGCAGTGGTTCACACCATCCACATGATCGAACATTCATTGCAGTGGCAATTCGCGGCTTTCTTCTTCCTCCCACCAGATTTTCAATGGAGCATGGCTGCTGGTGCTGTAGCATTAGTATTAATCACCCCCGCAGCTCTCACAAGTTTTGAATCACTGCAAAAATCTTTGGGTAAACGCTGGCGACAGATTCATCTGTTGAGTGTGCCTGCTTTGCTCTTGAGTGCCATTCATGCTGTGTTGATTGGTTCTCATTACCTAGGTTCCTTGCAATTAACCTGGGGTAATCGATTAGCAACACTGCTGATGGGAATTATCATCCTCGGTGTTTTGTTAGTGCGTTCACGCTGGTTTTGGTCAAAGTTAGCTGTAGAAAAGTTTTATGTCCCTCCCACTAAACATAATTCGTAATATTTCCTATCGGAAACGCTTCGCGAACGTAATTGTTAATTATGAGACACTCTAAGAGGCTTGGCATCTATTGTTTATTATTTTTGAGTTGTTTAGTTATCTCAATAACTACGGCTCACCCCATTTCTG
Source organism: Cyanocohniella sp. LLY (assembly GCA_022241785.1). Taxonomy (GTDB): domain Bacteria; phylum Cyanobacteriota; class Cyanobacteriia; order Cyanobacteriales; family Nostocaceae; genus Cyanocohniella. The sequence goes on along the minus strand of JAKOMP010000048.1, from coordinate 41,256 downwards.
CCCATCAGGTGCAAATAGCAGCAGACGTTGGTGCTACTTTACACCTTGAACCCAATGATAATCCTCGATCTGGGGAACCTACCCAAGCTTGGTTTGCTCTTACCCGTAAAGGTGGTCAGGCGATTCCCTTAACACAGTGCGATTGTCAATTGGTTGTTTATGCCCAACCCCATACACCAGGAGAGCCAGCCTTACTAGAGCCATCTTTAGAACCTGTATCAGCTGAACGTTATCAAGGCATTCCCGGTGCAGAAATTACCTTCCCCAAGCCAGGGATTTATCAATTACAGCTAAGTGGTAAACCAGTCACCGGGGCAAATTTCCAACCGTTTCAATTCGAGTTTGATGTCACCGTAGCAGCAGGAACCACAAGCAGCTTTCCCAATGTCCCCGATGGTAATAATGCACCTGCACAAGACATGAATATCAGGTCAGGTTTGACCATACCAGTACTAGCTGGAGCAATATTAATTACCGTGGGCATTGTATTATTTCTTGTACGAGGAATGAAGAAGAGGTAGGGAGTACAGGCTAGAGACGAGGGAATTTTAGATTTGAATTGGACTGCAATCAAAAATCCCCACTGCACTGCTAATACAAAGCTAAGGAATGTGGATTTAATAAAATACAGAACCTCACCCCCAACCCCTCTCCTTGGTAAGGAGAGGGGAGACTTTGACGTAAGTCAAAGGCGGGGTGAGGTCAAAAACTAGACTTGTATGTTATTTAATTCATGTTCCTAAAAACTTTTCCCTAGCCCCTAATATGCCGCTGTTGATGCCACTGCCAGGCATGAGTAACAATATCTTTAATGGATGGGTAATTGGGTTGCCAACCTAGAATTTTTCTGGCTTTTTCGCCACTACCAATCAAAGATGGGGGGTCACCTGGGCGGCGATCGCACTCTTTAACTGGTATGGTGAGTCCAGTAACTTCTGCGGCGGCGGCTATCACTTCTCTGACGGAAAAGCCATTGCCATTACCTAAATTAAATACTTCGCTGTCACCATCTTTTAATAAATATTCCAAGCCCAATACATGGGCATCTGCTAAGTCGTTAACATGAATGTAATCACGAATACAAGTGCCATCAGGTGTGGGATAATCTGTGCCAAATATTGAGATAAATTCTCTTTTGCCTAAGGCTGTCAGCAGAATTAAAGGGATTAAGTGAGTTTCTGGTTGGTGGTCTTCGCCCAGTAAACCATCAGGATTGGCACCAGCAGCATTAAAGTAGCGAAAACGCACCGATTTTAAACCGTAAGCCACATCAAAATCAGCCAGAATCCGCTCTACCATGAGCTTGGTAGCGCCATAAGGATTGATGGGGTTTTGGGGATGGTTTTCGGGAATAGGTACAACTTCTGGTACTCCGTAGGTGGCACATGTGGAAGAAAAAACAAATTTCTTAATAGATGCCGCCAGCATGGCTTCTAGTAGCGTTAGGGTACCTACGACATTGTTACGGTAGTATTTAGCAGGGTCAGTAACAGATTCACCCACGTAAGCGTATGCAGAAAAGTGCATAACGGCGGTAATATTACGGGTTTTAAATAAGTCATCTAGTAAAGGGCGATCGCCTGTATCTCCAACTACTAGTTCTACCTGTAAAACTTTTTCTACTAAGTCTCGATGCCCATAAACCAGATTATCGAGGATTACCACTTCATAACCTGCTTGCTTAAGAGCAAGTACAGTATGGGAGCCAATATATCCAGCGCCCCCCGTAACTAAAATGCTGGGCTTTCCAGAAGACATAGTTTTTCCTTTAAAGTTGACAACTACTCAATTAATTTAGTTTACTGGTGCCACATTACTCATCGAGAAAATTCAAAATAATAGACTCACGGGGAAAAAATTGCACTAAAATCACTACGACGGTAGTCTTTGGTATGGAACTAGAGGTATTTGCTCTCAAGTAACAGTAGGATTACAATTTGACGAACAAATACATCGAATATCCCAAACTTCTAGGCTAACCCTTAAGGGTTCGGTAGTCGCTCATGAGGAAAACTGGTTCCCTACGTTGGGCAACATGCCTCCCATTTTTCTGTCAAATACGCGGTATGGTTTTGCTTTCTCAGCAGCTGGCGCCCGCGAAAACTTGACGAAAAAGGCTTTGCCAAATAGGACTAGACTCACAGCGCTGCCTCACCGCACCAGAAAATTAGAGAGTTAATCTATGTTTCTATTGCTAACTCGCGTACTTGTGTGGCTGCTGATTGGCACTATCGTTTATTCTCTGTTCCAAAGATTTTATCCTTCCGGAACTTTTGTTGGACGATTAGTCTTAGTCATTGTGTTGGTTGTGATAGCTTTGTCGTTTATTAACCCTAACGAACCAGCTGTGGCATCCATGTGGAGAGTGATATCATTTCCGCTCAAACCACTGGGAGCCTCTATTTTGTTGATGATGTTTGCTGCTCAGAGGATTAAGGGAGGCGGCATAGAGCAACCAGGTGGTTATTTAATAGGTTGGGCGCTGACAATTTTACTGTTGTCCAGTACCCCCGCGATCGCTTATTTTCTTGTCAGAATACCCATAGCAACGGTAGGTGATACCAACCTTGCATCTCAGGAAATTGTTGAGAATTATCGCCTGATGTCCTCTATCCGACCTGATAATTCTTCACCTGAGGCACTTGTGGCATTGGGGCCAGCAAATACCCCAATGATAATTTCTGATATTGTAGGAGATTCTATTTTCATGCAGGGAGGACAGGATCAGGCAACTATAGCATTCAACTCTTTGGGTGCAAAAGTTCCACCTTACCTGTTACAAACTCCTCCAACAGTAGGCGAACGGGGGTTGCGGATTGAAGACTTTGTACCCAATACAGAAACTCTACAACTCACAACCCGGGTATGGGAAAGTTATCTCAACCAGATTTACTTTTTCTTGCGTGGTAACCAAACAACCAACTAAAACAGTAATTAAACAGGCCATAATGCTACGCTCTAGTGGCTGGCCTGATTTAAAATCTGCAAAACTTAATTGCTTCAATGGCAGAATCTCGACGACTTGCTAAACTCGGTGCTTACCTTCGTCCCCATTGGCGGGAAGCGACATTAGGCATTATTGCTTTATTTTCTGTCAATGGATTAGGCGTTTATATCCCCTGGTTAATTCGCTCGGCAGTTGACCAACTCTCAGCCAGCTTTAATCTCAACCAAATACTACGTTATGTAGTGCCAATCATCTTGCTCAGTTCGGCTATGTGGCTCATCCGCATGGCTTCACGCATCTGGCTGTTCGGAGTAGGTCGTCAGGTGGAATTTGACCTGAAACAACAGATTTTTGAACACTTACTAAAACTGGAACCATCTTATTTTGCTACTAATACAGCTGGGGATTTAATTAACCGGGCTACTAGCGATGTAGATAATATTCGGCGGTTGGTGGGCTTTGCTGTCTTGAGTTTGGCAAATACTGTGTTTGCCTACATACTCACCCTGCCAGTAATGCTAACAATTAGTGTGGATCTCACATTAGCTTCCTTGGCTGTGTATCCCTTTATGTTCTGGCTAGTACATTTGTTCAGTAATCGCTTACGGAAACAGCAAGCTGTAGTCCAAGAAGAACTCTCCGATATCAGTGAACTGATTCAAGAGGATATTAGCGGCATTGCTCTGATCAAAATTTACGCCCAAGAAGAAAATGAGCGGCGGGCCTTTGCTCAGAAGAATCAGCAATTATTGGCAGCGAACCTACAACTGGCAAAAAGCCGCAATATACTTTTCCCATTAATTGGGGGTCTAGCTAATCTCAGTTCATTAGTAATTATTTGGCTCGGTGCAACACGCATCTCCGCTGGTACCCTGGCTGTAGGAGATTTTTTAGCACTACTGATTTATGTAGAACGACTGGTTTTCCCCACTGCCTTATTAGGATTTACCATTACCGCCTACCAACGCGGTGAAGTAAGTATTGACCGCTTGGAGTCTATTCTGGCTGTCACCCCGAAAATTCAAGATACAGAGGATAGTGTACAGTTACCCCTAGCTGAAGTTAAAGGGGAACTAACAGCCACAAATCTCAGCTTCTCTTACCCTAATGCCAACACTCCGGCGTTAGAAAATATCAACTTCACTATTTTCCCTGGGGAAACGGTGTCGATTGTAGGCGCAATTGGTTCGGGAAAGTCAACTTTGGCCAATGCATTACCGCGGTTGTTGGATATTGAACCAGGGCAGTTATTTTTGGATGGTGTGGATATTACCACTATAGCCTTGGCAGATTTACGCAATGCGATCGCCTATGTGCCTCAAGATAGCTTTTTGTTTAGCACCACAATTAAAAATAATATTCGTTACGGCGACCCAGTTAGCGAACAACAAGATGTTGAGTCTGTGGCCAAGCAAGCCCAAATTCATCCAGAAATTAGTCATTTTCCCCAGCAGTATGAAACTCTTGTGGGTGAACGGGGAATCACCCTCTCTGGTGGACAAAGACAACGTACTGCCTTAGCTAGAGCCATGCTGGTGAATGCCCCAGTCTTAATTTTGGATGATGCCCTCTCTAGTGTAGATAATCAAACAGCTACACAAATTCTCAACAACCTGGCCAGTGGTTCTGAGCGGAAAACCGTGATTTTTATCACTCACCAGTTATCAGCAGCAGCAGCAGCTGACCGCATTTTCGTCATGGATAAAGGAAAAATTGTCCAGACAGGCAATCACTTAGAACTTGTACAACAAGATGGTCTTTATAGAAATTTGTGGAGTCAGCATCAAGTAGAAGAACTACTGCATTAGTTGTTTGGGGACTGGGGACTGGGCAAAATAAAACCTCCCTTACTGTTGAGATGAGGGAGGTGAGAAGGCATAAATTGGTGACAATCAGCATTTAGAAAGCTCCAATACGCCCAAAGATGACGTAGAGAGTTTTCCCAATCAACATTAAGTCATACAGTCGGTGCCAATTGTTTTGATATTGCAAATCTAAATCAACTATTTGTTCAAAATCTTTGACGTGAGAACGACCGTTAACCTGCCACTCACCAGTTATTCCCGGTTTGACATTTAAACGTTGCCAGTGCCTTTGAGTGTAGTTCATCACTTCATCTCCTGTAGGTGGACGAGTTCCCACTAAACTCATTTCCCCCATGAGGACATTCCAAAACTGAGGCAGTTCATCCAAACTGGTACTCCGCAAAAAACGTCCCACTTTCGTGACTCGAAAATCATTCTTGTTTTTAAAGATCAGACCTTCAGCTTCATTATTCACCAAAGATTTTAGTTGTTCCGCATCATGAACCATTGAGCGAAATTTTCGCATCAGAAAAGGACGTCCTTGCAGTCCATAACGTTCTTGGGTGAAGAAAATTGGCCCTGGACTATCAATCTTAATGGCGATCGCTATCGGTACAAAAACTATGGCAAGGATTAACAGTCCTACCAAGCTCCCCATAATGTCCAGGCTACGTTTAAATTTAGATTGTACAGAGGAGTGAGGAGTGAAATGTAACTCCCACGCTGTATGAGTAGTACCTAGCAAAACGCTGTTTAAGTGTGTATGGTACATTTTCTAGCCGAATACTAAGGGACTAAAGTAGAATTACTTAGCTTTGACTATAAACTTTGCTTCATGAAAAACAAAATATTTATCAACCATATTTACGTTATCTTTATATTTTTTCTGGGTATCGCCCAGTTTTATGAAGTTTAGATGAAGGATATAAATCTACCGTAAGAAAGATGGCTAATTATAAAGTTTATGTGTAGAACAATGCATACATATGAGGATTGCCTGTCAAGTTAATTAGGTGTTATCACACATCTTTCACATCTTTCAGGCTGACAACTTGAAGTCAGCAGAGCCAGCAAAATTTGGCTATAAAAAATGCCTCTATCTAGGGATAGAAGCACGAAGCAGCAAAATTACAAATAGTTGTTATCTAGAGTTAAATTGACTCGAATATTTCAGGATGATTAGCGACACTAGATTAGGGGATGAAAAAAATGCTTTTATCTGGCATCGAGGTGAAAATTAGTCGCTTAGAATCCATTGTTGAGCAAATAGGGGAAGCAGTACTAACTACTACTGAGACAATTGAACACCTTGCTGAAAAATTAGAGAATCTCAGTGTACAAGTTGAAGCACAGGGAAAACAGGTACAGCAACAAGGGTATCAAATTTTTGCATTGTGTGATGCTGTACAAACCCTGGCTCAATCTCAGGATAATTCATTGCAAAGACTAACTCAGGTGACACAAACCCTAGATAAACTGACATTATTTATTCAACAATCAGATGACACTAGATAAAGTTGATACTTGCAATGACAAATCAAACCCTTAACTGAGTCACAGCGATATTACCGGAAAAACAGACATCAACATCGCTACCAGGAGTGCGATCGCGTTTGCTATATTCCCCGACATAATAGAAATCATCGCCGTCAATCCGATAATTAATTGGTAACGGCTTAGTACAAGGTTGGCAAAATATTACCTGAGGATCGGGTTCGCTTGGTTGCAAATGTGGTAGATTCACATTCCAGAAACTCCCCGGTTCTAAGGGACGTGGGAGTAAGTCAGCTAAAACTTTAGCAGTCCACTTAGTCGCTAGATCCCAATCAAAATTTTGTTTAGCTTTGCGGTAGTGAGAAATGGCAATTCCCGGAATACCATGCATTGCGGCTTCTCGGACAGCTGCAACAGTACCGGAAATATAAGCATCTACTCCCAAATTGCCCCCTGCATTGATACCTGAAAGTACAAACTTGATATCTTGGCAAATTTGGCTAGTAGCAATTCTCACACAATCGGCGGGAGTGCCTGCGATCGCATATGCATATTCAGAACGCCGATCAAGCTGAATGGGGCGAGTTGTTGTAACTTGATGACCACAGCCAGATTGATGGTCTTTAGGCGCAGCAATAATTACATTAGTACCATTCATAGCCTGAAATAAAGCTTGAATACCAGGAGCATCAATACCATCATCGTTAGTCAAAACTATGGTCATAGATTTATCAGGTAAAATTCCGTATTTTCACATCCCAGATATAGCTTAAGCGCAGACTTTAATCTGCGCTAACGTAGTCGAGTGACGATATCTGATAAATTTTCTTAGCTACTCAACGCCTTGAAAAATCTTTGTAAACTCTTGAACATATTGGGTTTTTTCGTGGGTGTAGCATCGCCGGTAGATTGTGGTTGTCCTTGGATGAGAATCACATCCAACTCATCACCAGAGGGCTTTTTGGGTAATTCAGCAATTTTTTCATACTCACCCTTATTTTCCACCCATACTTCCCATAAGCCGGGATAGCAGCGAAATACGGCAGTTTCATCATCTACAGGACGTAGGTAGTAGCAAGATTCAATGGTACTAATAAAACGCTGGCGGGTTTGTCTGGCTGTATAACCAATACCCACAACCCCAGAATCTTCCAAACGAGGATTTAACATCACAAAAGGGCGATCGCCTATGTTTTCACATAACTTTTCTACCTGGGGTACTTCTACAGATGTGGGGGCAATAAATAAGAAAATTTCATCTTCTGGCTGAATTTTAGACTGTAGTGAGGCAGCCCTACCTGTACCAATATCCACAATTTTAAATACTGCATCAGCCCAATCACGACCAGCTAAAGCCGCACCACCAGCATCGGCAAAGAAAACCTTGAGGCGAGAATCATATTCTGCAAATGCTGGCAAAAATTGTGCCGCCACTGGCATCAACTTGAGTTCGGGGAACAGAAAATCAACTTGTAAACGAGTATAGCCATCTGCCAGGGCTGCTTGGGTGGCTATACGAGATTGGGCGATCGCTTCTTCAAGACTCTTGGGAAGTTTAGACATAGTTTTGCATATGAATCTAGCATCTACATCCCATTGTTTCAGGATTAGTTCTGATTTAGCTAACAAGAACATCTTCCCCAGAAGAAATGATTTTCCCGTTGCCTTCCGTAAAAAATAGTTTAAGAGGAAGAATAGCACCTGTGATCCTCTTCTTCCCCAAAAATCAGCAGAATTTAACAGCCACAGCCATTATGACTACAGCCTTTGATGGTTTTATGACCTTCAGCACAGCCTTCAGAGCAATAGTATTTACCATCTTTATTAATAGCTTCCTCAATGGAAACTATACATAGACACTTCGTACAAGCACATTTCATTTGAGTTACGGTCGTCATCTCTAAATCTCCCAGAAACTACATAATGTATTTACCCTACTATATATGAACATATATTCATATATTTTTAACAAAACTTAAACATCGCTTGTAAAAGAAGAGTTAAACCCAACCGCATGATTGCGAACTCGCTTGGCAAATTTAATGGGAGGGAAGTATTTCTATATAAGTGCTTAAAAGAATACTTAATCGCGTAAAAATACTGTCAGAAAAATGCACAAGTAAAGAGCTTTAATGCTCATAATTCATCAAACAAATAGCCTAGACACTATCTAGCAGCACAAGTATAATAAATTGTCATATTAGCCCAATTCTCCTACGTAACTCGGAGTTAACTTTAGGAACTCTTCAAAGGTTTTCCAGCAAAAATTACCTGGCAAGAGTTAATTATTGTCTAAATAATGAAACAAGAGTGCAACGCTCCCTATTATTATTCGTGCAGCGAGTTGACAGTGCATGAGCTATTGCTTAAATCCTACATGTCCCAATCCAGAAAATGTGGCATATAGCCAAAGGTGTCAGTCTTGTGGCTCACGACTACTATTGCGCGATCGCTATCGAGTAGTCAAACCATTAGGTCAGGGTGGCTTCGGCGCCACATTTTTAGCTAACGATGAAGCCTTACCAGGAGAGCCAAGTTGTGTCATCAAGCAACTACGCCCTTCGGGAAATGCACCACATGTATTACAGATGGCGCGAGAACTGTTTGAGAGAGAAGCTAAAACCCTAGGTAAAATTGGCAATCATCCCCAAATACCGAGGTTACTAGACTATTTTGAAGAACAGGAACAATTTTATTTAGTTCAAGAATATATCAGTGGTGCGACACTGCAACAAGAGGTCAAACTGAATGGTGTCCTTAGCGAAGCGGGAGTCAAACAATTTTTAAGTGAAATTCTGCCGTTATTGCAATATATTCACGAGCAAAAAGTTATCCATCGTGATATCAAACCAGCCAACTTAATTCGCCGTACCCAAGATACCAGAATGGTACTCATTGACTTTGGTGCTGTGAAGAACCAAGTCACCCAAGCGGCTGTTAGCCAATCCGAACAGACAGCATTAACGGCTTATGCCATAGGAACACCTGGTTTTGCACCACCAGAGCAAATGGCAATGCGTCCAGTTTACGCCAGTGATATCTATGCACTAGGAGTGACATGTATTTATTTACTGAGTGCTAAAACTCCTAAAGATTTGGATTACAATCCCAAAACAGGTGAGATCATGTGGGAGCATATGGTGCAAGCGAGTGACCACTTGACCAATGTCCTGCGGAAAATGTTAGACGTATCAGTACGCCATCGCTATCAATCGGCAGAAGAAGTGCTGAGAGCTTTAGAGATGGAACCATATCTGGAAAGTTTGGCTCAGGGTTTGCTAGTTAAATCTGAGACGGGAATTAAAGATGCAACATACAACAGCCCAGAAAATTCTGCTGTTTTATGCAATAACCCTTTAGCTACTTCTACTAGTGCAGGGGGAGTGGCGCAAGTAGCCGCCGCAATTCGTGCTAGAAGACGAGCTAAGACAGCAGAAGTTGGAGGTATCCGGCCAGGATCTTCGGCAGGCAAATCAACAATGTTGGCTAATAGTCAAAGTAATGGTTCACGTCCTCAAAATTCTCAAGGGCGCAAATTAGATTCCCAGGCTTTACTAACAGCATATCTCAAGGGGCGACGAGATTTTGCTCTACACAATTTAAATTCTCTCAACTTGCAAGGTGCTGACTTATCACAAACAAATTTTCATTCCACTCAATTACAAAACACTAATCTCCAAGGAGCGAATCTCTACAATAGTGACTTTGGTAAAGCTAGTCTCACTCGAGCTAATCTTAGAGATGCTAATGTCAGCAAAGCCTACTTCAATCATGCTGATTTAGAAGGAGCAGATATGCGGGGTGCAGACCTTAGCCATGCCTATCTCAGTAATGCTAATCTGCGGGCCGCTAATCTATGTGGTGCTAATCTTACTGGTGCCAAGATTTCTGATGAACAGCTATCATTAGCAAAGACTAATTGGATGACAATACGCCCCAATGGTAAACGAGGCTTATTGTAATGGATAGTAAAGGTTTAAACTGAGGATTAAATACATCCTCCTGAAAACATTAAATCTGGTGAGTTAAGCGGCTAAACAGCCGTGATGAATTATACTTGCCTAATTATTGACTAGCTTTTCACCCAAGCTGTTTTTTGCTGCTAGTCCTAAACCGCTGTACATGCCAGCAACAATAACCAACTACCTAGCAAAATATATGGCTATTATAGCTATCTTTGTCTTTTTATTCTGACTCTAGGATAGATCATAGGAGCAAAAATAGTCAAATAATGGAAAATGGTAACGATGCCGTCACCATCAAAAATCAACTAGTATTGACTGCTCAGGCGATCGCCAAAATTAATGACAAAATCCTAACTATAATCTGAGCGATCGCTTCAAAGTACGGTTAGATGATATTTTTGAGCAATAAAAAACCTCAGTTATAACACCGAGGCCATTAGGAGAAGTCCAAATTTTGATGGGAGGTACCAATACCGAAATCAGTTTTTTAACTAACTGCACAAGCAATTAAAATTAATGTTGATTTATTTATTTTGTTAATTTATATTACTAAGTGTAACGATACCATTCATAGTAGTCAACATAAATTGGCACCAAAGAATTAATACCCTTCATAAAAAATACTTATGTATTCACAAGGGAAATTGAGAACAGGGGAACTCCAGAAAATCAATGATTATTTGTACTCAAGGCGAATTGTTTTCCCCTTCCCTGCGATGGGACATTGCTTGATTATATTTCTAACTTTTCACGGTATCTGGAAAACCTCTCTCTAAATCTCTCTCCTGCGAGGCGAGAGACTTTGAATCCCTGATTTGGAAGTTAGATTTGCCGTGAACTTTTCCACATGACGTGAAAAGTCAGGATTATATTTAAGCCCCTCTCCGCGTCGGATACTGTTGGCAAATTCGTGAAGGGTTACACCCCTCACCCCTAAAACCTTGCTTTTGCGTTGCTTTCCGACCCTGCAATAAATTGCAGGCTAATAGCTGAAGTGCGTTTCAACGCACTGAATTAACATGGATTGGGGATAAGGGGTTAGACCCCCTATTAATTCGCCAACAGTATCCGCGTCGGAGAGGGGTTGGGGAGAGGTCATCGAACTCACGTTTAGTTAGCGTCTAATTGTTTTAACATTGACATAGCATCAGGAGGAATCTCCATCACCAAGCGTAATGGAAATGCTGGAGTCGAAGCTATCTGAGCATAATCTGATGTCAGAAAGACAGCATATTTCTCAGCTTCTGAAGTCAGTTGTGCAGCCATTGCCAAAGATATAGCTTTCACAAATTTACGGACATCTGCTGCTTGTTCACCCACAACTTCACCACCACTAAAAGGTGTATTTGGTCGTCCTACCTGATCCATAGTGGTACTAGGGTCTTTCACACTCAGATGAGTACCGCCCACCACACCGGCCAACCATTTAGGAGATGGTATTTGATTAAATCCCACAATTTGTTCAGTTAACGCTGGGGTAGTTTTATCTGCGGAACTCGCCAAAACTAGGGTTGGTACAGCTACTTGAGTTAAACCAGTGTTACCAAAGATGAGCGAACTGGTAGGATTGAGAGCGATCGCCTGTTTAATTCTTTCATCTCGTAGTCGATAGCTATTTTCTGGCAATTCTTGAGCAACACATTGGATAGTTTCCCCTAAACTGAACCCAGTTAAGTTACCTTGACAGCGTTGTTTGAGGCGTTCTAATTGCAATTCAGCGCCAGCCGTGGCTAAAGCTGTACCGCCACCAAAAGAATAACCAACAATCATCACGTTATTAGTCGCCAGTTTCCCTTGTAATGGGTTATTAGCTGTTTGGTTAAGCCTTTCGAGTTCATCGAGAATAAAACTCACATCTTGGGGACGCTGCAAAAACTCCTGAGGCTGGACAACCCTGGTTTTACCTTGTGCGGCTAAGTTAGTATTTGTTTCATTACTACCGGGATGTTCTAAGGCTGCAACCACATAACCGTGGGATGCTAGATGATTGGCGAGGTAACGCAATTCATGGCGAACTGACCCTAAGCCGTGACTAAAGACAATTACGGGTTTTTCTGAACTGCTTGCTGTTGACCAGTAGACATCAACAGGAATTTCTCGACTCCGCTTTTGGTCGTTCCAGTTGAAGTTGAGTACTTGTACTTGGCCTATTCCGGGCTGGGTGGGGTCAAGTTCTGTCGCCACCTGTGGGGTTCTAGAATCGAGTAAGGGTGAAATCCCCAGCATAAATTGTTGAGTACGCCAAAAAGATGTGTTTAAACGTCCTGCAACTTGAACAGCCTTGAACAAATCAATTTCCAGGCGTTGACTAGGATAAGCGGCAATAAAATTGAGTAGAGAAAGCCCTTGTGGTTCAGTAGCACCTAACACCAATGCGGCTCTCAGTGCTTGGACACCAGCCTGATCTTTGCGGACTAAAGCTTCGGAAATATTACTGAGAATAGTTGTGCCAATTTGAGTATTGAGTAAACTACTGAGAGTAACAACATTAATCGGCACTCTCATTCTGAGCGCTCCCACAAAGAAGCGACGTTGTTCTTGAGATAATCCCCCGGTGTAAAGTTCCAACCCTTGAGGAAATTCACCAGTTTCCGCAGCCTTTTGTAATTCAGCCAGTGAGAGAGTTTCTGCAAACGGGCCGAAACGCACGACAACCTTTTGGGCCGCTTGTACAGGGGTTTTTGCCCCCAACAATTGTATCAAGGCGATCGCGCAAAAGAAACTTGCAACTATCTTTAGCTTTTTCCAGTTTCTTTTCATAAAAACTTTACCAATGAATACTTACGGGAATATAGCGAATATTTAGTGTATTTGACTACCCTATTGATTAATAATTACAAATTACAAATGGCGAATTACGTAAAGCCCTGGCGGGCATAGCTGCGCGGTAAGTGCAGGGTTTCCGCAGGAAATATGACTAATTACCAATATAGACCAACAAAAAAACCGGGAAACTTCTACGTCTCCCGGTTTATCTATACCAACATCAAAACTTTATTCTTTAAGGAACCGAGTAATCATCTCATGCTCCTATTTATTTTTTGACAAAATTAAACTTTAGCAGATGCCTTGGTGACAACTTTGAGTTCACCCTTAGCATACTTAGCAGCAAAATCTTCCAAAGAAATTTGCTTAATCTTGCTAGCATTACCGGCAGTGCCAAATTGCTCATAGCGGTCAGCACAGACCTTCTGCATGTATTTAATAGAAGGCTTGAGGAAGTGACGGGGGTCAAATTCCTTGGGATTTGCTGCCAAAGCTTCACGAACGGCGGCGGTGATAGCTAGACGGTTATCGGTGTCAATGTTAACCTTACGCACACCACACTTGATACCTTTTTGAATTTCTTCTACAGGTACACCGTAGGTTTCAGGAATTGCACCACCATACTGGTTAATTAGTGCAAGTAAATCTTCTGGCACAGATGAAGAACCGTGCATTACCAAGTGGGTGTTAGGCAGACGGCGGTTAATTTCTTCAATACGGCTGATAGCCAAAATTTCCCCGGTTGGTTTGCGGGTAAACTTGTAAGCACCGTGGCTAGTACCGATAGCAACAGCTAGAGCATCTACTTGGGTTTGTTCTACGAAATCTACTGCTTGGTCAGGGTCAGTCAGCAGCTGCTCACGATCCAAAGTACCTTCAAATCCGTGACCATCTTCAGCCTCACCAGCACCAGTTTCCAGAGAACCCAAACAACCAAGTTCACCTTCAACGCTGACACCCAAAGAATGAGCTACGTTTACCACTTCGCGGGTAACATTAACGTTGTACTCATAGCTAGCAGGAGTCTTAGCATCAGCTTCCAGTGAACCATCCATCATTACACTGGTAAAGCCATTTTTAATTGCTGAGTAGCAAGTAGAAGGCGCATTACCATGATCTTGGTGCATGACAATGGGGATATGAGGATAGGTTTCTACTGCTGCCAAAATCAGATGGCGTAGAAAGTTTTCGCCTGCATAAGCACGAGCGCCACGAGAAGCTTGTAAAATTACGGGGCTATCTGTCTCTGCTGCCGCCTTCAGAATTGCCTGAATCTGCTCCAAGTTGTTAACGTTAAAAGCTGGAATGCCGTAACCGTTTTCAGCCGCGTGATCCAGAAGCAGCCGCATTGGTACGAGCGCCATAGATAGTCCTCCTAAATGTATTTTCAGCTAGTGGGTGTGAAAGAAGCGTAACTATTACGCTAATCTTAAGACTTTTTTCAACTTATAGGAAATTATAACTAGTGACGGGTGTTTATGTTGAAAAACTTTACGCCTTTAAGCCTGATTATAAGGGAATGGTGACCGCTATCTGTCAAACATAAACAAATCGCTAGCTACGCTTAGTGACCTATAAATCAGACTCTTTAGTTTTCTATATGGGTCGCCCGGGATTCGAACCCGGAACTAATCGGTTAAAAGCCGAGTACTCTACCGTTGAGTTAGCGACCCTTTTGCTTTTTCTGCAACTTTGCAATTATAGCATGAATAGTTGGAGATTTGTAAAGGGGTTTAGAAAAAATTTGCTGTGAGGCGGAAAGTTGCCAGCAATTCGTTGCCTGGTTCCAACACAGTCAGGTTTTCAGCTGTATTCAGGGCATTACGAGGAGCAGTCCAAGGTTCTAGACAGTAGAAGTCTTTGTCCTTGAGAGTCCAAAATACCAACTTGGAATAGATGGGGTCGTAATCCAAGGTCAGTTTTAATTGACGGCTACTATCTGTGACTGTGGCAGATTGGCTAGTCAAATCGCCAAAGGCAACATCAATTTCATCACGGTTGAAATCAAAGTTACCATCAAACCCATGAATTTCCTTGGTTTTCTGGTCTTGATACTGCTGGGAAGGAATGTGAAACTCTAGCTGAGTTTTATCACCACCCGTGAGGAAGTAAGGATGAAAACCCGCCGAAAATGGCAAAGACGTAGATGACAAATTTTTGTATTGCTGCCGAATTGATAAAATATTACCTTGCAATTCGTAGGTGAAAACTAGTTGAAAATCAAACGGATAAACCGCCTTTGTTTGCTCGTTGCTATTGAGTACCAGAGTCAGGCTAGCTTTATCTTGAGTTTGTTGTTCAGTGACTTCCCAAGGTAGGTCACGGGCGAAACCGTGTTGTTTTAAGGTGTAATGCTGCCCATTGTGGGTGTAAGCGTTATCCGGCAAGTTACCACAGATAGGAAATAAAATCGGATTTCCACCCCTGACACTCAAATCAGGATGAGTAAAGCGTTCAGCATCCAGGTAAAAAATTTCTTGTTCTTGAATGCGCCAACGGGTGATGATACCCCCTCTTTCTGGTACTACTTCAACTTGAGAGCCAGCACTTTCATCTGAAAGGATGTAAGTTTTGTATTGTTGCTGTTGCAGGGCAATGGTAAACATATTGTGGGGAGTAGGGAGTGGGGAGTGGGGAGTGGGGAGTAGGGAGTGGGGAGTGGGGAGTAGGGAGTGGGGAGTGGGGGAGTAGGGAGATGCTGTGGAGCGCTATTATGCGAACGGCATAGCTTCCGCTTACCGCTTCAGGAAGTGATACAGTGAGCCGCTTTTAGGACGCTTGATCTGGGGCGGAGTACAAGCTTTGTTGCAGTCTCTCCCCTGCTCCCTGCTCCCTGCTCCCCTGCCTCTTTTTACTCGTCTTCGGCAAATATAAAGCGATATAACTCGCTGGGGTCTGGTTCGGGGCTACTTTCGGCGAACTTCACAGCTTCATCGATCACTTCTTGAATTTTACGATCAATGGCTTTGAGTTCTGCCTCGTCTGCTAGGTTTTGCTCAATTAGATAAGCCGCTAGCTTTTTAATGGGGTCGCGGGAAAACCAAAATTCTTTCTCGGCTTTGCTCCGCATTTCATCTGGATCTGCCAAGGAATGACCCCGGAAGCGGTAGGTAAGGGCTTCGATTAGGGTGGGCCCTTCTCCTGCACGGGCGCGGGCTACGGCTTCTTTAGCGACGGATCGGACTGCTAGTACATCCATACCATCTACTTCTACGCCCACCATGTTAAATACACTGGCTTTTTTATAAATTTCTGGCTGGGACGTGGCCCGTTCGTGAGACATACCAATTGCCCATTTATTATTTTCTACTACGAAAATAATTGGCAGTTTCCAGAGGGCCGCCATGTTCAAAGTTTCAAAAAATTGCCCGTTGTTAGCAGCACCATCACCAAAGAAACAAGCTGTTACTTGGTCGGCGTTTTGGTCTTTTAAGACTTCGCGGCGGTA
The DNA here is from genome assembly GCA_022241785.1 of Cyanocohniella sp. LLY. Taxonomy (GTDB): domain Bacteria; phylum Cyanobacteriota; class Cyanobacteriia; order Cyanobacteriales; family Nostocaceae; genus Cyanocohniella. The sequence continues at coordinate 24,831 of JAKOMP010000048.1, read as the reverse complement.
TTTGCTTTGGAAAGCTGCTCCGGCTGCTACAGGAATGCCTTCGGCCACGAAAGCATAACCACCCAGTAAACCATGCTCGGCAGAAAACATGTGCATGGAACCACCGCGCCCTTTGCTGCAACCTGTGGCTTTGCCAAATAACTCTGCCATGACTTCTCTGGCTGGTACGCCTGCACTCAAAGCATGAACGTGGTCGCGGTAGGTGCTGGAAACAAAGTCTTCACCCGGTCGCATCGCTTGAATTACGCCTGTGGAAACGGCTTCTTGTCCGTTGTATAAGTGGACAAAACCAAACATTTTGCCCCTATAGTACATTTCAGCGCACTTGTCTTCAAATAAGCGCCCTAATACCATGTCTTCATACAACCGCAACCCTTCTTCTTTGGTGATCTGAGTAGTGGCAGCATTAAATGTAGGTAACGTGCGTTCTTGAACCATTCTTTTTTAGTATCCCTATTGTAAAACTGAAATTTACCATCTCAAATAAGTTGCTCTCAGACAATATCTGCTTTTCGCAAGCTGGGTCTGCTGGAGTGAAAAAGCAGGGGGGCAGGGGGCAGGGAGCAGGGGAGAAAAACCACCCACAAGGAGGAGCCAGTGCGGTCTTGGCTTGTAGTCAAGGGGAGCAACTGGCGTTGGGGATTCTCTACGAGACGCTGCGCGTAGCTTGCTTCTCCGTAGGAGTACAACCACCAGAGCAAAGAAGAAAGGAAGCTATCGCCCACAAGTGGCGAGGCTTTAAACCTTATCTTTTGGTTAACAACCAAAAATTATGCGCCTCAAAGGTTTGTTGGCAATTATCAGAAAAATGAGTGAATTTGGCATTTTTCAATCCAAGATTTGCGAGGATCTCACCCTAATGGCAGCAGATGCCCCCTGAGTTTTCTCGTTCCTTACCCCTATTCATACGCTATCAATCAGGATAGCTTGGTTTCTGCATATCCATTAACAATTTGGCAAAAATGAACAATGATTATTTTTGTATAGTTAGATACTTGTTATTTATTTGTATTTATGATATTCTTCTATTTCTTTATCTTAAATTCTATCCTTTCGGGGATAGCTTCTCTAGCTGTATAGTTAGGGAAATTCACTGGCTCTTGACAACTATAAGTTTTTACAGGCAACAATACTAAGAATTAACACAAAGTATCGGGGCTTTCTAGGCAAATGCCAAATGCTAGCACTAGAATATGACTCAAATTTGCGGAAGGAACAAAATCAATTGTTGCAATATAAACTTATAGTGTAAGTCCAACACGGTATTATTCACCGTATTATTGTGGCACGGTTTTACATGCCTGGAATGCTCTAGGTGAATTATGTTGATCACGGTGCAGGGGAAGTAGACTGTGCGAATTCCGCTAGATTACTACCGAATTTTAGGACTACCGTTAGCGGCAAGTGATGAACAGTTGCGGCAGTCATACAGCGATCGCATTGTACAATTGCCGCGACGGGAGTATTCTCAAGCAGCGATTTCTTCTCGTAAACAACTTATAGAAGAAGCTTACGTGGTTTTATCAAATCCTAAAGAACGTAGCAGTTACAATGAGCTTTATGTTGCCCATGCCTATGGCCCTAACGGCAATGCTAATGCTACTGTTGCAGTGGGAAACCACACAGAAAGCAACAAGGGCGATCCTGATCCTCAAAGTCTCAGCATTGACATTTCTCAACAGGAATTAGTTGGTGCTTTATTAATTCTGCAAGAATTAGGAGAATATGAACTCGTACTCAAATTAGGTCATAATTACCTGACCAATCAAAGCAGTGTGGCAGCTGCCAAAGTGGGTAATCATCTGGTAGGTGACGAATTAAGCGAAAGTTCGGAGTACCCAGATATTGTGCTGACTGTGGCGCTGGCTTGTCTAGAATTGGGTCGGGAGCAATGGCAGCAAGGCCACCATGAAAATGCGGCTATTTCCCTAGAAACGGGACAAGAACTGCTGTCAAGGGAAGGACTATTTGCCAGTGTGCAAGCAGAAATGCAGGCTGACTTATATAAGTTGCGCCCATATCGGATTTTAGAATTACTGGCACTGCCGGAAGAAAAGGCTGCAGAACGACGGCAAGGCTTGGCTTTCTTGCATAATATCTTAAGCGATCGCGGCGGCATCGATGGCACTGGTAATGATTACTCAGGTTTAAACATAGATGATTTTCTGCGATTTATCCAGCAATTACGCCACCATTTAACAGTTGCCGAACAGCACAAGTTATTTGAAGCGGAAAGTAAACGTCCGTCTGCTGTTGCTAACTACTTGGCGGTTTATGCTTCTTTGGCACGGGGATTCACTCAACGTCAACCTGCTTTAATTCGTCAGGCCAAGCAGATGCTGATGGGTCTAGGAAAGCGTCAAGATGTGCATTTAGAACAGTCCCTATGTGCGCTGCTACTAGGACAAACCGAAGAAGCCACCCGTGTTTTAGAACTTAGTCAGGAATACGAAGCCCTAGCTTTTATTCGGGAGAGATCCTTAGATTCTCCAGACTTGTTACCGGGGTTATGTTTATATGCAGAACAGTGGTTACAAAACGAAGTTTTTCCGCACTTCCGTGATTTAGCCCAGCAACCAGCCTCGCTCAAAGATTATTTTGCTACCCCACAGGTGCAAGCTTACTTAGAAGCCTTACCTACGGAGGCAGAAACGACTAATGATTGGGCTGTGATCAACGGGCGGTCTTTTTCGCAACCTCCACGCCCAAGTAATCATCCCCCAGTTGATCCAAAATTCCCTCAAGAAAGAAAACTAGACCCGGATTTACCAGAAACAGTAAACTACAAAAGACCCCAACAGCCAAACTTTGCCTCAACAAACCGGAGTATACCACTAGGTAATGTTGCCAACGGTGCTAACCCAGAAACAAATGTGCCTTCATTTGCGCGGACTGTAGACCCAGCTAGACCCACTAATCACAATTTAAATGGCACCGCTCATGCTACTCCCCCGCGTAAAGTCAAAAAGCGGCGGCGGCGCAAGGCAAACCCAGCTAACAGTAGGGGTGCTTCTGGTCCACGAGCAAATTTTACTCATACTTTAGATGGCAAAACCCGACTTGTTTGGACTGTATTTGCTTCTTTGGCAGGTATATTAGTTTTTTGGCTAATCGTTTCCACGACATTTGGATGGGTGAGAAATATCCTTGACCCTACACCTGTGTTGCAGGGTGAACAGCTAGCGGTGCAGCTAAATGAACCACCTATGGCTATTCCTGATCCAAACAGCAAGTTGCTACCTCCAGAGGGTTCGTTGACAGAGGAGATGGCACAAAAAGTCATTCAAACTTGGTTATCTACTAAAGCTTCAGCTTTAGGCCCAAGTCATGACATTGGTAGCTTACAAGACATTTTAACAGGTGCGACTTTAGCTCAGTGGCGGCTAATTGCCCAACAGGAGAGGTCACAAAACCGCTATCGGACATACAACCACACGGTGAATGTCGAATATGTCAACCAAAACCCAGATCAATCAGTAGTAGCAGTAGCTAGAGTCAGGGAAGTCACACAATTTTACGAAAGAGGTCAGATTAATAATATTACCGATGAAACTTTGCGTGTACGATATTCCTTAATTCGACAAGCAGATGTTTGGCGCATCCAGAATATGTCAGTAATTAATCAAGTAAGCATGAATTTTTAGTAATTCGTAATTGGTGTTCAATTCGGATCTTTGTTGATGGCAGAAACTCTAATTCATGCTTATATACCCCTGATTCTGTGGACGAGTCTGGGGCTATTATTATTTAGATTGTTACCTCAGTGGTTACCACATTTGTTAGGTCGTGGTCTTTACTGGGTAGGTATACCACTAGAACTCTTGGCATTAGCACGCAAAACTCAACAGCAGGAATTGAGTGGTGCGGGGAGTTTGCCTTGGCTACCATCAGTGATTACGGTAGGGGCGCTGCTGATTGGTTTATTGGTGGCATTGCTAACTTTGTGGGGATGGCAAAAAGTCTTGTCATCTAAGTTGCAGCCAGATTCCGGTGCTAATCATTGCTGGGATACTCGCACTCAAGGGAGTTTTGTGCTGGCGGCTGTGTTGGGAAATACTGGTTTTGTGGGGTTAGCGATCGCCCCTTATTTAATTCAAGCAGATGCACTTAATTGGGCAGTACTTTACAGTATCACCCACAGCTTTGTGGGTCCATATGGTTTAGGCGTGTTAATTGCCAGCTACTTTAGTCATGCAAAATCTGCCAATCGTTGGTGGATGCAATTGCGGGATCTACTGACTGTACCTCCTTTATGGGCTTTTATTATTGGCATTTTGACTCGGCATATACCACTGCCGACGATTATGGAATCAGGCATCCAAGGGTCGATTAACGTTGTTATTGCCTGTGCCTTCTTATTAACTGGTATTCGCGTAGGTCAACTCCAGGGATGGCAAAATTTTCGACTGGCTGTGATCCCTGCTGTTCTCAAGGTTGTGATCATGCCTTTATGTGTGGGCTTACTCACCACTGTGTTGCTGGGTTTATCAGGCGATCGCCGTTTGGCTATGGTCTTGATGTCGGGAATGCCTACAGGCTTTGCTGGGCTGATTTTGGCAGAAGAATACAACCTTGACAGCGATTTAGTTGCTAGTAGTATCATCCTCTCCATACTTTTGTTACTGCTGCTGCTTCCTTTATGGATTGCGGTTTTTGGCTGATCTCTAATTTAATTGTCATCAATTCATGACATGATTTTAGTTCTTTGGGCTACCATAACTCGTAATGTTATGATTTCATGACACGGTGATCCCGCAACGACTGATAAATTCGTAGAGTAGGGAAAAAAGCACCCGCAGACCCCTTGATCCCAACCAAGGATTACTGGTTAATATTTACTTAACAACAAGGACTCCTCCGATCCCAAAGAAATGCTAATCTTGGCCTCTTTGAGGAACGAAAGTTAGTACTCCGCAATTTAAAAACAAACTAAAAAACTTAAAACTGGGCAAAACCAGAAGTCAGGAATAAGAAATTCATCTGGGGTAGATGACATTTTATCAAGCATTCTTTAACCCGGGTAAATCGTTTACCTTTCAAACTACTGGAGGCCAAAATTATGGCGAAAGAACGCCCACCGCTAGAGGAGATGACATTAAGGCAATTACGTAAAGTTGCCAGCGAATATAGTATCTCTCGCTATAGCCGGATGCGTAAATCTCAATTACTCGCATCAATTCAAGAAGTTCAGCGCAGCAAAGTGGCACTTAACCCAACTCGTTCACTGGAGGCACAGGAAACCGTGGAAGCAGCAAAATTTGAATTAGGTCAAGAAGACCGCACTGGTGGATCTCTGGCGGATGTGGATGAAGGACTAGCAGATCTACCATCAGGTTATGGCGAAAGCCGGATTGTGCTTTTACCCCGCGATCCTCAATGGGCTTACACCTACTGGGATATACCCAACGAACACAAAGCCGAACTCAGACAACAAGGTGGACAGCAACTGGCACTGCGGATTTACGATGTTACCGACATCAGTCTTGATCATCAAAGCCCCCACAGTATTCAAGAATACCCTGCTGACGAACTAGCCAGAGAATGGTATATTCCTGTTCCCGTGAGCGATCGCGATTATGTAATTGATATTGGCTACCGTACTGCTGATGGTCGTTGGTTGGTATTAGCCCGTTCTGCGAGAGTGCATATTCCTCCCGTGTATCCATCCGACTGGATTGAAGATGTCTTTGTCACCGTGAACTTTGAAGAAGATTTACGTGATAAGACCGTTTACGAATTAGTTCCCCCTGCCAAGAAGGTTGCAGCAGCAGCAACATCAGCAGCAGGAGTCAACGGTAGTAACCCCCTCTACGACCAAATATTTGGCATGGCCGAATCTGCGGAAGCCCAACGGGTTGCAGGTTCTCTGTTCGGTTCCATGCAGCAAACTCCTGAACAAGCCGTCAGTTCCTACGTTTTCCCCTCCGGTGTAGGTATGTGGGCAGTTCCCACCGCTTCTGGTTTAACCATGTCTGGTGTAGGTATGTCTGGTGTGGGCTTCTCTGCTTCCGCCGTACCAGTGCGTCCCCGCCAATTCTGGTTAGTTGCTGATGCTGAGTTGATTGTTTACGGTGCTACCGAACCTGATGCTACCGTCACAATTGGTGGTCGTCCCATTAAACTGAATCCAGATGGTACATTCCGCTTCCAAATGTCCTTCCAAGATGGTTTAATCGACTATCCTATTTTGGCTGTTGCGGCTGATGGTGAACAAACCCGGTCAATTCACATGAAATTTAACCGTGAAACTCCATCGAGAAATACCAACACCAAAGAAGACGCTGTGGTTGAATGGTTTTCCTAGATTACTGAATCTACCAGAGTGAAATATTGAATAATCACCCGCTATAGTAATGTAGCGGGTTTTTTCATGCCCATGTAAGTACCAAGCGATCGCGCTGTTTGCACCAAGAAACTATCGGGATTTACCAAACATGGACTGTCAGCTAAGACAGCATCTAAAGGCACTGCTACGACTTGTCCATTTTGCCAAGCTACCATCTGGGAAGATTGCCCAGTAGCCAACAAATCCACAGCCGCCTTACCAAAAGCCGTAGCTAGCAACCGATCAAAAGCTGAAGGAATACCACCGCGTTGAATATGTCCTAAAACTGAGACACGCACATCAATTTGATGATGACTACAATGGCGAATTTCCTCAGCCAAATATTGCCCCATCCCACAAGAAGGTTTTTCACAAGACTGATAGTGAGAAGAATCTGCGGCAATTTGAGCGCCTTCAGCAATCACGACAATAGCAAACTTGCGTTCCCAGCGATCGCGTAATTCTGCTAAATGCTGACACACTCCTTGAATCGAGTAGGGAATTTCCGGAATTAAAATCACATCTGCGCCCCCTGCAATACCAGAGTGTAGGGCTAAATGACCAGCATTGCGTCCCATAACTTCCACAATCATCACGCGATCGTGGCTGGCGGCGGTAAATATCAAACGATTCAAAGCATCAACAATAGTATTAACCGCAGTATCAAAACCAACTACCCTTTCAGTTTTTGCCACATCATTATCTATGGTTTTGGGAATAGCGATGAATTGCCAATTTCCCTGAAGTTGCAGTTGATTGAAAATCGCTAAACTACCATCTCCACCAATACCAATGAGGGCATCTAATTCTAAAGCATGATAACCAGCAATAATCTCCTGAATATGAGCTAAAGTATCCCCTTTATTGATACTGCCTAAAATAGTCCCGCCCATATTCAGCAAAGGGTCGATACCACGTAAATCTAGACCGTGTATTTTCAGAGGAGTTGCCTTTCTTTCCAACAAACCCCTAGTAGCATAAGGAATGCCCAACACCTGCCAATTATAAGTGAGGGTAGCATGGCTAACCACTGCCCGAATTACAGCATTGAGTCCAGGACAATCGCCACCACTGGTCAAAATACCAACTCGTTTTTGCATAGTTATTACTCACTCCTCAATTACGGTTGAGGTTAAATCAAAAACTTGAGGAAGCTGTGAGGATGGGAATTAAATTCGTAGCCAATAAATTTAGCTAGTACAGCACGGCGTAAATAGGCATACGATTTTAAATCGTCAAACAGCCTGTTTGATAAGCTTTTTGACTTTTGACCCTTCGACTAAGCTCAGGGTAAACTTTTGACTTCCGCGCAGCGGTACTAGCCTTTGCGCCTCTTTGTGCTGAAAATAAAGATTACTTCTTCACAAGTTTCTCAACTTCTAATTCTAATGTAATTGTTAAGCGCAGAATTACGCAGCATTAGCGGGTTTCACAGGTGCAGAAAATGAACAAAAGAAGCTTTGCAACCATAGATGGCAATGAGGCTGTTGCCCAAGTTGCTTATCGACTGAATGAAGTCATGGCAATTTACCCAATTACACCTTCTTCACCAATGGCTGAATGGGCAGATACTTGGTCTAGTGAAAAAAAACCAAACATTTGGGGTACTGTTCCCAGTGTCATCCAGATGCAGAGTGAAGGCGGCGTGGCTGGTGCAATACATGGGGCTTTGCAAACAGGGTCACTAACAACAACATTTACAGCATCCCAGGGATTATTGTTGATGATCCCCAATATGTATAAAATTGCTGGGGAATTAAGACCAACAGTATTTCATATTGCCGCGCGATCGCTCGCTGCACAAGCACTGTCTATTTTCGGTGACCATAGCGACGTGATGGCAGCACGAAGTACAGGTTTTGCCATGTTGTGTGCTGCATCAGTGCAAGAAGCCCAAGACTTTGCTTTAATCGCCACACGAGCAACCCTAGAATCAAGACTACCATTTCTGCACTTTTTTGATGGCTTTAGGACTTCCCACGAAATTAACAAAATAGAAACTTTAACAGAAGACGATTTACGCAGTTTTATTCCCGATGAATTAGTATTCGCCCATCGGTCACGCGCCCTCACCCCTGACAAACCTGTGTTACGCGGGACAACACAAAACCCCGATGTCTACTTCCAAGCCAGAGAAACCGTCAATCCTTACTATTTAGCTTGTCCAGACATCACCCAGAAAGTCATGGATGAATTTGCTGTCATGACTGGGCGACAATATCAACTATTTGAATATCATGGTGACCCCACAGCTAAACGAGTCATAGTATTAATGGGTTCCGGTGGCGAGGCTGTACACGAAACAATAGATTATCTCAACGCCCGTGCTGAAAAAGTAGGAGTTTTAAAAGTAAGACTATATCGCCCATTTGATAGTCAGCGATTTGTCGCCGCCTTGCCATAAACTACCCGCACCATCGCAGTCCTCGACCGTACCAAAGAACCAGGCGCATCTGGCGAACCATTGTATTTGGATGTAGTCAATGCCATCCATGAAGCCAATCCAAAATCTCAAATCCCTGGACTGAGCGTAGCCGAAGTCCAAAATCTCAAATCAATTGTTGGTGGTCGTTACGGTTTATCTTCTAAAGAATTTACGCCAGCAATGATTAAAGCTGTGTTTGATAACTTGGCTACGGCTGAACCAAAAAATCATTTTACTGTGGGCATCAATGATGATGTCACCCACACCAGCTTGGATTATGACCCTGAATTTAATATTGAACCAGACAACATCGTCAGAGCAATTTTTTATGGTTTAGGTGCAGATGGGACAGTGGGTGCTAATAAAAACTCCATCAAAATTATTGGTGAAGAAAGCAACAATTACGCTCAAGGCTATTTTGTCTACGACTCCAAGAAATCAGGTTCAGTCACAGTTTCTCACCTGCGCTTTGGTTCACAACCAATTCGTTCTACATATTTAATTACTCAAGCGAACTTTGTTGCCTGTCATCAATGGGACTTTCTGGAAAAGTTTCTTATTTTAAAAGACATAATACCAGATGGCACGTTTTTACTCAATTCACCTTACGAACAGAATGAAGTTTGGCATCGTTTGCCGTCATCATTACAAGAGCAAATTATCCAGAAGCATCTCAAATTTTATGTAATTAATGCCTCCAAAGTCGCCCGTGAAGCAGGTATGGTAGGCAGAATCAACACAGTCATGCAAGTTTGCTTCTTCGCTTTATCGGGTGTACTTCCCAGAGAAGAAGCAATTACTAAAATCAAAAACTCCATCCGCCAGACTTACGGCAAAAAAGGCGACGAAATCGTACAAATGAATCTCAAAGCTGTAGATACCACATTAGAAAACCTATATGAAGTAGAAATTAACAAAGAAAAGCAATCCCCAGTACCCAGTACCCAATCCCCATTTATTCGTCATGTTCTCGGTAAAATGATTGCCCGTCAAGGAGATGAACTGCCAGTTAGTGCATTACCCGCAGACGGCACTTATCCCACAGGTACAGCGAAATGGGAAAAACGCAACATTGCCCAAGAAATCCCCGTTTGGGATACAGATGTTTGTGTTCAGTGTGGTAAATGCGTGATGGTGTGTCCTCATAGTGTGATCCGCAGTAAGGTTTACGAAGTGCAGCAGTTAGAAAATGCACCACCGACATTTAAAAGTACCAATGCCAAAGACCACGATTGGCAAGGTTTAAAATACACTATTCAGGTAGCAGCCGAAGATTGTACTGGTTGCGGTATTTGCGTAGATGTTTGTCCGGCGAAGAATAAATCAGAACTACGGCGCAAAGCCATCAATATGGAACCGCAAAGACCATTACGCGCCCAAGAACGGGAAAATTGGGATTTCTTTTTGAATATTCCGAATCCAGATAGAAGCCATCTCAAGCTGACGCATATTAACCAACAGCAGATGCAAGAACCCTTATTTGAATTTTCTGGGGCTTGCGCGGGTTGTGGAGAGACACCTTATATTAAACTAGCAACGCAATTATTTGGCGATCGCATGATTGTGGCTAACGCCACTGGTTGTTCTTCTATTTATGGCGGTAATTTACCCACAACACCTTGGACTCAGAACGCCGCCGGACGCGGGCCAGCTTGGTCAAACTCGCTATTTGAAGATAACGCCGAATTTGGGCTAGGTTTTCGGGTTTCCATTGATAAACAAGCCGAATTTGCCGCAGAGTTACTCCAACAACTCGCTACAGATGTAGGTGAAGAACTCGCAAATAGTATTTTGAGTGCTAAACAAAAAGATGAAGCGGATATTTGGGAACAAAGGGAACGAGTAGAATTACTGAAAAATCGGCTAGACGAAATCATCAATTATCAACAGCACCCCGATTTAAAATCTCAAATCCCTGGACTGAGCGTAGCCGAAGTCCAAAATCTCAAATCCCTAGCTGATTACCTAGTGAAAAAAAGCGTCTGGATTATTGGTGGTGATGGCTGGGGTTACGATATCGGCTTTGGGGGACTAGATCACGTTTTCGCTAGTGGACGCAACGTGAATATTCTCATCCTCGACACAGAAGTATATTCCAACACAGGTGGGCAAATGTCCAAAGCCACACCCAAAGCAGCCGTAGCTAAATTTGCCGCCGGCGGTAAAGCTGCACCGAAAAAAGATTTGGGTTTAATGGCTATGACTTACGGCAATGTCTACGTTGCTAGTGTAGCAATGGGCGCCAGGGATGAACATACTTTAAAAGCTTTCTTAGAAGCTGAAGCTTATGAAGGAGTATCACTGATTATTGCTTACAGCCATTGTATCGCCCACGGCATCAATATGAGTACAGCCATGCAAAATCAAAAAGCTGCCGTTGATTCAGGTCAGTGGTTACTGTATCGATATCATCCAGACCGGATCAAACAAGGAGAGAACCCCTACAACTTGATTCACGGATTCCAAAGTTACCAATAGAACAGTATATGTACTTGGAAAACCGTTTCAAAATGTTGACCAAGAGTCACCCAGAAGTTGCAAAACAGTTACTTCAAGAAGCTCAACAAGATGTAAATACCCGTTGGCAGATGTATCAATATTTGGCTGCACGGTAACCAGAGACTAGAGGTTAGTAATATTCTTTGAGGTTGTTATGGATTTAACTACAAATTATCTGGGAATGACATTGCGATCGCCTTTGGTTCCCTCTGCATCTCCGCTATCGGAAGATATTGATAATATTCCCCGCATGGAAGAGGCTGGTGCAGCAGCAGTAGTCATGCATTCCTTGTTTGAAGAACAATTGTGCCTAGAACGCTATGAACTTAACCATCACCTCACCCACGGTACCGAAAGTTTTCCCGAAGCTTTAACTTATTTCCCTGATTCCATGAACTTTCGGGTGGGGCCAGAAACTTATCTAGAACATATTCACCAAGCCAAGGAAAAGGTCAGTATTCCCATTATTGCCAGTCTCAATGGCTCATCGGTGGGTGGATGGACAAATTATGCCAAACAAATTCAACAAGCGGGTGCAGATGCACTGGAATTGAATATTTACTATGTTCCCACAGACTTAGAATTGACAAGTGAGCAAATTGAGCAGACTTATATTGACATTCTCACAGCAGTTAAAACAGCAGTAACTATCCCTGTAGCCGTCAAACTCAGCCCGTATTTCACCAATATGGCAAATATGGCTAAACGTTTAGATGATGCAGGTGCTGATGCTTTGGTTTTATTTAACCGTTTTTACCAACCGGATATTAACCTGAGTAGCCTGGAGGTTGAACCCAATGTGTTGTTAAGTACACCACATTCCATGCGATTACCACTGCGTTGGATTGCCATTCTTAGCGATCGCCTTCATGCCGACTTGGCTGCAACTAGTGGAATCCACAGAGGACATGATGTGTTGAAAATGGTGATGGCTGGGGCTAAAATCACCATGCTTTGCTCAGTATTACTACGACATGGTATCAACCATATACGAGTTATTGAACAGGAAATGCGCGAATGGATGCAACAACATGAGTATGAATCAATTCAACAAATACAGGGAAGTATGAGTCAAAAAAATTGCCCAAATCCCAGTGCTTTTGAACGTTCCCAGTATATGCGATCGCTTGCCACTTATAAACCTGAATGGGCAATCATTCACGATACATCACATTACTTTGGTTAAAAGTTTTATTCGGCTACCTAATGGTGTAGATATCTAAGTATTTATTCTTAATTTCCTTGTGTTAGTTTATGGGCAAATTATTTGGATCAATCCCCTGAGATTGTAAATAAGCAATGAGCTGTTCTTTTTGCTGACGTTCCTGTTCAGCACGTTGACGTTCTTGTTCAGCACGTTGACGTTCTTGTTCAATCAGTTCCACAGCCCAGGGTAACAAATTTCCCTCCTGATTCCACCACCGCAACCAATAACCAGTCCTGGCCTCTTTTGTCCCTTGCCAAGTTCCCAAAAATAAACCCAACGCATCAATCCAATGACGACCATTTTCATCGGGTTGTTTTAATTCGTAGCGTCCATTTTCCAACTGATAATATTCCAACAAACCGCCATTGGGGTCAAAAATTATATATACAGGAACCTGCAAAATTTGTTCATAAAAAAACCATTTTCCTGGCGGATAAGTTCTTTTAACTGAGTATTCTTCCCCCTCAGCACCAGATAAAAATTCCATCACTACCCCAGGTACATCGCCTTCTAAATTGGGTGTGTAACTTTTGCGTTCTCCGACAACTTGATTGACACCAGGAATATAAACCCAATTTGGTGCTTTAGCAATAAATTGCCCGTTGACAGTTGCACATAGACCAAAATTAGAAGCAATCAACATCGGAGGTTGGATAAAACCACTAATTTCCAAGCTTTCACGCAAAGCCCCAGCCAAGATTGGCTGACCTGTATTTTCCACTGGTTCATCCTCTAATTTAAAATCATCGGGCAATGGTTCCCAAGAGATAACTGGTTGAGTTAGTGATTTAATTTCACCGAGTTGGGTTGCCATAAAGACTGCCTGTAGTCAATTTGTTTTCATTTTATCGTTCTTAGTAGTACCGAGTTAAAATTAAGGTATGAGCTTATTACAGACTTAACTACAACCTATAAACCTAAATCCTTACGCCACTCAGAATACGCTGAATTTAGGTGCAAAATAATCTCTTCTTCTTTGCGTCTTTGCGTGAGCTTTTAAATCCTCATTCAGCAACGCCCAAAACCTAAAATGGTATTATCTACCGTACCAACATTTCCCTTAACAGCAGTTGTCGGTCAAGAAGCAATTAAATTAGCCCTCTTATTAGCAGCAGTTGATCCAGCTTTAGGGGGAGTAATTATTGCTGGTCGCCGTGGTACAGCCAAATTCGTCATGGCCAGAGCATTAAGAACTTTACTACCTCCCATAGAAATAATTTTAAGTTCCTGCTGTAACTACGATCCGGAAACACCTGATGAATGGGATGATGAAACCATAGCTAGGGCAGAAAATACCTCCCAATTGTTACCACCCACACGCTCGATTACCGCAGCGCGAAAGCGGTTGGAGTTATTGCCCTCTAACTTTTCACGGTATCTGGAAAACCTCTCTCTAAATCTCTCTCCTGGGAGGAGAGAGACTTTGACTTCTCCCCATTCCCTCGTAGGGAAGGGGGTGGGGGGGTTAGGTTTTGCGTTACCTTTTCCACATGACGTGAAAAGTCAGATTGCCCTGTGGTGGAGGTACGCCCTTAGCTCATGCTCTGACCCAATCTGTGAGAATTGGTTTAAATGCCAGACAATCTAAAGATATTGGCCAGGTGGTGATTGTCGCCATTACCGATGGACGGGCAAATATTCCTTTGTCACGCTCTCTGGGTCAACCACAAATGGGAGATGAAAAACCAGATATCAAAGGGGAATTACTGAATATTGCGGCCAGGATTCGGGCGTTGGGCATACAATTATTGGTAATTGATACCGAAAGTAAATTTATTTCTCAAGGATTAGCCAAAGAGTTGGCGCACATAGCCAAAGGTATATATTACTACTTACCAAAAGCCACAGATAAGGCGATCGCAGCAATGGCACAACAGGCGATCGCTCATTAATAATTTGCCCTGTAAGCCTTTATAGGTAGGGGAAAAGCACATAAAAATTGTATCAAACTATAGCCTTGTACATCCGATTCCCGGTAGAGTCATATTTCGCCTCCCCTTACTCAGTGTTAACCCTGCTTGTGCCAACAATTGCAAGATTTAATGAAGTCTGACAGCCGAGTTATAAATCGGTATTTAAATAAGACTAAATTCACGAATATATGTCTAATTATAAATGTTGAAGAAGTTGATTTTTTCTAACTTATTAAATACAACTAGAAATAACAGTTAAGCGAGCTAAAACTTAATTGTTTACCAAGTTAATTCATTCGCTACATTTTATTGAGGAGCCGACCATGTCTAATATCAATGTTTATGAACTAACCGCTGCTGGTTCTGAATTATTTCAAGATTCTGAAAGTTTTCTCAATGAACTTAAAGATGTAGATTTCGTTGCAGGTGGAGATAGCTCTGGTCATTATGGAAACGCTAGCATGAGTGATATGTCATTTCTAACTAAGCTAGCTGAGGCATTTGTCGCCACATATGCTATTGGCCATATTACCTACCTAGCTCATTCATTTAGTTACGGACGTTAATAACTTTTTAGCAATAGCTAACTAGGCTATATAGCAACTAGAAAAATTAAGGCGACAGGTGTAGATTGGTCTAAAATATGCAATAAAACACTTCTAAAGTGTGTTCATTGAGCTTATTGCAACTACTCATCTGTCGCTTTTTTAAATTTGGATGAAATGTAAATTCAATATTTATTAGATAAAAAATTAAGTATTGAGATAAAATTAATTACATATATAGAAATCCGGTTTGATTCCTAAAATTATTTGCGTAGGCTGGGAGTGGGGAGTAGGAAAGAAGATTTTTTGAGTATACAAAGTTTTTTCAATAGTTAAATAGGAGTCCTATATTGTTTTCTTGTTCCCGTTACCTATCTACTCTAATAAATTGAATTTTGTTCTGACTACTGAGATCAGCAACTCTAAAGCGTTACCCTAAGATTAGAAGTTCAAAATAGACTATGACACCTGAAGATATTGCGGGGACGCTGACAAAACTATTTAGCACAGCAGAAGTAAAGGCGATCGCACCTGAATCGTGGCAAGTAGATACTCCTACTTTTCGCCTGTTGGTACTGCTTTCCGAAGACCAAACTTGGTTACGAGTCTTATTGCCCATTGTGCCGCTACAAGAAGCCCAACCATTTTTAGCACAGTTTTTAGAAGCCAACTTTGATGACACTCAAGAAGTCCGCTACGCTTTGTATGACGACGTAGTTTGGGCAGTATTTCAGCATAACAGTAGCACTCTAGTCAGCGCAGATTTTGCTAGTGCGATCGCTCGGCTAGTATCTTTATACGAAGCTGGTTTAGATAACGTCTTTAATCGCCTGATAGAAGGTCGCATTCGCCAAATTATCCAGACAGCAAAACAGCAAGGGCAATCTCTTGCAGCGACGATGCAAAGTCTGGAACGTTTTTATGCAGAAGGATTGATGGGTGAAATCAACCAAACCGCAGAAACGCGAGAACAATTGTTAACTGCTTGGCAGCGTCAGTTAGAACGCTTATGGAATCAAGTAGAAATTAATTAATATTCTCGCTGCGTCTACATATCAAATCAATTCACACATATGGATATTATTGAAATCCTCAAGGCAGACTATCAAAGATTTCCCGCCAATCAAACATACAGCATCTACGCAGAGGATGTTTATTTTCAAGACCCATTAAATAAATTTCATGGTGTTAAACGCTACCAGCAGATGATTAAGTTCATCGAGACTTGGTTTGTCAATCCCCGCATGGATGTACATGATATTCAACGTATGGGAGACACTATCAAAACTGAATGGACACTGAGTTGGAATACCCCTGTACCTTGGAAACCTCGTATTTCCATCGCCGGTTGGAGTGAATTGGGTCTTAACTCAGATAATTTAATTATTTCTCACATCGATTATTGGCACTGTTCGCGGCTAGATGTCATCAAACAGCATTTCTTCCCTCTGGAGTAAAGCCCCAGGAAATCCGGGTTTAGTTGATTGCTTTAAACTAAAAGTAACAACGAAAGCCAGTAACTTGTATGACGGCTGCCAAAAATTCCGAAGCTATACAGACAGAAGCAGAAAATATTATCATTCCACCTAGTGATTTGTGGAGTGATGAGCCTCCTTTGGAAAGTGATTTGCATCGGGAACAAATCGAACTGCTACTAGCTTGTCTAAAATGGTGGTGGCGTCACCGTACGGACTTTTATGCTAGTGGAAATTTGACAATTTATTTCAGCCCAGAGCAGATTACCGCAAGAGACTTTAGAGGGCCAGATTTGTTTGTGGTTTTAGGATGTGAAAATCGTCCCCGCAAAAGTTGGGTATTATGGGCAGAACAAGGTAAATATCCCAATGTGATTATTGAATTGCTTTCTGATAGCACTGCCAACGTTGATAAGGGTACTAAGTTTGAACTTTATCAAGAAACTTTTCGGACACCAGAATATTTTTGGTTTCACCCCAATACGTTGGAGTTTCAAGGGTTTAGCTTAGTGGGTGGTAAGTATCAACCTTTAGAACCCAATGCCAAAGGGTGGCTGTGGAGTCAGCAACTAGAATTGTTTTTGGGTGTGCATGAGTCCAAATTAAGGTTTTTTAGCGCAGATAAGCAGTTAGTAGCAACAGCAGAAGAAAGAGCCACAATAGCAGAACAACAAGTAAAAATACTCAAGGATCGACTAAAGGCGCTGGGAATTGACCCAGATATAACAGAGTAGTGTTTAGGCCTAGTCTTGTAAAACAACATTTATTTTCTTTAAACAGTTGATAATGTAAATAAATGTAAATAATCCTGAGACGGGACGTAATTATCCATGCGAGTAATTTTAATGACAGGCAAAGGTGGCGTAGGCAAAACCTCCGTTGCTGCTGCTACTGGACTCCGTTGTGCGGAACTAGGCTACCGCACATTAGTTTTGAGTACAGACCCCGCTCACTCGTTAGCAGACAGTTTTGACTTAGAAATGGGTCATGCGCCGCGGGCAATTCGCCCCAATTTGTGGGGTGCAGAACTCGATGCACTGCAAGAATTAGAAGGAAACTGGGGTGCGGTAAAACGTTATATTACCCAAGTTTTACAAGCCAGAGGCTTAGAAGGGGTACAGGCGGAAGAATTAGCAATTTTACCAGGCATGGATGAAATTTTTGGCTTGGTAAGAATGAAGCGTCACTACGATGAAGGTGAGTATGATGTTTTAATTATTGACTCTGCGCCTACTGGTACAGCCTTACGCCTGTTGAGTTTACCAGAAGTTGGTGGCTGGTATATGCGACGGTTTTACAAGCCATTTCAAAATATCTCGGTGGCACTTCGACCTTTAGTGGAACCAATTTTTAAGCCAATTGCTGGTTTTTCGTTACCAGATAAAGAGGTGATGGACGCGCCTTACGAGTTTTACGAACAAATAGAAGCGTTAGAAAAAGTCCTGACTGACAACACTCAAACGTCAGTGCGCCTCGTCACCAATCCCGAAAAAATGGTGATTAAAGAATCTCTCCGGGCCCATGCCTATCTGAGTTTGTATAATGTGGCAACAGACTTAGTTGTTGCTAATCGGATTATTCCTAACGAAGTACAAGACCCCTTTTTCCAACGCTGGAAGGAAAGTCAGCAGCAATATCGCCAAGAGATTCATGATGACTTTATGCCTTTACCTGTGAAGGAAGTTCCCTTGTTCTCTGAGGAGATGTGTGGTTTAGCAGCACTAGAACGTCTGAAAGATACCCTCTACAAAGATGAAGACCCCACCCAGGTATATTACAAAGAAACCACTATGAGGGTTGTGCAAGAGCAAAACCAATATAGTTTAGAAATTTACTTACCTGGTATTCCTAAAAATCAGATTCAATTGAGTAAAAATGGTGATGAATTAAATATTACCATTGGTAACCATCGGCGTAATTTAGTCTTACCGCAAGCATTGGCAGCGTTGCAACCTGGTGGAGCAAAAATGGAAGAAGACTATTTGAAAATTCGCTTTGCTGACAATGCCAGAGTTTAATCTATTTGATGAGTAATACCACGGAAAAATCGTAAAAATTCAACAGAAATTATTCTTTATTACTCAGTGCAGACGCGAATAAAATCGCGTCTCTATTTTTATTTCTTCGTGTAATTAACATGAAAAGAATATGCAGTCAATTAAAGAAATATCTTTGTGACATAAATAAAAAAGCAAATAAAACTTTTGTAGATTTATTTTTCAATTATATGTAAATCACCTTATAAAACAAATTTTCTATCTTCTTCAGGACTTACGTAAGTGTCACAAAAAATAAAAATTTTTTGCTTGTAGTAAGGGCTTTAGCCCTTATCTTGTAAAGCCCTGCGGGCATAGCTGCGCTTACCGCAGAGCGTCTTGCAGAGAGGACTAAAGTCCTCACTACAAACTTAAAATAATATGCCAGTTGCGTAAGTCCTATTCTTCTTGGCTTTATTAAGCCTATATATTAAAAAATACTACGTGAACATTTTTTCTTCTTAAATTCATATTTTTATAGTGTTTATATGAATTATATTTAATAAGTTTCATACTGTCTTAGTTATAAATTTAGCTTTATTTAATCAAATAAACTTTTATTAACAATAATCCAATGCCTGGTAAAAATTGCCAGTAGTTTTACTGTGGACAAATCTATTAAATAAATTTCAGAATGTTTTTAGATTTATAGTTTACCTTTATTTGTTTTTCAGAAACTTACTCATTTAATTAAAAACAATGTTCCCGATCGCTAAAATAAATTTACAAGAAAGTCTTGGTCAAGATAGCGTACTGCGCCGCATTACAAATCGGATTCGACAAACATTAGAACTAGAAGAAATTATTACCTCGACCACGGCAGAACTCTGTTCATTACTGGGAACTGACAGAGTTATGATTTATAAATTTCATGCTGATGGCAGTGGTCAGGTTATAGCTGAATCGATTAACGAGAAACGATTACCTTCTTTGCTAGGGCTAAACTTTCCGGCTGATGACATTCCGCCCCATGCCCGTGAATTATTTATTAAATCAAGGGTGCGCTCTGTTGTCAATGTGGAAACGCAAGAGATTGGTCAAAGTCCTATCCACGACTTAGAAAATGGAGCAACTTTATCAGCAGATATTCGTTATCGCCCTGTAGATCCTTGCCATGTGGAATATCTCACGGCTATGGGGGTGAAGTCTTCTTTGGTAGCGCCTATTGTCTATCAAGATGAACTGTGGGGGCTATTAGTATCTCACCATTCCCAGTCACGTACGATTTCCGAATATGAATTAGAAGCGATGCAAATGGTAGTAGATCAGCTTGCGGTAGCGATCGCTCAAAGTACCCTACTTACTCAAGCGCGTGCCAAAGCCGAACGGGAAACTATCATTAACCGCATAGCTACCTTATTGCATTCACTACCCACAATTGTCTTACAACCGGCTTTAGAAGCAGCTGTGGCCGCCTTCAATGGTTGTGGTGGTAGGCTTTGTCTTAAAAATGAAAGTTTTGAGAATGGCAAAGTTACCAGCTTCAGCGAATGTTTAGTACCAGGCCACCATTGTGTCCAACTTTATACCTGTGGACAGCAACCTCTCATTCCTGTACAAACTATCTATCCACTGATGGAGCAATATAGTGTTTGGCAGGAACATTACAAGTTTAGTAGCTATGAAGTTTGGCCAATTAACGATATCTATCAAACTCCAGGTTTGCGGAGTTTACAATCAGCCTTCCAAGCAACGAAAATTCGCAGCATTTTGATGATCCCACTGCAATATCGTCAGCAGTTAGTAGGCTATTTAAGTATTTTTCGTGACGAAATAGATACAGAAACTTTGTGGGCTGGTAAATTTGACCTTGATCAACGACAACGTTACCCACGTTTATCGTTTGATGTTTGGCGGGAATTTAAAAAAGCTCAAGCTCGGACATGGACGGTGGAAGAGATTGAATTAGCAAGGGAAATCGGTAAACACTTTGCTTCATCAATTCAACAGTATGAGCTATACCAGCAAGTACAAGCCTTCAATGCCAATTTAGAACATCAAGTGCAAAAGCGGACACTGGAACTACAACGCACATCTGAACAACAACAAGCCGTCTTTGGCGTTATTGCCAAGATTCGTGATTCTTTAAACACCGATACTATTTTTAAAATAACTACTAAAGAAGTTTGTCAACTAATCAAAGCCGATCGCGTTTCTATTTATCGCTTTAGTTCTGATTGGGGTGGTGAATTTGTCGGCGATTTTGAATCTGCTATTTCTCCCTGGTTAAATGAGTCCAAACTAGGGGTGAATTTGGTTTGGGATGATACTTATTTACAAGATACAGAGGGTGGGCGCTACCGCTTCAATGAGACATTTGCAGTCGATGACATTTATCAGATGAATTTTACTCAATGTCATCTTGATAATTTAGAAAAATATCACATTCATGCTTTTGTACTAGCACCGATATTTTTGGGAAAAAAACTTTGGGGTTTATTGGCAACATATCAACATTCCGGGACTCGTCAATGGAAAACCTCGGAAGTTGATTTCCTCAGTCAAATTGCTGCCCAACTTGGGGTAGCACTCCAACAAGCTGAATTACTCACACAAACACAGCAACAAACTTTAAATTTGCGCCAAGCGACAGAACAACAAGGGGTATTGTTTGAAGTTGTGGCCAAAATTCGGGAATCGCTGAATCTCAAGGCAATTTTTCAAACTACGACGCAAGAAGTTTGCAAATCTCTGCAAGCAGATAGGGTGGCTGTCTACCGTTTTCACCCAAATTGGAGTGGTGAGTTTATCGCTGAATTTGTCGGTGAAAACTGGGTCAAGTTGGTACGTGCAGATGTGAATACAGTTTGGCAAGATTCTTATTTGCAGGAAACTCAAGGCGGGCGATATAGCTTCAATCAAAGCTTTGCAGTGGATAACATATATGAGGCTGGTCACTCTAATTGTCATGTAGCATTTTTGGAGCAACTCCAAGCCCAAGCCTATGCGATCGCACCCATCTTTATTGGGCAAAAATTATGGGGATTGTTAGCAGCTTATCAAAACTCTGCACCCCGCCACTGGCAAGCTTCAGAAATTAAGTTTATTGCACAGATTGCTAATCAATTAGGGGTTGCACTCCAACAAGCTGAACTGCTGAATCAGAGTCAAGAGCAAGCAGACCAACTAGTACAAGCGATACAAAATTTACAAAAAACACAAACCCAATTGATCCAGACAGAAAAAATGTCTAGCTTAGGTCAATTGGTTGCAGGTGTTGCCCACGAAATTAATAACCCGATAAATTTTATCTATGGCAACCTAGCCCATGTCAGTGAATATGCTGAAGATTTAGCTAGTATGCTAGCACTGTATCAGCACTACTGCCCCAAACCCAACCCAGAAATTATCGAGCGGGCAGAAGATATGGATTTAGAATTTATCACTGAAGATTTGCCAAAAACTTTAGCTTCCATGAAAATAGGAGTTGAGCGCATCCGGCAAATTGTCCTGTCTTTACGGAATTTCTCACGCTTGGATGAGGCGGAAATGAAGGCTGTGAATATTCACGAAGGCATTGATAGCACTTTATTGATTTTACAGCATCGATTGAAAGCACAACAGGACAGTCCAAGTACTCAAGTAATCAAGGAATATAGCGATTTGCCACTAGTAGACTGCTACGCCGGACAAATGAATCAAGTATTTATGAATGTTTTGAGTAATGCCATCGATGCCATAGAAAATCACAGAGAATCTGATGCTCATGCAATTACCATTCATACTGCCCTTGGTAAACTTCCCAACCAAGTTGACAGTGTAGTAATTCGCATTAGCGATAATGCTGGGGGCATTCCTGAATCTTTGAAGACAAGAATATTTGACCCATTTTTCACAACTAAACCAGTAGGCAAGGGTACTGGTTTAGGGCTATCAATTAGTTACCAAATTGTAGTGGATAAGCACAGTGGTGTCTTTAAATGTGATTCTCAATCGGGTTTAGGTGCAGAATTTTGGATTGAAATTCCCATTGGCCAGATTGATTCTAATTCCTAAGTTGTACTGGCATAGCTAAATAAGTCATCTTTAAACCTCCCAGTGGTGTAAAAATTACTGGAGTTAGGGCTTGATTCAGGTGCATTTGAATTTCTGAAGATGGTAACTCTTTCAAGCCTTCCATTAAATACTTAATGTTGAAAGCTATTTCTATATCTTCTCCAGAAATTTGGGCAGGCATAGATTCTCTACCACTACCCACATCTTGAGCTTCACAAGATAAGGTAATTTCTTGGGCTGCGTTGTTAATGCTGACTTTGACAATGTTGTTTTTTTGGTCGGCTAACACGGCAATGCGCTCTAAGGTGCTAATAAATTGTCGCCGTTCAATGGTTAATTGTCGTTCAAATTGCCGGGGAATTAGTTGTCTATAAGCGGGATATTGCCCGTCTAAGGTGCGACTGGTTAAGCGTTGATTTTGCCAGGAAAAGACAACTTGACCTTGATCTAAATATAAGGCGATCGCTTCATCAGATGCATTATGAGCCAGCATCCGTTGTAGTTCGCGTAAAGCCCTAGCCGGCACTGTCACCTCTAGTTGTGTACTATCGCCCAGGGGACTTTCGTTAATACTTTCTACGACTGCGAGGCGATGTCCATCGGTAGCGGCAAATTCTAAGGTATCTTGTTTAACTGTTAAATGCACTCCGGTGAGGACTTGCTTGGTTTCATCACCACTAGTAGCAAATAATGAACCCCGTAAACCTTCAATTAATGCGGCGGTGGTTAGTTGAAGTGGTTCAATATTTTCGATAGTCGGTAGTTCGGGAAACTCTTCTGCGCCCATTGCGCGTACTTGATAATGTCCACTTTTGGGGGTGAGGGTGACAATTAAACCTTCCCCTGTGGCGGTTTCCGCTTCTAAGGCTGATTCATCATCGAGGGTAACTTCGCCTTCAGGTAGACGTGAGGTGATATCTACAAGTAATTTAGCAGGTAAGGCGATCGCACCTCCTTCAATGACCTCAGCATGAAAGCTAGTACGGATACCCAGACTGAGGTCAAAAGCGGTTAAGCTGACTTGGTTGGTTTCAGCATCGGCTTGTAATAGCACATTAGCCAATACCGGATGCGTTGGTCGTGATGGTACTGCACGACTGACAAGAGAAAGGTTTGTACTGAGGTCGCTTTGGGCGCAAACTAATTTCATAAGGGAGTGGGGAGTGGGGAGTGGGGAGTAGGGAGTGGGGAGTAGGTTGTTTCTTTTATTTATCAGAAAAATGGGTTTAAAACCCCGTTCTTCACTTCGACAAAGCTCAGTGACCACTAGCACTACTTTAGTTTACTAGAGATAGATTCTCCACTAAATATGTGAAAATAGTGGAATGCTAACCATGAATTACCGCTACCGAATCTATCCAAGCATCCCTCAAAAACAGACACTTCTGGATTGGATGAATATTTGTCGCGTTGCCTATAACTATGGGCTGCGAGAAATTAAGGATTGGTGCAACAGCCGGAAATGCATGGTTGACAGATGCTCGATTAGTCATGAATATATCATGGCTGCGGATGCTCCGTTCCCTAGCGAAGTTTTGCAGCTGAATGCACTGCCAAAAGCAAAAAAGGTATTTCCCCGATTGGGCGAAGTACCAAGCCAGGTTTTACAGCAAGCACTCAAACAATTGCACCGCGCATGGGAGGGATTTCAAGAAATTGGGCATGGGTTCCCCAGATTTAAAAAATTTGGRCAATTYAAATCTTTGCTGTTCCCGCAGTTTAAAGAAARTCCKGTARTTGGATTAAAYATMAAACTTCCCAAACTGGGGTTGATTCCAATTAACTTGCATCGCCCAATTCCAAATGGATTTGTRGTTAAGCAAGTTCGGATAATAAACAAGGCGGATGTTTGGTATGCCTCTATCAATATCYAATGTGATGTTAATGTTCCCGAKCCGATGCCACATGGACATCCSATKGGGGTAGATGTCGGGCTGGAAAAGTTTTTGGCAACCAGCGACGGCGTTCTTGTAAAGTCGCCCAAGTTTTTGAAAGTGATGCAAAGCCAGCTGAAATTGCTGCAACGCAGACTTTCTAGAAAAAAGAAGCGCTCTAAAAATTACGAGAAACAACGCATCAAGGTGGCTAGACTTCACCACACCATTGATAACACCCGCAAGGATTTTCATTTCAAACAAGCTCATGTCCTTTGTGACTCTGGTGATATGGTCTTCATGGAAGACTTGGATTACCGGACTCTGGCAAAAGGGATGCTGGGAAAACAGATGCTTGATGCTGGCTTTGGACAATTCCGAACCATAACCAAGTATGTGTGTTGGAAACGTGGTAAATTCTTTGGTGAAGTTAGCGCTAGGGGGACATCTTTTGAGTGTCCTCAATGTGGTGCAGAAGTTAGAAAAGACTTGAGCGTTAGAGTGCATCATTGTCTTAGTTGCAATTATACGACTGA
>JAKOMP010000047.1 GCA_022241785.1 Cyanocohniella sp. LLY | reverse complement strand
TGATAATGACAGAATGTGATTTTATCTTTTTTTGGTGATGTTTTTTCTGTCAGACGTTCCGCGATTACAACTATCGCTACAAATACCTCAGGCATCAATCTTTTTAGTTATCTCACCCCATTAAGATTTTAAAAGCTAGCTATCATAACACAAAATCAATTCTGCAAGAGGTCTACTATCTGCGTTGCTTGCTGCTCCTACTAAGATTTCAAATAAAGTTTTCTGGTCACAAGCTCCTTGCGTTTCAATTGCAATATTTTCAGTCAAACAATTTAGAACCTCTTCAAGAGTTTCTGAATCGGTCAGGGCTAGATGCTTTGATAAAGTCATTGGCTTTCATTTCATGACTAATATCCTTTATTTTTTCATTTTTAAACCTTTTTTTATAATTCATAACTTTATCTAATGTTATTAGTGCCTATAGTTACTCAAGGATACTTAGATTTAGGCTAGCGATTCCTTCGGAGCGCTGCGCTATCGCCTTGGAAAAAACTTTGCGATTTACTGAATTTAGCTGAACGAACGTTACGTTTAGCAGTTACAAAACGAAAAGTTAGTGGCGGTGCCCGTTCTATGGAACGGTTTTAAGATACTGCCAATTTATTGACGGTTATACAAACTTATCGTCGTCAAGGACGTTCTGTTATTGATTTTTTTGACCAAGCTATCAAAGCGATGGTTCATCCTACTGTGCAGACACCATCTTTAATCCCTCTAGCTTAGACCTGAATCCTTACACCTTTACTAAGCGCTGATGGGATTTTTGATGCGTATCCAATTCAGCGTTTGTGGTAGTTAGCGCTTAATTTATACCGGAAGATAAATTAACAACATGTACCAAAAAAACTTAGCATTATCTTAATAAGTCCTAATCGAAAATACTATGAGTTACTACATTGCTCCCCGATTTCTTGACAAACTTGGCGTTCACATCACTAAAAATTTCTTGAATCTACCTGGTGTGCAAGTACCACTTATTCTAGGTATTCATGGACGCAAGGGTGAAGGCAAGACATTTCAGTGTCAGTTAGTCTTCGAGAAAATGGGTATCGAAGTGACTCACATATCTGGTGGAGAATTGGAGAGTCCCGATGCAGGAGATCCAGCGCGGTTGATTCGTTTGCGCTATCGGGAAACCGCAGAATTAATTAAAGTGCGCGGCAAAATGTGTGTGCTGATGATTAATGATTTAGATGCGGGTGCTGGACGCTTTGATGAAGGTACTCAGTACACTGTAAATACTCAGTTGGTAAATGCCACACTGATGAATATTGCCGATAACCCGACAGATGTGCAGTTACCTGGAAGTTATGATTCCACACCGTTACATCGTGTACCGATTATTGTCACAGGTAATGATTTTTCCACTCTCTACGCGCCATTAATTCGGGATGGACGGATGGAGAAATTTTACTGGGAACCCGATAGAGATGACAGAGTGGGAATTGTTGGGGGGATTTTTGAAGAAGATGGACTTTCTCAGCGGGAAGTAGAACAGCTAGTTGATACTTTCCCCCATCAATCTATAGACTTTTATAGTGCCTTGCGATCGCGTATTTATGATGAACAAGTACGTGATTTTATTCATCGAGTCGGTTTTGAGCGTGTATCGTTACGTATAGTTAACAGCGCTGAGAAGCCACCAGAGTTTAAAAAGCCAGATTTTAGCCTATCTCATTTAATCCAAGCTGGTCAGTTTATTGTCGGTGAACAACAACGGGTGGAAACTTCCCAGTTGGTTGATGAGTACAATCGCTTAAATCGAGGTAGTAAAAATTATTCACCAGCGCCACCTGTAGCTGTAACACCTAATCCTCAGCCGTCAGGTAATGGTTTCCAGCAAAAGCAAACTTCAAGTCCCCACCTGTCTTTAGAAACACAAGAACAAATCCGGCAAATTTTAGCTCAAGGTCACAGAATTAACTTTGAACACGTAGATGAACGCCGTTTCCGCACTGGTTCTTGGCAAAGTTGCGGTACTACTCAAATTAATGCTGAGTGGGATGCCATATCGGCTTTAGAAGCTTATTTAGGTGAATATGAAGGTGAGTACGTACGCTTGGTAGGTATTGACCCCAAAGCTAGGCGGCGGGTTGTAGAAACGATTATTCAGCGTCCCAACGGTAAGAATTAATGGGAAGTGCGAGCGCCTTAAGTGTAAGACTAAAGTCACAGGCGATCGCTCTGTTGAAAAAAAGTGGTTGGGGTGATTAGCTATAGATGGTCAACATACTATGTAGCTGATATAATACTTCAAGCGCCTGACTCTCAAGATTTCTTTTCTTAATTGGTTGCAGGAATTTATCAAAGGGATTCAGGTCAAGGACAAAGTTACCTACCTGAATCCCAATAGGTTCCAAATGTTTACCTGGTAATTCTCTTGATTTAGGATTTAACTTTTTAACAAACCACTCACATGTATCTCTGGAAATTGTATCGTTTTTAAAACAGATAATAGCTAATAAATTAAATAGTTGACTATCTAAAATTAAACAGTTGGTTTCTTCCATAGTCGGGTTTACCCCCAAACCCAGTTTGTCAATAATATTTGCAACTAAAGCAATAGGAATCGCACTTCTGGTATTACTAATTTCTGGTGCAATTAGTAAAGAATTTTGATTGACAATCATATTTTCTCTACTTACAGTTTCTCCTTGCGTATATTTTTCTAACTCTTGTTGGCTGTTTTTAAAATCTAAATCTATAATTTCATAATAGTTACAGATTTTGGCAATTGTCTGATTTTTATACTTTGGAGATAAGTTTTTTTGGATAGCATTTTGTACTTGTTCTCTGTTACCACTTAAAAATTCTAGTAAGGCAATATATTTACAGCCTAAACTATGACCAACCCAATAAAAGTTTCGAGAATCAAGATATGCTTCATAGTCATAACCTAGTTTTTGAGCCTGATTGATCAATTCTGGATGAATTAGATACTGTTCTTCTAACAAAGTAACTGCAACTGACCAATGATTAAACGTAAACCTAAAAGGTAAAGCAATAATGGTATAGCCAGCATCAAATAATTGTTTGAAAAAATAGTTATAAGAAATAGTAGGAAAACTCCCAAATAGCGCTCCTCCGATAAATTGAATAACTCCTTTTGGCTGAGGATGAATTGCTACCCAACTTTGAGAGATTGGTTGAAATTTAAATTTTTTCATAATTAATCCGAGTTTCCAGCTAATTATATTTTTTAACTCTCCTCCTTTTAAAGAATTTAAACAACCGAAGTTTAGGAACTTAAGCACCGAATTTAAATATTTATAATTAAAAATTGCTCAAATAAGTAGAATGGTGTGAATAATTAAAGGTTTGTAGTGAGGACTTTAGTCCTCTAATAAGGACTGAAGTCCTTACTACGAAACAAATGCAATTTTTTTTACATTACTTCACATAGTTTGGTTTTTTCAAGTCGTTCTACTTACTGTAACTACAAGTATTTCAGCTTGCATAAATTTCTCGGCTAATTGTGCTTAAAATCGGCAAATTCCGGAATCAATGATTTCATGTTTGTATCCTCCTTTTAAATGGGGTAAGTAACTTGACGGTGTACCACAAGCCTTACTAGTTATTAGTTCCATCGGCGTGTACCAACTTAGAGGCTACTCATGAATCCACAACAACGCCAGCGCAAACGCGGTGTGATTCTGACAAATCTAGGACTCCAGAAACTCGAAGCTGCAAAACGTGAGGCGGAGAGTTGCAAAAACTCTGAAAAACGCTATACCCTGGAAGATTTAAGTTCACATACTGGTTTAGATTCTGATACCTTGATGAAGGTATTTAGTTGTCAAGTTAAAGTTGATAAACGAACTTTGAATACCTGTTTTCAAGCTTTTCATTTAAAGTTGGAAACAAATGATTATTACTTCCCATCTACTCCCGAATTAACTCCCACCACTCAATTTTGGGGTGAAGCGCCTGATGTTTCTATGTTTTATGGACGCACCACAGAATTAACCACCCTGAAGCATTGGATTATTGAAGAACGCTGTCGCATGGTGACGTTATTGGGTATGGGGGGTGTGGGAAAAACCTGGATGTCTGTCAAATTAGCACGTCATCTTCTGGATGATTTTCAAGTTGTAATTTGGCAAAGTCTCCGCAACTCGCCACCGATTCCAGAGATGTTAGCCGATTTAATCCAATGCATAGTAAATGAGCCAGAAATTGATTTACCAACAACCGTACAAGGTAGAATTTCGTTATTAATGAATTATTTAAAACGAGTTCGCTGTTTACTTATATTAGATAATGTAGAAACAATTTTGGTAGATACTTCAGTGACACACAAGACTGGATACTTCCGTCCAGGTTATGAAGGTTATGGTCAATTTTTCCGCCAAGTAGGAGAAGCAAATCATCAAAGTTGCTTAGTATTGACAAGCCGAGAAAAGCCAAAACAAATCGGGCGCATGGAAGGCGAAACATTGCCAGTGAGAGTATTACAGCTACAAGGTTTGCAAACAAAAGAAGTACAGGAAATATTCAATGCTAAGGGTTCATTTTGGGGTTCCCAGATGGAATGGCATAATTTGATTGAGCGTTATGCGGGAAATCCATTGGCGTTAAATATTGTCTCTACTACTATTCAAAAGTTGTTTGATGGTCAGATTGGAGAATTTCTCCAGCAGGATATAGTAGTTTTTGGAGAAATATACCATCTTGTGAAACAGCATATTAATCGTTTATCAAATGTAGAAAATCAGATTATTAAATGGCTGGCAATTAATTATCAACCGATTTCGTTTTCCGAACTGCGATCGCAAATATCACCGAGCATATCACCGCAACAATTGCTAGAGGCTTTAGAATCTCTCCAAGAGCGATCGCTAATTCAAAAAAGCGCCGCCTGTTTCTCTTTATCACCTATAGTAAAAAAATATTTAAATAACCAATTAACCGAAAATAAAACTCACTATAAAATTAAATCTAGAGATTCTCAAACAAGGTTGATAAAATCAACTAGGGCGAAAAAGAAAACTCTGATTTAACTTGCCAACGCTTACCGTCATGACGCAGCAATGTTAAATTCTCAGCCGTAAATTCAAAATCTAACTGACGTTGGACAAATTCTGACCAAGCAACTCTAAAATTTTGCTTTGTTAAATCCCGAAATGCCACAGTCATGTGAGGCGCAAAGGGACGACTTTTAGCAACATTGTCAATAATTCCCAAGTTACTTTCTGCATAAGCCATTAAATCAGCTTGCAATGTCAACAATGTTTGACTTCTGACTACATTAATGTAGATGACACGGGGAGGAAAGGCAGCATAACCGCTGAGTGTAATTGATATGGACTGTTGTGTACTGGCAAATTCCCTGATGGCTGCTTCTAGCTGGGGGACATTGGCATCAGCCCATTCAAAGGGTGGTTGCAGGGTAATATGAGGCGGTGATTTTTGCGCCCCATAACTGGCATAGTTATCAGCAAAGTATTGCTTGATGTCGTTGGCATACTCCTGAATATGCTGTGGTGGTAAAAAGGCAATAAAAAAACGGCTCATAATTTATTCAATACGACTGAAATACACCGCAGCCAACACAATTAAACCCAACAACGCCAAAGGCACCCAGAGATTAGGTATATCTGATAAATTCATCACACAGATGTTTTAACTTCCTGATCAGGGATAATGCCTTGTATACAGCAACCTACACGGAGAATAAATATGACATCTCCAGAAATGGTTATATGGCTACAAGAACGCACACCTTTAGGAATTCTCTCACCTGAGGTGCTAGATGCGATCGCCCAAATCATTGAAGAAAAAGTTATCTCAGCAGACAACAACCTAGTTACCGAAGGTACTACCCCAGAAGCACTTTATATTCTGCAACAAGGTCAACTCGAAAGTAAAACCAGCAATAAAAATAACCCGGCTTTAGCCTGTGGTTTTCTCCCTGGTGCGGTTCTTCACCTCAAGGAACTAGTATTAGATGAGTTAACCCCCAGCACAATCACCACCGTCACTGAATGTCATTTGTGGGTTGTACCTGGGACTAAATTTCGTGCCTTAGTCAACCAATACCCGGAAATTAACCAGGCGTTTTCTCGTCAATTGGCTCAAGAACTGGCTCAGGTTACATCTGCACTGGGCTATGAACAAGAACGTTCTGTAGCTTTACGCCCATATTTAGTTACCAAAGCCCAACGGGGAATTATTGGTACAAGTCGCTATGCTGTGCGTCTACGGGAGCAAATTAGAGAAGCAGCTAATAACAGAAAATCTGTGGAAATTTTCGGGGAACCGGGTTTAGAAAAAGATAATATAGCCGCCCTGATTCATTATGGTTCTCCTAAACGGCGAGAACCGATGATTAAAATTAATTGTGGACTCCTGCAAACTAGCGGTATGGATTTGTTTGGACGGGCTGGAGGTAAACCAGGATTATTGGAGTGGTTAGGGGAAGGCACTATAGTTTTTAATAACATCCAAGATTTACCCCCAGAATTATTACCAGCTGTCGCGCAGTTGCTAGAAACAAATCAATATACTCCCGTCTCCCGTGACAGTGAAACCCCTCCGACACCGCGCCTTTGTCAAGCCCGCATTCTCATTGTTTCTGAAAGAACTCAGCCGAGTATTGAACAGTGTGTTGATTTTGTGATTAAAGTGCCACCGATAAGGGTACGGAAAACGGATATTCAAGCTCATGTAGAATATTACACCAGCCTTTATGTTCGGGGTAAAGGTATGAATAAACCGTGTATCACCCCAGAAGCTTTGCGGCGGTTACAGTCTTATGATTTCCCTGGTAATCTCAAGGAATTAAAAAATCTAGTAGAACGGGCAATTGTCCAGCTAGGAGAGGGGCGGGAGTTAACAGAAGAAATATTCTGGTCAGCCCAAACCAAGAAAAAGTTATTTCGCTTGAATTTGTTGAATGCTTATCCTCGTTTGCGAAAATTTCTGCGGAGTCCTTGGTGGCCTGACCGGATTAATTACGGTTTTACTGCGGCAGCTTTTGCGATTACTGTTAGTATTTTATTTATTGGCCCCCAAACACGCGATCGCAATTTCGTTTTAAATTTATTCTGGGCTTGGTGGTGGCCTTTCTTTCTGTTTCTTTTTCCGTTTTTGGGTCGTGTCTGGTGTGCAGTTTGTCCCTTTATGATTTACGGGGAAATTACTCAAAAACTTTCACTGTGGCTGTTTCCTAGAAAACTCAAAGGTTGGCCGAGACAACAAGCCGAAAAATGGGGGGGATGGTTTTTATTCGGTTTATTTACCTTAATTTTTTTATGGGAGGAACTTTGGAATTTAGAAAATACTGCCTACCTTTCTGCTTGTTTGCTGTTGCTCATCACAGCTGGGGCGATGATTTTCTCTGCTCTTTTTGAACGGCGATTTTGGTGTCGATATCTTTGCCCTATTGGGGGAATGAATGGCTTATTTGCCAAACTTTCCATGACTGAACTGAGAGCGCAACAAGGTATTTGTTCTGCAACTTGTACAACATATCAATGTTATAAAGGCGGCCCAGAAAAAGGCGAAGGGATGGAAACTAATGGCTGTCCGGTTTATTCTCATCCAGCCCAGTTGGAAGATAATCGAGACTGTGTGCTGTGTATGACTTGTTTAAAAGCTTGTCCCCATCGTTCGGTGGAATTTAATTTGCGTCCCCCTGGAATTGAATTGTGGACAACTCATGTAACCCGCAGCTATGAAGTAGCATTGTTGTTTTTGCTATTGGGTGGAGTATATCTGCATCGCTTACCAGAGTTGCAATCTTGGTTAGGATTACAAGTGAATTTAAATGTATTTTGGCAGCACTTAGGACTATCGATCCTCACTTTAATTATCCCCGCTGCTGTGGTTTTTGCTGGTTATGGTTTGATGCAACTATTTAATTTTCGTCGCAAACCTCGGCCATTTATCGAACTTGCCTATGGCTATTTACCATTGGTGTTGGGAGGTAATTTAGCTCATTATCTACGTCTGGGTTTGGGTGAAGGTGGGCGGATTTTACCTGTCACTTTTGCTACTTTTGGTTTGCATGGTGAACAATTACCAATTTTGGTGGCACATCCGGCTGTGATTGACTTTTTGCAAGGTGCAACGCTGCTTTTTTCCGTGTTATTAACTATAGTATTAACCCAAAAAATTGCCCGTCAACCCATGCGATCGCTCGTGTGGCAACATCTAGTTGCTATTGGTTTAGGCATGAGTATGTGGGCAATTATCGTGTTTGCTTAGGGTATAAATAGTTAGAAAGTAGAATTTTTTCCCATGTTAATGTTGGAGGACAATTGATTTTGTCCTCTCATAACTCTCAAGGAAAATTAATCGGCGATCGCCCACCTGACATAAGGACGAGAAGCTGTGACAGTTTTATAACTAATTTTCCGAGCAGGTGCGTTAATTTTTCGCAAATCTATCCGAAAATAGGCTTGTTTGTTTTTAAATTCAACATTCTAGAATGTATATTCTTTTTGTTGTGTCTTACCCACACAAGAAGCATAGTTACTGCGTAAAGGGGCGATTATGTTGCGTCGCCTTGTAGCCTAAAGATTTACTTTATAAATAATCTCTAAGGTAAAAATATTTTATTCAGGACTTACGCAAAATCATGAAAAAATGAACCACAGAGGCGCAGAGGACGCGGAGAAATAAGAGTTTCAGAGAGTTATTGCGTAAGTCTTATTATTATTAATTCGATTTTCAATTAATATCCAAAACCATCTAATAATTCTTCTATTTTAAATTTAAAATTTTCCTCTGCATTCAATTTCATTTGAGTAGCTTTTCTTCTTGTCTTCTCGATTTCTTGCTCAATATAATTTTTGTTGGCTTTGTCTATTAGCATACCAATTAAACCTCCTACTAGTGGTGGTATTAAAAGTAGTAAAAGTAGACTAAATCCTGTAGCTATGCTAGCGAAAGCAGTACACCCTCCTATTGATAAAAGACAACCAAAAGTACATCCCTGTGAAGCAATTTCAACTCTCTTATTTTCACTATCTTGAATAAGTTTTTCTGCTTTTTTCTGAGTTTCTGAAATAGCTTCTATATAAGGATTCACCTCATAAATAAATTTATTCAAAAATAAACGATCTTCTTTACTAGTTAAATCAATAGTAATATCTGTTAAGTTTTCAATAACTTGGAGTGTTTTATACAAATCTGATGCTTTCCATGATGTACCACAATCAAGACAACTAATTGCATTCCTGTCTTCGCCCGTTACCGCTCCCACTGCACCACCAACAACCCCAAATAAAGCCCAACCTGCAACGGCACGCCCCCAATTGACGTTCGTTTCTCGTACAAGTTGAATATGATTGGAGCCGCAGTTAGGACAATTAGCCATTTTCTCTTTTTAAAACTATATGTATCTGTTTTTTTAGATATATGGCCCATAATATATAAACTTCTCTCTTGCACCTAACTGGATAAACACTGAATATGTAAAATAAAATTAAAAATAAATACAAAATTTTAGTTAGGGATTTACTTAAATACTTMAGTAAAAATACTGTGGGGAATTTAGGTGATATGTTGAAAAAATATTGATTAAACCATCAGTATAAAATTCAGGAAATAAATTCGATTACTGGAATCTCCGAAAGTAGTAAAAATAGCAGTAAATCAGACATTCACAAAGGCTGGCAAACAAATACAATTATCAGCAGCCAGGGAGTACTAAACAAGCGATGTCTAACTAAAACTGCCGGATGTGAATGTGATGGCTATTTTCCCTACTCTACAAGACAGAAATCAAGCCTGCCTATAAGAGAAAAACAGTTTCCTGCGAGGCTTTTTGAATATCACAACAAGCCACTAAATACTAGAAACTATCCCCATCAGGCAAATATGATTTTAAGTAAACAACAGCAGACTAACTTGAGGGCAAATATTAATTCTTCCTATATCCCTCCCCAACTAGGGTTACTCCAGCGCCTTACAAGCCTGATCAATCGGCGACTGACTCATTTACCTCAATTATTAAATGAGATGGCACAGGAAGTCGTTGATGCCATTGATCATGCTCAGTTTTGCTTGATAGCGTTATGTAACCCCCAAACTACACAGTTAGAATTAACCGCCAAAGCTGGTGTTGATGTAGACAAACTATTTTTCTTGATGCTGAATGGCAGGGAAAATACAGATAGACTTTGGAGTGTCCAAGAAAATTTCATCTCTTCTGCTTTTGCGACTTATACCGAGACAGGTTTTCTAGAACAGGTGTTTACCACAGGCGTTCCTCAGTTGTTTCAGACAACTCAGGAAGATGAGATGATGATTGAAGACTACACCTTATCTTTGTGTCCTATCATTCCCATATTCTCAGCTTTTACTCCCGCAGCCATGTACGCCGTAGCCATAGACTCAGCACAAGGTGGACGCTTGGGAGTGCTAGCAATTGGTAACTGGGAAAATCCCCAAGCCTTTGATGTGACTTCACAAAACCTAGTAAATGCAGTAGCTGAGGTAGTAGCGATCGCCATTAATAATGCGAGAATGATGCAAGTCTTGGCAGATCAAGAAGCACGTTTAGCCACGCAAACCGAAATTATTTTAGAGCAAAATTGCCAACTGGAAAAAACGCAACACCAAATGCAAATCCAGAATTTGCAACTATTAGCCGCAGCAAAGCTCAAGTCCCAATTTTTAGCCACCACATCCCATGAACTGCGTACTCCCCTCAACGTGATTTTGGGATTATCACAAGTATTATTGCGTCAGCGCACTGCAACTTTATCTGAACAACAACAAGAAATGGTGCGACGTGTTTTGAGTAACGGCAATCATCTGCTAGAAATTATCGATGATATGCTTTACCTGTCCACAGTCCAAAGCGGTTGTATTTCGTTGCAACCAGAAGAATTTAATTTATCTACTTTAGTTTTAACAACCGTCGGTGAATATAATTCCCTAGCAGCAGAAAAAGGTCTAAATTTACAAGTAGAAATTAATCTTGATCATCCCTTGTTAGTCAACGATAGCGCCCATTTGCGACAAGTTTTAGTCAAGCTATTGTTAAACGCCATTAAATTTACCGAAACTGGTAGCATCACCATAAAAGCCTGGGCGATCGCTCCTGATAGAATGGCGATCGCAGTGCAAGACAGCGGCGTAGGAATTGCCGAATCTGATTTAGAGTATATTTTTGAGCAATTCCGTCAAGTCGATCAGACTAACACCAGAAAATATGGTGGTACTGGTTTGGGGTTAGCAATTACCAAATCCTTAGTAGAAATCATGCAAGGTACAATCAGCGTTACCAGTGAATTGGGCGCAGGTTCTACATTTTGTGTTGAGTTGCCTAATCTTAGAGGCTAGGGGAAAGAGGCAGGGGGCAGGGGGCAGGGGGCAGGGGGGAAATTTCTTCGTTACTCCCTACTCTCCCTACTCTCCCTACTCCCTACTCCCCACATCTCTCGGCTATGCGTAATTTAGCAGAACGCGATCGCGGATTGTTGGCCAGTTCGTTTTCTTGAGCAGTGATTGGTTTTTTTGTCAATACCTTTAATAAAGGTGAATTGCGTAAATCATGCTTGACTGGGCGGTCTTCCAGGCTGTGAAAACTGATAATGGCTATTCTGCCGCCAGGAACAAGGGTGTTGGGGGCTTGTGCTAAAAAGGTTTCTAAGGACTTTAACTCGTCATTGACGAAAATTCGTAAGGCTTGAAACACACGGGTAGCTGGATGGATTCTCCCGTGACGGTATTTAGGGGGAACAGCATAGGCGATCGCCTCAGCTAATTCTGTGGTTGTCTGAAATGGCCGTCTTTCCACAATGCGTCTGGCAATGCGTCGCGATAATCTTTCTTCACCATATTTAAAGAAAATATCTGCTAATTCCCCTTCATCCCATTCATTAATCACGTCAGCAGCCGTTAGCGATTGCCGCTGATTCATTCGCATATCCAGATTTGCGGTGTGGCGAAAGCTAAAACCCCGTTCCGGCTGATCCAAATGATAAGAACTCACCCCCAAATCAGCCAGGATGCCATCAAAGGTGTTAGGAGTATATTTATAAGACGCGAAATTGCTGAGAATAAATTGTACTCGTTCTCCATACTCAGCTAACTGCTGCTGCGCTGCCGCTAAAGCATCTTCATCTTGGTCAATTGCCGTCAACCGCACATCCGGTGCAGCTTCTAAAATAAGACGACTATGACCACCACCGCCTACTGTCGCATCCAAATAATGACCGCCGGGACGTATAGCCAACCCCTCAACGACTTCCCGACTTAACACAGGCACATGAAGAAATTCCTGCGCCTCAATTCCCTGAATCTCAAGCTCCATATAATAATTGAAGAAGTGAAACAAAATGCAACATCAAGTAAAATCCCCTCGCTGCCGCCCCTCTCCAACATACTCCTGTATGGGTAATAGATGTAGACGCCCCCAGGGTGACTTCTCCAAGATATTTCCCTTACTAACCTGATTTTGGCAGAAAAGATCATTCGGGTCTGGTGGGCATCAACGCGATTCAAGTTGAAATTTTCATAATGGGAGAACACGGAACTTATGGCACAACTAGAAACCCGCACCGAACCAATGGTGCTGAATATGGGGCCACACCACCCTTCAATGCACGGGGTTTTGCGGTTAATTGTCACTTTAGATGGTGAAGATGTCGTTGATTGTGAACCAGTCATCGGCTACCTGCACCGGGGAATGGAAAAAATTGCCGAAAACCGGACTACTATCATGTACGTCCCCTACGTTAGTCGCTGGGACTACGCCGCAGGGATGTTTAACGAAGCAGTCACCGTCAACGCCCCAGAAAAATTGGCAGGTATAGCGGTTCCCAAGCGCGCCAGCTACATTCGTGTGATCATGCTGGAACTCAACCGCATTGCTAATCACTTACTGTGGTTCGGCCCCTTCCTCGCTGACGTCGGCGCCCAAACTCCCTTCTTCTACCAATTCCGGGAACGGGAGATGATTTACGATTTGTGGGAAGCCGCCACCGGATATCGGATGGTAAATAACAACTACTTCCGTGTCGGTGGTGTAGCAGCTGATTTACCCTATGGTTGGGTAGATAAATGTTTGGACTTCTGCGACTACTTATTACCCAAAGTCGATGAATACGAACGTTTAGTAACCAATAACCCCATATTCCGCCGTCGTGTTGAGGGTATTGGTACCATCACCCGCGAACAAGCAATTAACTGGGGATTATCTGGCCCCATGTTACGTGCTTCTGGCGTTAAGTGGGACTTGCGGAAAGTTGACCACTACGAATGTTACGACGACTTCGATTGGGACATCCAGTGGGAAACAGCCGGTGATTGCTTCGCCCGTTACGTTGTGCGGATGCGAGAAATGCGCGAATCAGTGAAAATTATTCGCCAAGCAATTCAAGGACTACCTGGAGGCCCCTACGAAAACCTCGAAGCCAAGCGCATGGCGGCTGGGAAAAAATCCGAGTGGGATGGTTTTGATTACCAATACATTGGCAAAAAAGTTTCACCCACTTTTAAAATGCCCAAAGGTGAAATCTATTCCCGTGTCGAAAGCGGCAAAGGTGAACTAGGAATTTATCTAGTTGGCGATGATAATCCCTTCCCCTGGCGCTGGAAAATTCGCCCAGCCGATTTCAACAACCTACAAATCGTCCCAGAACTACTGCGGGGAATGAAGGTTGCAGATATTGTCGTCATTCTCGGCAGTGTGGACGTGATTATGGGATCTGTCGATAGGTAGGGAGTAGGGAGTAGGGAGTAGGGAGTAGGAAGTAGGAAGTAGGCAGTAACGAAGAAATTTCCCCCCTGCCCCCTGCCCCCTGCCCCCCTGCCTCTTCTCCCTGCCCCCCTGCCTCTTCTCCCTGCGTGAGATAAAATCACCCCCTGAATCAACAACACCCGATACTCAAACCATTAACATTAAAAGCATCAGCCCATATACCCACTAACACACCTTGCCATCCATGCCTCTGTCGCGCATAGTCACGCTAATTGTTGGTTTAATCGTCATTTTGGGATTAAGCCTCTGGCTGATTGATTCTCTCTCTCGGCTTTACTGGCAGTTGTCTTATTCTCCACTGCTGGGCAATTTGCTGTTGTTGTTGCTGGTTGTATTAATCGGGGGCTTGGTTGCAGCTTTTGTTTATTACGTCTTAATACTGCAAGCTGGGGAAAAGCGATCGCGTAGTCAACGCCGGCGAGTAACTGCGGCAGAAATTCCCGCAGCTAAGTCTGATGCTGCTTCTACAACTCTCCAGGCTGTACGGCAACAAGTAGCCCAAATTCAAGATGAAGTGGCGAAACAAGCTTTATTAAGTAAATCGCGGGAAATTGAAGTCAATTTAGCCCGTGGTGAAATTCAAGTAGTGGTTTTTGGCACGGGTAGTGCTGGCAAGACTTCTCTGGTAAATGCCATTATGGGGCGCATGGTGGGACAGGTAAATGCACCAATGGGGACTACCCAAGCCGGGGAAACTTATTGTCTGCGCTTGAAGGGCTTAGAACGCAAAATTTTAATTACCGATACGCCAGGGATTTTAGAAGCAGGTGTGGCGGGTACGGAACGGGAACAACTAGCGCGAGAACTGGCGACATCAGCTGATTTACTGTTGTTTGTGGTAGATAACGACTTACGCCGTTCTGAATATGAACCGCTACGTAGTTTAGCCGAAATTGGCAAGCGATCGCTCTTGATTCTCAACAAAACCGATTTATATACCGATGAGGATCAAGAGTCGATTCTCGCCCGGTTACGTCAACGCGTGTTGGGATTTATTGCCCCAAATGATGTCGTGGCCATCGCTGCTAATCCCCAATCTGCACAGCTAGAAACTGGCGAAACTTTCCAGCCAGAACCAGATATTGTCCCTTTACTGCGGCGAATGGCAGCGATTTTACGGGCTGAGGGTGAAGATTTGGTGGCAGATAATATTCTCCTGCAATCGCTACGCCTGGGGGAAGAAGCCCGCAATCTCATTGATGCCCAGCGTCGCCGTCAAGCTGACAAAATAGTTGACCGATTTCAGTGGATTGGTGCTGGTGTGGTATCAGTCACGCCTCTGCCAGTGGTAGATTTATTAGCCACTGCGGCTGTCAATGCTCAAATGGTAGTGGAAATTGGTAGGGTATACGGCTGTGAACTAAATATGGAAAGAGGTAAAGAGTTAGCCCTTTCCTTAGCCAAAACCATTGCCAGTTTGGGAATCATTAAAGGCGCAATTCAATTAATATCTACTGCTTTGCAACTCCATGTCGCCACGTTTGTCGTAGGTAGGGCAATTCAAGGCGTAACAGCAGCTTATCTGACGCGAATTGCTGGTAAAAGTTTTATAGAATATTTTCGTCATGACCAAGATTGGGGTGACGGCGGGATGACAGAGGTAGTTAAGCAACAATTTAAGATGAATCGCCGAGATGAGTTTATTAAGGCTTTCGTGCAGGAAGCGATCGCTCGTGTGGTAAAACCTTTAACAAATAACTCTGAAGTAATAGAAGAGGAAAATGAGGGACTAGAAACTAGGAATTAGTAACATATTATAAATACTTGCAAGTAAAAATACTGAAGTGGTCTCGTACTTCATAGGTGATTGACGTTTTTCTGTAATTCCAGTATTAAAATAGTTAAAAAACTTTAGTAAAAATACTGAAACAGTAAAAAATTTTATTTTCGGCTACAACGCTGTAATGATTTATTTTCAAGGCATTCCGGAAATTAATAACCAGATAAGAAAATCTATATTAAGGACTTACTCAGTAGCCAACTCATGAACCACTACATGATCGGTAAAGTACTACAAGCACGTTACCAAGTCATCCAAAGCCTCGGTGCAGGTGTATTTGGACAAACATACATTGCTGTAGATAAAAATTATCCCGAAAATGCCCGATGTGTAATTAAACAACTCAAAGGGAGTAGTTGCCAAACCAGCTACTTAGACCCCTTAAGATTATGCTTTCTCACCGAAACAGCCACCCTCAAGCTGCTAGGAAGCCATCCCCAAATTCCTGAATTTATTACTTGCTTTGAAGAAAATGAACGTTTCTACTTAGTGCAAGAATTTATTGAAGGGCATTCATTAGCTGCGGAACTGCCCATAAATCAATATTGGGGATGTATTTGGTCGGAAAGTGAAGTTATAGAATTATTAAAAGATATCCTGGGTATTTTAGAATTTGTTCATTCTCAAGGCTTTATTCATTGCGACGTTAAACCAGAAAACTTAATTAGACGTACAGCTGATGGCAAGTTAGTTTTAATTGATTTTGGTTCCATCCAGTCGGTTGATTTTGGTTTAGATGGGGAATTACCAATTTATCGGATTCCCGTCACGTCACTGGGTTATATTCCACCAGAACAATTTATTGGTCAAACACAGCCCAATAGTGATATTTATGCTTTGGGGATGATTGGGATTCAGGCTTTAACAGGGCTAGAACCACTGCAATTAAAAGTAGATACTCACACTAATGAAATTATTTGGCGGACTCAAGATACACCAGTTAACGATTATCTCGCTGCTGTTCTCAGCCAAATGATCCGCTATGATTGCCAAGACCGTTTTCAGTCTGCAAGTGAGGTACTGCGAGTCCTCAAGCAAATGCAACGGGAAACTCCCACACCCCCAACTAAACCACAGGAGAATACAAATCACAATAAAATAGTTGCTAGTGAGAACTCTCCCCAAAAATCGACATCAGGGCAATCTTCACTACTCACAGGAATGACAGTAGGATTGGCTGCTAATTCTTTGTTGATGGGATTGGGAGTGTATTCTTTAATGAATAATTCTCCAGCCTATTCGGAAACAGAAACTTTATATAAAGCTACAAAAGAATATCAAGCAGGAGATTTGCAAAGCGCTCTGGCTTTAGCTAAATCAATTCCGGCTCACAGTAATGTTTATCCAGAGGCTCAAGCCACCATTGAAGAATGGCAACACCAATGGCAATTTGCAGCCGAACAATACCTGATAGCTGAACAAGCTTTGAATGAGGGTAGATGGTCAGATGTTTTGGGTGTTGCGCCTAAAGTACCAGATATTTTATATTGGCAATCGAAAATAGACAACATGGTGCAACAAGCGCACGTTAATATCGAAGCACAAACACAAGATTTATTAGCCAAAGCTTACGAAAAAGCCATAGATAGAGATTTTTCCACTGCTATTGAGTATCTGAGTCAAATTCCCAAAGAAAGTTCTGCGGGTAAATTAGTTCAAAAAAAGTTAGCTGAGTACAATCAAAAGCGACAAGTTAGAGCAGCTTATTTTTTACATAATGCTAATAAAAAAGCTGCTATGGGTGACTTGAATGGTGCTGTAAAGTTTCTCCGCAAGGTTCCTAAAAATACTCCTGTATATGCTCAAGCTCAGGATAAGCTGAATGAATATACTCAAAAACAGGGGCTACATAATCAAAGTCCAAATGTCGCTTTAAATGCTTTGGTTTCTCACAACTCAAGCATAAAAACAGAAAATCATCTGCAAGAAGTAAATATTAGGTAATTTGCCATTTTTTAGTAATGAGCAATTGGTAATAAGTAAGTCGGCGAGAAAAAATTAAACTAAAATCAAACTATGTTAAGCAATGTAAAATAATTGAAATTCATTTCGTAGTAAGGGCTGAAGCCCTTATTTGAGGACTAAAGTCCTCACTACAAACCTTTAATTATTTACGCCGTCCTACTTAAAATATTAACCAATTCAATTAATGGAGATCTAAATTATCGATTATTTAACTAATTGGCTAAATGCCAAGTATACGTCATATTATTTTTAACGAAGTCCGCAGACTTCAGAAAAAACAACCCCACAGATTGAAGTGGGGTTCTATTATGTATTAATGGGCGAGATCGCACCCATAATTTAACGTTAGTCTTCAACGGAGGCGCATGTTAATTTAGCTTTTTTTCACATCACGAGCCATATTCAAGTAGTAGTCATCCATTTTGCCTTTAGGACGACGGCGGTTTGGAGTGGGTGTTTCAGGAGTTTTATTTTGCTCTAATTCTTTTGGTTCTTTTGCTGTATTTCGATTTATCCCCGTGGATTCATCAGATTCTAGGAAGTATTCAGCCTTGGTAAATCCGAAAAGCCTGGCAAAAAAACCTAAGACATTTCTGATCACACCCAACACATTTTTGAATACAACACCCAACCAGCCTTCAAGGCGAAGATACAAGTTGCGTATAATTTGAGTTAGACGAAGCATAGTCTTACCCTCTATGATTGCCTAACACTATTGTGACTTAATTTTTAGGCGATCGCTGACGTGACAATCATCCTTGACGGGAATTTTGATCAGAAATGACCGAAAATAATTGAGTACTATTCCAACCGTAAATTGATCATGTCCCGTATACTAAAAGCTTTCACGCCGCGATTCTTGC
Organism: Cyanocohniella sp. LLY; assembly: GCA_022241785.1. Taxonomy (GTDB): domain Bacteria; phylum Cyanobacteriota; class Cyanobacteriia; order Cyanobacteriales; family Nostocaceae; genus Cyanocohniella. The sequence continues at coordinate 27,118 of JAKOMP010000047.1, read as the reverse complement.
GGAGTATCACTTTTGTCATATTTCTGACGCTTATTAGTAGTTTAATCTTTCCTGCTGCTACTTGGGCTGATTCTTCTGGGTTGGGAATTACTCAAGGTCATTTGAGTGCTTGTCCCGCTTCCCCAAACTGTGTTGTCAGCCAAAATGCTGATTCTAAACATGCCATTGACGCGATCGCCTATCATGTAGATCGAGATACAGCACGGGAAACCTTACTGAAAGTTCTCACCGTTGTTCCCCGTACAGAAGTTATCGAACAAACAGATAATTACATTCATGCTCTTTCTAAAAGCCGCATCTTCAAATTCGTAGATGATGTAGAATTTTACTTGCCTACCGATGAGTCAGTAATTCATCTGCGTTCAGCCTCTCGTATAGGAGAATCCGATCTCGGTGTCAACCGCAGGCGGATAGAACAAATTCGTTTAGCTATGGGCGATTTAAACATTTAACGGATAAGAAAGTTCGTAGTCAGGACTTTAGTCCTTCTTCGCCCTCAGCCCAGAAGCCTAGCTAGTTTACAGCCCTCTTCCATCACGTTGGAGATAGCAAAATAAATGTAGTAGCCCGGTTAGGGTAGAGGTAAGCTATTCTACGTTTAAGTTGCATATCCTGGGCGGTCAAGACTTGTACTGAGCAGTTCGGCAAGCTCACTGTAACACTTGCCGTAAAGCCCTGAAGGGCATAGCTGCGCTTACCGCGTAGCGTCTCGTAGAGAAGTATGCCCACCCTACAAGGATTTCATTTAATCTCAACATGCAAATTATATGTTTTTTAGCTTAATCTTCCTCTACCCATTCGCATTTACTACGACAGCGCGTCTTTTGACACCATTTTGTTGTTACAGCCAGAATACTACTTAGTAATTTTTACCTAAGTTAAGAACAACTAAGTGAACAAGCATTTTTTTCTACTACCTGTTGCTGTACCAAGTTTATTAATTACTTTTCCCGCCTTTGCTGCTGAAACAGAGCAGATAAACTCAATTATTTTTAACTTAAGTGAAATCGAATTACCAGCCACTAGTGCAGAATTATTAACTCAACAATCTATTCCCATTGAAGTTAACCCGGAAACACAACCAGAAGTAGAACCAACTGATAACGAAGATGTAGATATTTTTATAGAAGTAACTGGAGAACAAAATTCTTTACCTGAGTCTACGCCTGTTTACGTAATAGATCAAGAAGAAATTCAAAAACAGGGTGCAACAAGCGTAGCTGATGTTTTAAAAAGAATGCCCGGTTTCGCCATTAATGATGTCGGTCATGGTGCCGATATTCACACAGGAACATACTACCGAGGTGCGTCAATTAATCAGTCTGTATTTCTGATTAATGGCAGACCAATTAATAATAATGTCAACACTTATCATGGTGGAACCGACTTAAATAGTATTCCTGTAGAAGCCATTGAACGCGTGGAATTATATAGTGGTGTCACCTCCGCATTGTATGGTTCATCAGCCTTTGGCGGAGTTGTGAACATCATCACCAAAGAAGGTTATAGTCAACCTCGATTAACTGGAAGTGCAGAATTTGGCTCATTGAGCTTAAATAATCAACAAGTCAGCTATGGTGGCTCAGTTGGTGATGCTAGATATAACTTCAGCTTTGAAAGATTCTTTATAGATAACCGTTATCGCGTCCCTGTGGGTGCAGCCAATCGTGATGCTCAAGGATTTTTGGCGAATGCAGACACAGCTACCAGTACTTATTTTGGCAGCATAGGTTTAGATTTAGATAGTAAAAATTCCTTAAATTTAGATATTAAAAAACTCAGCAGTCGTAGAGGTTTAGTTTATTTTGGTTTCCCTCTCCAAAGAGATAGATTAGACCATGATGGCTTTAACGTCGGCTTATCTTGGAAAACTAGATTAGGTCAGGGAGAAAGCTCAAATCTCACAACCACACTCGGTTATAACCAAGATTACTTTAGCACTTATGGCCCTACAGTTTTTGCTGGACAAGAATTTAACCGCACAGGTGTTTTAGATACCCAACAAATTACAGCTAGGGTAGATCATGATTGGCAATTATCCCCTAACTATAAATTACGCTGGGGATTAGATTTACAAAATAGCAATTTAACTGGAGATACTTTCAGTACCAGACCTGACAGAATTATTAATAATGGAACTGAAAATAGAAATGTCTTAAATACAGCTTTGTTTGCTGTAAATACTTTAAATATTAGCAACGATTTTCAGATAGACTTGGGTCTTAGACAAAGCTTTGATGGGGAATTTGGCAATTATTTGAACCCCAGCGCTGGCTTACGTTATGCCCTCACACCAGCAGTAGCTTTGCGTGGTAGTTGGGCAGGTGGACAGCGCAATCCTGGATTAGATCAATTATATGTTTATGATACAGTTCATGGTTGGGAACCCAATCCTGATTTAACACCAGAAACAGGCTCATCTTGGACTGCGGGCGTAGATGTCAGACTCACAAATAATGTGATTGGGCAATTTACTTACTTTGGCAGTAGTTTAGATAATCGCTTAGGGATTATAGCTGGCAGATGGGAAAATATTGGGTTAGTAAATACCAATGGTTTAGAAGCTGCATTGCGATATCAAATTACCCCTGGTTGGTCAACTTTTCTCAACTATACATATACAGATGCCAAAATCAAAACAGGCGCAGAACAAGGTTTACAGTTAGGTTTTATTCCTTATTCTGTAGCTCAAGGTGGTATTGGTTATCAAAATTCAGGCTGGCAAGCTAATTTGTATGTCACTTATAACAGTGGTATGCGTCGAGCCTTTTTTAATGCACCAGGGGAAACAAGCAGAGATTTCGTACCATCTTTCCTAAATTTAGATTTGAGTGGTCGGATTCCTGTAACTAGTAATTTAGGACTGACTGTTTATTTAGAAAACTTACTCGGTGAACAATACGAGCGAGTTAATCGTATTTATAGTCCTGGGTTTACTTTTCGTGTGGGATTAACTTCAAATTTTTAGTGCAAATTTTGCAGTTATCTAGAATCTTTTTCAGGGAATTTTAGGAAAATTAGTAATTATTATAAACATGAAAAACCAAAACTATCCTTGAAATTATTCATCCATGAAACCGGAATTAAATTATCATGTTGAAGTCTACCTACAACAATAGCAGGATGAATATTGATACGCTCTGCAAAATAAATGACATCGCTTTTCGATTTAATTTGTGCTAATTCTTGGTCGTACTCAGATGGAATCAAAAATTCCCGTACCCACTGATTAGCTTCGCTTTCTAATTGCGATTTCAAATTTTCTCCGCTATCCCATTCATCAAGAAAAATATTTTCTTTATCATGTAGGAGGATATGTGCTGCTTCGTGAAAGAAATTAAACCAGAAGCGGTCATTAGTTTTTCCATACAGAGAAAGTTGAATTAGCGCTTTGTGAGGATTTAACCATCTTGCCACACCACTAACGTGCGATCGCTTGATTGATGGTACTAAAACAAGCACAACCCCTGCTTCTTTGCATAATTCTTGCATGTGTGGTTGAAATTCCTCTGGTGCTAACACTGTCAAAGAGCGAATTTTCTGCACCGCTTTTTCAAATTTTGGTTTACTGTACTTGGGACAGGCTAGTTTTTCTGCCTCTATTTCACCTAAACGCAACCAAGCAGAAATAGCACCAACATCACTTTGTTCTTGGCGGGTGCGACGAAAAGCCACTTCCATACCTGCATAGTAACTTCGCCATTCTTCTGGCGAGGCTACACCAAAAAAATGTAGTAACTTTTTTACCAGATTTGGTTTATTCTGGTCTATTAAATGGCACTTGGGAATTACACCTTGGTTCATCAATTCTTTGACTGGTAACTCATCTAACCAAGATATCCACCCTTTTAAACGGTTTTGCTCTTCTTTGCTAGCTAAAGCAGCGCGATATTGGGCTTCACGCTTGAGCCAAAAGGCTGTTGTACTTCCTAAAACCCTTTCTAGCTTCAGGGCTGTTTCTTCATTAATCGGTGCTTTGCCGTTAATCAGTAAACTAATATGTTTGGTGGTGTAGCCTAATCGCTCGGCTAATTGTACTTGTGTCCAATCACGCTCTTCTAATATGTCAGCAATGGTATCACCGGGAGGAGATACCCAATCTGGAGTAAAGGGTCGGGTTGTCTCAATCATGGTAATCCCCAATCAAAACAATACAAATAGCAGTAACTTTTGACCAATCAATACTTCCATGCTTGGTAAGAGGAACGGGATCATGATCTGGCTTAAATACAAGTCTTTTTCCACCTTCTAGGTCTACTGCAAATTCACCCGCCCTATCTCCTTTTAAGGGATGGGGACGACCTGCAACTAATTCTGTAACACAACTGACAGCAGCAATATCAGCCAATCTAGTGATCAATTTCTTGGTACACTTTGCACCCAATTTTCTTTGTGCTATGTCTAGTTGCTCACATAATGTTTGCAGTTTGCTATCAGCAAAGGCGATTTCCATGCTTTAGTAGACTAATACAAGTTTACCATTTTGGTAAACAAATTGAATATGTCCAAAAAACATATCATATCAACTGATGCTTTACCGTTATGGTAAATAAATTTTTTATACTCCAGTTAAATGAAGTTATATAAAGCGATACTTTTTGTCCAAAGTCCAATTGGTTATCTTCAAGAGTTCAAGAACGCCGTGCATTCAAGCAACACCATTCTTTGCGTTTCCACAAGGTAGCCACCACCCAACCATTTTGCTCTAAAGCATCAGCAACAGCTTTGGATTGTTCCAGTAAGATACCGCTAAAAATGGCCCAAGTGCTGGGTTTGGCGATCGCAATCGTCAGATCCAAATCCTCGGTTGGAATCTGATTATTGTGTTAACACACATTGCTGGGCAACCATTAGAAATGGAACAGGGTTTAGTGCGGGAAATGGCAACCGAGCAAGAGCTTCAATCTCTTTTTAATACCTTGGATACCGATCAAGATGGCAAAGTCTCGATTAATGAGCTTTTTTTAAGCCCTGGGTTAACTGCAATCATTTCAGCAGAAACAGGTGTTAGTAGCCCCCAGGAATTGCTAGCGATGCATGGAGATAAAGGCGGTAGTATCACCTTTGAAGAGTTAAAACAAGTTGTTGAGAAAGCAGGGAATTTAAACTAACAGTCAGAAAAACAACTAACAGTCAGAAAAACAAGGGTATCCTACCCCCTATTACCCTTATTAACCCTTCCAGGATACCTTGAGAGGGGTTTTGTTGTAGGTGGGAAAGGATTTGGATCTAAGCTTGGTAGAACAAGTTCATTGTCTTGATTTATAATCCGCAAAAATGAGCATTAATGGTGTTGAAGTCTTGCTCTAATTGTTCGTCCAAATTGGATTTTTGGAGAACTCTAAGGAGGAGCTATCAGTTTTTAAGTCTTCAATTTGTTTGACTAGAGCAGAGTTGTCTTGCTGTATGAAACTTCCCCTACTGTTCTGCTAGTACTTTGATTTCATAAAGTTCTCGCTGAATGAAATCGGATGTAAACATCAAGTGCTTACCACTACTGTTTACAAATAAGAATTTCTGATTACGAGATTGATGACTAAATTTGATTTGTTCCCCTCGGCAAGAGTAGATTTTACCCCGAATTAAATCGGTAGATTTAAACATTTTCAGCTTCCATGTTGATATTGTGAAAAATACGTGATTGTACTTTACAAAGTGCTTGAATGGCATCATTCATAACTAAGTCATTTGAGGTTGTAAAGTGCCTCGACCTTGTAGATGTAAATCTGCCTCGGTGAGGAGTATCATCGTTTCTGCACCAACTCTGCCAAAGTCAGGCTCTAGCCCTAATGACATCTCAATAAGATACGTCCATGTGCCAGATTCAGGTGTGTAGCTGCGTACAATCCCTTCTCCACCAAAAAAGCTCACCCATTGGGTATTGCGAAACTTAGGCCTCCTCATGAAGGTTGCAGTCATGCGTAAAACTCCTCAATTCATAGTTGATACTTTCTGTTTTAGTACAATAAATCAAATATGTTTTGTATCTTTTTAAGTAAATATGTCAAATGTCATCTATAACTTTTGAATGTTTTAGATGGAGATTATACAACTTATACGTAATTCAAACGTTTATTCAAACATTTGATATGGTAATCCTAAATCATTCGTGAAAAATTAGATCCCCGACTTCTCAAAGAACGTGAGTTCGACGGATTTCAAAAACCCCGATTCCATTCCTCTCCCCTGCAAGGCTAAGGTGTACACACAAGTACTATCTACAAGGGTTTCAAGCCTTCTAGACTCTTTAAATTGTCATTACGAGTGCAGCGATAGCGGAATGTAAAGCCCTAACGGGCATAGATTCGCTTACCGCGTAGCGTGCCGGAGGCTCTATTACGAATTACGAATTATATGATGACTCGTTCAGTCAAATTTGCAATTATCAAGACTAATTGAGTAAGGTCAATCGGTTTAGCTAGATGCATTTGGAAACCAGCATCAATTGCCTTTTGCCGCTCTTGTTCGGTGGCATAGGCAGTAATTGCTGCGGCGGGAATTTGTCCCCCAGCTTCAGCTTCAAGCGCTCTCACCTGACGCATCAGGGAAAAACCATCTTCCTCTGGCATCCCAATATCTGCTAGAAGCACATCATATTTGCTAGGAGATTCAGTTAAAGCAGCGATCGCTTCCCTTGCCGATGTCATAACTACTACTTCAGCCCCAAGGTCTTCTAACATCCACTTAATTAAGTCGCGGCTATCCGCTTGATCATCTACAGCCAAGATGCATAACCCTTCAAAAGTAAGGGATGAATTTTTACCATTTAATGGATCTGGAGTCTCCGACAAAACGCTCGGATCTAAATCAGTTGGCGGTGTAATCTCCAACGGCATTGAGTGCAGAGGCAGCCTAACGATAATTGTGGTTCCTAGTCCCTCGCCTGGACTTTGCACTTGAACTGTTCCACCGTGAAGTTCTGCAATATGACGGACGATTGACAAGCCTAATCCAAGTCCCTGAGTTGTTTTGCTGCTGCTGGAATCTCCTTGGCGGAAGCGATCAAAAACATAAGGCAGCAAGTCTGCCCGGATACCAATTCCTGTGTCGCTGACTCGAAGTTCAGCATGACTATATACAGCTTCGAGCATAATTTCCACTCGCCCACCATCTGGAGTGAACTTAATGGCGTTAGAAAGTAAATTCCACAGAACTTGCTGTAAGCGATCAAAATCTCCGACAACCGTCGCCGAGTTCAAGTCTGAAATAATTTCAATGCTTTTTACCTCTGCGGAAAATTCGATAGACTCAATGGCGGCATCCACTACTGAAACCAAATCGATTAGACGAGTGTTTAAATGAAGCTTTCCACTCGTAATCCGGGAGATATCGAGCATATCATTGATTAACTGAGCTTGCACTTTAGCACTGCGCTCCACCACTTCCCAGGCACGAGTGAGTGCTGAAGAATCTAAATTGCGGGTGCGGAAAAGTTGCGCCCAGCCCAGTATAGTATTGAGCGGGTTACGAAGTTCATGGGAGAGATTCGACAGGAATTCATCTTTGGCTCGGTTGGCAATTTCCGCCTGTTGACGGGCTGACTGCTCCTGGGCTAAGAGTTGCGATCGCTCTAACTCAAACTGTTTGCGATCGCTAATATCTTCAATGGCCAGCAAAATCCGTTGGACATCTCCCTGTTGAATAATTTTCCAACCATTGAGCAGCATGGTTTTCTTCCCAATCCGCTCAAAACTATGCTCTACTTCCCAGTTTTCAATAGCGGTACCGTTGGCAAGAATGTCTTCTAAGAGCGATCGCAGTCCGGGCAGGTTCCATTGACCATTCCCTAGTTCAAAAATTAGAGATTCGGCTGTCTCTAATGGTAAAACCTGAAATGTTTCATAAAACGAGTGATTGGCTTTATTCACCCGGAAATCAGCATCAAGGACGATTAACGGCACTTGTACCGTCTCCACAATTGCTTCAGCGTAATTCCGGGCTTCTTCTAATGTTGCGGCACTGCGTTTAAGATCATCAATATCTACTAACACCAACACTACACCGTCAATCTTGTTTTCTGTAGTGCGATAAGGACGGATGCGGAGGTTGTACCAATGTCCCCCCAGAGTTTGAACTTCTAATTCTTTGATGCTGAGTGTGTCAAGTACCTCCAAAATTAGAGTTTCTAAGTCAGGAACATCGAGATTAGCTCTGATGTCGCTCAAAGGTCGTCCAGCATCGGCGGGAATTAAATTGAAAAGTCGCTGCGCCATTGGCGTAAAACGTCGAATGCATAAGTCCAAAGTCAATATCAAAATGGGAATATTGATACTGCCAAGCAAATTCGTGAGATCGTTGTTAACTTGGTGTAATTCCTGATTTCGAGAGCGGAATTCTTCATTGGTTGTGTTGAGTTCTTCGTTGGTTGCCTGAATCTCTTCTTTGGCAGTTTCTAACTCCTCATTGGTGCTTTGCAACTCTTCATTGCTGGAGAGGATTTCTTCATTGGCAACTTTCAGGTCTTGATTGATGTCTTCTTGCTCTTGGATCACCGCTTGTAGATATTCTTGAGTCGCAGCCCGCTCTTGGATGGCGGTTGCAAGTTCCTGCCTGAGCCGAACAATCTCTCGCTCTAAGTCTGGCTGCTCTAAACTTTCAAGATTTACTGTGTTGATATTATTAACCGTGGGTGGCGCTTGTTCAAATAAAACCAGAAAGTAGAGTTCTTTGTCAGTTGCAGGCTTGAATGGAATCACCTCAAGATTGATGATTTTTGAAAGATCGCCCTCTTCAATTCGTAACCCTTCTCTTCTAACTAGAATTTTTTGCCGTTGTGCCTGATAAATTGTCGCCCGTAGCTCCATAAGCAAGCCTTGGCGCACCATTTGGAATAAGTTAAGACTTGGTTTCCCAGGTACAAGTTTGAGGTAGAGATCGATTTCTCCCCGAAATTGCAGCACCTCCATCTTGTCATTAATCACCACACCCACTGGGGCATAGCGATTCAAGATTAGTTGGTCAGTTTTTCTCTCTAAGTCCACCTCATCCGATGGATTCTCATTGGTCGGCTTTGATTCGTCCACTTTTGCCACCGGATAATTGCTGGTAATGAACGAAAAAGTTGGACGAATTACAGTTAGGTTTTTGCTATAGATTTTATACTTTTTGTCAATTAGAGTAAACAAGTCCGAATATTTACCTGTGCTTTCTGAAGTCCCTAGCAGCAAAAAGCCAGTCGGGTTAAGACTGTAATGAAAGATGGGCAATATCCGTTTTTGCAACATTTCGTCCAAGTAAATCAGTACATTCCGGCAGCTAATTAAATCTAAGTTAGAAAAAGGGGGATCGCTGCCCAAGTCTTGCCTAGCAAACACACATAGTTCGCGCACAGCTTTGTTAATTTGATATCCACCGCCCTCAAGGACATTAAAAAATCGGCGGCGGCTCTCTGGTGAGACTTCCACCATTTGATTCTCTGCATAAATACCCGATCTCGCTTTGTCAATCGCTATTTCACTAATGTCTGTGGCAAAAATCTGGATCGGCGGCGAGGTTACTTTATCTGACAAAAACTCCAGCAAAGAGATAGCGATGGAATACACTTCTTCGCCCGTTGAACACCCAGCTACCCAAATCCGAATCGGCAACTCTGCTGATTTGTTTTGGATGATGGTAGGAAAGACTCGCTCTTTCAAGAGTTCAAATGCTTCGGGATCGCGGAAAAAATGGGTTACATGGATCAGAATTTCTTCATAGAGTGCCTTGACTTCACCCGGATTATTTTGCAAATACTCGGCATAATCCTGCAAGCGTTCTAGTTTATACAACAGCATTCGGCGCTGGATTCGGCGATCAAGGGTGTTGGGCTTGTAGTGGCTGAAGTCAACGCCAGTTTGCGATCGCAACAACATAAATATAGTCGTCAGGGCATCTCCCTGTTCGGGCAACTTCTCAATTGCGATCGGTGGTAATGACTTAGAAATAAAAGGATTGCGACTGAGGTTTACCAGTTCCTCGGCAATTTTTTGCGGCGGCAACACAAAATCGACATTCCCAGTGGCTACAGCGGTATTGGGCATACTATCGAATTTTGCCGTGTCTTCACACTGAGCAAAAGTCACGCCTCCAGCTGCCTTGATTGCCTTCAGCCCCAGTGAACCGTCTCCATCCGCTCCCGATAAAACCACTGCGATCGCTTTGTGCCCTCGATCTGCTGCCAATGAAGTAAAGAACGCATCAGCAGGCATAAGCATTCATTCTCAAGTACTGCAAGAAGTTCCTAAAAAAGTTGAATTAGCTTTTGATAGATGGTTGAAAGGTGATAATACTGGCAAGCGTAGCGGCAAGCCTAGATTCAAAGGTAAAGGTCAATACAAAACTTTTACCTACCCACAGTTCAAAAAGGAGCATTTTCAGAACGATAAGATAACATTGTCAAAAATCGGCGTTATCAAAGTAATTGTTCATCGTCAAATACCAGATGGTTTTGATATCAAAACTGTATCTGTGACTAAAAAAGCCGATGGTTATTATGTGACTTTGAGTCTAGAAGATAAAACGGTTCCAATAATCAAGCCTGATTTTGATATCAATAATATTGTTGGCATTGATGTAGGATTGATTGATTTTATTGTTAGTTCTGACGATAAAAGAATTGCTGCACCAAGGTTCTTACGCAAATCTGAACGCACTCTTAAGTCGGCACAACGTCGTGTATCTCGTAGAAAAAAGGGTTCTAACCGTCGCAAAAAAGCAATCGCAAAACTAGCTAAACAACACAAAAAAGTAGCTGATACTCGCAAAGATTTTCATTTCAAGACTGCTAACAACTTACTCAAAAAATATGATGTTATCGCATTAGAAAAACTGAATATCAAAGGATTGGCTAAGTCACGACTTGCTAAAAGTGTAAACGATGCTGGTTGGGGACAATTTATTTCGATACTGACAGTCAAAGCCGAGAACGCTGGACTGAAAGTTATTGCTGTAAACCCGAACGGCACAAGCCAGGAATGTTCTAATTGTGGCACTAAGGTAATAAAGCCACTGTCAGAAAGAACGCACAATTGCCCTAATTGTAAGGTCAGTCTGTGTAGGGATCTGAACGCATCTATAAATATAAAGGAGCGTGGGACGCACGCCCTCAAAGCTCAGATTATGTCTTCATTGAAGAGTCCCTGAGAAGCCTACACCGACCTGTACTCAGACGGTGTAGGTACGTCACGAACGTCGTGCATTCAAGCAACACCATTCTTTACGTTTCCACAAAGTAGCGACTACCCAACCATTTTGCTCTAAAGCATCAGCAACAGCTTTGGATTGTTCCAGTAAGATACCGCTAAAAATTGCCCAAGTGCTGGGTTTGGCGATCGCACTCATTTCGGGAATTAATTGAATAATGACATCAGCTAAAATGTTACAGACGATACCATCTACTGGTTTTGCTACCAGTCTCGTCACCATGTCTACACTACCTTCTGCGGGTATCAAACGTTCTGGGCTAATTTCGTTGAGGGCGCGATTGCTAAAAGTAGATTGTACTGCTAAGGGGTCAGTATCCACGGCATAAACTTTCTCGGCTCCCAGTAGCACTGCGCCAATGGAAAGGATACCGGAACCACAACCAATATCCGCAATTACTACAGGTTCTTGTTTATTATTTGTATCGACAAAAGACTGAGGTAGCTCACTCAGCCGCATTTCCAAAGATTCCAAACACAATTGAGTTGTAGCATGGTTGCCTGTACCAAATGCTACGCCAGGATCAAGACGAATTACCAACCGTTCTGATGATTCTGGCAAGGGTAGCCATGCAGGGTTGATCAAGAAGCGATCGCCTATTTCTTCAGGTTGCCAATGTTGTTTCCAGCTAGTAGACCAATCTTCCTCGTCAATTAATCCCCAGTGCAGGGTAGGAACAGACGAGCCGACACACAAAGCATCTTGACGCAACCACAGCGACAGCGCCGCCAAATCTAGTAGCTGTGCTTGAAAGCTTGGTAGGTAAGCTTTGACGACACAGGAATTACCTTTAGTTTCCATCGCTGTACCACGGCTGCCAAAATCCTCCAGTCGCCAAAAGACTGAATCTTCTAGCGCGGGTTCACATAAAATCTGTAGTTCCCACCAAGTGTTTGCCATTTTTTTAATGTAGGGAGTGGGGAGTGGGGAGTCGGGAGTCGGGAGTCGGGAGTCGGGAGTAGGGGATGAGGAGATGAGGAGATGGGGAGATGAGGGGGATGTAGACGCTTTTGCGGTGAACCAACTCTATCTTGGGGGTTTCCCCCATGAGCGACTGGTGTACAGCCTGCGGCATCCGGAGGCATCACCCGTAGAGCTTCCCGCAGGGTGGGGAATGAGGAAGATAAAAACAAAGATGTTGGTTACTCACCGAAAATCTTTCCCCCCTGCTCCCGTACCCTTCGGGAAGCTACGCTAACGGCTGACGCTCACGGCGAAGCCTGCTCCCTGCTCCCCTGCTTCTTCCCCCAGTCCCTTACAAAGTTACTGTGTATGCATCACGAATCCCTGGGACTTTGGTAATTTCAGCCAAAATACCATCAGGTAAAGGGTCATCGATACTCAAAGCCATGACTGCATCACCACGCACAATTTTGCGGCCTACCTGCATACTGGCAATATTCACATTAAAACTGCCGAGTAATGAACCGAGTTTGCCGATAATTCCTGGCATATCTCGGTGCAGGGTGAACAGCATATATTTGCTGGGGGGTACGTTAATGGGGAAACCGTCAACGTCGGTGAGGTGAATTTCTTTATCGCCTAATAATGCGCCTGTAACGGAGTGAGTACCTAAAGTACCTGTGGCCTCCAAGTGCAATGAACCGGCGTAGTCACGAGCTGAAGCATCGCGGGTTTCAATTACCCTGATTCCTCGTTCTTTCGCTTCTATGCTGGCATTGACGTAATTTACTCTTTCCCGTAAAGCTTGGTGAAGTAGTCCTTTGAGAGATGCTACCACTAAAGGTTGACTTTTGTTGGTGGCCAAGTCACCTTGCAGTCTGACAGTGAGTAATTCTACTCGTCCCCCAGCTAGTTGTCCCACCAATTTACCTAATGTTTCGGCTAGCTGCATGTAGGGCTTGAGTGCTTCTAGCACTTCGGGGCCAAATCCAGGAATGTTGACGGCCGAACGTGCTGGTAATCCTAAGATGACATCACGGATTTGTTCAGCTACGTCAATGGCTACATTCACCTGAGCTTCTGTAGTCGAGGCTCCTAAATGAGGGGTGAGGATGATTTCTTTACCGAGCGATCGCAAATCAGATTCACCTAGTGGTTCTGACTCGAACACATCTAAAGCTGCACCTGCAATTTTACCTTCTTTAATGGCTGCTGCTAAAGCTGTCTCATCAATGATCCCACCACGCGCGCAGTTGATAATTCTGGCTGTGGGTTTCATTTTTGCCAGGGTGGTGGCGTTGATCAAGTGGGTAGTTTCTGGGGTTTTGGGGATGTGCAGCGTAATATAATCTGCTTGCTGCATGAGTAAATCCATCTCCACTAACTGACAGCCAATCTGTTCAGCCCGTTCTGTAGAGATAAATGGGTCGTAAGCTAATAATTTCATTCCCATTGCTTTCGCTACAGAAGCGACATGGGAACCAATTTTACCCAAGCCCACAACTCCGAGAGTTTTTTTATAAACTTCCGCACCCACAAAAGTTTTGCGATCCCACTCACCGCTTTTCACTGAAGCATTAGCATCAGGAATATGACGAGATAAGGACAACATCATGGCTAGGGCGTGTTCTGCGGCGGCGATGGTGTTACCTTCTGGAGAATTAACAACAACAATTCCTCGGCGGGTGGCTGCGGGAACATCCACGTTATCCACACCAACACCGGCACGACCAATAATTTTTAACTGAGTGCCAGCATCAATAATTTCTTGTGTAACACGCGTACCAGAGCGAATCATGAGCGCGTCATAATCACCGATAATTTCGATTAGTTCTGCTGGTTTTAGACCTGTTTTGACATCTACAGTAGCAACTTGGGAAAGAATGTCAATTCCAGCTTGGTCAATAGGATCGGAGACGAGAACCTTAGACATGATTACTTCATTTTTTTTTAATTTACAGGTTTTGCTGCACAAGACCTTTTAGTTTAGTCCTTATCTGTGGCAATTCAGCAAAAAGTATTTGTTTGAATATCAACCTCGTCCTCACTCACCTTTTATATTGATGGTATCAAAGTGTCGATTGCAGAGATGGTCTGGCGCTGCCTCCTGATATCTGGAAACAAGTGGTTAAGAGTGGGGAGTGTACTTCGACTTACCTCGACTTCGCTCGGCACAAGTCGCTCAGTAACCGGGGAGTGGGGAGTGGAAATAAAGTTTTTACTTGCTAAATTTTTTAAATCATGATATGTGTTGGCTCTATGGTTTTACTACTATATTTTCTAATAATTTGACATTAGCATAGACTGTATCCATGTAAGGCGTAGGAATTTCAGTTAATCTGCCTAGTTCAATTACTGCCCCGAGAATAGCCTCAACTTCTGTGGGACGACCGGCTTCGATATCTTGGAGCATAGAAGTTTTATGAGCGCCTACTTTTTCTGCACCATTGATGCGCTGTTCTAAAGTGATCCCAAATTCAATGCCCAGTTTCTCAGCAATCATTTGGGCTTCAGTCATCATCTGCTTTGCCAGGTTGCGGGTTAAGGGATACTGACAAATTTGCTCTAAAGTGGCGCCAGTCAAGGCACTAATAGGATTAAAAGCTAAATTACCCCAGAGCTTGATCCAAATTTCTGAGCGAATTTGAGTTCTGACGGGGGCTTTGAAACCTGCGCGTTTGAAGCTTTGGGCCAGTTGTTGGATGCGTTCAGTTTTGGAATTATCAATTTCTCCTAAACTAAAGCGATCGCCTTCAATATGCCGAATTACTCCTGGGGTTGTCAATGTTGTCGCTGGGTATACTACACAACCAATTACCCGCTCTACCCCTATGTTGGCGGCAATTATCCCATCGGGGTCAACAGCGTGAATTTGTTTTCCTGCATATTCACCACCATGCTTGTGGAAGTACCACCAAGGAATACCATTTTGGGCTGTGACAACCATTGTATTAGGGTTGTAGAGTGATGATAACAAAGGAGCGATCGCAGGTAAACTCTGAGCCTTCACAGCCAGAATTACCACATCCTGTACGCCAGCCTGATGAATATCACTAGTCGCTTGAGATGGAGTCACCATCTGAGTTGACCCATCGGCCATTATTAACTCTAATCCCTGGCTTTGAATAGCCTCCAAATGCTGACCACGGGCAATTAAGGTAACCTCTTCTCCCGCCAAAGCCAGTTTACCCCCCAAATAACCACCGATAGCACCTGCACCGACAATACAAATTTTCATAAAAATCAAGGCATAATTTAGCCAGATTAAGTAAGTCAGCGAGAAAAAAATCAAACTATGTAAAATAATTAAAATTCATTTCGTAGTCAGCGGCTCTAGCCCTGATTTGAGGACTAAAGTCCTCACTACAAACCTTTAATTATTTACTTCGTCCTACTTATTCATATTTGAGACGATATCCCAGCCCATGCACCGTTTCAATAAAATTTTCTGGCGCACCTAAAACCCTCAGCTTTTGTCGAAGACATTTAATATGTGACCTGACGGTTTCCTCAACTGGAGAGTCATCTACCGACCAGACTTGTTCAATGATGCTAGAACGGCTCAACACCCTTCTACCATTAGCAACCAACAATTCCAAAATGGCATATTCCTTAGGAGTTAATGATATAGGATAACTATCATAAGTAGCCTCATAAGTACTAGGATTCAGATGTAATTTTTCCCAAGATAAACTGACTGTAGTCGCTGAACTACCCCGTCGGAGTAAAGCTCGAATCCGCGCCATTAATTCTTCTAAATCAAATGGCTTGGCTACATAATCATCTGCACCTGCATCTAACCCAGCAATCTTATCAGCTACAGTATCACGGGCTGTTAACATCAGCACTGGTGCGCCAGCGTTACGATAAGCTGGGTGACTAGCTCCAGTAGTCCGTAAGCGTTGGCAAAACTTAATTCCATCTAGCTTTGGTAATGTCACGTCTAAAACCACCAAGTCATACTTCATCGACTCTGCTGAGTTCCAAGCCGCTTCTCCATCTTTGGCAACATCGACTACATACTGGCGTCTGCTTAAGGCTTCTGTTAGTACCTCCGCCAGTTGAATATCATCTTCAACTACCAAAATTCGCATAATATATCCTTGGTTTAATATGAGATTTTACTGAAACTCGAATTTGTTGAGCAATAGAAGTAAGTCATTTTTGATGCATCATAAATTTATGAAATGGTCTTTTCAGGGAAGATGGATTATTGGAGCATTTAGTTTAACTTTATTGTTGATGGGACTAGTTACATTTGCTTCCTTTAAAAACACCACTGAAATTCAAATAGGTGCTGATAGGGTACAGCAAACTTATCAAACACTTAATACTTTAACCAATTTTTATGCAGCAATGACAGCGGCAGAATCAGCGCGGCGTGGGTATATTTTTTTAGGTAATACACAAGATTTACAACGTCATCAAGATGAACTAATAAATATGCATTCTGAACTGAGGGTGTTAGAGGAGCAGATACATCCTAGCTTGAGTCAGCAACAGCGGTTGCAGCGTTTAGAATCATTAGTCAAGCAAAGATTAGCGCTTTTAAAAGAATCTATCGAACTTTATCAAAAAGATACAACAGCAATTTCTACCCAAAATAATATTACCGATCGCAGTGTTAAACTCCGAGAAGAAATTTTGCAGGTCATGGCGGAGATTAAAACTGAAGAACAAAGTTACTTAAACAATTCACTAGAGGAATCTGACAACAGTATTCGTTTCCGAATATTAATAGAAATTATCGGCACAATTTTAAGCCTCGCAGTGATTGCTAGCTTATGTATTGTCCTGGAACGTCAATGGGTGAAACGGGAAAAAATAGAATCCTTAGAAGTTTCTTTGGCTCAAGAAAAAGAATTTGGAGAATTAAAACTCCGCTTATTTTCTATGATTTCTCATGAATTTAGAACCCCTCTAAGTATAATTTTGCTTTCGTCTCAATTACTCAAAGAAATTCTCGAAGACCTAGTAGATGAAAAGCAACTCAAAAATCTCTATCGCATTCAATCTTCAGCCAAACTAATCAATCATTTGTTAACAGATATATTAACTTTAACTAGAGCCGAAGTAGGACAACTAGATTACAAGCCTCAATTAATTAACTTAGAAAATTTTTGTTTGAATTTGGTAGAAGATTTACAGCTTTTTAGTACTACACGACATTTTATAGAAGTTATGAATTTAGGTCAAAGTTGCCGTGCTAATTTAGATGAAAAATTACTATATTCTATTCTCAGTAATTTGCTATTAAATGCTATTAAATATTCATCTGTGGGTGGAAATATATCCTTGATTTTAAATTCAGGAGCAGAAAATATAGTCTTTCAAGTAAGAGATCAAGGAATAGGCATTCCCCTAGCAGAACAAGAAAAAATTTATGAGCCTTTATATCGATGTCAAAATGTAGAAAATATCGTTGGTACTGGGTTAGGACTGGCAGTAGTTAAGAAATGTGTAGAAAGACATCAAGGAGAAATTACTGTAGAAAGTCAAGTAGGTGTTGGCACAACATTTACCGTGAAAATTCCCCACACAATTTGCTAAAAAATCAGGCTCAAATATTCCAGTTACGCCGTTGCTGCATTAACTCTGCAATCAAGGTGAGTAATTCATTGGGTGCTACTGGTTTAGCAACGTGTTTCTGAAATCCAGCCGCCAATACCTGTTGTTTATCGCGTTCACCAGCATAAGATGTCAGAGCGATCGCGGGGATATTTCCGCCTTTTTCGGGTGACATATTTCTGATTAAACGAATTAGCTTGTAGCCATCTACTTCTGGCATTCCTAAATCACTAATTAATAAATCAGGTGGTGACTGGGAGATCATCTTTAGGGCTTCGTTTGCGGTTGCTGCCATTGAAGCGATCGCGCCATACTGTTGTAATAGAAAGCTAATAAACTGCCTGGTATCAGCTTTATCATCAACAATCAAAATTTTCAGTCCGCCTAAAAGTGAGGAGTTTAATTTTTTCTCCTCTTGTTTTAACTTTTTATTTTCTGCTTTGTGACTTTCTATCATCAAAGGAAGTTTCACAGTGAAGGTTGCGCCCTGGCCTTCTCCTGGACTATCCGCTGCCACCGTGCCACCATGTAACTCTACTAGGTGACGCACTATTGCTAATCCTAGCCCCAGTCCGCCAAATTTCCTGGTTGTGGTGATATCGGCTTGCTGGAAATATTCAAATATGTGGGGGAGAAACTCGGCGGTAATGCCTTTACCTGTGTCTTTAACTGTAATTTGGGCATAATTGGCAGTTCCCTGGTGCTGATTGTCTGGGGGAATCACTGACAAGGCAACTTCTATTTGGTGACCAGAAGAACTAAACTTAATGGCATTGCCTAACAAATTACCCAAAACTTGTTGTAAGCGGTGAAAATCGCCCCAAACTAATCCATCAGTCAAATTCATCTGCTTGTGAATTTGGATAGATTTTTCGGCGGCTGCTAATCTTACTGTTTCTAATGCCCCATCAATGACATATCCCAGGTTTACAGTAGCAAAATGCAAACTCAGCTTACCTTGAATAATCCGGGAGACATCTAACAGGTCATCAATCAGTTTCATTTGCAATTTAGTATTGCGTTCAATGGTATCCAAAGCCCTAGTTGTGGTTGCGGCATCTAACTTGTGGCTTTTGAGCAACGTTGACCACCCTAAAATGGGATTAAGAGGCGATCGCAGTTCATGTGAGAGAATGGCCAGGAACTCGTCTTTAATTTTGTTGGCTTGTTGCAGTTCTTCTGCTTTTTGTCGGAGTGCCTGTTCTAATTGTTTCCTTTGACTTAAATCCAGAATAAAACAGACCCAAGATAGTGGTTCTCGATGTACCAAAGCACCACCAATCAACACGGGAATGCGGGAATTATCTTTACGTATGTATTCTTTTTCAAAGGGAGTACATATCCCCACACGTAATAGGTCTTCTAATCCTTGCTGATCGAGATCATGATATTCAGGTGGTGTGATATTTTTTCTGCGTAACTTA
The DNA here is from genome assembly GCA_022241785.1 of Cyanocohniella sp. LLY. GTDB lineage: Bacteria > Cyanobacteriota > Cyanobacteriia > Cyanobacteriales > Nostocaceae > Cyanocohniella. The sequence goes on along the minus strand of JAKOMP010000047.1, from coordinate 8,042 downwards.
CCCGCCAATAATTCCTCGCGTGTATAGCCGACAATTTCCAAAAACGCGTCGTTGGCCTCAATAATTTGCTCAGTATTGGCAAAAATAATGCCAATAATATTGGAATCAAATAAGCGCCTTAATTGAATTTCCCGTTGCAGTACATCTATTTCGGCTTGTTTGCGCTGGGTAATATCTTGAGTCGCACCAACCACCCTGACTATCTCATTATCGGCATCTCGGACGGCAAACCCCCGATCATCTACCCACCGATAGTGGCCATTTTTATGGCGTATCCGATACTCAATACTAAAACGATTTCCCGTGGACAGACTAGATGTTAACTTGTGATTAAACATTTCTAAGTCATCGGGATGAATTATTTCTTGCCACCATTGAAGAGTCGGTTTCGCTTCTTCTGGGGTATAGCCAAAAATCTCAGTGAGTCCTAAAGTTCTTTCTACAGTATTTTTTTGGACATCCCAATCGTATATTAAATCATTAACTGCCGCAGCCGCTAGCCTAAACCTTTCGTTACTCTGCTGTAAGGCCACTTCTGTACATCGGCGTTCTGTAATATCAAAAGCGATACCCAAAATCTGTTGTGGTGATTCATCAACCAGGCGGCGAAATACCGTTTCATAGCTACAAAACCACCGCCATTCACCATTGGCGTGTAAAATACGATACTCAAAAATTAAAACTTCGCCATTACTAGCAGATTTAAATTTAGCAAAATGGGCAGGCAGAAGAGATAGATCCTCAGGGTGCATAATTTTCTGAAATAAATCCCGCCCCATTGTCTGGATTTGTTCTGGGTTGTATCCCCAAAGCTGATCAATTTCGTGATTAACATAAAAATTGCGCTGCTGTTCTAGATCATAAATGTATAAAAGTCCGGGAATAATGTGGGCAATTTGTTGAATGAGATGTTGACTATCCCCAAGTATTGCCACATTTTGAGATGTTTGGTTGTGTTTTGCCACAATTTCCCTAAAAGTCGTGACAACCGCATAAGGTGCGCTTTCTTGTGCTTGAAATAGTGGTTGTGAGTTGATTAACAGCCGAATTTGTAGCGTGTTGGGCTGATAAAAACCACAGTCTACCTGCAAACACGGTTTACCTGTTGTCAGGGCCACCATAGCTGGGTGTAGGGCATCTTCGGAAATGAGTTGCCAAGGTAAATCAAACAAATTACGCCCGATTAGCTGGGGGGTAGTCAATCCCAAAATCTTCTCAGCAGACGCATTACAAGCTTGGATACTACCGTCAGCTAGTTGCAGTATCATGCCTTCTGCTTGTTCAGTGAATTGTTGCTGATTTGGGTAAGTTTCCGCGTCTGGCATTCTGTGTTGTTGAAGAAAACTAAGAAAAATGTAACACTCATTTAACACCATGACATCAAATCACGGACAAGTCTTTATACCTGTAGAGATAAAAAAATCAGTACAGATGAGTAATAAATAGTAATGCACAGATTTAGGGAGTAATCATCTGATTGGCTGGGGAATTTAGCACATTCAGTCAACCATACTTGCAGATAATCAGGTTAGTTGATGATCTACCCTAGGGAGGAGTAAGAGTAAAGGGATTAAGTAATATGAGTAATTTGGGTAAAAAAAGATTAGAAGCTGCTTTGGCGATCGCTACTTATGCTATTGGTAGTGGGACTGCTGCGGCTGCGCCAACCCCTGGGGTGGAAATTCCTAAACAAATTGTCTTAACTGCATCGGATGTTGCCATGTACACGACCATCTGGAAAATTTACTTTCATGAGGATTTGTCCAGTAAAGGAATTGTGGAAATGTTATCGGAGTTGGGTTTAGTCACCTTAGCGGCTACAGGTACAGCTTATATAGTTAGCAAAGCGACTACAGCCATTGTCAGTGAAATAGCTGATTGGTTAGGGTTTATGGGATGGGGTGTGAAAGCGGCGATCGCTAGTTCGATTACTGGTATATTTGCTGCTACGTGGGCTATCTATTGCGATCGCTTGGCTGCGGAAAAGGAAGCACAACCAGTGTGATGAATCAAGGTATTTCCCCAAAACTAGGCTCATATTTCATCTTCAAAAACATCTTCTTCAAGACTAGATGGAGATTTTTTTTTCTGGAATTTAGTCTTGACTTCCGAGATAGTTTCCTCTGCTTTTTCCGTAGTTGTTTGAGCTAAGTTTTTAACTTGATCAACAGCCTTTTGTGAGCGTGCTTTTAGAGAAACTTCAAAATCTTGTTTTGTTTGTTCATAGTCATTTTGAATAAATTCAGTGGCTTGGTTAATTTTTCCACTCAATCCTTCGGCATATTTCTGAGGATTTTGCACTGCTTTTTCCAAGACAATAACGCGCTTATCGCCGACGCTAGAAATCATAATTGGTTCAAATAAATATATCCCTTCCATTAGTCCTTGCAAACCACTAGGAGAAAACATATATTCAACGACACTTCCCGTTTCCACATTAAAGAGAAAATCCTGGATTTGTCCGACTTTTTTACCAGCATCCGTCCACACCTCACTCCCAATCACAAATTTCACAGATTCCGGGATTGTCGAGGTGTGATCATCCTCATGCCTAACTAAAACGCTATCTTCACCAATGGCTTCAATTTGTTTCCAGGTAAAGGTTTTGTGCTTACCACCCAGCCAACCAGACTTACAGGTTAGTCCTACAACTGATTGGGCCTGACTATCTAGTAAAATCCTCGAAACACGACCAACTTCCTCTGCCGTTTGCCGATCCAGCACCAGGCGATTTAGCAACTCACTTTGCTTTAAAGCTTTAGATAGCGTAGACATACTTAAAGTCCCTACCAACGATTGATGATAATATTATACTGATGATTTACTATATAGGTCTGATGATCCAGTATTAATAAATCATTAGTGCAAGTTTATTTTCCCAACTACAATGCAAATATTTTTAATTCTTGCCATCTTAGTAGCATTATTAGCCGTAGTGTTTGCATTTCAAAACGCTGTTACCATTAGCGTTGCCCTATTTGTGTGGAATTTTGAAGCTTCACTAGCCATCGTACTAATCCTCACTCTAGCTATGGGAATTATAGTAGGATTACTAGTATCAATTCCTAATGTAATTAAACGAAATCTGAAGATTGCTAAATACAAAGGAAAAGTTGCAGATATCGAGGCAGAATCGAATAGACATTTAGAAACAATCAATCAACAAAGACAAAGAATTGAAAACCTAGAAAGGCATTTCAATTTAAGAGATAATAATTAATTTTATATAATCTAAGCTTAATAAATATCAAATTTATCAAGTCACTAAACCAGGAGTATTTTGAGAACTGAAGCCTTGACTATGAACTTGATTTTTTGTACTTTCATTGATTAATAAAGGCAGTAAAGCACCACCACTAATTACAGCACTATCCACAATACTAATAGGGGTAATTTTTAAAATCTGCCTCAAGGGTGGGATAGCTATAGCTAGGAGTTGGATCGCAAAAGAACCTGTGATAGCCGCATTTAAGTAAGGATTATTTGGTATTTTCTCTTGACTAAATATGCTGTGTTTTTCCGAACGGCAACTAATAGTATGTAATAGTTGCCCAGTTGTGAGGGTCATAGAGGCAACAGTACTTGCCCTTGCACTAATGCCATATCTCAGGATGGCGTAACCATATGCGGCTAGGGTACTTGTAGATAGTATTGTTGATTCAAAGATAATTCTGCCAAAGTCAGAATTTTTGATGATTGGTTCATGGGGATTGCGGGGTGGCTGACTCAATACCTCTGGTTCTGGTGCTTCCATTGCTAAGGACAAACCAGGGAAAACATCAGTGACTAAATTCAGCCACAACAGTTGCATAGCATTCATGGGTTCGCCTAAACCTGCGGCGGTGGCGGCGGTCATGACCATGATTTCGCTGAGGTTAGTAGATAAGAGGAAATGTACAGACTTTCTGATGTTGTTGTAAATTGTTCGTCCCCGACTGACAGCAATCATCATGGTTTCTAGTCGGTCATCCTCCAAGACAATATCTGCAACTTCACGCGCGACATCGGTTCCTCCTTTACCCATTGCTACGCCTACTTGTGCGGCTTTGAGTGCTGGTGCATCGTTAATCCCATCGCCGGTCATGGCGACTACTTTACCTGCTGCTTGCAACGCCTGGACAATTTGCAGTTTATTACTAGGGCTAATGCGGGCAAAAACGTTAACTTTGTCACACAATACTGTTAGTGCTTCGGGGGTGATATTGTCGAAGTTAGTGGAATCAAGAATTTCTATTTGCTGATCTTGACTTAAATTTAACTCTTTAGCGATCGCATAAGCAGTTGGGCTTTGATCGCCGGTAATCATGACTGTCTCAATACCAGCTTGATGAAAGTCCCCAATTAATTGTTTTGCACCTTTTCTGATGGGGTCTGCCATTCCCACCAAACCCAGCCAAATCAGGTCTGATTCATGATTATTGCCATTATTTAAATCATCAACATGGTTGTAGGCTAACCCCAACACCCGCAATGCTTTTCCGGCCAGGCGATCGTTAGCAAGTTCAATGGCCTGCCTGTTTTCTGGTGTTAAAGGTACTAATTGCCCATTTTCTAGTCCCCATTGACATATTTGCATCAATTCGCTGGGGCTACCTTTAACAACAATCAAATTGTGGCCATTGCTTGTTTCATGAATTGTACTCATGAGGTTGCGATTTTCCGATCGCAGGTTGCTTCCCCGCAGTTGATATTTTTGTCTCAGGTCTATAACATTCACCCCGGCGCTAATGGCCATGTGGATTAAGGCATTTTCTGTGGCCGAACCTGTAACCACATACTCACCATCATTCTCTTGACTGACTTCACTTTCATTACACAGTACTGCTACATGAATTAGCTTTAACAAGTCATCGCTGCTATGGGGATTGATATTTTCTTCTTGTACTGTAATTTGTTGGGTGTTGGTGTGTATTTCCACCACCGACATTTTGTTTTCTGTAATTGTCCCAGTTTTATCCAAGCAAATTGTTTGTACACAACCCAAGGCTTCCACAGCGCTGAGAGTCCGAATAAGGACATTATTCTGCCTCATGTCTTGGATACCTAAAGCCAGAGTTATGGTGGCAATTGTGGGTAAACCTTCCGGAACCGCAGCCACTGCAAGGGAGATACATGATTGCATCATTGTGAGTACACCATATCCCCGCAGTACTCCCAAACCAAAAACCAGACTGCACATTCCCATACCAATTAAAACTAGTTGACCTCCCACTTGATCAAGTTGTTTTTCTAGAGGTGTGTCTGTAGCAATAGCCTCGCTAACTAATTGCTGGATTTTGCCCATTTCTGTAAATTGGCCGGTGGACACAACCACAGCTAGTCCTTGTCCGCCAGTGACTAAAGTACCCTTATAAGCCATATTTAGACGGTCAGCTAACGACACATCTTCACCCAGGAGAGATGCCGTATTTTTTGTCACAGGGATACTTTCGCCAGTTAGGGTAGATTCATCAATAGTTAAGTTATCTGCTTCTATAAGTCGGGCATCTGCGGCGACATAAATGCCTGGTGTGAGCAATAAAACATCTCCTAAAGCCACATTTTCTGTAGGGATTTCTATCTGCTGACTATCTCTAATTACCCAAGTTAATTTTTGCTCTCGACTTTTGAGAGAATGAATAATTTTTTCAGAATTAGTTTCTGTTGTATAACCAATTATGGCATTTAGACCCACAACACCCATAATCACTACGGCATCAATTACGCTGCCAGTTAGTAAAGAAATACCCGCAGCCGCCCCCAGTAAAGCCACTGGCAGAGATTTAAACTGGTCAATTAAGATATGCCAATTGGAACGTTTTGATATTATAGATAAAATATTAGGGCCATATGTCGTCAGATTTATGATGGCAGACTCACTAGATAATCCTGATATCTTGGAAGTATTTAATTTATGTATAACGCTCTCTCCTGCCATTAAATGCCAATCATTTCTTGGTTGCCCAAGGGACTTATTAACAGATTTTTTCTGTGTTTTTAAAGATTTATTTAATTGTTGTGTTTCATTTATATTAGTTTTTGTTTTAAAATCTAGGACAATATTATCAATTATTAATGCTATGGTATTAAACCTGATTTTATCTGTAAAAAACACCAAAATATTGCTGGTTAATGGATTAACCGAAACTGAAATTATTTCCGGATTACTGGCAAGCGATCGCTCCAGATATTTTTGCAAAGATGGTGACTGATATAATTCTTTTACTTTATATCTAGCTCTGCCTTTGACAGCGGTGTGTATTGCTTGAATCACAGCCAAATTTGCTCCTAATAATGCCCTCAAAGCATAGACATTTTGTAATTCATCTACCCAATTTTAATTATAGAGACTAAAAATAAGCTCTGAATATTTTTACTGTTAAGACTTACAAACACTCAAAGCAATTAGCTAGTATTCGGGTATATTTATTCGCTATATTTCATTGTTATTGTTAAGTTTTATATCAATCTTTAATCAATATAAAAACTCAAAGTGATGATAGGGCGATCGCAGATGCAAAAATGCCTAATCTCCCGGTTTTTAAACCATAGTCTCTCTCTGGGCATACACGGAAGAAGGATATTTCGCAAAGTTCCACCTCTAGAGTCACGTAATTCATCATAAATATCCGTAATAGTGAAAAAGGGCTTTACTAGCTCTGGTAGATTATGACTAGTAGTTGGTCAAATTGAACAACCAGGACTAAATTCCTGACTACGAACTTGCTTGTAGATTACTAGTCTAGAAAACGAACATACATCAAAGAGTAAATAAAATGACAACTTCTACAGACCGTGATCAACAAGTTCAACAACTGCGGGAAATAATTGCAGATATTAACAGTGGCATGTTAACTACAGTTGACCAGAATGGTCAATTACACAGTTGTCCCATGTGCAAAACTGGTGAAATTAGCTCTGATGGCGCACTGTGGTTTTTTAGCTATGCACATTCCCAGAAAGTGAATGATATCCAACATAATCAACAGGTAAATGTGAGTTTTACATCACCTGATAAGCAGCGATATATTTCTGTGTCAGGTACGGCGCAATTAGTGACAGACCGCAAGAAAATGCAAGAAAAATGGCAGCCAGAACTTCATACTTGGCTACCCAAGGGACTAGACGAACCCGATATTATTTTGCTCAAAGTGAATGTTAATCAAGCTGATTACTGGGATAGTGCTTCCAGCATTCAGCCACAAAAAATTAAACTGTAAGCATAGGCAAATATTGTACTTTCCAGCTTCCCCTGTTTTTTCACACCAGTCTCACTCTAGAAGTATAGTTTATGCCTTACCAAAAGATTGAAGACTTACCAGATACAGTCAAAAATAACTTACCCAAACACGGTCAAGAAATTTTTCGGGCTGCATTTAATAGTGCTGAAGAACAATACGCAGAAGAAGAACGGGCTTTTCGTATGGCTTGGAGTGCAGTAAAACGTAATTACGAAAAAGGTGATGACGGGCATTGGCATAAAAAACCCGAATAAATGTGAACTACTGCTGAGATTCTGATCTCACAGTAGTTTGCTACACTTGAGCCTTGATTAAATTGTCCTTGTAAAAAAGAAGTTCCATCTTAAGTTAGAAGTCGGACAAAATATTAATAGTTATTTTGCTTAGTAGCAGTAGTAGTAATGGAACTATCCTGGGAACTCTCAAATCCAAAGGTAAAAATCAAGATTATTACTAAAAATTTCAGAGTTCTTAGGTTATTTACTTCTGCTCAAAATAGCAATAGCAAAAATAGAAGTCGCCCCTAAATGTAATGATATTAGGGAGATTTTACAGAGCTTTGTCTGGCATAGCGTCCCATCAATTCTACTGCGTCTAAAACATGACCTTTCATAGCTGCCAGAACTTCGGCTTTACTAGCTCCTGGTGGCAATCCTAGCAACTTATCCAGGGGTGCATCCCAGTTTTTATTTAGCACCTAGAGAATAAATGTCATTGCGAGGAGGAACGACGTTCGCGTAGCGTGTCGCTTTGCGACTCAGCAATCGCAAAGTCTCGCACTAAGAATAAAACCATGCGATTGCTAGAGCCTCCGGCACGCTA
>JAKOMP010000046.1 GCA_022241785.1 Cyanocohniella sp. LLY | reverse complement strand
CCATTAGCCAAATCAACAAAATCCCCAAGGGTATGTCAACAACAATCCATCTCCCCCCACCCTACATATTTTTCTCGCTCTGTCAACCCCAGCTAGGAATTATCAACGTGAAATTACTCCTATAAATGGCTTTCGGCTTTGTTAAGAAAGATGTGACTAATGGATAGCCCTACAAGGAAGGGGCAAAAAATATCTCACGTGGTACGAAATAATCAGCCTTTTAAGCCTTTCTCCTTGCAGGGTAGAGGCTTCAAAACCTTCATTTTTTGTTGATATTTCAATATATTTAAGCCCCTCTCCGCGTCGGAGAGGGGTTGGGGAGAGGTCATCGAACTTACTTAATTTAATTTCTGGAAGTCCCTAAAACCAGCAAATAATATTTCCTCATATACTGATGTCCTGGGGATTGCTGAGAAGTCTCTGGCTAAAAATATCATCAAACTTCCCTTGCGCTTGCACTCTCCCCGCTTTCATAACAATAATCTGGTCAGCGCGGCGCAACACAGAAGGCCGATGAGAAACCACAAGACAAGTGGGTGTCCAAGGATTTTTTTCCGGTTCTTTGGTATTCACAAATATCCGCGACCACAATGCCAATTCTGTCTCTACATCCAAAGCACTAGAAAGGTCATCAAACACTAATAATTCCGGTTGACGGACAAACATCCGCGCTGCTGCGACACGCTGTATTTGTCCACCAGAAAGGCGTACACCTTTTGACCCCACCAAAGTCTCTAGACTTTCATTCATAGTTACTAAATCTTGCTCAAACACAGCCATGTTTAAAGCTGTGGCGATGTCATGATCATCTTTAGACAAACCCAGTAAAATATTTTCTCGCAGGGTGTAGCTAAAAAGTTGCGGAATTTGGGGAGTATAAGCACTGCAAGGTGGAATAAAGAAACTAGCCGGGACTTCAACAATATTCCCATTCCAGTAAATTTCCCCACTTTGTTTAGGGAGTAATCCTAATAACACCCGCAGTAATGTCGTCTTTCCTGAACCAATTTGACCAGTAATTACAGTCAAACTACCACGCTCAATTTCCAAGCTAATATCTGTAATTCCCTGATTAGTACCAGGATAAATATAAGTGAGATTCGATACTCTTAATGATTGCAGGTTGTTGTTTTTATTTTGGACTGGTTGTTCTACTGAAGGCAAAACTTTTTTCTGCCCATTGAGGTCATTGAGATAAAGTGGATTATCTGTAACTAGAGTATAAGCAGATGCACCAGAAAGTAAACCAGCCATCCGTTCAAAAGATACTTCTGTGTGCTTATACAACGCCATAAAACTACCCAGGGAGGTGAAAAAGCTAGTCACAAACGCGAGGTTATAGACAAATAATGCAAAGTCACCTACTGTTAACTGTCCAACATTACTCTGCATCAAAGAAGAAGCCAGCAACATAATTATCCCTGTGCCTAGATTCACCATATTTTGAAAGGCAGAGTTGAGAATAGCATTGAATAAGCTATCTTTAATCATTGCTTGGCGACGTTGATCATTGAGATTGCGAAAATAATCCAGCACGTTGTTTTCTGCGCCAGCTACCTTAATTGCTTGGACTGAACCAAATATTTCGCCTAAAATCCCTGTGACTTTTTCTGTAGCTTTACGACTAGCTCTTCTATATTTTTTAATTTTAGTTTCTGCTCGTTGAATAATTATGACCATTCCTACTACAGGTAGAAACACAAACAATGTCATTTGCACATTTATATTTAATAAAATGACCAAACAAAAAACTGCAAATATTCCTTCTCCCGAAACTTCTGATATCCATGCCACACCGTCTTCTATTTGTTCAGCATCGTCACGAAAATAACTAATAATTTCACCCTGTGACACAGTTTTTTCAGTTTCTTGATTATCAAGTATTATTTGTGCTGACGGATTTTTGAAAAGTCGGTCTAACAAGTTATTTCGCAGTAATGAACGAATAATGAAACGGTGTTGAGTCTTGGTAATACGCCCCGCAAATATAACTGCAATATGTCCCAAATTCAGAGCCAGTAATAATGCAATCAACGCCAGAGGTGTTAATCCAAATTGGGACTCATTAGTTAAACTGTTGAAAAATTCTCGAATTATTAATCCAGGTAGGGCAGGTAACCCCATAATTAAGATCCAGAAGCAAGAGTCAAGTATGTACAGTTTTGGGGTGTAACACATAAGTTGCCACAACAATTCCCAACCTCTGACTTTTTTTGTTGACATCATCATAATTAATAGTTCGTGGTGAAGAGTATTATTAAATAAATTGGTAAAAGAAAAACAAAGCTATGTCAATCAAGAATATATATTTCAATATTCTTCCCTCTTACAGCAAATTTCATCGCGGTGAGGTACACAATGGCGGGCAAGACTTGTACTGAGCTTGTCGTAAAGCCCTGAAGGGCATAGCTGCGCTTACCGCGTAGCGTCTCGTAGAGAAGTATGCCCACCCTACAAGATTTACAATATATAAGTTTGTACCTCATTTACTGGCAAAGCGCTGTATAGCCTATTTTCTTAGCTTAATAAATCGGTTAAGCCAGTTTGTAATAATTGGGCAAAACGTGATTCTGGATTTTTAATTAATTCTGATCGTTGACCATATTCAATAATTCGACTTTGTTCTAAAATCAAAATTTGATTAGCTCTTTCTACAGTGGCTAAACGATGAGCAATAATAATGCCTGTACGTCCAGTTAATAATTGGTCTACGGCTTTTTCAATCAGTTTTTCTGTCGTGGGGTCGAGGCGAGAGGAAGCTTCGTCTAGAATGACTAAACCAGGGTCTTTGAGAAACACGCGAGTAAAGGCGAGTAACTGTGCTTGTCCCGCAGATAAGCCGCTACTATCTGGTCCCAAATTTGTATCTAAGCCTTGGGGTAAGGAGTGCAACCATGTTGATAGTCCCAATATTTCTAAGGTTTCATAGATGCGTTCATCACTAATATTCTGGTTAAAAAAGGTGAGATTATTTCGGACTGTGGTTTGAAATAGTTGTACATCCTGAGTGACTAATCCCACTTTTTGAGGCAAATTTGTTAAGGGAGTTTGGTTAATAGGTACGCCTCCCAAACGAATTACCCCTGCTTGTGGGTCATATAATCTCAGCAATAACCGCGCTAAAGAAGACTTACCACTACCTGTACGCCCAAGTAAACCTAGTATCTGACCTGGCGGTAAATTAAAGGATATATCTTGCAATACTAAATCCCCAGTTCCCAAGCCGGGGTCATTGTAGCTAAATGAGACATTTTCAAAATTTACAGAAAGTGCGCCGTGAGGAAGTTGCTGTTGGCCTCCCGCACTGAGTTGAGATTTAACTTGAAATAAATCTTGAATACGGTCAATACTTGCTTCTGCTTGTTGCAGGTCTTCAAATTGGTTGCGAATTTGTTCTATCGGTTCGCTGAGGAGATTAGTGTAATAATACAGCACATATACAGTACCAATGGTAATTATATTCTGACTCCAAAGGTATGCACCAACACTTAAGGCGATCGCAGTTCCTAAAGTAAAAATACCGTTAGTTGTCGCCCAAAGAATAGTACTAGCAAAACGTGCTTTGTGAAATACGGGTAACCAACCTTGCAAAATTTTGTGGAAGCGTTGCATGACATAGCTTTTAGCACCATTAGCGCGTACGTCTTCCATCCCGGCTAGTTGTTCGCCCACGAAACCAAAAAAATCAGCACTAATTTGGCGATAAGTTCTCCAATGGGGAACAGCAAGAGAACGCAGGCCAATTAAAGTATATAAGGCTGTGAGGGTAAAAAAGGCGATCGCTAAACCAGCACGCCAATCTTCGGCAAATAAAACTACAATCACACCAGACATCAGTAGTAAATTGCCTAAGATGTAAACGGTGAATTTAGAAAAGAATTGCGACAGCGTGTGAATATCACCATCTACTCTCTCTAGTAATTCACCGGGTGTAGAGAATTTATGAAATGATAAATCTAGTTGCAAACAATGCTCAACTAAGTCCGCACGTAAGGTGTTGGTGGCTCTCCAAGCAACGTTTTCGCCGTAGTATGTAGCCGCAACTGAGATTAATTGAGTGACTAAAGCTACACCTATAAATAGTATGGCGGCTAAGAGTAAGTTTTGCCCTGAACCACCAGCTACGGCTGTGTCAATGAAGTAGCGGAGAATTTGCGGGTTGACTAATTGTAGTCCGATGCTGGCGAGGAGGGCGATCGCAAACTTGATCACCCTGCCCTTTTGAGGCTTGAGGTAGTCTACGAGTAAGTTCCAGTATTGCCGTAGTCCGATTTTCATAAAGCTTTAGTTATCAGCAGGTAGTATTCTGGCGGGTGCGAAACAATTGGCATTAATTGAGAAAGATATGCAAAAATTATGTATTATAAGTAACAAAGTATTTGTATAAGAATAGATTATTCTCATGATCATAGTGGTAATTAATCTCAATAAGTGGTTACTTGCTGTATTTAATCACAAATGCGGCTCACACTGGACTAGTATTGAGTATTTTTCTCAAATTATTGCTAATTATTAGTAATAAATGCAACCTTATTCCTAAAAATAATGACAATTACAATTTCGGAACAAGCTTTTTGGAATTTATTTGTAAAAATCCTCAATACAGAAAAAAAAAGCGACGATTTACGTTTGAACCAAAGTAATAACTGGAATATCTTCGACACCATTTACCATTTTCCCAAAGAATTAGGTACAGGATTTTATGGAGAAATAGAACTACGGAATGGTTTATATTTAGCATCTTCAGAAATTCAATTATATGATGATTTAGTTGTGCAACTTCCAGATCGCCCACATCCTTTAGAATACAATTTTTGTATTTCTGGGCATCAACAAGATAACTATGATTCTTTTAATAGCGGACAAAATAGATTGTGGGGTAGTGGGCTGGCACCAAAAGACAGAGTTAAATCCTTCAAGGCAGAAAAAACATTTGAAATTAGTGTTCACATGGAACCGGAAATATTTTGTTTGTTCATGGGTAAAGAACAGCAGAAACTTCCACAAGAATTGACTCATTTAGTAAGAAAGCCTCATCAAGAATATTATTCTCGTTGTGGTAATACAACTCCAGCAATGCAAGTAATATTACAGCAAATTTGTCAGTGTCCTTATCAGGGAATGATGAAACGGATGTACTTAGAAAGCAAGGTTTTGGAACTAATGGTATTGCTAGTTGAAGAAGATTTGGCAGCACGTCAAGGGAAAACTAACATGTTTTCACTTAAGTCTGATGATGTAGAACGTATTCACTATGCCAAAGAAATTTTACTAAATAATTTAGATAATCCTCCTTCTTTAATGGAATTATCCAGACAAGTTGGCTTAAATGACTGCACCCTCAAACGCGGGTTTCGTTTGGTTTTTGGTACAACAGTTTTCGGCTATTTGCATCATCATAGATTAGAACAAGCACGAAAATTGCTAGTAGCAGGAGAAATAAGTATTTCTCAAGCAGCTCGTAGCGTTGGTTTTGTTAATCGTAGCTACTTCGCCACTGCTTTTAGAAAAAAGTTTGGCATAAACCCCAAAGAGTTTTTGTTAGCTAATTCACGTTCATCAATGGAAATTCATGAATTGATAGGGTAAGTACAGGAAATTTAAACAATTGAATCTTGAACATTAAAAGCCGAGGCTGAAATTTCAAAATGCAAATGTAAATCATAACGTGATTTAACAACTTAAAAATGCAAAAATTCCGTTTAGCGTTCAAAAAATTCCGTCTAGCGTTCAAACTGCTCATCCACAACCCAGAGATTTCCTGTAAGCTTTTTGATAGTAATTATGAATTACAAGGGTATCGGGTATTAGGTAGTGCTTAATAGTATTTCTGAATACCTAGTACCGCAACGCAGAAGTCAAAAGGCTTTTGTTTTGGGTATTTAAACTTTTTGAAAGGATATCCCTATTTAGGTAGCAGAGTACTAGTCCCTCATCCCCAGCCCCCAGTCACTTATTTGTGTAATGAATAGAGTAATGTCAAATCAATTGCAAAAACTAGCTTGGATGACAGGATTGGCTTTGGTACTGGTTAACTTCCCTGTATTGGCTGAAGATGACCAAAAACTAATAACTAATACTTCTCAATTAAAGGAGATAGAAAAACCTGTTAATAATATTCAGCAGTGGCTTGCTCAATCTCTTGTTCAGGTAACGGGTGTCAAGTTAGAAGCAACAGACAATGGCATAGATGTAATTTTAGAAACCAATCAATCAGATCAACTACAACTCACAAATCAGAGCCAAGAGAATAGTTATATTGTTGACATTCCCAATGCTCAATTAAACCTACCTGATGGTAATATCTTCCGTCAAGAACAACCCACTGAGGGAATTACTGAAGTTATAGTTACCAATTTAGATGCAAGTACTATTCGTGTGACCGTAACTGGTGAAACTGGTGCGCCACAAGTCGAGTTGTTTGATGGTAACGAAGGTTTGGTGTTTGGGGTTGTACCAACTGTGACGACTACTCAAACACCACAGACTCCACCAACAGAACAACAACCCAGTCACGAAATCCAGCCAGAACAACCCACAGCCGAGACACCTGAAAATGAAGAACCAATTGAATTGGTTGTGACGGGTGAACAGGGTGGTTATCGTGCAGAAGAAGCATCAACCGCAACTAGAACCGATACACCTATTCGTGATATCCCCCAATCAATTCAGGTAATTCCGCGCGAAGTTCTCAAAGACCAAGGAATTATTCGCGTCCAAGATGCACTGCGAAATGTAAGTGGTTCTACTAGCACGGGTTACTACCAAGGTTTTAGTGAATATTTTTCTTTACGTGGTTTCAATGCAAATTTATTTCGGGATGGGCTTCGTTTATATAACGATTTTGGTGGCTTGACAGAAACAGCAAATATTGAACGTATCGAAGTTCTAAAAGGTCCAGCATCAGTCTTGTTTGGAGATGCACCTCCAGGTGGTTTGGTGAATTTGGTAACTAAACAACCTTTTTCTGAACCGTTTTACTCTTTTGAGGGAAGAGTTGGTAGTTTTAGTACCTATCGAAGTGCTATCGATTTATCGGGGCCTTTAACTGATAATCAAAGCATACTTTATCGGTTTAATGCTGTTTATGAAAATGCTGGAAGTTTTCGTGATTTTGTAAATTCAGAGCGTGTGTTTCTTGCTCCTACATTCAAGTTGGCCCTTGGCCCTAACACCAATTTAACTATAGAAGGCTCCTGGTTGGAAGAAAAACGTACATCTGATGATGGTACTGTGGCCATAGGTAATCGTCCAGCCAATTTGCCACGAAGCCGTTTTTTAGGTGAGCCGTTCCAGAATGTGGAAATAAATGTAACGAACGTTAGCTATTTACTTGACCATAAGTTAGACGATCAATGGTCAATTAGAAATGCTTTCCGCTCTCAATTCGTAAATTTAGAACGTTACTTTCCATTACGGGATTCTCTCGATGAAGAAACTGGTGAATTAAGTAGATTGAGTTATTTTTCTCAGCGTCGAGATAATGCTTATGCAGTGCAAACCGATTTGATCGGCAAATTTTCCACAGGTTCAATTAAACATCAAGTTGTTGTGGGATTTGACTATACTAAAATCACTGAAGACGGGACTTTTGGAGACTTTGAACCTTACCCATCTATTAATATATTTAACCCAGTCTATACTCGTCTCCAGTATCCCAAGGAAGGAATATTAAATTTCTTCCGCGATGATAGTCTCGATAAGTATGGGTTTTATATCCAAGACCAAATCGAAGTGAGTCCCCAACTAAAATTACTAGCAGGCGGTCGATTTGATATTTTTGATCAAACTCGGAGTGAACGCAATTTGGGTGAAGAAAAAGAAGAATTTTCTCAATCGGATAGTAACTTTAGCCCCCGCTTAGGAATAGTTTATCAACCATCTCAAAATATCTCGCTTTACGCATCTTATACAACCTCTTTTGAACCTATCTTTAGCGCAGATCGCGGTGATAATCGGGAACCGTTTAAACCAGAAACAGGTAGACAATTTGAGGTAGGTATAAAAGCCGATATTGCCCAGAATTTGAGCGCAACTTTAGCATTGTATGACCTCCGCAAGCAAAATGTGACTACTAATGATCCCAATTCATCCGATCCCAACGATCAAATTCAAACTGGGGAACAGACCAGTCGAGGTATTGAATTTGATATTGCTGGGGAAATTACCCCTGGTTGGAGAGTGATTGCGTCCTATTCTTATATTGATGCCTTTGTCAGTCAAGATAACAGTGGTTTTCAAGGTCGCCGTCGAGATAATGTCCCCGAAAACGCTGCAAGCTTGTGGACAACTTATGAATTTCAACAAGGAAGCTTGCAAGGATTGGGATTGGGATTAGGATTATTTTTTGTGGGCGATCGCTTTGGAGATTTAGACAATAGTTTTGTTCTTCCTAGTTTTGTGCGTACCGATGCGTCGGTATTTTACAAGCGCGATAACTGGAGAGCCGCTTTAAATATCCGCAACCTATTTGACAATACCTATTTTACTGGCTCTGCCTATGGTAGCCGTTTAGATGTTTACTATGGTGAACCTTTAACAGTAATTGGTTCGTTTGCGATTGAATTTTGACGAAAATCAGGTGTGAGGGAGGAGATACAATCATGAATGACAGTTATATCAATGTCAAAAGCTTTAATCGCTGGTGGCAATTGGGGATGACAATATTTTGTACTCTACTGCTTACGGTAGCTTGTCATAGTAATTCGCAAAATGCAATTCAAAGTAACAACATCGCACCTATATCTCCTCTTTCCGTAGCTACAAAATTAGTCAAACACGCTTTGGGTGAAACAAGAATTCCCATCAAGCCACAGCGAATTATTGTATTAAATGATATTGGTCTTTTAGACCCAGTACTATCTCTGGGTATCAAACCAATTGGTACAGTAAGTTATTTTCCAGAGTACGACTTTTTATTTCGTGGTGTAACTAATGATGAAGCGGCTGGTATCGAGATAATTGGTACTGGAAATCAGCCTAATTTGGAAAAAGTTATCAAGCTCAAACCCGATTTAATTTTGATGCGTGAATACCAGAAACGTTTGTATAAAGAATTATCTGCGATCGCACCTACAGTTATGGTAGATTTACCAGGACTGAATTACTCTTTTAAAGAAAACCTGCGCTTTATTGCTCAAGTGCTAGGTGAGAGTGAAAAGGCAGAGCAAGTTATCTCTCAATACTATGAACGAGTTGAAAAGTTGCAAAATTTAATGGGTGAACGTCTCAAAGAGATAGAAGTATCCGTGATTTATGTTTTTGGAGAAGGTCTCATCTCTACATATTCAGATAATGAAACTTATAATCAAATTTTCCAAGACATTGGTATACGACTCATACCTCCACTAGCAAACCAACAACAAGAAACTGTAATATCGAGTATCGAGGTGTTAAACAGATATGATGCTGATGTTTTGTTTGTCATGAATGATACTAACCAATTGACACAAACTTTTTTTCAAAATCCTCTTTTAAATACACTAAAAGCAGCAAAAAATAATCAAGTGTATGAAGTCCAGGTAAATAGATGGTGGACATACGGCTTTTTTGGCATCAATAAACTACTTGATGACCTTTTTAAATATCTGGTTCAGCCATAGCCTTCATGACAATTCATATCAACGCGATAATTGGCGGGCTGGAATCAATATCCAAAATCTTCTTAAGGAAAAATATTTTCAAGGAGCAAATGTTGGTAGAGTTGCCATAGAACCTGGCGCACCGTTAACGGTTATTGGTAGTTTTTCTGTGACATTTTAATGATGAAATTTCGCCAATTCTGTAAATATTCCTGTTGAATTTTGACGCAAATCAGGTGTGGGGTATGAGATGCCATCATGAATGATAATTACATGAAAATAAAAAGCTTTACTCGCTGGTGGCGATTTGGGATTGTCATATTTTGTAGTTTATTGTTTGCAGTAGCTTGTCATCGTGGTGGTTCTCTACCTGTTAATAATCAAAATATAAACACAGCTTGTCGTCAGGTTGAACACGCTGCGGGAATCACCTGTATTCCAGAAAAATTTGAGCGCCTTGTGACTCTAGATAATTTTGAAAATGCGATTGCACTAGGGATTAAACCTATTGGTGCTGTGATCTCAGATTTTTCATCATCTTGGCAAGATCAGCTGACAGGTGTGACAAACATCGGGACAATTGGCGAACCTAACATAGAAAGTATTCTCGCACTCAAACCAGATTTAATTGTGGGTTCTGATTACCAACAAAAAATTTATCCTATTACTTCAAAAATTGCTCCAACATTTTTGTTTAAATTTGGACACAGTGGTCAATGGAAAGAGGTATTTACAAAAATTAGTGCAGCGCTAGGTAAGGAAGAAGTTGGCGAACAAGTAATGGAAAATTATTATCGCCGTCTCGCAGAATTTAAGCAGAAAATGGGCAATAAGTTGTCAAATCTCAAAGTTTCTGTAGTGCGAGTTTATCCTAATAATATCAACCTTTATCTACTTGATTCCTTCTGCGGAACAATTTTGCAAGATGCCGGATTATCTCGTCCAGAATCCCAAAATTTCACTGCATCAGAGGCCCAGAAATTATTTGGTAATCCGATTCAAATGTCCATCGGTAATGAATTAATCGAAAAGGCAGATGGTGATGTTATATTTATCTGGACGGCTGAAAATAACGCCGAAGGCAATCAAACTGCCAAAGTAAATTTAGAGAAACTCAAATCCAATCAACTGTGGAAAAATTTAAAGGCTGTAAAAGAAAATAAAGTTTATTTCGTTCCCAACTACTGGATTGGAAGTGGTATGTTAGCGGCAAATGCGATTATTGATGACCTATTTAAGTATCTAATTAACACTCCTTGAGTTCTTTGGAGACTCACGTTAAGTTTGTGCTTGAAGATTTATTTAAATACTTTTTGTAAAATACCAAATTATGGCACTTCATACCCTATTTGTTTGTAAATCTTGCAGTACCGTTCTCTCCCACGAAGAAGCAGATGAGCGCGCTGAAGGAAATCAACTCTTACTGAAGTTACTGGAAGTGCAAAAAAATGATTCTACTTACAGCACTCTTAACATTCAGCCTGTAGGATGTTTGTGGACTTGCGTTAAAAAATATTCTTGTGCTGCGACGTTGGTTTGTCCGCAAAAATATACATACCATTTTGTTGATCTAACGCAGGAAAGCATAACTGATTTGTTGCAATTCAGCCAGCTTTATCAAGAAAGTGAAGACGGATATGTTTTACCCCCCAAACTACCTGGGACACTGCGAGTGCATCTTTTGGTACGCGTCCCTCCTACACCTGAGGCGATGGTGGAGTAGCCAAACGAGAATCAGAATTATCCTTCTACAAGCAAGGCAATTTATAAACCGGAAATCCTGGGTTATTTTTACATAATCTTGAATTGTCATAGTAGTAATGAAACAAGAATGTCATATACTTTACTTTTTATGGTAAAAAATACGGAAATTTTATTTATTTTTGGATGACTTTAACAAGTTAAATATTATTTATTTATCACCTTATTATACAAACCCGCTTAGATTAAACAACTGTTAGCTGAAAAAATATTACCAGTAAGGTTTATTGATTTTTTGGATATAACTATGCTTTTATGTCCCTGATATTAGTATTCTTGTTATCCCCTCACTATTGATATACAAGTAATCATCTCACAACAAACGTGATTGTATATACTTTAGTTTCATCAAGACTTTATTGTCCAAGTATATTTGTTTATTGCTACTCAATAAAATAATTGTGTGACCTATAATGCAAAATTATTGAACACACCAACTCTTTATATCCTGATAAAGAAACATTTAGTATGATGATTTGTCTATAGGTTGAGAAAAATTCATTGCCAATAAACTTTCTCATAATCTCCCAGATAAATGTTTCCGTGTTTCGATATTAGAGGAATTTGATAGTGGCTAACACAAGTCTGAATCAAGAGCAACTGGTTAATAACTCCTCACTCAACACATTTGATATCAGACAACTACCAAAAATTTTGCTTCGCCGACGCTTTCTATGCTTGGGTGTTTCTTGCATAGTTATGTCTGTTGCTAGCTTATTAGCTGTTAATACCAAGACGAATTACCAAAGCTCTATGCAGATACTGGTAAATTCCAATTTATATGAGGGGGTAAGATCAGGTAATATTCGCGTAGATGCAAATAATGAGTTGACTGAGCCAAATTTGTCAGTATCTGACTACAGCGCTCAAATGAAACTCATGCAAAGTTCCAAGCTAATTCAGAAAGCTGTAAATGTTCTTCGTCCTCATTATCCAGATATTACTGTAGAAGACATCCAAGGTAAGAATGAGCATGGAAAACAAACATCTTTGGTAGTCAAACAGTTAGAGGGTATATCTGGAGCTAATCAAGTGCTTAGTCCAGTCTTTGAAATTACCTTTCGTGATGATGATCCCGTCAAGACACAAAGAGTACTACAATCTCTGAGAAAAGTTTATCAAGACTATAATATAGAACAACAACAAGAGCGGCTGAATAAAGGGCTGGCTTTTGTTAGTAACCGCTTACCTGAAATCAAAAAAGAGGTGAGTCAAGCTGAGAAAAACTTAGAACTTTTTCGCAGAAAACATAATATACTCGATCCCGAAGTACAAAGTAAAATTCTTTTAGAGTCTCTTGCAACCATTCAAAAACAGCGCGAAACCACCCGCGCTCAAATTAAAGATGTACAAGCTCGCTATAATAATTTAGAGAAAAAAATAGCTTCTCTCTCTCAAAATGCCCTCCTTGCTGCTCGTTTAAATCAGTCAACTCGTTACCAATCATTATTGACTGACTTTCAAGAAACAGAACAGGCTCTAACTAGAGAGCAGATGCGCTATACAGAAGATGCTCCCATAATAGAAAAACTCAAACAGCAACACCAAAATCAACGCAGGCTGTTACAACAAGAAGCGAAACAATTGCTAGGTAATCAAGCAGTAAATACTAGCATTACGGAAAAAGAACTTTTAACACAGGGGCAAATAACGGGTGTTGACCCGATGCTTGTGCAAGAGTTTATTCAGGTACAAACATTTCTTCTAGGACTAAATGCTAATGAAAAGAGTTTAGCTGAATCAGAACAAAAACTCCGCTCACAGCTAAATAAATATCCCAGCCTCATAGCCGAGTATAACCGTCTCCTACCAGCAGTAGAAACTAGCCGTAAAACTCTTGAGCAACTACTACAAACGCAACAGTATTTAGGACTAAAAATTGCTCAGGGAGGATTTGATTGGCAAATTTTAGAAGAACCGGCTTTGGGAACTTCTACAAGTAATCGCAGATTATTTCTGTTAGTTGGAGGAGCGGTGGTCAGTCCCATTTTAGGGGTCATAGTTGCCCTGACTTGGGGAATGTTTAATTACACAATTTATTCTGTACAAGAATTACAAAAGCGGACGAAACTGCAATTACTAGGATCAGTGCCGAAACTAGCCCCACGTCCTTTGCAGAAGCGGCTTTCAAGTTTATTTTTACGTAAGCGGAGACACTTAGCACCTTCTTTTGTAGAAGCCAACACTTGGTTACCTTGCCATGAAAGCTTGGATATGGTCTACCAAAACATTCAAATATTCAAGTATTCTTTTCCTTTCAAGTCTTTGATGTTAACGTCGGCTCTACCACGGGAAGGTAAAACAACTTTGTCGCTGGGCCTGGCGGCTAGCGCAGCTCGGATGCATCGGCGCATACTATTAATTGATGCCAATCTACGGCATCCGAACCTGCACAAAATCTTGAACTTATCCAATGACTGGGGATTATCTTTATTATTAGTCGATGAAACTAATACTCATGTTCAGGATTACATCCAACCCATTCACCCTTCTATTGATATTTTGACCGCTGGCCCTACACCAGAAGACACCATTAAGCTGCTGAGTTCGCAACGGATGAAAGAACTCATAGATCGGTTTGAGCAAACCTATGATCTGGTGCTAATCGATGCGCCACCAATGTTAGGTACAGTCGATGCCAGAATTTTGGGGTCATTTGCTCATGGAATTGTCATGGTGGGGCGTATTGGTCAGGTGACTCCCAATGAATTGACGCAAGCCATAGAAATTTTGAGCAAGTTGAATTTAATTGGAATTATTGCTAATGCAGTGAGTGGTTCTCAAGGAGAGTGGGGAGTGGGTGAATAATAGGCAGGGAGGCAGGGGGCAGGGAGCAGGGGGAGAAGAAGCTGACTAATGACTAATGATATTTAATTAGCCGAATTTCAATACTGATCGCATAATTATGAAGAAGTGGCAACTTCCCTAAAGGGATAACTGTCTCATCTTAAGTGGCAGATACTATAATCCAGAGCGTCACACAGATACTAAATGTGATTTAAATGATCAGTATGAAATTTCAACTGTTGTTAGGCTCTTTATTTTCTCAGATCAAAGTACGTCATTGGTGGATAGGTATCTTTTTGTGGTTGGCTTTAGTGGCCCCCGCTCAAGCATCTGTGATTCTACGCGTGGCAATTGAAAGAGGTGTTAATCAGGTTAAGGTCGGTAGTTCTACGACTGCGGTTGTTAAGGATAGTAGTGGTCGGACTCTGGGGCAATTACCGGCGATGAGTTCATTTAATGCCCAAACTATCCCTGGTGGTGTGGCTTTGGATAGGTGGCAATCTGGTTTATTTTGGATTGAGCCTACAGGTGATGGATTTGTTTATATAGGCGATCGCTGGTATCGGGGGAGAACGTTGGTTGTCCCTACAGACAAGGGTTTAGATGCCGTTAATTGGGTTGATTTAGAAGAATATCTTTACAGTGTTCTTGGTGGTGAAATGGATGCTGGCTGGCCTGAGGAGGCTCTTAAAGCCCAGGCGATCGCAGCTCGTACCTACGCTCTCTACAAGCGCAACGAACAACGCAATAATCCCACTTTTGACTTGGGTGCTAGTCCAGATCGCTGGCAAATTTATAAAGGAGTCATGAGCGAATCTTCTAGCACTTACAATGCAGTCGATGCCACAGCGGGGAAAGTCCTGACTCATAATAACCAAGTTATTCTCTCGGTCTTCCACGCTTGTTCTGGCGGACACACTGAAAATGTGGAAGATGTTTGGGGAAATCCTTTAGCTTACCTGCGTGCTGTTCAAGACTACGATCAAAATATCAGCGCTTGTAATTGGGTAAATACCTTCACCCCGGATGAAATTGGCAGCAGGGTTTCTGGTGTAGGTACTGTCACAGAAATGATTCCCGAAGCTCACTCACCTTTTGGTAGTGTTAAAGCTTTAAGAATTGTCGGTGACAAGGGGACAAAAACACTCAAGGGCGAAGAAGTACGTACTGCGCTCAAACTGAGAAGTACCCGCTTTCGCATCAGTAAACAACAAGACGGTAAATTTGTCCTACAAGGTCTAGGTTTCGGTCATGGTTTAGGCATGAGTCAATGGGGAGCGTATAATTTGGCCCGACAAGGAGCAAACCATCTGCAAATTTTAGGACACTATTACCGAGGTGTCGCCCTGACGCCAATTAAGGCGAAGTAAGAAGAGGCAGGGGGGCAGGGGGCAGGGTGCAGGGGGGAAAGACTTTCGTTGAGTATCAACATCCTTGTTTTTTATCCTCCCCACTCCCCACTCCCTACTCCCTACTCCCCGCTCCCTACTCCCCACTCCCTTCCTGCAAACGCCGTTGCCATTCTGCGTCAATTTGTGCGGAACGCTCAACTTCTTGGTCAATTAAGTCGGTTTCGCTGGAATAGATTACATCGTCTTTGCTGATGACTTTTTCGGTGGCAAATTGCTGGGCGAAATTGATTTTGCGCTGTAAACCAGTATTTGGGTCTGCTAATAGCCTAGACCGAGACAGGCGATCGCGGTTACGGGCAGCAATTTTTTGATTGCGCCATTGAATCCAAAAATAACGTACTAAGGGTATGGCCAAAAAACCTGCGCCGTAAGCCAACAATAACCAATAAATTCCTTGGACAAAAGCAACTAATCCACCTAATTCAGCGGCA
This sequence comes from Cyanocohniella sp. LLY, assembly GCA_022241785.1. Classification (GTDB taxonomy): domain Bacteria; phylum Cyanobacteriota; class Cyanobacteriia; order Cyanobacteriales; family Nostocaceae; genus Cyanocohniella. Next base: position 30,292 of record JAKOMP010000046.1, on the reverse strand, counting down.
ACTGTACCATCAGCTATTAAACCTCCCAATATTAATGCCGCGACGAAATTAAGTATCCCCAATCCCGCCGATAGCATAATTTGTCCTGAACTTGCGGCACTAAAACGCCAGGACAATTCTTCTAAGTAGGTTGAGACTGACTGATGACGTGTTTTGCTGGCTTTGACTTGCAACTCTGGGAAGTAATAGACGATTTGCCCTTCCGGACTGACTTCTGGTTGCCCATTAAATCGTGTCAGCACAGGCAACATATAATCTTCGTATTCTTGTGTATAACTTGCACCTAGATTATCCAGATAGGGGGCAATTTGTTCGGCTACCACTGCACCACGGTTATTTTGAATCACAGTGGCAATTTCTTGCCAACGGCGTTCTTCTAAGTTGGCATTAGGATTACCATCGCCAAATAAAAACGAAAATACAGCCTCAAAAAAATTCAGTTCGCTTTCTTGACGTCTGTCATGCTGCCTGCTATACCGTGTTTCCTGGTAGCGTGGGCGATAATTGGGGCTAAAGTACCAAAATAAATTGGGAAATGGGAAATAGAATAACCCCCCCCCACCCCTAGAACTACTTCCCCGACTGTTGCCGTTGCGATCTGAGCTAGAGGCGGTAATGATGACAATGATGGTAATAGTTATCAGGGCAATGGAAGCAATTAAGAGAACTCCAAAAGAAACGCGAATGAGGTAAAACAGACCCCCCCAGACTTTCTGCCACCATTCCCGCAATCTTAACTGCAAGTATTTATTACGTAATATATCTCGGAAATTTTGCGGAAACTTGTAAACAATATCACCAGTTTCTGCTACTTGAAGATGTCCACCAGCATCAGAAGCCAGGGCTAATAATCCTTGGCCAGCCTCTGCCACATTTAATCCTGCCTGGGTTGCCACATCACCAACAGTGACTCGGTAGCCCAGATTTTCTATAGCTTTCATGATGGTGGGATTGGGAGTCATCACTCTTCCCTCTTGTTAAAATTCGCTTTGTCTTTATTAAGTATAAAGTTTTATTTTTATGAGCTTGTTCGGGTGCAGGGGATGAAATCCCCAGGAATTATTTTTCGTGTGATTTAGCTGCGATCGCTTCATGCTAAAATCATTTATCTTGGCTTGATTAATCAGCAATTTTTCTGTCCTTAGTATGGTTCAGTATACTCTCGCTCAAAGTCCAGAAATTATCCTCACTGTTTCTGGAAAAGATTCAGCCAAAGCCCGTGATAAAGCTATGGATCAGCTGATGGAATTGATGGATGCCGGTCAGCTATCAACGGAATTGGAAGAGGGATTTGGGCCTCAACAATTAATTCAGGTTAAGGAAGCAGCTAATGATGCTGTAAGTGGTGAGGACAGCATTACGCAAGCTGTTCAGGTTTTGAACACTCTAGCCACCCTGAAGCTCAAAGTGCAGGAAACACGCACTGAAGCATTGGAAGTTCGCCAGGCTGTTGATGTTCTCTTTTCAGATGACTCAGTTAGCGAAGAGGAAATAGCTAGCCTGAAGGAAGGTTTTAAAGTCCTAAAAAACTTTGCCCAAGCTAATCTACGCTATCAGGAAGCAAGGGACAAGGCAGAACATGCACGGCAAGTTTTGGATCAAGCTTTAAAGTCGCCTGAAAAATAAGACAAAAGTTATCACCCCAAATGCTTTTTTGTAGTAGCGTGTTTTGTCGGGTAGCGAAACGCACTATCCTAGATTTATAGAGAGGACTTTAGTCCTCTCTATAAACCCTACAAACCCTAACGGTGTCCGTTACCTCTCAATGCAGAGGCACGTGTTTCTGCATCTCTACTAGATAGTTGCGCTACCATGCTTTGCTGATAGTACTGGTGATAATAGTTATGAGATACAGGTGTAGCATCTTTAGATCTATTAGCGATCATTCCTAATAGGGGAGTACCAGATATCTGAATTTCTTCTAATACTTGCTGTAGTGCAGTCCGCTTTAGCTTACCTAAACCAGCTACTAGTACAATACCGTCAGTATTAGAAGCCATTAAGTAGGCATCTGCAAACCCTAAAAGTGGCGGAGTATCATAAATAACTAAATCGAAACTGGCTTGTAGGTTGTCCATCAAATCATGCATTTTTTGAGAAGCCAACAACCTGACGGAATCGGGGGGAATTGGCCCTGCTGTCATGACCAACAAGTTGTCTTCTAGTGGCGATCGCTCGATGACATTGTGCCAATCTAGATCTTGGGAAATTACATCAGTCAATCCTTGAATATTCATCAGTCCTACTCGATTGTGTAGGGTAGGACAACGTAGATTAGCATCTACTAGTAATACTCTTTGCCCCATAGCTGCGGCTGCTTGTGCTAACTGTATAGCAACTGTAGATTTACCATCTCCCTGCACAGGTGAACTGATTACCAAAGAACGAATTGGTGTATCTGAACCTAAAAGCAAAATGTTGGTGTAAAGCGAACGAAACACCTCAAAAAATGAGGCGCTATTTGGTTGTTGTATTGCTCTAGATAATTGTGTAGGGTTGGTTGTTTCCAGATCTTTTCTTAAAGGAACTATCCCTAAAAGTGGCAGTCGAGTATTATCTTTAAGTTCTTGAGCGCTATAGTATATGTTACTGAGTTTATCTACAATTAAGGCTGCTCCTATACCTAATAATAGTCCTAAAGCACCACCTACCACTAAGTTTCTCGTAGCACTATCAGAAATGGCCCCAGGACTATTAACTCTAGATAATTGTGGATCAAGTAATAGCCAAGGTTGTTGTTTTTGAGCTTTATCTATTTGTAAGGCTTGTTGTTTAGCTGTAAACTGATTCAGCCCCTCGGTGGCAATTTGTAATTCCCGCTGAATATTATCGTAATTACGGCTAATGCTAGCCAAAATTCTGACTTGATTATGGAGTTCTCTAATATTCTCCGTTAAAGAAATTTCACGAGCTGATAGTGCGCGGATACGGCTTTGAAAATCTCTTTGCACTCGCTCTTCTTCTCCAGCCAGCAAAGGAAGTAAATAAGCTTTCCTCTCTCTTAACGTCACTATTATAGGATTATCATCCGTTAATACGGCTGACTGTCTGGTGAGTTCAATATCCGCCGCTTGCAGTTGATCCAGTATTGCTTGATATCTACTGTTTTCACTGAGCAAAGAATTACCAGCTCTCTCACCTGGCTGTTGTGCTAACTCACTTTGTAAGTCCTGATATCTAGCTATAGATTCTTCTAATTGCACCCGGTTTTCTAGTTGTTGTCTAGTCAATGTAGAAATTTGAGTTGACAACTCCTGACCCTTTTGGGTGGGGTCAATTAAACTATTTTCTAATCGCAGGTTCCGTAGTTGATTTTGCCAATATTGTACCCGCTCATCTAAAGGCTTTCTTTGTTCATTGACAAAGTTAATTGCCTGAACTACTTCTGATTGCCTATCCTCCAGACTATACTGCAAATAAGCATCAGCTAGTAGATTAGAAAAATCCCTGACTATTTGTCTATCTGGGTTAATAAATTGAACATTAATAATGTTTGGCTCTGGGGATGTGACGATTAAGTTACTCACAAACATGTCATACAACAGATTGGGAGTAATTTCTGAATGTCGAGCCTTAAGGCTTTCAATAAAGTCTGGGTATTGAGCCTGGAGTCTGTCAATAAAGTTTGGGTCTTGAGCCTGGAGTTGAGCAATAATCGGTTCGATGACTCTAGGACTCTGTAAAACCTTAATTGTTGTTTGTAACTGTTGCTGAGGAGTGGCTGTATTTCCTTGAGAATCTATGGCTTGAGGAAAATTAGCTACTACCTGACTTTCGCCAGTTCCCCGTCTGGTCAAAATGTCGAACGTCCCTTGATAGACTGGGGGATCTGATTTAGCCTTCAGTACAGATGCGGTTGCTAATACGCCTGTTATACCCACAATTAACCACAATCGACGACGTAAGACTGCTGCAATTTGACCTAAATTCAATTCATCATCACTATTTGACTGAGCAATCTTAGTTTGTGATAACAGGTAGGGATTTTTCTCTGACTGAAGCATAGTATTTGTAATTGAAACTACTGAAACTTCTAAAACAGACTTGGCGTAGTTTAATTAAACTTGTTCAAAATTGTCTTAGCTTGAACTGTAGCAGAAAAATTACTGAATTAACTGAATAGCTTTATGAAGCAAACAACTTCAGTGGGTATAGGTTTTTTCCACAACGTGGCTATTATACTCAATCATTTTAACTACTTTGTTAAAGATACAACCAAACTGGGAGCAATTTAATATAACTACAGTAACATTGCGTAGACTATATCGGTTGCCTCACTTAGGTATTGAGTCAAAGCTATGGCGTTTATTTTGTTGATTCAAGACTTCTGCCAGCAAAATTATGGTGACCGGATTACCACGCTACGCTCGCAACAGGTTTCGTATAGAGTAAAGCCCTAACGGGCATGGCTGCGCTTACCGCGGAGCGTACGATGACGTCACTATGCTACCCTTCTCTAGAAGAAGCTACGCCGACTTAATGACGTGAATTTTGCGTAAATCCTAGTACAGCAGGGCGTAAATAGGCATACCATTTGAAATCGTCAAACAGCCTGTTTGATCAGCTTTTTGACTTTTGACTTTTGAACGCCAGTTGCTACAAGTCGGGGAACCCGCCCAACGCACTGGCTCCTTTTGACTTCCGCGCAGCGGTACTAGGTGATGGGAACCAAAATTTTGTTAGCTACAAAAAAAGAGGAGCAAAATTAATTACTCCTCATTTCACTGGGGCGCTAGGATTCGAACCTAGGAATGGCGGGACCAAAACCCGCTGCCTTACCACTTGGCTACGCCCCATCAGTTGACTAAGACACTATAACATTCACTAACCAGGTTTTGTCAAGTACCGGGAGAAAAATTTAGGGATGCTATTTTCTGGTGTTTGACAAAACTTGGTGAAAGATTCAGTAAAGTTAAATATTTTTCGGATTGCTTGCTATGGAGAACTAAGTTGTTTGAATAGTTCGCAGTGTTGCTGCTGTATACTTGCTGACCATGACATTGAAAATACCAAAAATTGCGCCAAATTCGCGACAAAATCTACTGAATTGAGGAAATTACTAACATGCCTATACTTTATTATGGTGTACATGCAAAACTATACTTAAGCTATAGCTACATTTTAAATGTCAGTTAGTTGCCATTTATCTAGGAGAAATAACAGTTTTGTATTTTTTCATGAATCTGATTTGACAATTAACTACACGTATGTATAGTATTTTGATGAATCATATACGTAAGTATGACTTTGTGTGAATCCTTGATAAATAAAGAATAAGAGATCAAAATACAGTGTTTAATACTAAGAATTAAGGCTGTTTTATTAGAGATTTTATCCTAAAAAACCAGACTAAAACTGCCGCTCCTATCATAAATATCATTTCTCTAAATTAGTCCAGAATCAAGGGAATTAAGAATCTTTGCTATGTTTTTGGTAAAAAATAGCCACACAAAACAAGGAAAATCAGATGAAAATTACGGAAATAAATGCTCACATTTGCGACTCTTCGATGGTAGTAGCAGTTCCCGAACAAATTTTTTCCGATATTGGCGGTGAAGCAGTTATTTTGCATCTGAAAACGGGAATTTACCACGGACTGAATGAGGTGGGGGCAAGGATATGGACTTTGATTCAAGAACCAACAGTGGTAAAAGAGATCAAGCAGGTCATTCTAGAAGAATATGAAGTTGCTTCTGATGAATGCGATCGCGACCTGATAGCATTACTAAAAGACTTTCTCGCGGCTGGATTAATCGAGGTTAAAAATGAAACGACTGCGTAAGTTTCTGCGCTTAAGTGCAGGCGATCGCAATTTTTTAATCGTCACCTTCTTTTTACTGGCAGCCATCAGGCTAGGACTGGTGTTAATCCAGTTTAATCAATTACTGAAACTCCTCACTAAAATTAGTCACTCCCGTGAACCATTACCATTGCCCAGTACCAACCAAGTGTCTGTGGGCAAAATTGTTTGGGCTGTCAATAAAGTGACGCATTATGTCCCCGGTGCTAAATGTCTCGCACGTGCCTTGACTACTCAAGTACTGATGCGTCGCTATGGACACTCTGGGGAATTGCGCCTAGGCGTCGCTAAGGCAGAAACAGGCAAGTTAGAAGCTCATGCTTGGATTGAATCTCAAGGACTGGTAATTATAGGTAATATCCCAGACCTTTCCCGCTATATGCCCCTACCATCTCTGGAAGGAGTGAAATTATGAGCGGGATTGTGGGTGTGCAATATCTCAACAATCGTGCGGTAGATCCTCAACATCTCCAACGAATGGTTGATATTATCGCCCACCGTGGCCCTGATGGTGTAGATACCTGGATTGAAGATTCTGTTGGTTTGGGGCATAGAATGTTATGGACAACCCCCGAATCTTTAATAGAGAAACTGCCTTTAGTTAATCAAGCAGCAAAACTGGTAATTACTGCGGATGCCAGAATAGATAATCGGGATGAACTGATGTCGGTCTTGGAATTACCTGACCGTCCCATAGAAAAAATAACAGATAGTGAATTTATATTAGCTGCCTATCAAAGGTGGGGCGAATCTTGCCCAGAACATCTTTTAGGGGATTTCGCCTTTGCCATTTGGGATCAAAACAAACAATCTCTTTTTTGTGCGCGGGATCACTTGGGGGTAAAACCGTTCTATTACTTTTACCAACCAGGCACAATGTTTGTGTTGGCTTCAGAAATTAAAGCCATCTTCGGCATACCACAAATACCACGCCGACTCAACGAGGTGAGAATTGCCGATTATTTGGCATTGATGATGGAAGATCAAGTCATCACCACTTACCAAGATATTCTGCGACTGCCCCCGGCTCATAGTATGGTCATCAACCAATCTGTAATGAGAATTTGGCCATATTGGCAACTTGACAAACAGCGGGAATTACGGTTATCTTCTAACGAAGAGTATGCTAAAGAATTTAAAAATATTTTTACCGAAGCAGTACGCTGTCGTTTACGTAGTGCTTTTGCGATCGCCAGCCATTTGAGCGGTGGATTAGATTCTTCGGCTATTACTTGTGTAGCTCGGCATTTACTTCACCAAGCCGCAAAACCTCAAGAATTACACACTATATCCAATATTTTTGATGAAATTACCGAGTGTGACGAGCGTCCATTCATCAATGCAGTGTTGGAACAAGGAGGTTTAATTCCTCACTATATTCACGGTGATCAGTGTAATCCTTTATCGAACTTAGATAGTATATTTCAGTATGAAGACGAAGCTTTATTAGGCCCTAGTCACTTTTACCCTTGGAACTTAAACCGTGTTGCCAAGGAACTAGGAATTAGAATTTGCCTTGACGGATTTGATGGTGACACTGTAGTCTGCCACGGTTCCGCTAGACTTACCGAACTAGCACGCCAAGGTAAATGGCAAATATTAATATCAGAATTAAAAACTGTTTCCGCCCACTTTAACCTCCCCCCACTGGGTGTATTGCAAAACTATGGTTTGCCTTATCTCCAGGATTTAGTTAAGCAGTTGCGGTGGATAGCATTTGCTCAAGCTGTGCAACTAATTCACCAACATTTTGGGATTTCTCGCCAACTATTAATTATTAAGTTTGGCTTGAAACCTTTAATTCCTCAATCAATGCGACGACTATGGTGGAGACTACGGAGAAAACAGCTAACTTCTATGTCTGTTGGATCTCAAGCACCCCTTGTTAACAGTAAATTTGCTGAGGATATTCACTTAGAGGAACGAATTTACAAGTTTAATGCTGATCCTCAACCACCCTTAACTGTAAGAGAAGAACATTGGCGTAATCTCACACAAGGTATATTAGCTTACACTTTTGAGCAGGCGGATCAATATGCAGCCATGTTTTCTTTAGAAGCTCGTCATCCATTTATGGATAAACGATTAGTAGAATTTTGCCTAGCCTTGCCTTCTGAGCAAAAGTTAGATCAAGGATGGGGAAGAGTAGTCATGCGAAGGGCTTTAGCAGGCATACTGCCGGAAAAAATTCAATGGCGTGGCGGAAAAGCAGATATGACGCCAAATTTTAACGATGGACTGCTCAACCGTAACCGCGAAATCTTATCAGAAGTAATGACTCATAAACTAGGAAATATGGAAAAATACGTAGATATAGATTTCCTACAAGCAGCTTATCAAAGACTTTTATCAACCGAAAACCAAGTTCAAAAAGGAGATACTATGGCCGTTTGGCAGGCGGTAATTTTAGCTTTGTGGCTTGATTACAAGCAAGTGCAGCCGTAAGTCCAATTTCTTGGCAGGTGAATACAAACCGTAAGTCCAAGTTCCGCGAGCGTTAGCTCAAATTACAACTAAGTCCATTGCAAAACCAACAATTGAGGATATCAATCATGAAAAAGCAATACAACGCACCAAAAAGGTCTAACTACGGTAATGTTGAAGCTATCACACAGGGCTTCGGTGCTTCTAGTCAGACCGATACCATTTTCTTCAATGGTAGTACCTTTAACGGTACAGGTTCAATTGATGGAGAAGTAGTACCCATCAACAGACCTAGATAGATAACAGCAATCCATCTTCTCAGTAAATTGCCATCATCAGATCGATACTATTTTTGTATTCTGTCTCTGTAGCAATTGAACAGAAGAAAATGCTCAAATAAAAGGTTGGGTTAAATATATTTTAAACCCAACCTCAAATAGTTTGTCTAATAATTAAATCATTTAAACTAGACGATAGGTAACAGCCATTTATATTGTCATCATTAAAGCGATACTTTAAAAGTATTTTCAGCCAACCTTAATTAAATATATGTAATCATGTAATATTTGACATCTAAACATTGTCTACTTTGAGAACTGTAGTTTGTAGTCAATATTCTGAGATTGCTTCCTGGCGTCGCAATGACAAAAACTCCAATTTTCATGATGGACGAAGTTTATAGGGTTCTTGATTTAATTATTTAAAAAACATCAGTACAACACAAAAAAATTTCTGCTCCCTAGCTACGCAAATAATTGCATAATTCAAACCAGACTATAATATAAACTAAATTGAAAATATGAAATTTTATAAAGCCTTTAACCTATACATTGCTTCAGAAATACCATTACCTGAATTAATAGAAAGCGCAGGTAAGCCAGATGTGATTGTGCGGTTAGGGAAATTAGATGATACCACTGCCAAGGAATGTGATCTGGGTAACAATTTCCAAGGCACAGTAGCAGAAGTTGGTAGATTTTTAATTTATCAAGGTCAAGAAATAGTAATTGATCCCATACCAGGAGTAGACGAGAGTTTATTACGTACCATACTACTGGGGCCAATCTTATGTGTTTTATTACGGCAGCGAGGACTGTTAGTTCTCCACGCTAGCGCTGTAAGAATTAACAACCAAGCTGTAGCATTTATGGGTGGTTCAGGTTGGGGTAAGTCAACTTTGGCTACAGCCTTTCACACCAAAGGCTATGATGTCTTAACTGATGATGTCATGCCTATTCAAATTGGTATAGGGCAACCTTTGGTATTTCCGGCATATCCTCAATTTAAGCTGTGGCCAGAAGCCGCTACCTCTCTAGGCGAAGATATTAACAGCTTGTCGCCAATTTTCCCCAATGGGCCCAAATTGTCTTACAAAGTCTCTCAGGGTTTTCAACAAACCCCCCTACCACTCCAGAAAATTTATGTGCTGGGTAAAGGAGAACGCCACGAAATTACTCAAATTCAACCGCAACAAGCCTTTGTGGAATTAATACGTCATACACGTGCCATTACCTTAATTACAGATCCCGAATTTCAAGCTTCCCATCTGCGACTTTGTACTGAGCTGGTGAAAAATGTTGGCTTTTGTCACTTCATTCGCAAGCCTTCTTTGGCAGATTTACCCGAACTTGTCAAGCTAGTTGAAGAAGACCTAGCCGCTGCAAGTGTAGATAATCTCACTACTGTATAGATTAAATTTGATAGGTTGTAAGCTTCCCCGGTCTAAAGACACGGGGCTTTCAGTAGCCCTGAGCTATCTATGCTGAGGAGCCACTGCGTTGCCGGGGTTCCCCCGGTTGTAGCAAGTGGCGTTTCACAACACAAATAACCCGAACCTCCAGGCAGGCTTACAGACTGCCCCAATAAAGAAATCATTTTTGCCCCATTCAAATCAGCATCGCCATGCCAGCCACAATTACCACATTTAAAACGTTTATCCGCCCTCAGCCCAATGTGCAAACATTGATGGCAGGTTTGGCTAGTATACGCTGGTGGCACTGCGATTACCTCAACTCCTTCCTTAATACCTTTGTACTCAAGGAAGGAACGCAGTTGATAAAACGACCAAAAATTAGACCGCCTACGCTCAACCTTGTTTCTCGGTTGCTGGTTGGTCCGTTCCCTAATCCCGGTCAAATTTTCAATAGCAACAATCGCATTTGTTGCCAGGGCGAGTTGAATAATACGGTAGCTGATTTGATGGTTGAGCCATTGTTGAAATCTTCTCTCACGCCCCGACAGCCGTTGCAAAATCTGCCTTGCCCTACGGCGAGTAGACCTTGTGCCTTTCGGGGCTTTTTGCTGGAGAGATGCTCTAGTTTTGGCGTATCTATCCCGAACCTCTGTTATTTGCTTGCCGTCCCACTTGTCAGAGTTACTGGTTACGGCAATGTCCCGTCTCCCAAAATCCACGCCAATAACGTTAGTCGGTTTGAGTGGTTCTGGAGCCTCATCTTTAATTTGAATATGAATATAGTAGGAACCATCCCTGTGCTTACACAACTGCGCCGATGTTGGTTTACTCCCTTTGAGTTTGCCTCGCTGGTAGTTGCCCGCATCCAGCTTGATATGCTCCCTGCCTTCGGACAGAGTAAGGCTAACAGTCCCGTCTTTCTCTCTAAAAGCAAAAATCCTAGCGTCGTAGTCGGCGCTAGTTGGTTTAAAGATTTTGACTGGCTTGTTCTTTTGCTTGGCAGTTTTACGATTTGCTCCCACTCTGGCGCAAGCTCTGAGTGCGCGGCTTCGACACTACCGGGAGGTTTTAGGTGAAAGTTTTGATTAGCAAACTACGCGGTACAAATACCATATTTTCCCACTTATTAAAAACTCTCAGCTTGGTTTGGGCAGCATCCCGCCATTGGACTGTAGCCTGGATGGTATTACTACTAGTTCAAGGATTACTACCAGCAGCTAGTCTGTCTCTGACTCCGCGAGTAGTTAATGCTTTAGTTGCAGTCACGGGAACAGGTATTTCCGCAGCCACTATCCAAACGGTTCTCATCCCAGTAGGGTTATTAGTAGGCATTATGCTATTGGGAGAGTTGGTTAACAGTGCGGCGGAATGGATTCGCACAGGCCAATCAGAACTAGTACAAGATTATGTAAGTAGCTTGATTCACAGACAATCAGTTGCGGTGGATTATGGCTTGTATGAATACTCTGAGTATAATGACCAACTCGGACGAGCGCGGGAGGGAGCAAGTGGGCGATCGCTTGCTTTATTAGAAAGTACTGGTAGTCTATTACAAAACAGTATTACTTTAATTGCGATCGCGGCACTTTTACTGCCTTATGGTGTTTGGCTACCTGTAGTGTTAGCCATCAGTGCTTTTCCGGCATTCTGTGTACTGCTGTATTTAAATAAAGTCCAGTATCAATGGTCACAAAAAACCACCACAGATCGCCGTTGGTTGATGTATTATGACCTGCTACTGACAAACAGTGCCACAGCTGCGGAAGTGCGATTATTTGACTTCGGCAATTACTTTCAATCTGCTTACCAAAATTTACGCTGCAAACTCAGAAATGAACAGCTACAACTACTGAAACAGCAAACCATAGGACGTTTTATTGCTGGGTTGTTGGGACTGATTGTTTCTGGTCTGGCCTTGGCCTGGATAGGACGACAAGTCTTGTTAGGAATTTTGAATTTAGGTGATTTAGCCTTATTTTTTCAAGCATTCAAACAAGGTCAAGGTGTAGTCAAATCTGTCTTAAGTAACTTGGGGCAAATTTATCGTAATGGCTTGTTTATTGGTAATTTATTTGAGTTTTTAAAGATACAACCTAAAATCGTAGATCCACTTAATCCTGTCCCCGTACCTGCAAAACCCCAACAGGGGATTGAATTCCGGCAAGTATCTTTCAGCTATCCCGGCACTCAAGAACCTGTACTGGAAAACTTCAACTTAACCCTACCTGCTGGTAAAATTGTGGCCATCGTCGGTGATAACGGTGCAGGCAAAAGTACACTCATTAAACTTTTATGTCGGTTCTATGACCCTGACGCTGGTAGTATCCAATTAGACGGTATCGATATCCGTGAGTTTTCTGTACAACAACTGCGGCGATTAATTACCGTTTTGTTTCAGTCTCCCATTCCTTACTACACCTCCGCAAGTGAAAATATCGCCTTAGGTGACATATCTGCATCATTAAATCAAGCAGAAATTGAAACATCTGCCAAAGCTTCCGGTATTCACGAAAAGATATCCCAATTACCCTTAGGCTACAACACCATGTTGGGCAAGTTGTTTCCCCAAGGGACTGATTTGAGTGGTGGTCAATGGCAACGTTTGGCATTGGCAAGGGCATTTTTTCGCCGCGCCCAAATTATTATCTTAGATGAACCAACCAGTGCAATGGACCCCTGGGCAGAACACGATTGGTTGGAGAGATTTCGCACATTGGCAAGCGATCGCACAGCGGTTGTGATTACTCATCGGTTTACACTGGCAATGCAGGCAGATATTATTCACGTGATGCGTGCTGGTCAGATAGTGGAATCGGGAAATCATGGGCAACTGCTAGCCTTAGATGGACTTTATGCCCAGTCCTGGAAAACCCAAATGCAAACTAATTTGACATCCTCCCAAGCTTAAGATTCAAGTCTTGTGCTTCCTCGTCCTCACCTGTGCAGAGGCTGACTTTTCACGTCATGTGGAAAAGTCCACAGAAAATCTAACTTCCAAATCAGCAATTCAAAGTCTCTCGCCTCGCAGGAGAGAGATTTAGAGAGAGGTTTTCCAGATACCGTGAAAAGTTAGGTGCAGAGGTCGATTTCTCTAGAGATGATAAATTTTCTCAATAGCCCCAAGAAATCCTTTCTTAAGGATGTTGCGTGCAACGTTCCCATCTCTATCCTGAGTATGCCTATAATAGTAATCCGCACCATTTAATTCAGCATTGCTTACTTTCCACAACTATCAATAAGAGTAATTATGGCAAAAATTTATTAGAAATATTAAACAAATCTACCAATTTCATCACTTATTCTTATCATCAGAGAATCGATTTTTTATTTGATGGTATATTGAATCCGTTAATCCGGCTCGTAAATTGTCAAACAAACCTTATTTAATTGAGTTTTTTGAAGAAAAAGTCGGCTTTTCTAATTATTCACAGCAAGTACTGATGTAATTTCACAAGGAGAATAAATCTCTCAATAAAAATATTGCTGTGATTGTAGTATTTCACCGCCTACTTGGGTGAAATGACATCTTGAACTCCCTAGCTACGGAACAACATCTCAAATTAGCCAAATCTGCATTTTAGTTCTGGGCCAAAGTACGCAAACTTAGTCTAAAGTTCTGATGAAAACCCAAACCCACAGTGAAAATCAGGAAATCAAAAACAGACTTGAGATTGAGCTACTTCTAAACAGTGTCCGTACTCATCCAGATTCTTCAACTACTGAGCGAATCAAAACCCTGCTTGAGCAAGACCTTGATTGGACATATATCATCCAAACAGCAACCTTCCACAAGGTCATGCCATTGCTTTACCAAAATCTCAATACCATCTGTCCTGAATTAGTTCCCAAGGATATTTTGGCAGAGCTGCTCTATTATTTCAAAGCCAATGCTAGACGCAACCTTTTTCTCACTAACGAGCTGCTCAAACTGCTGAATCTCTTTGAATCCCACAATCTCACCGTAATTCCCATTAAAGGACCTATCCTTGCAGTCTCAGTTTACAAGAATCTCGCACTGCGGCAGTTTGGAGATATCGACATCTTAGTTCGCCCCCAAGATGCTATAATTACTAGGGATTTGCTGGTTACTCAGGGATTTCAAAACACATACAACCATACGCGAGAGCAAGAAGTTGCCCGACTAAAATCTCCATATTGCAAGGATAATAACTACACACACAAACACACAGGAGTTAATTTAGATCTTCACTGGCAACTTTTGCAGAAATATCTATCTTTTCCCATTGCTCATGAACGCCTATGGCAGCGTCATTCCTTAGTAACTTTTGCAGGTAAAACAGTAATCAATTTATCACCAGAAGATAATCTGTTATTTCTCTGCGTCCATGCTTGCAGAGATCGTTGGAACAAGTTAAGCCTAATCAGTGATGTTGCTGCACTCATCCGTGTTACACCGGAAATAAACTGGGATTTATTAATCAAGCAAGCTCAGGAATTAGGTTGTTGGAGGAGATTGTTGCTGGGCATTATCCTCGCTAAAAATCTGCTGGGAACAGATTTGCCCACAGAAATTTTGCCACTAATAGAGGCTGAACCTGGATTAACAGCAATTACAACACAAGTGAGAGAAAGGTTATTCATACAAACCTACAAGCCACCTGCACTGTGGACCAGATATCTCTTTGATCTGAATATTAGGGAACGTTTACAAGACAAAGTTAAGTACGGTATTTATCAATCAATTCTGGTGACTGCCAGAAGTAATAAGTTATTCCCTGCTTGGATTTAAAAGAGGATGGAGAAGTTGGCTTAAAGTTTCAATAGTTCAAATAAGCTATACAATTTACGCCAATAAAAATTAACAATTTTTGCAAATAACAAATTAGTTATCACCTTATTGATTGGATGTCAAAAAGGGATGATTTCATGACTAATTATTGATGATTCATGATGAAGATTATGTAGCTTTATGTAGGCGATCGCCAGATACAGAAATCCTGAAAAATCTTTCCATATCAAGCTAAAAGCCGTTCTAAATATCTGTTAGATGTGGATTTTACTGCTAAATTTGTTTTGATTTGATGAACAATTACGTATTTTCTCTCAGACTAATTAGCCAATTATTGAGTTAATCTCAAACACATTGTACTTGTCTCTTTGGCTACAGAATTATCTTCATACAGAGTAATTACAACATTCGCCAAATTTCTAGCTCTTAGTATTGTCAAATCTAGGTGTTCCCGAAAGGATTTTAATCATGAATAAACGTACTGCTCTTTTGTGTTCAATTCTGACAACTTCTGTTTTTTTAGCTGCGCCATCAGGTAATGCCTTAGCAAATACTGCTGTTAATATCACAGTCCGCCAAGGAGCAAGGCAAACATTTCAAGGTTTTGGTGCTAGTCAAACAACTAATGGTGGTACAAGATATGCCAATCTAGCACAATCAGAAAAAAATACATTGCAAAAACTTGTATGTAATGACATACAATTCAAAATTGTTAGATTATGGTTTGACCCTGCTCAGTACGCATCTAAGCCAGGTGAAGAAAATATTTCTAAATTTGTAAACCCTTTTGTAAGTTCAGAATTTATTTCTACAGCATTAGCAAATGGCTGTAATAAACTGTTACTTGCTCCCGGTAAAATTCCAGAGTATATGGGGCCTAGTGGTGGTGGCTATATTCATAACTCTCAAATAAAAAATTATGCTGCATTACTAGCAAATTTTATATATAAGGCTCGGCAAGAATATGGAGTAAAAATTCACGCTACAGGTGTACTCAATGAGCCAAATGATCGTCCTATAAAATTTTCAGATGAGCAGTGGCCTATCATTATCAAAAATCTCCGTAAAGAGCTTGATAATCGTGGGTTGAAAGACGTCAAAATTATTGGTCCAGAACTAGCCAATGCTGACGGTATAGCAGTTCGAGTAATCAAAGCCATCAAGCAAGACTCTGAAGCCTGGAAAGCGTTAGACGGAATTTCAACTCATTCTTACAACATGGCAGCAACAAATGCAATCGCCAATTTAATTGAGGGTACAGACAAAGAGTATTGGATGACAGAGGCTGGTACCAACGGTCCAGAAAATCCTGGTGATGCTTTAAACGCTGCTTCTGCGGCTTCTCGTTTTCTCAATGATATGAATCATAGAGTTACTCACTGGATATGGTTTATTGGTCATGCATCAGCAGATCCTAGAGATGATGCTACACGCCTCATTCGATATTCGTTTAATCCGTTTCGTTATGATGTTTTTCAGAAATATTATTACTTTCTCCAACTCAGTAAGACGTTTGACTTGGGGGCTGTATTTAGAAAAAGTGTCAGTTCTCGAGAAAGCAATATGACCTGGACTAATGGCAAAAAACCACGAATTACTGTAGCCAGTGCCAAAAATCCAGATGGTTCGTGGGGAATAGCCGTTAGCAATTTTACAGACGATAGATTTGAATTTGTCTTGCCTAACGGTTACAAATGGTCGAACTCCCAAGGTGGTTATGCAGCAGAAGATTTTTCCGTAACGGTTTTTGTAGAAGAACTTGCCCAAACTAGTGATAAAACCATGAAAATGTATCGATCAAATAGCAATGTCAATAATGTCTATATAGGTGACGCTGTTATGCGTAAAGGCAAGGTTACTATCCCCAATGTAAAAAGTTTGGATTTAATTACTTTGCGGAGTAAATAGTTGCGCGGAGGAGATTTGGAAAACCACTCTAAATTTTTTCATCCTCAAATCCTACAGAGGCGTTTCATGAAACGTCTCTACGGTTACTCATTCTTTTGTATGACTTGTTGGTAAATTTTCATTAATTGCCGATAATTAGTCTTAGAAGTATACTTATTTTCATAAGTATTACGCGCATTCTGTTTCATAGAAATTATGTTTTCGGGGTTATCCATAGCCCATTTTATTTTTGCGGCTAAACTTACAGCATCTCCTGCTTGAAAATGTAACCCATTCACACCATTTTCTACAATTTCTGCCATACTACCTAATTTGGGCGCTAACACGGGTAATCCACAAGCAAAGGCTTCTATGATTGTTAAGGGGAAACCTTCATACCAAATCGAAGGAAATATTAAAAAATCGGCATTATACATTAATTGAAAAACTGTTTCTCTTTCCTGAAATCCCAGAAAATTAATCAAATTTCCATACCCTGTATGCAGGGCTTTTTCTTGTAATACTTGCTGTAAAGGACCATCACCAACAATTTTTAAAGGAATAGATAAATCATTCTGAATATAAGCATCAATTAATATGGAAACTCCTTTTTCTTCTGATAGTCTGCCAACAAATAGTAAGTAACTACCACTCTTTTTGTATTGTTCATTGTAGTTTTTATCAGCAATGAAATTGGGTTTAATATAAATTTTATTTGCTGGCAATCCAGCCTGAATCATTTTTTCTTTTTGAAATTGTGTAAAGACAATATAAGCATCTACCCTGTTATTCCAAGTACCTCGCAGCCGATGGTAGGTAGTCATTGCTGCTACAACCGAGCTTTGCAGATGAGATTGGCGATAGCATCCATGCAATACACTAGACCAAGGTACTAATGAACCAATGCAATCTTCACAAATTTTGCCCTCTCGAAACGGCATTGCTTTAGGACAAGCCAGACGATAGTTGTGTAAAGTTTGAACAACAGGCACTTGAGCAGCATAACAAGCATCATAGACAGCAGGAGAAAGTAGGGGGAAAAAGTTATGTACATGCACTATTTCTGGACAAAAGCGACTGATTTCTGCTTTGACTCTTTTTTTTGCAGCAAAAGAATAAATAGCCCTTCCAGATGTAACAGCTGTATCCCAAATACTACTTATCGTGTGATTGTGTTCTTCTAATAGAATTACTTCGTGTCCGTTGGCCTCTAATAAAGCTTTCTCCTCCTGAACTACCCTATCTTCACCACCCGCGAATCGGTAGCGGTTATGTAAAATTAACAGCTTCATGCTTGTTTCTCTAAGCTGAATTATTAATACTCTACAAATAAGTAAGGGTGAAATAAAACCTTAAATATACTCATTATTCGTAGAGAGTGCTTTAGCAATCGCAGTCAATATTTTAAGAGCTAAAATCATGACTACAAACTTATTTCTGAGTGCAGACTTGTTGATAAATTGAAGAGAGGAAAAGACCTCTCATTTTCCAACTAAAAACATCTTTTACCCTCTTTTGTCCAGCTTGACCCATACGCAGTCTTAATTCTGAGTCTTTAGCCAACAATAACATTCCTTGAGCAATATCTTTTACTGTTGTCTCAGGTGTATGTGCTGGGATTTTAAAACCAGTTTCTTCTGTCACCTGTACACCTGGCCCTCCTAAATCTAAGCAAATTACTGGGCAACCTGCCGCCATTGCTTCTAAGCAAACCCACCCACCAGAATCATGTAAACTGGGGTGAATTAGGACGTTGCACTGGCCCAACTTACTTAAGGTTTCATTCCTTGATAACCTACCCCAAAATTTTACTTGATGAGCAATACCAAGTTCTAATGCTAAGGTTTGCAGTCGTTTTCGTTCCGGCCCATCACCTACAATCCAGTATTCTGTATCATCAGGTAAGCCTGCCTGAGCAAAGGCTTGCACTCCTAAATGAATTCCCTTCCAATGCAGCAATCTTGCCATACTAATAAACCGAATTGAGGAAGTAGGAGAATTACTACACTGGGAAAGTTGTTGAATTTCTTCTTCAGACAAACCAGATTCAGAAAAAATTTGCACATTTTTTGCAGCCATATGGCGCAGTCTTTGAGCAGTATCTTTTGTTGTTGCCCAAATTAAAATACTACGTCTGGCCGTAAGACGAACAAAGGGGTCATTTTCCCCCAGCCAGCGAGCCATATTTCGCATAAATTCGTAAATTTTGCCCCGCAGACTAAAATTTTGCCCAAAAGCCTTGGGCGTTAGTTCAGCACCTCCTACGGGGCCCCAAATAAAGGGAATTGGCAAAAGTGATATAAAGCTAGGACTAGAGTATTTGACATAGGTCACATGATGACAGACATCAAAGCAAATATTCTGGTGGAGTGACCTACTAACAAAATATGCCTGAATTTGCCAGAGATAGTAGTGAAAATAAACCCACTTTTGTGTCTGTTTACCTTTGGGACTCCAATCTATGATCCAGCCACAGGGGTCAAGATAAACGAAATGTAGTTTGGGTAATGAGTTACGCACTAATTCAGCTTCAATACCTGGGCGGTGACAATTTGATGTCAAGACCCAAACATGATAATATTTCCCTATTTCTTGGACAATATTCCAGCCTACTCCTGGTTCAGAACCTTGACCTGGCTCACAGGCGTATGCAGAAATTAGAATATTCATGGTAAAAGTTTTAATAATGGATGTAAGGGTTGCACCCAATTTATAGAATTAATGACTCCAGTATTTTTCATACAAACATCATATACAGTAAAATTACATAAAGACGAAACTGTAAGTGAAAAACGTTCCTAGCAATTTCCAAGTGATCCCTATTGAATTGTTAAAAAATTACTCATTTTATTAATTATTCTTTACATATTTTGATTTCAGTTGACAACATAAAGGTAATGAAAAATGGCTATTCCAGATAAAGGTGTGATTACGCTAGCTTATGGCAAGCCCAAGTATATCAATATGGCAAAAAACCTTGCACGTTCCTTACGTCTTCATTCAAAACATATTTCCTGTGCCATTGTTACTGATAATCCCAATGATACAGAGTTACAAAAACTTTTTCATATCGTGATTCCATTTAAACCAGAGTACGGCAGTAATGTTAGACAAAAGCTCTATCTCAATAGTTATTCTCCTTATAAAAAAACTATTTTTATTGATAGTGATTCAATTATAGTAAGAAATATTGATTTTATTTTTGAAGCTTTTGAAGGGAGGAGTTTCAGTCTGGCAGGATATCGATATCTCAGTTATGGTGACCAAGATAATTTAATTAATGTTGATTTAGTTCTTACTCATTTTTGTTTGGATAGATTACCGAAATTCAATGGAGGTCTCTACTACTTCGATAAAAGTGACATTGCAAATTCAGTCTTTAAAACAGCACAAAATATTTTGCTTGACTGGAAAAAGTTAGGTTTTTCCGAATTTCGTGGTGATGGGCCTGGTGATGAGCCTATTATTGCTATATCTATGGCACTAAACAACCAAAGTATGTTTCAAGATTCTGGTAATATGATGCGAACACCTATTGGACTCAAAGGATCTTTAGATGTAGATGTATTAACAGGTAAAAGTACTTTTAAAAAATACGATAAATTCGTATCCCCCGCTGTTGTACATTTTGCAGGTGATTGGGTTAAGCATCCTGTATATTCTCGCGAAGCAATTAAATTAAAAATTTTAACTGCTCAAAATCATGATCAAATAAACTGGAATATATTTCAAAAAATTCAACTTTACTTTTTTTATCAACTTGCTTTTTTACCATACACAGGTAAGCAATTACTAAAACGTAGCAAATCCGTCACAAAGCATATTTTTCAACAATTATTTTTTTTAAATAATTGTTGAATTAATATTAAGTTTTTCATTTCAAGCTTTTGATTAGTTAAAAATTTAATCAAAAATTTCTGGATGAGTTTTATGAAGTTTTATTGCTGCTAAACCTACACCATACATTGTCCAAAGCCAAATACCACCTGTGGGCCCTTCAATAATTACTTCAAATGTTGTCACCGTCATCGAGGCTATCCAAAAAGCCAGCAGAGTCAAAAAGACTCCAGCCCATTTTTTTTGACCTTTCGCTCTGCTTTGGCGAAATTTTAATAGTATGGTTCCAGCCCAACTCAGTTGCACCAGTAGCCACAATACCAGACCAGGTACACCAGTCCGAGCAAGAACTGATATATGTCCATTGTGTGGACTGCGAACGTTACCATCGCCTAAGGGATCAAAGCCAGCATCAACTCCCAAATTAATACCAAATCCTTTCCCAGTCCAGAAATAGTCTCCAAAAATAGTGTAGTTAATAATATAGTTCCACCAATCTAAACGATAGCTTTTGGTTCCTTGTCTTTCTTGATTATCAACAAATATACTAGCTATTTTTGAAAATATAGGTTCAAATATTTCTGGATTTATGAATAAAATTAACAAAATTATAAATATCAAAATCGTTAATATTTTCCAAATTTTGCCACTTTTGTATTTACTAATACTAACCAGAGCAAAGACATTTAAAAAGGCAAGCATTCCGGCTCGATTTGCATTGATAGCGATAACAGCTAAATTTATTAAAAACGTTAATATAAAAAATGTCGTTTGAAATTTTAATAAATTTGAACCGATAAAAAAGGCAGTAATGCCAGAAAAGTGAGTCATGGTATCAGCAGGTTTAAGAGTGATTACCTGCACATTTGAACCAGGCATAATGGGTAATGTTATGGCTCTTGAAATTGCCCACACAAACGGCATGAGTATAACAAAAATTTTACTAAACCGCTCATACTGAGCAACCATAAACAGAAAACGCTGTGGTTTACCAACTAGCAAAGTTGCGATTATTAAAGCAAAAAAACAGTAGTACCATAAAGCGGCATCACGTATAGTGTCTAAGCCATATATAGGGAAATAGGGGATAGTATTAATGCAACACCACAACATAAACCAGATTAAAAACCAAGTTTGAGGTAGTTTGAGAATTTTGGGAATTGACTTATTAATACTTAAAGTTACCAATCCAAAAAGGAGAGTGATTTCACCAATATAAGCAGGAGGAACACCGACGTAGGAAAATCCCCTACCACAAATTGCATAACCTAGGAGAACCCAGCTATGCCAGCTTAAGAATTTGTCTGCAAAGTTGAATTTTTTCGTAGTATTTTTAGATGCAATACTTGTCTCTCCTAGCATATTCTTTTTTGCCTAATAACTTGATTTTTCAATGAGTTACGTCTCTGCTACTGTAACAAAAGACAGAAAGACAATACTAATTATTTGATCAGCTATTTGATAATGTAACTATGAGGTTGACTGTTTTTAGATATCTTAAATTAAATGTGTGATATCTGGCGACTAAAAACCAGTTCATAAATAGCCATTATCCGGCTGTAGTTCTGCTGTGCTGTATATTTAGCTTCAAACTCTGCGCGTGCTTCTCGACGCATTTGGGCAATTAAAGTTGGATTTGCTATGGCCCATTGCACTTTAGCAGCTAGATCATTGGGGTCACCAGGCGCGAAATGTAAGCCTGTTCGACCAGAATCTACTAATTCTGCGATCGCCCCAATATTGGCAGCAATTACAGGCGTACCTTTAGCAAAGGCTTCAACTGCCACCCGACCAAAGGTTTCATACCATTTGGATGGAAAAATTACAAACATTGCTTCTCCCATCAATTTATGTACTTCTGACATAGGCCTACGTCCTAGCCATTCCACCTGGGGTAGTTTTTTTGCTGATTTCATCACCTGAGAAGCCAGGGGTCCATCGCCGATAATTTTCAAAGGAACTTTTTTATCTAACAGTTGCCAAGCAGCAAGGAGGGTATCTAATCCCTTCTCTACAGAAAGTCTGCCTACAAAAAGTGCATAGCCGCCAGAACCTTCTCCTATTCCAGGATCGGGATGTACAAAGTTAGGTTTAACAACAATTTTTTCTGCGGGTAGTCCACCTGTAATGAATTTCTGCCGCGCAAACTCAGTTAAACAAATGTAAACATCTACCATTTCCAGCCAAGTACGCATGGCACGATGTGCAGTTAGCATGGTTGCTACTACAGCAGTTGCTGGACGATTTTCTCGGTAGCAACTATGCAAAACTCCAGGATAAGGAACGAACTTACCCATACAGTCTTCACAGACTTGCCCATCACGAAAGAATAAGCCATTAGGGCAGAGAAGTCTGTAATTTCGTAAGGTCTGGACTACAGGCAAGCCCTCCGATTTTGCTGCGTAATAAACAGATGGAGAAATTAAAGGGAAAAAATTCTGAATATGGACTAAATCGTGGGCAGATTTCCTAAGTTTCTCTTTGACTATGTTGTAAGACTCTATTGACCATATGGTTCTTAGTGCCATTGGTACCGATCCAATAGCGGCTACCCGCTCATTGTGTTCTTGATAGACATCAACTTCATGACCCATTTCCCGTAATAGTCGTTCCTCTGACTCGCGGGATTCGTCCTCACCGCCACGAATTTGATAGTTGTTATGTATGCTTAAAATTCGCATGGCCTTTTTTACTGTGCCTTTAAGCTAAAGCTTTGCTACTGTGCTCAGTATCATGAACAATTTTTTCATAGAGATGTGCTAAAGATTTAGCTTTAATATCCCACATAAATAATTCACTCACTCGCTTTGGCCCTGCTTGACCCATTTTTATCCGCAGTTCTGAATTTTGGGCTAGACAAGTCATTGCCTGTGCTATGTCTTGCACTGCTTTTTCAGGGGTATCATGAGAAATTATAAAACCTGTCTCCTCTGTTATTTGAAAGGCAGGTCCTCCTAAGTTAAGACAAATTACTGGAACACCTGCTGCCATTGCTTCTATACATACTGTAGGAGAGAAGTCATGCAAACTAGGGTGTACTAAAGCACAACATTCTGCCAAAATTGGTAATGCTTCTTCACGCGCTAAACTTCCTAAAAAACGTACTTTGTCAGCAATTTCCAATTTGTCCGCTAAAGCCTCTAGTCGCTTGCGTTCTGGGCCGTTTCCAATAATCCAATATTCCCCATGCTCTAAATTAGCCAAAGCAAAGGCGCGTAATCCCAGGTGAAATCCTTTCCAATGAAGTAAACGTCCCATACTAATAAATCGGATTGGCGCCTCTGAACAGAGAATATCACTTTGTTTAAATTGAGCAATATCTTCTTGATTCACACCTGTTTGTCCCAAGATAGTTTCAATCTTTTTTGCACCTAAAGATTTTACACAAGCAGCAGTTTCTGATGTGCAAACTATAGCTACAGCACTTTTTTTGGCAGTCAGTCTGACAAAAGGATCGCGCTCACCTATCCAACGGCTCAAGTCCCTTAAAGTTTCGTAGAACCTTCCACTCCAATGAAAATCTCGCCGAAATGACGTTGGTGCTGCTTCTCCACCTCCCAATGGGCCCCAAATAAAAGGTATTGGCAACAAAGATAAAAGACTAGGAAAACAGTACCTACCATAGGTAATATGGTGTACTAAATCAAAACCAATATTGTGATGAAATTTACTAGCTGTGAAATATGCTCCAATTTGCCAAAGATAGTAGTGGAAATATAGTGCAATTTGCCCCCGATTCCACCATCTAGCCCACACAGGCAAGTCATGGTACACAAAATGAAGTCCAGTAATTGGTTTGCTGGCTAATTCAGTTTCAATACTAGGTTGGTTGTCTAGACGGGTAATAACCCATACTTCTTGTCCATACTGGGCTAACTCACGAACCATATTCCAACCTACTCCTGGTTCAGATCCCATTTTCGGCCTACAAGAATATGCGGAAATAAGCACTTTTAATTTTTTACTCACTATATTCAACCTCCAAATATATATATTTTTTCAATAAATAATTTGCCATGCATATTCTGGCAAAAGTGTAAAAGACTATGTTTATGTTCAAAACTATAAAAATAGCTGCTGATACTGTTTTAAAGCAACAGATGCAATTTTATCCCACTGGAGATTTTCAAGGGCATAACGTCGTCCTGCCAACCCCATTTCTTTCCACTCTGAACGACGTTGAAATAGCTTCATAATTCCTAACTTAATAGCTGATACTTCTGGTGTAACTACAACGCCACAGTCACTTGCTTCAACATAGGGTGCAATACCTGCAATGCTTGAAACTAGTAAAACACGTCCGGCTAACATAGCTTCTAGCGCAGCTAGACTAAAACCCTCAAAACGAGAAGGAATACAGAAAACATCATAGTTTTGTATTAATAAAGAAGGGGATTGAGCGAAATTAGGGTCAAGAAAAGATATGTTCTTTCCAAGATTAAGTTTTTCAACTTGCGTTTGTAAACTCTGCTTATCTCCCCAATCAGGTCCTTGAATTGTTAGATAAGCATTTTCTCTAGAGTCCAACTGAGCAAATGCATCTATAAGCAAATCTAATCCTTTGTTGTATGAATCTAAACGACCCAAGAAAAATAATTTTGCCTTACTTAAATTACTATCGTGTTGCCAATGTAGCGATGACTCTAGATAAACGTCTTTTGGAGAAAAGCCATTAGGTATGGCTAAAACTGAAGTATTAACTCCTAATTTGCGTATAAATTCCTCATGTCGAGAATCTAAAACTTGAATAGCTTTAGCTTGACGCAACATTTTACGCTCAAAAAGAAACCAATAAGGCCACTTTAACTGAAAGTTTTTCCTAAAAATCGCCGGACTATATGGATCGTGTGGTGCGATAATATACGGTACTTTATACTTATGAAGTACACGAGACAGGGAGTAAACTCCAGCATGAAAGATACCATTCAAAATTACGAGGCTTGTTTCATCTAGATTATCCCGAATGTAGTCTTGCAACTCAGATGAGATTTTAAATTTTCGTGGATTCCTATTTGAACTACCAAAAGCTATTATTTCATAACCAGCTTCTGTTTGGTATGAAACCTTTTGAGACGGATCTGTTTCGCATAATACCTTTACTTTTGCTCCGCATTTTACCAGTCCAGAAGCTAAACCATGTACAGCCTTAATTGTTCCCTGAGGTAGTCTGACTTTATCGCCTGATGGGGGAAAGTTTTTTAGATACAAATAAATGTTCATGTTCGTATACACACATAAGAATTGAAGTATTTAGCGGTTCTAACTCAACTTATTTTTTAGTTTACTAATGCAGGAAATAAAATTTTAAAAATTTTTATTGTTTTTAATTTACTAATTAAATTAGTATGCAAAAGTTAAGTAAATTTTGTTATTCACCTTTATCTTTTTACTCAAATTTCATGCTTTATAACTGCTTGATATATATTTTCTAAAGCCTGTGTTTGCTTCTGGAGATTGAAAATATTTTCCACTCTTTGCCGACCGTTGTAACTCAAGCGTTGCCAAAGAACAGGGTCTTTTAGTAGCTGCAAAATGTAATCAGCCAAACTGTGATCATCACGTTCAGCAGCTAGAAAGCCAGTTTCATTATGTGCTACTACCTCGGGAATCCCGCCACTGGCAAAGCTAACTACCGGTAAACCTACTGCCTGAGCTTCAGCAAAGACTATACCAAAACTTTCAGAATCACCTGATGTTGCTCTAATACTAGGAACACAAAAAACTTTGGCTACCTGCATCCAGTGTCTGACAACCTCTGGCGCTTGAACACCTAGGAAATTGTAATTCTTGAGTGATAACTTAGCTAAATTTTCCAAAGAAGCCCGGAGTGGCCCATCACCAATAATTACCAATTTCACGTCAGGAAGAGCTGACTGTACTATTGCCATTGCCTGAATTAAGTACTCACAGCCTTTTTTTTCAACGAGCCTACCAACGAACAATACCACCAATTCACGATTAATCCTAGGATCTGGTTGAAATAGTTCTGTATCTACGCCGATATAATGCACCAAAATCTTGTCTGGTGGAAAACCCTTTTTAACAAGTTCTGCTTTGAGAAATTCAGATACAGCAATAAATAACGGCGTCTCTTGTTTGAGTGCTTCTCGCCGTTTGAGGTAAACCCGCGTACTAATAGACTCACGCCGAGCATACTCGTCTGTCATCGTGGCATCAAGTCCATGAAAGGTAACAATCATTGGGATTTGCAAAAACCGTACCAAAGGAAGAGCTAAAGTCCCACATACTCCAAAATGGGCATGGAGGAGAACAGGATTCAACGCCTTGATTTGCCCATATAATTTTGGTGCGAAACCAAATAACTTAAAAATAATTTCTTGTACTGAACCAAAGAAACTACCTTGATTTATGACAATCATCCGTTCAGGCGGTAGGGTTAATCCTTGAACTAGCCGCGCACCTACATAGTAAGGAGTCAAATTCTGTAAACATTCTCCTTGAGAACGGATAAAAGTTTCTGATTTGGGTAAGAGGCGACCAGTAAATATAATCATATGAGAATTAGGCATAAGTATAAAACGTTATTTACGACCTAATAGTGAGTTTAAGTAATAATATAATGCTCGTAAATAAATATTCATTTTTTCTAACTTGTAACTCAAAGATAAATAGCTGTCGATAGCTTTAGTATTTTCAATATCACTATTGCCATTTATCCAATTCAAGGCAGTTGCCACAGAGAGTAACTTGTTAGCAAACCCTCTAAGTGTTGGAAATTCTTGCCTAATCCATAAGCCTGTATAAGTATACTCTCTAGCTCTTATTTTTCGGACATCACTTCTCAATGTTCCCATATTACTGCCATGTATTCTTTGTAATGTTAGGTCATTATCTAATATGAACCCCTTACTAAGAGCTACTGCCATAAACTTAACATAATGATCACTTCCAGGAGTTGCTTTGGTTGTTGGCATGGGCAGAATTTTTTCTAGTAGCCATCTTTGGAAACATAGTGCAGATGATGGAGGAAGATGAGGAGGTATTCTACCAGCCTGAATCCTTTCTCGAAAATCACATTCACGAGAAATGTAGTTTTTTGTAGTAATTATGTTTAAAGGATTACATTTTTCATCTGTTAATTTGAGGCTATGAAAACACCAACCAATTTCATTGGAAGAATTAAATATACTGACAATGTCGGCTACTTTGTTAGGTAAAAATATATCATCAGAATCTAGAAAACAAATAATATCTCCTTGGCTAGATGCAAAACCTGCATTATAATTCGATGGTTGTCCACCGTTTTCTTTTAATACAGGAATTACTCGATCTCCATAACTTGCAATAATATCACGCGATTTATCTTGTGAACCATCATCTACAACAATAACTTCAATATTTTCATAGGTTTGGTTGAGTGCGCTATCTATTGCCTGAGTGATAAAATGCTCATAATTATAGTTACCTATGATAATACTAACTAAGGGATAATTTTCAGGTTTGTCTACTTGCTTATTCATAATAATTCTGCTTGTGAATATCTTATTTTAATTGATAAAATAAAAAATATGATTTCCAACTAATCTCTGCTAGAATTACCGCCCAAGTAGAGCCTCATTTTTTCAAAAACAACGACATATCTAATAAAAAACATTACTGATATAAATTTAATTTTTTGTTTAACTCCGTATATTTCCTGATTTATCCAAATTCTATACAAACTTCTAAAGGGTGGTTTAAAGGTGGAAATTATATCTTGAAATATTTCTAATGCTGAAGGATTTTCACTCATCATCAAATCATGTTTACCACCAACAAAACGAGCCATTCGTTTGTAAAGTTGAGAAAAAGAGCTTCTAGCAGGATGTTTTACACAAACATCGTCAGCATAAATCTGTGTATAACCAGCTTGAAAAACTTGTTCTCCCCATTGGCGATCGCCACCTGATTTTAGCTTATCATCGAAACTACCAACCTTTTCAATTACATACTTAAATGTAAAAAGATTTGCAGTTACGCCAAAGTGATTGTTGTTGACATTAAGTTCTTGATTGAAAGGCAACTCAACACTTTCATAAAGTTCTACTGGGGTTGGTTTGTCTGGGTTTTTGAAAAAAAAGTCTATCCTACCAGCTACTAATCCACAATTAGGTCTACTTAGTAGACTTTTTACACCTTTTTCAATCCAATCCAAAGCAGGTATACAATCTGAATCGGTAAATACAAGAATATCTCCATTTGCTACTGAAATACCTTGATTCCGAGCTGCATAAGACCCAGGTTGATTTTCATAGCAAAATTTAGTCTGTTTAAATTGAATAGTTACACTCTTAATATCTTCTTGTGAAGCATTATCAACCACAATAACTTCATATAAATCTTGAGGATAAGTTTGATTATCTAAAGCCTGTAAACACAACTTGAGTCTTTCGGAGTCATTAAAGACTGGAATAATCACTGAGATAAAAGAATTAAATTTATCGTGCATTAATTTGACTCTACAGAGTGGCTGTAATAACAGTGTTCTTTTCGTTTTTTGTATGAACTATATTTTGATAAATTTCAACTAGTTGCTCATTCAATGTATCTATATTGTAGTGCGACTCTACAAATTTCCTCCCGGCTCGACCCATGTCACCCCACATATCTGGATGTTTAAGCAGATAGTGCAATCTTTCAGTTAAAGCATCCACATTTTTTTCTGGTACTAGAAAACCAGAAACACCATTTTCAACTAATTCGGGAATTCCGCTGTGATAAGTACTGACCACTGGTAACCCCATAGCCATAGCCTCCATAATCACAGTAGGTATGCCCTCCTGATCACCTGTTTCACTCGTTATACTCGGGGCTAAAAATATGTGTGAGTTATCCATGATTGAAATAACCTCTTGCTGTTGTTTCCAACCTAATAGCTTGACATAATTACTAATATTTAATTTTTTAATAAGATTTTGTATATCTTTAGCTAAAGGACCATCACCAACAATATTATATTCAACATTTATTCCAATTTTTATCAGGTTAGATACGGCAAGAATACCGTACTCAATTCCTTTTTTTTCAGCTAAACGAGCTATTGTTAGTATTTTAACCTTGCCATTTTCTGGTTGATGTCGTGCAGTAAAGGAAAATTTACTACAATCAATTCCTACTCGATGTATGATTATCTTCTTTTCATCACAATTTAGCTCTAATAATCTATATTTCATCTGATTACTGATGGGAGAAAAGATATTTCCATGAGTGAATAATGGTTTATAAATATTATTTCCATTTAACTTAATATACTTTGATACGTCATATCCATGAAAAGTCGTTACAATTTTTCCTTCAATTACACCAATATCTCTTAAAAATAAACCTTTCTGTCCATTAGGACCAAAGTGTGCATGAATAATGTCATATTTAGCTTGTCTACCTAATAAATGGGCAGATGCATATAATAATCTTAGTGACTTAGCCTCTAAGCCATATTTACTAACATTCAATGCTTTGAAAAATACAGAGGGATTTTTTAAAAAATTTGCCAATGGCAGTCTAAACAATTTGAGTATTCTCAATAATCGATTATGTGGTCTGCCAATATAGCAAGTGCGTTCACAAAGTTTGTACTTATCTACATCTGGATGATATTTTTGAGTTTCTCCTGGCTGGTCGGCATAGATTTCAACTTCATGACCACGTTCAATTAGACCTGTTATTTGATTTAAAACAAAAGTTTCAGATAAAGTAGGAAATTGATTGACAATAAAGGCGATTTTCATAATAGACCTCTTGCAAAATTACTTTTATGTTATATTTAAAGGCTGGCATTTTGTAACTGCTAAATTTAACTCATAGTTATAAATTGCTGCCAGTAAGTTACAACGCAGACCATAACGACGACGGCGATTACGATATGTATCACCAAAAATCTTAAAAATTTTCAGGCGGCGAT